>CAZPVG010000006.1:0-97179 GCA_964589945.1 uncultured bacterium
GAGGTCACGTTCGACATCGACGCCAACGGCATCCTGCACGTCTCGGCAAAGGACCGCGCGACGAACAAGGAGCAGAGCATCCGCATCGAAGCGTCGAGCGGCCTGAGCGAGACCGAGATCAAGGACATGGTGAAGGACGCCGAGTCGCACGCCGACGAGGACCGCAAGCGCAAGGAGGCGGTCGAGGCGCGCAACCGGGCGGACACGCTCGTCTACGAGGCCGACAAGCAGCTCAAGGAGAACGGCGACAAGTTCGACGCGTCGCTCAAGGCGGACATCGAGGCGAAGGCCTCGGCCGTGAAGGAGGCCCTCAAGGGCGAGGACGCCGCGGCGATCGGCTCGGCTACCGAGGCGCTGCAGCAGGCGCTGCACGCGGCGGCCGCGAAGCTCTACGAGCAGGCCGGACCGCCCCCGGGCGCGGGGACGGGCGGCGAGGCGCCGCCGGAGGAGCAGCCGAAGAAGAAGGGTGGCGGGGGCGACGGGGCCGTGGACGCGGACTTCGAAGTCGTCAACTGACGGCCGACGGGACGGCGTGCGACGGGCGGCGGGGGGGCGACCCTTCGCCGCCCGTTCGCGTGCGCGGTCGGCGGGGCCCGAAAGCGAAGCGGCCCACCGCGGGGCGCGGTGGGCCGCTTCGCGTACGGCACCCGCTACAGACGGACGATCTTCGGGGAGCGACGGCCCTTGAGAGCGTTGCGCGTGTCCACGATCGCCTTCGACCAGGCGAGCACCTTCGTGTAGTTGAAGGCCCGGTGCGCGGTCGCGATGACGGCGCAGTCGTACCGGCGCAGGCTCGAGGCCGTGAACGGCACGCTCTTCATGACGCCGCCGGCGAAGCGGATCGAGGACACGTACGGGTCGCAGTACTCGATCTTCGCGCCGCGCTCTCGGAGCTTCTCCATGATGTCGAGCGACGGGCTCTCGCGGACATCGTCGATGTCCGCCTTGTAGGCCACGCCGAGCACGAGCACCTTCGAGCCGCGCAGCGCGTGGCCGCGGCGGTTCAGCGCCTCGACGACGAGCTCGATCACGTGGTCCGGCATGTGGCCGTTGACGTGCCCGGCCAGCTCGATGAACCGCGCCTCGAACCCGCTCGCTCGCGCCTTCCAGGAGAGGTAGAAGGGGTCGATCGGGATGCAGTGCCCGCCGAGCCCGGGGCCCGGGTAGAACGGCATGAAGCCGAACGGCTTCGTCGCGGCGGCCGAGATGACCTCCCAGACGTCGATCTTGAGCCGGCTGCACATGAGCGCCAGCTCGTTCACGAGGCCGATGTTCACGCTGCGGAACGTGTTCTCGAGCAGCTTCACCATCTCGGCCACCTGCGTGGACGAGACTGGCACGACCTTGTCGAGGCGCTGCTGGTAGAGCTTCACGGCGGCCGTGGTGCAGTCGGGGGTCACGCCGCCGACGACCTTCGGGATGTTGCGCGTCTGGAAGTCCGGGTTGCCCGGATCCACGCGCTCGGGCGAGAAGGCAAGGAAGAAGTCGCGGCCGACCCGGAAACCGGGCCGCGTGAACATCGGCAACAGCAGCTCGTCGGTCGTGCCGGGATAGGTCGTGCTCTCGAGGATCACGAGCATGCCCCGGTGCAGGTACTTCTTCACCTGCTCCGCCGCGGCCACGATGTAGGAGACATCCGGGTCGCGCTGCTTCGAGAGCGGGGTCGGCACGCAGATGTTGACCGTGTCGCAGCGGCGCAGCACCGAGAAGTCGGTGGAGGCGTGGAAACGGCCCTGGCGCACCAGCGCCCGGAGGTCGGCCGTGGCGACGTCCTGGATGTAGGACCGGCCCCGGTTCAGCTGCCGGACCCGGCCCTCGTCGATGTCCACCCCAAAGACCTCGAAGCCGGCCTGGGCCAGCTCCACGGCGAGCGGCAGTCCCACGTAGCCCAGGCCGATAACACCGAGGCGGGCCGTGCGTTTCTCGAGGCGTCGAATCAGGTTCTGGGCCGGCGTACGGCCACGCGTACCGCGCATTTTGGGGCTCATGGAGGCGGCACGCTAGCAACGGCCCATGGGAGCGTCAAACCCCGCGTTTCCCCCGTGAACGGCTCGCCGTGCAGCCCCTGCGCCTCGTGAGGACGCGCCGGTCGGGCGTCCGGTTCGGACGCCGTTCGGGCGGGCCGCAGGCCCGACCGGGGGGCGTTGCGGCCCGCGCCGGCCCCGAGAATTTCGCCTTGACCATTCCCGGACGGCGCGGCATAACTGCGCTTCAGAGGCGTCCTGTCTTCGCCGTGCACCAGCGATCTCTGCCACCCCTTGGAAGCGAAGTGGACGTGCCGTCGTTTCAGGGGTGCCCCCGGTGACCGCGTCACGCGAAGCACGGGTGCCTCTTTTTTTTCGGGGCGCGAAGTTAGGCTATGCTGCCCGACGCTTGGACCGCCACCCGACTCCCCTGCTCGCGCGCTACCGGCTCGAGGGCTCGATCCATTACGGCCTGCTCGAGGGCGCGCGCCTCCGCCGCCTGAGCGCCGCCCCCTGGCAGGGCGGCGAGCCGACAGGCGATGCCGACGATGCCACCCGCGCCGAGCGCCTCGCGCCGTGCGAGCCCACGAAGATCGTCTGCGTGGGGCTCAACTACGTCGAGCACGTCCGCGAGAGCCTCACCGTGCTGCCGGGCACCCAGGAGCCGCCGAAGGAGCCGCTGCTGTTCCTGAAGCCGCCGAGCAGCGTCCTCGCGCCGGGCGGGACCATCCGCTATCCCGCGGGCGTCACGCGCCTCGATCCCGAGGGCGAGATGGCGCTCGTGATCGGGCGGCGCGCGAGCGCGGTGGCCGAGTCCGCGGCGCTGGCGCACGTCGCGGGCGTGACCGCGTTCAACGACGTCTCGGCGCGCAACTGGCAGAAGGGCGACAACCAGTGGACACGCGCGAAGGGCCACGACACGTTCGCGCCCTTCGGCCCGGTGATCGCGCTCGGGCTCTCGCCGCTCGACCTCGGGCTCGAGCTGCGCGTGAACGGCGAGGCGCGCCAGCGGACCCGCACCTCGGCCATGCACTTCGGGCCGGCCTTCCTTGTGGCCTTCGTCTCGCGGCACCTGACCCTCGAGCCCGGCGACGTGATCGCCACGGGCACGCCGGCGGGCATCGCGCCGCTCGAGCCGGGCGACCGGATCGAGCTCGAGCTCGAGGGTGTCGGCGTGCTCGAGAACACCGTGGGACCGCGCGAGCCGTGAGCGCGCCCGCCCTGCTCGTCGTTCGCGCCCGTCCCTGGCCCGCCGGGCGGTTCCCGGGGGCCGACGCCGTGCTGGTCGCCGGCGGGCGCATCGTCGCGATCGGACGCGAAGCCGAGCTTTCGGCGCGGGCGGCCGGAGCCGGGCGGCTCGATGCGCGCGGCGCGACCGTGACGCCGGGGCTGGCCGACGCGCACCTGCACTTCGTGCCCTGGGCCTGCTCGCTGCGCCAGCCGGACCTGCGGGGCGCGACTACGCGCGCGGAGGCGCTCGCGCGCGTCGCGGCGGCGCTCGCGGCCGACCCCGGCCCGCAGCCGCTCCTCGGGCGCTGCTGGGACTCGGCCGGCTGGGAGGCGCCGCCCCACCGCGAGGCGCTCGACGCTCTGGCGCCGGAGCGGCCCGTGCTGCTCCACAGCCACGACTTCCACGCGCTGTGGGTCAACTCCGCGGCGCTGCGCCGGGCGGGCGTCTCGCGCGCGACGCCCGACACCTCCGAGGCCGTCTTCGAGCGCGACGCGTCGGGCGAGCCCACGGGCGTCGCCCGGGAGAATGCCGTGCGCGCGTTCGCGGCGCTCGAGGCGGAAGCGGGTCCCGCGCCGTCCGAAGCGATCCTCGACGAGGCGGCCGCGGTGCTGCACGCGGCGGGGATCACCTCCATCCACGACTACCAGCGCAACGACGCCGACTTCGCGCGCACGGCCGCGCTGGCCGGCCGCCGCCGCCTCCGCGTGCTCCAGCACTTCGGGCCCGAGCAGATGGAAGCGCTCGCCGCGGCGGGGCGCGTCAGCGGCACGGGCGACGACTGGTTCCGGATCGGCGCCCTCAAGGTGTTCGCCGACGGCACGCTCGGATCGCGCACGGCCGCCCTCCTCGAGCCGTGGGACGACGCGCCGGGGACGGGCATGGACCTGCTCACCGCGGAGGAGCTGCACGCGCTCGTGCGCCGCGCCGCGGAGCTGCGGATGGGCGTCGCGATCCACGCGATCGGCGACCGCGCGGTGCGCCGGGCCCTCGACGCCATCGAGGCGTCGGCGGCGGCGCTGCGCGCGGCAGCGTTGCCGCCGCGGATCGAGCACGTCCAGCTGCTGCACCCGGACGACCGGGGACGGTTCGCGGCGCTGGGCGTGACGGCCAGCCTGCAGCCCCAGCACTGCATCTCCGACCTGGACGCCGCCCGCTCGGCGTGGGGGAGGCGGTGCGAGCGCTGCTACCCGTGGCGCTCGCTCCTCGAGACGGGCGCGGCCTTCGCATTCGGCTCGGACGCTCCGGTGGAGCCGCCGCTGCCGTGGGAGGGGCTGCACGCCGCGGTCACACGCCGGCGCCCCGACGGTACTCCCGGGGAGGGGTTCTACCCCGGCGAGCGGCTCTCGCTGGACGAGGCCCTGGCGGGCTATACCGAGGGCGCCGCGGCCGTGGCGGGGCTCGCGGGCCGCCGGGGCGTCCTGGCGCCCGGCGCCGAGGGGGATCTGGTGGTCTGGGACCGCGACTTGTCCTCGGAGCCTCCGGCGGGGATTCTGGCGGCCCGGCCGGCGGCCACGGTGCTCGCCGGCGAAATCGTGTATCTCTCCCCGAAGGCCGCGGCCTTGCCGGAACCCGCCGGCCCCGCGCCCGGAGGAAAGCCGACCTCATGAGCCTCGATCACGCCGCCCTGCCGGACGCCCGGCTCGTCGACCTCGCCCGCGACGGGGACTCGCGCGCGTTCGACGAGCTCGTGCGGCGCTACCAGGACCGCGTGTTCCGGCTCTGCTACAAGATCCTGCGGCACGAGGACGATGCGCTCGAGGCCTCACAGGACGCGTTCCTGTCGGCGTTCCGCGGGCTCGCACGGTTCAAGGCGGAGTCCACCTTCTCGACGTGGCTCTACCGCGTCGCGACGAACGCGGCGCTGATGAAGTACCGCAAGCGCCGCGACGGCCACGTGTCCTACGAGCAGTCGCAGAGCAGCATCGAGGACCTCGAGCCGCTCGCGATCGCGGACTGGTCCTCCCAGCCGCTCGACAACCTGCTCGACACCGAGACGCGGGAGATCCTGACCCGGGAGATGGACCGCCTGCCCGAGAACGAGCGCGAAGTCTTCGTGCTCCGCGACATCATGGAACAGTCGAACGACCAGGTGTCGAAGGAGCTGGGCATCACCGTCGCCGCCGTGAAGTCCCGGCTGCACCGCGCGCGGGTGCACCTGCGCGACCGGGTGAACCGCTACTTCCGCGACCGGCTGACCCGCAAGCCGGGTTCCTGACCGCTCAGCGGCCCGCCACCCAGAACGCGATGACGACGAGTGCCAGGACGGCGCGGTACGCGAAGAAGACCCCGAATCCCGTGCGCCGCACCATGCCGAGCAGCAGCCGGATCGCGAAGACGCCGAAGACCGCCGCGGTCACGACCGCGATCGCGAGGGTGCCCGCGGGCAGGTCGTGCGGAACGTCCTTCACCTTGAGCAGGAACGCGCCGAGGGTGATGGGCGTCGCGAGCAGGAACGAGAAGCGCGCCGAGGACCGGCGCGAGAGGCCCGTCATCCGCCCCGAGGTCATCGTGATGCCCGACCGCGAGACGCCCGGCACCAGCGCGAGGCACTGCGAGAAGCCCATGCCGAGGGCGTCGCGCCAGGTGGGCTGGCGCTCGTCGTCGCCCTTCGGCCCGAAGCGGTCCGCGAGCCAGAGCAGCAGGCCGAAGAGGAACAGCGTCGAAGCCTGCAGCGGCAGCAGGCGCAGCCGGCTCTCGATCGGGTCCGCCCAAAGCTTGCCGACGATCGCGGCGGGGATCGTCGCCACGACCAGCTTCGCCCAGAGCAGCCGTGCCTGGCGCGCCACGGCAGCGTCGGGCGAGAACGCCTCGCGCAGCATCGTGATCCAGTCGTTCCAGAACGCGATGACGAGCGCGAGCAGCGTACCGCCGTGGAGCGCGACGTCGAAGGCGAGGCCCTCGTACTTCCAACCGAGGAGCGTGGGCACGACGTACAGGTGGGCGCTGCTCGAGACGGGCAGGAGCTCGGTCAGTCCCTGCACGGCGCCGAGTACGGCGGCCTGCAGGGGGGTGAGCACCGCTTCCGGGGGCAGCGTCTGCGCGAGCATGGCGGCGCACGCTAGCACGGGGTTCCGCGGGTGACCAGCACCGGGACCGGGCTCGAACCCGCGGCCGTCCCGCCGGTTCCCGCGCCGCCGCCCGACCGCCAGGTCGCGAAGGAGGCCGGCCGCGTCAGCGCCGCGACGATGCTCTCGCGGCTGCTCGGCCTCGTGCGCGACCAGGTCATGGCGGCGCTCTTCGGCGCCGGCTTCGCGAGCGACGCCTTCAACGCCGCGTTCCGCGTGCCGAACATGCTCCGCGACCTGTTCGCCGAGGGCGCGATGTCCGCGGCGTTCATCCCGACGTTCACGGAGGCCGACGAGAGGCGCGGGCACGGCGCGGCCTGGGCGGTCGGCCGCCAGGTCATGTCCACCCTGCTGCTCATCCTGCTCGGGCTGTGCGTGGTCGGCTGGGTGTTCGCGTCCCCGTTCGTGGACCTGCTCGCGGGCGGCTTCGCGGCCGAGCCGGGCAAGCTCGAGCTGACCACGCGGCTCTTCCGCATGATGCTGCCCTTCCTGCCGCTCGTCTCGCTGTCCGCCGTGGCCATGGGCATGCTGAACGCGCGGGGCGTGTTCGGGGTGCCGGCGCTGGCGCCGGCCATGCTCAACGCCGGCATGGTGGCCTTCGGGCTCGCGCTCATTCCCGTGGCCCGCGCGTTCGGCCAGTCGCCCATCCTCGCAATGGCCGTCGGCGTCGTGCTGGGTGCCGGGATCCAGTTCGCCTTCCAGCTCCCGCCCCTCTACCGGCACGGGTTCCGCCTGCGCTTCGAATGGCCGACCTGGCCCCCCGAGGTGCGGCGCGTGGCCGTGCTCATGGGACCCGCGACGATCGGGCTCGCGGCGACGAACGTGAACGTCATCGTCGCCTCGCGCATCGCCTCGTCGTTCGTGCAGGGCAGCGTGACCTGGCTCTACTGCGCGTTCCGGCTCATGCAGCTCCCGATCGGCGTCTTCGGCATCGCGCTCGCCACGGTGAGCATGCCGGCGCTCGCGCGCGCCGCCGTGAACGAGGACCTGCCCTCGCTCAAGTCCACGCTCTCGGCCGCGGCGCGGCTCGTGCTCGTGCTGACCGTGCCCGCGGCGATGCTGCTCGTCGTCCTGGGGCAGCCGGTGATCGCCGTGCTCTTCGAGCACGGACGCTTCCACGGGATGGACACCGTCAAGACGGCCCAGGCGCTCGTCATGTACTGCATCGGCCTGCCCGCCTTCGCCTCGATCGGCATCTTCTCGCGGACGTTCTACGCCCTCGGCGACACGAAGCGCCCGATGTACGCCAGCCTGACCGCGGTGGGCATCAATCTCGCTCTCAACCTGCTGCTCATCGGGCCGCTGCGCTTCCTCGGGCTCGACCACCGGGGCATCGCGCTCGCGGCCTCGGTCGCGGCGTTCGCGAACTTGATCCAGCTCGCGATCGGGCTGCGGCGCCGCATCGGCGGCTTCGAGGGCCGCCGCATCCTCGGCACGCTGCTGCGGGTGATCGTCGCCACGGTGGTGGTCGGGGCGCTGCTCTGGCTGGGCCTGGCCGCCCTGGGCACGCACTGGCGGCAGGGGCTCGTGACCCGGCTCGCGACGGTCGTCGCGGGACTCGTGATCGGGTTGCCGCTCTGCTGGTGGTCGCTGCGCCTCGCCCGCGTCGAGGAGCTGCACGTCCTCGCGGACCTCGCGCGCAGCTTCGGCCGGCGCCTGCGCCGCGCCTGAGCGCGCTCAGCGCGAGGACGGCGGCAGGCCCATCTCGCGGCGCAGCACCGTGACCTGCCCGCCGTGGTGGGCGAGGTGCGCGAGCCCGCCGAGGATCTGCACGTGCAGGCGCGGGTCGTGCCCGCGCGCGGACGGGTCGAAGCGGGACCCGGGCTGCTGCAGGATCATCTCGCGCAGGCGCCGCTCGGCCTCGTCCAGGCTCTCGAGCGCCTCCTGCCACGCCGCGGGGCTCGGATCGTGCACCACCGGCCAGTCGGTTTCGGGCGGCGGGGACTCGTCGGGCGCGCCGAGGAGCCGCAACCGCAGGAGGCGCATCCACGCGTCACAGTGCAGGACGATCTCCCAGATCGAGTGCGCGCCCGGCACCGGCTTCGACGCGGCGAGCGCGGCGGGCACGTCCACCACGAGGTCGCGGAACGCATCGCCGTGCCAGGGCTCGCCCGAATACGCCTCGCGCAGGAGGCGCGCCAGCGTCGGCAGGTCGGTCACGGGGTGGGCGCCGCCCCGGCGCGCCGCCAGATGCGGGCGAAGACGCCGAACGCCCCGAGGCGGTCGCGCCGCCACGGGGCGCTGCCCAGCTCGATCGCCAGCCACGCCCCGTAGACCCAGCACATCGTCTCGCGCCACTCCGGCCGGATGAACTGGATGAACCACAGCGCCAGCAGCAGCAGGGATTCGTAGGCCTGGAAGTTGAAGTTCGCGAGCAGCACGACGCCCAGCGCCCCCTGCAGCAGTGTCAGCGTCAGCTCGACCCGGTGCTCCTGGAGCGGCACGGCCGCGACGTGCCCGAGCGAGAGCGAGTAGACGATCGGGATCATCGCGGCGAGCACGGTCCACTGGTTGATGTTGCTCGAGGCCATGTTCATGAGCGCCATCCCGGCCTTCCCGCGGCTGCGCGACCAGTAGGTCGTGGTCATGAACTCGGGGAACTCCGAGAGAAACGGCGCGACCCACTGCACGAACACGAACTGAGAGATGCCCATGACGGTCGCGAGGCCGATCATGCTCTTGAGGAACGGCGTGGCCGCGTAGTAGAGCATCAGTCCGCCGGTCACGAACAGCGCCGCGATCGTGAGCGCACGCCACGGCGGGCGGAACCCCAGCACGATGCGCGGGACCAGCTCGCCGTCCTCGGACTCGCCGAACTCGCGCGGCGGCAGCCGCTGGAGGAGCCACAGGTAGGCGGCGTAGAGCCCGAGCAGCACGCCCGAGTCCACGAGGGTCAGGGTGCCCTTGAGGATGATGAAGACGAAATAGACGAGCGCGGGCACCAGGCCCACGACCTCGACGGCGTGCTCCTCGTCGAGCGCGATCGGCTCGAAGAAGTGGGGTTCGTTGCGGGCGCGGCGCGCCAGCGCGTACACGACCCAGATGAGCGGCCAGCCGAGCCCGGTCAGGAGCCGCACCGCGCCCGTGAAGTTCGCCGTCATGAGCGGGACGTTCTGGTGCCAGGCGATCGTGGCCTCGACCGCGAACTCCGGCAGGACCTGAATCCAGGCCAGCAGGGCCAGCGCGAGGCCCTGCGAGATGTAGAACTGGGCGCACTCGGCCGCCCACGCCACGACGAACGCACTCGAGAGGATGGTCGGGAACGTCCACACCGCCGAGGCGGCGGCGCGGGTGGCCTGGTCGGGGGGGATGCCGGGTTCGAGCATCTCGGGGCGCGCCCTCGGGTGTGCGGGGTGTTGCATGGCCGAGAAGACGGGCGATAGTGTGCGGCCCCGATGGCACCGTCAAGGAAGCCCGCACCCGCGTCCGCGATCCGCGCGCTCTGTGCGTACGCCGCCGCGATGACGCGCCGCGACCTCGCCGCCGCCGGGAAGCACCTGGCGGCGGCGAGGCGCGCGGGGGCGAAGCGCGCCGCCGCCGAGGAGGCTGCGCTCATGCTGATGCTCTACGCCGGCTACCCGGCCGCGCTCGAGGGACTGCGCGTGCTGAACGAGACGTGGCCCGGGCGCGCGAAGCCGGCGCGCGAGGGCGGGCAGGACCGCTGGACGAAGCGTGGCGAGGCGCTGTGCCGGAGCGTCTACGGTCCGGCGTACGGGCGGCTGATCCCCGCCGTGAGCGCGCTGCACCCCGACCTCGCGACATGGATGGTCGAGCACGGTTACGGGCGCGTCCTCTCGCGCCCGGGGCTCGATGCCCGCGAGCGAGAGCTGGTCACCGTCGCGGCGCTGGCCGCGCTCGGCTGGGAGCGCCAGCTCGTCAGCCACCTGCTCGGCGCGCTGCGCGTGGGCGCGAAGCCGCGCGACGTCGAGCGCGCCCTGGTCGCGGGCCTGGCCGGCGCGGGCGACGGCGCGCTCGCCGCCGGCCTCGAGGCGTGGCACCGCGTGCGCGACGCCGACCCGAAGTGGCGCGCGCGCCGGACAGCGGCGCGGACCTGAGGGGCCGCCCGCGGGGAGCGCCGGCGGCAGGCTTCCGTTTCCCACGGACCGCAACTCCGGCAGAACCGCAAAGCGTTCCGCCGCATCGCAATCGCCGTCCCCACCGCTTTTGACCCGCCCTTCGGGCCGACCTAGGATGCCTCCGCTCATGCGCCCGCACTGTACCCACCGGCCGCTCCGGCCGTGCCGTCTCGACCCTCCGGCGGGGCCGCGCCGTTGATGGCCGGCGCCCTCGCCGTCCACGCCCGCCTCACGGGCCGCCCCGGGACGCCCACCGAGCGGCTCTTCGACGCGCTGACCCACGACCTGCTCACCTCGGGTCCGATGGCCCGGGAGCGCTTCGCCCGCCTGTGGACGGACACGGCTGCCGTCAGGGCCCTGGCCGAGGCGAAGCGGGCGCCGCTCGATCCGGACCTCGCGCGCGAGATGACCGAGTACCACCGGCGGCTGGGCGCCTCGCCCGAGTCCCTCGCCAACCTCGAACGCCTCGCCCGGGGCGAGGCCGTGGCGGCGGTGGCGGGCCAGCAGCCCGCGCCGCTCGGCGGCCCGCTCTACACGCTGCACAAGACGGCCTCGACGGTCGGGCTCGCGGCCTCGATCGCGACGCGCACGGGCGTGCCCGCGGTGCCTCTCTTCTGGATGCACGGCGAGGACTCCGACTTCGCCGAGATCCGCCACGCGACCGTGGCCGACGCCGGGCTCGCCGTGCACGACTTCGCGCTGCCCGAGGACGCGCACACCGACGGCGAGATCGTCGGGAACATCCGCGTCGAGCCGCTTGCGGCGCTGAGCGCCGCGGCGTGGACCCACTGGCAGGGACTGCCGGGCCAGGCGGACGCGGCGGCGATCACGCAGCGCTCACTCGGGACCGCGCGCGACCTCGGCGAGGCGATGAGCGCCCTGCAGCTCGCGCTCTTCGGGGCCCAGGGGCTGGTCGTGATCGACCCGCGACTGCCCGCGTTCCGCGCCGCGGCGCGACGCGTCCTCGAGCGCTACCTCGCGAAGGCCGACGCGCTGCACGCGGCGGCGCACGCGGCGGGGGCGCGGTTGCGCGAGCTGGTCGGGCGGCAGCCGCTCGACGACCACGCGCTCGAGTCGTTCGTCTTCGGCGTCGAGCACGGCCGGCGGCACAAGCTCGCCGTCGCGGAGGCGCGCGCGGCGGGCCCGAAGACCGCGCTCGTCCCGAGCGTGGCGATGCGGCCCGCGGTGCAGGACGGCGTGTTCCCGACCGTGGCGATGGCGTGCGGCTCGGGCGAGATCGCCTACCTCGGGCAGCTGCGCGAGGTGTTCGAGGGCGTGGGCGTGGAGCCGGCGCTGCCCGTGCCGCGCTTCGGCGCCACGTGGCTGCCGCCCGAGGCGGTCGCGCTCGCGACCGAGGCAGGCGTCGAGCCCTGGGAGGTGGTCACGGGCGCCGACGCGGTCGTCGCCCGCGTGGCGACCGCGCGCGTGCCGGCCGCGCTCGAGGGCGAGCTGACGCGCGCCCGCGCCGCGGCGCTCGAGGGCCTCGCGCGCTTCGGCGAGGCCTCGCGCGGGCTCGACGCCAGCCTTCCGCAGATGGTCGACTCGGCGCGCGGCAAGGTGGACTACCAGTTCGCGCGCCTCCACGAGGGGCTCGTCGGCAAGGTGCGCTCGCGCCTCGACCGCGAGCACCCGGCCTGGAAGCGGCTCCGCTACGTGCTGCTGCCCGGCGACAAGCTGCAGGAGCGCCGCATCGCCGTGCTCGAGCCGGTGGCCCGCCGCGGCGCGGGGGTGGTCGCCGAGCTCTGCGAAGCCGCCACGGCGCACGCCGCCCGCACCGCCGAAGGCGTGAACGAACACTGGCTGCTGGAGGCCTGATGGCCCGCGAGGCGCTCTTCTTCGGCGCGCACCCCGACGACATCGAGCTCAGCTGCGGCGGCCTGGCGGCGCTGATCGCCCGCAACGGCCACGCCGTCGGGCTCGTGGACCTGACCCGCGGCGAGCTGGGCACGCGGGGCGACGTCGCGACGCGCGAGCGCGAGGCCGCGGCGGCGGCGAAGGCGCTGGGTGTGGCCTCGCGCGAGTGCCTGGGACTGCCCGACGGCGGCCTGGACCGCCACGACCGCGCGCAGCTCGCCGCGGTCGTCGCGTGCCTGCGCCGCCACCGTCCCGCGCTGGTCGTGGCCCCGCACCGCGACGACGCGCACCCGGACCACGTCGAGACGTCGCACCTCGTCACCCGCGCCTGCTACCTCGCCGGGCTCGCGAAGTACCCCGCCGAGGGCGAGCGCTGGCGCCCGGAGCGGCTGCTCTACGCCCTCTACCGCGGGTCGGCGCCGCCGACGCTCGTCGTGGACGTGACCGCCGTCTGGGCCGCTCGCGAGGCGGCCGTGCGGGCGCACGCGAGCCAGCTCGACCCGGCCGCGGGCGAGCCGACCTACCTCACCAGGCCCGGCTTCCTCGCCGAGGTCGAGGCGCGCGCTCGGGTCCACGGCGCGCTGGCGGGCGGCACGTTCGGCGAGGGCTACCGCTCGCGCGGCCCGCTGGCCGTTCGCGACGCGCGCGCGCTGCTCGGCGCGGGGGAGGAGCGCTCGTGACGCCGGCGCGGAAGGGGAAGCACGGGGTCGCGGGGACGGCGAAGGGCGAGTCCCCGGCGGCGCGCCGGCGCGCCGCGCGCGCGCGACGGAAGATGCGGATCGGGATCAGCTGCTACGCCCACTTCGGGGGCAGCGGCGTCGTCGCGAGCGAGCTGGGGCTCGAGCTGGCGAAGCGCGGCTACGAGGTGCACTTCATCGCCTCGCGCCTGCCGTTCCGGCTTCGGCAGTTCGAGCAGAACATCTTCTTCCACGAATCGGCGCCGGCGTTCTACCCGGTGTTCGAGGAGGCCCCGTCCAACCTCGCGCTCGCCGCGAAGATGGTCGAGGTCGTCGAGAACTACGGCCTCGACGTCATGCACGTGCACTACGCGATGCCCTTCGCGACGAGCGCCTACCTCGCGCGGCAGATGCTGCTGCCGAAGCAGCTCGGGGTGGTCACGACCCTGCACGGCACCGACATCACCGTCGTGGGGGCGGAGCCGGCCTACTTCCGCGTCACCCAGTTCGGGATCGAGTCGAGCGACCGGGTCACGGCCGTGAGCCGGTTCCTCAAGCAGCGGGCCGAGGCCACGTTCGGCACCGTCCGCCCGATCGAGGTCGTTTACAACTTCGTGGACCCCGTCGTCTTCGCCCCCCGGAGGGCCGGGCGACTCCGCCTGGCCGGCCCCGGCACGAAGGTCATGATGCACGCCTCCAACTTCCGCACCGTCAAGAACATACCGGTCATCATTCAAGCGTTTGCGGAGGTTCGTCAGCAGCTCCAGGCCAAGCTGGTCATGGTCGGGGACGGCCCCGAGAAGCCCGGGGCCGAGCAGATGGCCCGCGAGCTGGGGGTGCACCGGGACGTGCTCTTCCTGGGAAACCAGGACTGCATGGAGGAGCTGCTCCCGCTTGCCGATGTATTCATTCTGCCGAGCTCTTCGGAGAGCTTCGGCCTGGTTGCGCTCGAGGCCATGAGCGCGGAAGTGCCGGTCATCGCCTCGAATGCGGGCGGGCTGCCCGAGGTCGTGGAACACGGGGCCACGGGGTTCCTCCACGATCCCGGGAACGTTGCAGGCTACGTGGACTCCTCGCTCAAGCTGCTCCGGAACGAGCGGCTTCGGCGTACCATGGGCCGGCGGGGCCGGCGCGTGGCGCGCGAGCGCTTCAGCGCCGAAGAGATGGTGCAGAAGTACGTGGACGTCTACGAATCGCTGCGCTGAAGAGAGGATCCCGGATGCTCGGAGCGCGGAAGCGCATCGCCCTTCTGGCGGAAGGACACTTCACCCCGGCCGACGCCAAGACGGCCGTGGGAGTGCTGCGCTACCGGCCCCGTGAGGTCGCCGCGATCCTGGATTCCGCGCGCGCCGGCCGCACGGCCGAAGCGTGCGTCGGGCTCGGGGGCGCGACGCCCGTCGTCGCCTCGGTCGCGGACGCCGCCGCGCTCGGCGCCGACGCGTTGCTCCTCGGCATCGCCCCGCAGGGCGGCGGCCTGCCGCACGCGTGGCGCCCGCCGATCGCCGACGCGCTCTCGCGCGGCTGGGACGTCTTCGCGGGGCTGCACGTCTTCCTCGGCGACGACCCCGAATTCGCCGCGCTGGCCGCGGCGCACGGCGGCCGCCTGCACGACGTGCGGCGCCCGCCCGCCCGCCGCCCGATCGCCGCGCGGCGCGCGATGGAGACCGGCGCGCTCGTCGTGCTGACCGTGGGCAGCGACTGCAACGTGGGCAAGATGACCGCCGCGCTCGAGGTCCGCGACGAGCTGCAGCGCCGCGGCGTCCGCGCGGCGTTCGTCGCGACCGGGCAGACCGGCATCTTCATCGCCGACGAGGGCGTCGCGGTGGATGCCGTCGCCGCGGACTTCGTCGCCGGGTTCACCGAGGAGATGGTGCTCGCCGCCGCGCGGGACGCCGACGTCGTGCTCGTCGAGGGGCAGGGCTCGATCGTCCACCCGGGCTACTCGGGCGTCGCGCTGTCGCTGCTGCACGGCGCGTGCCCCGAGGCGATGATCCTCTGCCACGAAGCCGGCCGGGCGCTGCTGCGGATCGCGGAGGACGCCGAGCCGATGCCGGTCCTGCCGCTGGCCGACCTCGTCACGGAGCACGAGCGCGCCGCCGACTGGATGCGGCCCGCGACCGTCGTGGGCGTCGCGCTCAACACGCGCACGCTCGCCGAGGAGGCGGCGCGCCAGGCCGTGACCCATGCCGGCCAATCGACCGGCCTTCCCGCCACCGACCCCGTCCGTTTCGGCGCCGGCCCGCTGGCCGACGCCGTCGTCCGTGCCCTCGAGGAGCGAGCGAGCCGTGCGCCTGGTCGTTGAGCCGCTCGAGCTCCGGACGCGGTACGAGTTCCGGATCGCCCACGGGGCGCACCAGCGCTACCGCAACGTGCTCGTGCGGGTCGAGCACGACGGGATCACCGGGATCGGCGAGGGCTCGGCGTCGCACTACTACGGCGAGTCGTACGAGACCATGCGCGTCGCGCTCGAGGCCTGGGCGCAGCTGCTCGGCGACGACCCGTTCGCCCTCGACGCCATCGAGGCGCGGCTCGACGCGACGCTGATGGGGAACGGCTCCGCGCGCGCGGCGCTCGAGATGGCGCTGCACGACTGGATCGGAAAGAAGCTCGGCCTGCCGGTCTGGAAGCTGCTCGGCCTCGAGGCCGCGGCGGCACCGATCTCGTGCGTGACGCTCGGCATGGCGGAGCCCGCCGAGATGGAGCGCAAGCTGGACGACGTGCTCGACTTCCCGGCGATCAAGGTCAAGCTCGGGGCGCCCGGCGACGTCGAGAACCTCGAGCGCGTCCGCCGGCGCTACACCGGGCGGCTGCAGGTGGACGCGAACGCGGCGTGGACCGCCGCCGACGCGGTGCGCGTGCTGCGGCGCATCGAGCCGCTCGACATCGAGCTCGTCGAGCAGCCCGTCGCGCGCGGCGACCTCGACGGCCTGCGCCGGGTGCGCGAGCGCAGCCCGATCCCCGTCTTCGCCGACGAGAGCTGCCACCGCCTCGCGGACGTCGGCGTGCTCGCCGGCCGCGTGGACGGCCTCAACCTGAAGATCATGAAGACGGGGGGCATCCGCGAGATGCTCCGCATGATCCATGCTGCGCGGGCGCACGGCCTGCGGATCCTGCTCGGGTCCATGGTCGAGAGCAGCCTCGGGCTCTCCGCCGCCGCGCAGGTCGCCCCGCTCGCCGACTACCTCGATCTCGACGGCCACTGGCTGCTCGCGGACGACCCGTTCGACGGCGCGCCGGGCGAGCGCGGGGCCGTCACGCTCTCCAGCCGCCCGGGCCTGGGCGTCGAGCCGGTGGGGGTGCGCGCATGAGCCTGCGCCTGCGCCTCTACGTCGGCGCCACGCTCGTGGTCGCCCTGGGGCTGCTCGGCACGCACGTGCCGCCGCTGCTCGCCCTGGACTGGGGCCACTTCGTCGCGTGGACGGTGATCTGCCTCGTGTCCGAGACGATGTGGGCGCCGAACCTCTCGGGCGCCGGCACCTGGAGCCTCGCCTCGACGGCGAGCCTGGCGACCATCGTGCTCTGGGGCACGGCCCCCGGCATGTGGATCGCGGCGGTGAGCACGCTCGTCGCGGACCTGTTCGTGCAGCGCAAGCCGTGGGTGCGCGCGATGTTCAACGCGGGCCAGATCACGATCACCTCGTGGGCGGCCGGCGGGCTGTTCACGCTGCTCGGCGGGCGCGCGGCGCTGCCCGTGGGCGCGGGCGGCGCGCAGTTGCTGCACGGCTCGGCCCCGGCGCTCGTGTTCTCTTTCCTCGCGCTCGTGCTCGGCTACTTCGCGGTCAACCGCGCCATGGTGGCCCTCGCCGTGGCGTGGTCGAGCGACCGGCCGTGGTGGGGCGTGATGCGCGAGGACTGGCTGTTCGTCGCGCGGCTCGAGCTGGACGCCTCGTCGTTCATGCTCGTGCCCCTCATGGTGATCTCGTACATCGCCATCGGCTACCCGGGCGTGCTGCTGTTCTTCGCGCCGCTGTTCATGCTGCTCCAGTCCGACCGGCGCTACCACGACCTCAAGAAGGCCGAGGAGCACAACCTGCGCAACGCGAGGTTCGCCGCCAAGGGCGAGCTGGCGGCCGGCATCGGGCACGAGCTGAACAACCAGCTCGTCGCGATCACGGCGCGTGCGCAGATGCTGCTCAAGGACGCGGAGCGGGAGCGGTTCGACAGCGCGCCGCGCCACGCGCAGATCATCCTGGACCAGTCGCGGCGCATGGGCGTCCTCGCGAAGGGCCTCATGGACTACACGCGCAACCAGGTCAACGTCGAGCCGATCGACCTGAACGCCCTGCTGCTGAGCACGATCGAATTCGTGAAGGGGGACAAGCGCTTCCGCACCGTGGAGTGGGAGGTCGAGCTGGACGAGTCGCTGCCGCAGCTCCGCGCCGACATCGGGCAGATCCAGGGCGTGTTCATCAACCTGTTCGTGAACGCGGCCGACGCGATGGCCGAGCAGTCCTCGCGCCGCGCGATCCACGTGCACACCGCTCTCGACGACCGGGCGCAGGAAGCGAGCGTGGTCGTGGCGGACACCGGTCCCGGCATCAGCGAGCAGAACATGCCGCACATGTTCGAGCTGTTCTTCACGACCAAGCCCGAGGGCCACGGCTTCGGCCTGTCGACCTCGCATCGCGCGATCGAGAACCACGGCGGGCGCATCACGGTCGACAACGCCCCGGACGCAGGTGCGCGCTTCGCGATCACGCTCCCGCTGCGCGGTCCGCGGGGGAGCAGCCACTGAGCCTCGGTCCCGCCGCCCCGGGGTTCAGGCCCGAGGGCGCGCCGGCCCCGCGGCCGGCCGAAGCGACCGTCCGGCGCGTGGATTTCGGCGGCCTCTCGCTGGCGGCCGACGACGGCACGACCTTCGAGGCCACGGTGCGCGGGCGGCTCATGGGCACGCGCAAGGCGCTCGGCAACGCCGTCGTGGTGGGCGACCGCGTCCGGCTCACGTGGGAGACCGGCCGCGCCGTCGTGGACGCGGTCGCCCCGCGCCGCAACGCCTTCTCGCGCCGCGCCGCCGGGGAGCGCGAAGAGGAACAGGTCGTGGCCGCCAACCTCGACCAGGTCGTGATCGTGGCGGCGATGCAGCGTCCCGACTTCCGGCACGGGTTCGTGGACCGGGTGCTGGTGCAGTCACTGCACAGCGGCCTGCCGGCGCTGCTCGCGCTGAACAAGACGGACCTCGGGGCCGAGGGCGAGGCGGCGGCCCTGCTCGCCGACTACGAGCCCGCGGGGGTCCCGGGGATCGCGCTCTGCGCGAGGTCGGGACGCGGCGTGGACGCGCTGCGGGCGGCCTGCCGGGGCCGGCGGTCCCTGTTCGTCGGGCACTCGGGCGTCGGCAAGAGCACGCTGCTCGACATTCTCGCTCCGGGGCACGAGCTGCTCGCCGCGGAGGTGAACGAGCGGACGGGCAAGGGGCGGCACACGACGACGGCGGCGCTGCTTCTGCGGCCGGCGCCGGACTTCGAGCTGATCGACACGCCGGGGGTGCGGGCGTTCGCGCTGTGGGGGGTGGACGCCGACTCGCTGGAGGAGTATTACCCCGAGTTGCAGGCCCGTCGCGGGGGTTGCCGGTTCGCCGATTGCCGGCACGACCGGGAGCCGGGCTGCGCGGTGCGGGCGGCGGTCGGGCGCGGCGAGGTTCACGAGCGCCGGCTGGCCTCCTTCCACAAGCTGCGCGACGAACTCGCGGGAGGCCGGTCTTGACCGAGCAGGCTCGTTTCAACCCGGCGCTCGAGACGCTGGAGTGTTTCGACTGCGGCGCCGCCTGCGACCTCTCGGGGCCGCGCACCACGTGCCCGTCGTGCGGCCGGCCGCTCGTCGCCCGCTACGACCTCGCGCGCGTCCGCGCGTCGGTGCCGCGCGAGCGCCTCGGCGAGTACGGCAGCGACCTCTGGCGCTATCGCGCCGTGCTGCCGTTCGCGCCCGAGTTCCCGGCGGTACGCCTCGGCGAGGGCGGCACGCCGCTCCTGCCGGTGGGCCGGCTCGCGGACGCGACGGGCGTCGCCGAGCTGTGGCTCAAGGAGGAGAGCGGCAACCCGACCCAGTCGTTCAAGGCCCGCGGGCTCGCGATGGCCGTGAACGGCGCGGTCGCGTTCGGCGCCCGGGGCATCGCCCTGCCGAGCGCCGGCAATGCCGGCTCGGCGGCTGCCGCCTACGCCGCGGCCGCCGGGCTGCCCTGCCGCGTCGCGGTGCCGAGGGACACCCCGGAGGCGTTCGTGCTCGAGATGCGCGCGTTCGGCGCCGAGGTGCGGCTCGTCGAGGGCACGATCGCCGACGCCGGCCGCCTGGTGGCCGAATGGGCCCCCGCGCCCGGGTGGTGGCACGTCTCGACGTTCAAGGAGCCGTTCCGGCTCGAGGGCAAGAAGACGCTCGGCTACGAGATCGCCGAGCAGCTCTCCTGGCGGCTTCCCGACGTCATCCTCTACCCGACCGGCGGCGGCACCGGGCTCGTCGGCATGTGGCGCGCGTTCCGCGAGCTCGCCGCGCTCGGCTGGACGGACGGCCCGATGCCGCGCCTCGTCGCGGTGCAGGCCGAGGGCTGCGCGCCGGTCGTGCGCGCGTTCGCGGCCGGCGCGCCGCGCGCGACGCCGTGGGAGAACGCGCACACGGTGGCGAGCGGCCTGCGCGTGCCCGGCGCGTTCGCGGACACGCTCATCCTCGCCGCGCTGCGCGAGAGCCGCGGCACCGCCGTCGCGGTGAGCGAGGAGGACCTGCTCGACGCGATGCACGAGATGGCCTCCCTCGAGGGCGTCTTCGCCTGCCCCGAGGGCGCGGCGACGCTCGCAGGCCTGCGTCAGCTGCGCCGCAGCGGGGAGGTGAAGGCCTCGGACCGCGTCGTGATCTTCGACACCGGCAGCGGGCTCAAGTACCCGGAGGCCTGGCGGCTCGCGCTCGCGCGCCGTGGCCCCGTGGAGGGGGTGACGGCGTGAAGCGCTCACTTTCGCTTTCCTTCCTGGCGCTCGGCGCCGCGCTGCTCGCGCTCGGCGCGGGCGCGGCGAGCGACACGGCGAAGACGGGAGGTGGGGAGGGCAGGCACGTGCTCGCCGTGCGGCTCGACGGCGTCGTCTCGCCGATCATGGACGACGTGCTGCGCTCCGCGCTCGACCGGGCGGAACGCCGCGGCGCGGCCGCGCTGATGCTGGAGATCGACACGCCCGGCGGGCTGGAGTCGAGCATGCGGACGATGATCCAGCGCATCCTCGCGAGCCCGGTCCCCGTGATCGCGTGGGTGAGTCCCTCGGGCGCGCACGCGGCCTCGGCGGGCGTGTTCATCGTCATGTCGTGCGACATCGCGGCGATGGCGCCGGGGACCAACATCGGTGCCTCGACGCCGATCTCGATGAGCGGCCCCATGGACTCGACGCTGGCCCGCAAGGCCACGAACGACGCCGCGGCCTTCGCGCGCACGATCGCCGCCCAGCGGCACCGCAACGTGCGCTGGGCCGAGCGCGCGGTGCGCGAGGCGATCTCGGCCAGCGAGACCGAGGCGGTCGCGGACTCGGTCGTGAACTTCATCGCCGCCACCGAGTCCGAGGTCCTCGCGAAGGCCGACGGCATGACCTGGCGGCGTGGCGACCTCGTGCGCACGCTCCACCTGAAGGGCCTGCCGGTGACGCGGATGGAGCCCGACTTCCGCCAGCGGCTGCTCGGCCACATCGCCGACCCGAACGTGGCGTACATCCTGATGATGCTCGGTTTCTACGGCCTCATCTTCGAGCTCCAGAACCCCGGCGCGATCCTCCCCGGCGTGGTGGGGGGGATCTGCCTCCTGCTCGCGTTCTTCGCGCTCTCGACGCTGCCCGTCAACGTGGCCGGCGTCGCGCTCGTCGTCCTCGGGCTGGCGTTCCTGATCGCCGAAGTGAAGATCGTGAGCCACGGCATGCTGGCGATCGGCGGCACGATCTCGCTGGCGCTCGGCTCGCTGATGTTGTTTCGTTCGGGCACGGTGCAGGTGTCCCTACCCGTCGTGGTGACGGGAACGGCCGTCACGGTCGCGTTCTTCCTGTGGGTGATCGGGTCGGGAGTGCGCGCGCTCGGGCGCTCCGTCCAGACCGGGATAAAGGGCATGGTCGGGCGGCACGGCGTTGTGGTCGAGCGCATCGACGGCACCGGAGTCGTGCGACTGGTGGACGAGATCTGGAAGGCGACCGCGGACGAGCCGATCGAGATCGGCGCCGAGATCGAGGTCGTCGAGATGAGGGGATTGCAGGTGACGGTGAAGCGCATACACAGGGAGGGGTGATCCATGCCGCAGTTCCTCGTGCTGTTCGTCCTCGTCGTCTTCATCGGGCTCTCGATCCTCGCCAACGCGATCCGCGTCGTGCGCGAGTACGAGCGGCTCGTCGTGTTCCGGCTGGGCCGCCTGATCGGCGAGAAGGGCCCCGGCCTCGTGATCCTGATCCCGATCGTGGACCGCGCGGTGAAGGTGGGGCTGCGCACGGTCACCATGGACGTGCCGCCGCAGGACATCATCACGCGCGACAACGTGACCGTAAAGGTCAACGCCGTGATCTACTTCCGCGTGGTGGACTCGCGCGACGCCGTCGTACAGGTCGAGAACTACCTCTACGCGACGAGCCAGATCGCGCAGACGACGCTGCGATCCATCCTCGGCCAGCAGGAGCTCGACGAGCTGCTGTCCGAGCGCGAGAAGCTCAACCTCGCCCTCCAGCAGGTCATCGACCGCCAGACCGAGCCCTGGGGCATCAAGGTGACCAACGTCGAGGTCAAGAACGTGGACCTGCCGCAGGAGATGCAGCGCGCGATCGCCCGCCAGGCCGAGGCCGAGCGCGAGCGCCGCGCGAAGGTCATCAACGCCGAGGGCGAGTTCCAGGCAGCGGCGCGCCTCGCCGAGGCGGCGGGGGTGATCGCGAAGGAGCCCGCGGCGATGCAGCTGCGCTACCTGCAGACACTGTCCGAGATCGCCACCGAGAACAATTCGACGACGCTGTTCCCGATCCCGATCGACCTGCTGTCGGCCCTCTCCGGATTGGCGCGCAAAGCCGGCTCGTGAGGGTCGCGGTGACCGGGGCGGGCGGCCTGATCGGCCGCCCGCTCTGCACGAGGCTCGAAGCCGCGGGCCACGAGGTGCTGCGCCTGGTGCGGCGCGAAGCGCGGGGCCCCGGCGAGGTCGCCTGGCACCCGCCGACGGGGGCGCTGGACGCCCGCGCGGTCTCGGGCGTCGAGGCGGTCGTGCACCTCGCGGGCGAGAACCTGGCGGGCCCGCCCTGGAGCGCGCGGCGGCGCGAGGTGCTGAGCGCAAGCCGCGTCGGGCCGACACGGAAGCTGGCCGAGGCGCTCGCGGCGCTCTCGCCGCGGCCGCGCGTGCTCGTCTCGGCCTCGGCCGTCGGCTACTACGGCGACCGCGGCGACGAGTGGCTGGACGAGTCCTCGTCGCCGGGCACGGGCTTCCTCGCCGAGCTGGTGCGCGCCTGGGAGGCGGCCGCGCTGCCGGCCGAGCGGGCCGGCCTCCGCGTGGCGCACCCGCGCACCGGGCTGGTGCTATCGGCGCGGGGCGGGGCCCTCGGCGCGATGCTGCCGCTCTTCCGCCTCGGGCTCGGCGGGCCGCTGGGCGCGGGCCGGCAGTGGTGGAGCTGGGTCACCCTCGACGACACGGTCGCGGCGCTGGTCCACGCGCTCGTCGACGACGACGTGCGCGGCCCGTTCAACGTCGTGGCGCCCTCGCCGGTACGCTGCGCGACGTTCGCGCGCGCGCTCGGCGCGGCACTCCGCCGACCCGCGTTCCTGCCGGCGCCGGCCTTTGCGCTGCGCCTCGTGCTCGGGCGCGGCCAGGCGGACGAGGTCGTGCTCGCGAGCCAGCGCGTCCGCGCGGCCGCCCTCGAGCGCACCGGCTTCGCGTTCACCGACCGAGTCCTCGGCCCGGCGCTCGAGCGCGTGCTGGCCCCACAGGGCGCCGGCCCGCGCCACGGAAGCGGAGGGTTGTGCGCGGAGGATTGTTGAGGCGCGGGCCTTGCAGGAGGTTGCGGCATGGCACGCACGGAGGCCCCCGCAGCGCCACCGTTCTGCCCGAACCCGAGCTGCCCATTTCACCGTGGTCCAACGGCTTCGTGGCGCTGGGTGCGCACCGGCTTCTTCTCACGACAGCAGTCGCCCCACCGCGTCCAGCGTTACCAGTGCCGTCACTGTCGGCGCCACTTCAGCGACCAGACCTTCCGCACCACCTACTGGCTGCGGCGTCCTGAACTGCTCGCCGTCACCTTTCACCGCCTGGTCGGCGGCTCGGCCCTGCGCCAGATCGCCCGCGAGTTCGACTGTTCGCCGCAGACCATCGCCGGCCAGGCTGCCCGCCTCGGGCGGCACTGCCTGCTCTTCCACGAGCGCCTGCGGCCACGTGCCCTGCCCGCCGAGCCGCTCGTGCTCGACACCTTCGTCAGCTTCGAGTTCAGCCAGTACCACCCGACTGGCTTCCACTTGCTGGCTGGCCGGGAGTCCCATTTCTTCCACGGGTTCACGGACTCCGAGCTGCGCCGCAGCGGCCGGATGACCTCGCAGCAGAAGCGCCGGCGCGCCGAGCTCGAAGCCGACTTCGGGCGGCCGGACCCGCGCTCGATCGAGCGCGAGGTGGCCGCCCTGCTGGCCCTCGTGGTCCCGCACGGGCTGGCGGAGCCGCGGGTGCTGCACACCGACGAGCACCCGGACTACCCGCGGGCCCTGGCG
Source organism: uncultured bacterium (assembly GCA_964589945.1). Lineage (GTDB taxonomy): Bacteria > Eisenbacteria > RBG-16-71-46 > RBG-16-71-46 > RBG-16-71-46 > CAIXRL01. The sequence continues at coordinate 23,542 of CAZPVG010000006.1, forward strand.
CGACTGGGCCCCCGCGGGCTCGAGCACCGGACGATCTCCTCGCGCGCCGCACGTACGCCGCACAACCCGCTCTTTCCCGTCAACCTGCTCGACCTGCTGCTGCGCCACAGCGGCGCCAACCACCGGCGCGAAACGATCGCGTTTTCCAAGCGCCGTCAGGGTGCCGCCGAGCGCCTGGCGGTCACGCTCGTCTGGCGCAACTACCTCAAGTCGTTCTCCGAGCGCCGGCGTGACGGCCCGCCGGCGATGCGGGCCGGCGTCTGTGCCCGGCGCCTGACGGTGCGCGAGGTGCTGGCCGAACGGCTGTTCCCCTCCCGCGTGCGGCTGCCGGAGCGCTGGGCACGCTACTACTGGCGAGAGATCCAGACCCGCCGGCTCCCCCGCGGGCGCACCCACCGCCGCCGCTACGCCGCCTGATCCGCAGGGTCGTGAGGCTCCCCCGCGCCGGCTCTCACCATCCGCAATCCTCCGCGCACAAGCGAAGCGGAGCTTGCGGGAGTCGATTCGCCCGGCTAGGCTGCCCACCGTGAAGCTCCACTTGCGTCAGTTGCTCGTGCTCGCCGCGGCGCTGATCGTCGCGGGGTGCGCGGTGTCGCCCCCGGCGGAGCAGGCGGCCCCTGTTCCCAAGGCGCCGCCGGCGGTCGTTCAGGGTGCGCCCGACACGGCCGGCATGACGGTCGGCTCACCGAACGCGCTCTACACGTTCAAGTTCCGCCAGACCGAGCCGGGCGGGGACTTCAACTTCCGCGACCGCGACCTGTCCTTCTACTTCCGGCCGACGCCGACCGCGCTCTACTTCCGGGTCGAGAACCTGCAGGGCCGACCGGTCTGGATCGACTGGGACCGGAGCCAGTTCCTCGACATCAACGGGCGCATGAACAAGGTGGCCCACAGCACGACGCGCTGGAGCGACCGCTACGGCACGCAGGCGCAGACGCAGGTGCCGGGGCAGCAGCAGGTCAGCGACTACGTGTTCTCGATGGACGACCTCGTGGATCCCGGCACGACCGGCAACGAGAACGCGCAGCCGCACCGGCCGATCCTTCCCGAGGACCAGAGCGCGCCGATCTACTCGGGCCGGACCTTCGGCGTGGACCTCGAGTTCCTGATCGAGGACCGCCCGCGCACGTACACCTTCCGCTTCCAGGTCGCGAGCGTCATCCCGCGCTGACGTCGTGACCGCCCCGGCGGCTCTTCGCACGCCCCTCGCGCTGGCGCTCGCGCTGGCGGCCGCCCCGGCCCCGGCGGCGCCCGGCCCGACCCCGTTCACCCGCGCCCGCATGGAGACCGCCCTCGCCGCGGCGCCGGGCTTCCGTTTCGTCTACGGCACGCGCGACGCGGAGCGGACCGCCTCGCTGCGCGCGCGCGCGTACGAGACCGCTCTGCGCGTCTACGGCGCCGACTCCTCCCGCGTGGTCGCGGACCGGGTCGCGACGGAGGCCGAGCTGGCGGCGGGAGGGGTGGTGCTCCTCGGCGGGCCGGACGAGAACGCATGGACGCGCCGGCTCGCACCGGAGCTGCCCGTGCGCTTCACCGCCCCGGGCTTCGAATGGCACGGCACCCGCTACGCGAAGCCGGGCGACGCGATCGTGCTCACCTGGCCGAATCCGCTCGCGCCGAAGTCGTTCCTGGTGCTCGCGGCGGCGAACTCGGCCGCGGCCACCGCCCGCCTGAGCGCCGCGCTGCCGGCGGGCGAGGACTGGCGCATCACCCGCGACGGCGAGCTGGCGCGCAGCGGGCGCTTCGCGCAGTCGGAGGCGGCGCCGTGGCGCTACGACCCGGCGCTCGACCGCGACCGCGAGGCCGAGCGCGCGCGCTACGTGGCCACGCTGGTCGCGCAGGGCGGCGCGCCGCTGGTCGTGCGCGCGCCGGCAGGGCTCGCCCCCGCCCGGAGCACGCGTGCGGCCGGCGTGGCGCTGCTCGCGCGGCTCGACTCGCTCGGCCTGCGCGCCCCGGCCCGCGCGGCCCCGCTCTCGCTGACGCTCTACCCCTCGCTCGAGACGAAGGGGCTGCTCACGCGGGACACCCGCCCCGAGCACCTCGAGCGGGGCGCCGCGCACGCGGCGCTGCCCGCGGGGCGGGCGGCGCTGGACCTCTGGTCGGTCGCGGCGGCGCGACTCGTCTCGCTCGGTGCCTCGGAACGATCGCGCTTCCTCGAGCCGGCGGGGGCCTGGCTCTGCGGACGCTTCGAGGGCGAGCCGATCGCGCTCGCGATCGCGCGGCTCTACGACGGCCGGGTGCTCCCGACCGCGGCCGACGCCGCGACGCGCGATCGGAACTTCCGCTCGCCGCTCGTGCGCACCCCCGCGCGCGCGCTGCTCGCACGCGCCGTCTTCGAGACGGCCCGCGCCCCGCGCACGGCCCTGCTCGCGCTGCTCGCTCCCGATCTGCCGGGCACGCTCGACAGCCTCTGCCGCGCGGCGCACGCCGACCCGGGCGCCGTCGCGGCGCGCTACCTCCGCCTGGCCTCGACGCTGGCCCGCGAGGGCCGCGGGCCGCTCGCGCTCGTGAGGCCCCGGCCGTGGCGGCCGTCGGACGGCTTCATGGCCGGCGCGTGCCTGTCGCACACCGTGGACCTCGAGCTCGGCTACCTCTCGGCCTCGGCCGCGCGCGAGCTGGCCGCGATGAAGAAGGACGGTGCCGGCTGGGTGTCGCTCTCGCCGGTCGCCTACGTGCCCGACCTGCACACGCCGCGCGTGCTGCCGAGCGCGCGCGGGGGCCCCGACGAGGAGAGCGACGAGGCCGTCTGCGAGGCGGCCGCCCGCGCCCGCGCGCTCGGGCTGCGCGTCTGGCTCGCGCCCCGCCTGTGGACGCGCGGCTGGCCGGGTGACCTCGAGTTCACGCCGGCCGACTGGCCGCGGTTCTTCGCCGCGTACCGCGAGGCGCTCATCCACTGGGCCCTCCTCGCCGAGCGCGAGCGGCTGGACGGCCTCGTCATGGGGCGCGACCTGGCGAGCAGCACCGCCTGCTGCCCGGAGAGATGGCGGGAGCTGATCGCCGACATACGAGCGATTTACACGGGAACGCTCACGTACGAGGCGAACGCCGACGAGGTGGCCCGGGTGCCGTTCTGGGACGCCCTCGACCTGGTGGACGTGACGTTCGACTTCGCGCTCTCCGACACCCCGACCCGCGACCCGGGCCGCCTGCGCGCCGGGGCGGGGAAGGCGCTCGCTTCGCTCGCGCCCATCGCCCGGCGCTTCCATCGGCCGGTGCTGGTCGGCGAGCTGGGCTACCCGGCCCTGCCCACGGCCGCCGTCCGGCCCTGGGAGGGCGGCCGGGGCGCGCCCGATGCGGCGACGCAGGCCGCGTGCTTCGAGGCGGCGCTCTCGGTGATCGACCGGCCGCTGTGGGTGGCCGGCGTGCTCGCGTGGAAGTGGCCTTCCGGCGAGCCCGCGGGCGTCCCGGATGACGACCCCTTTTCGATTCGCGGACGTCCGGCCGAGCGGACGATCCGGGGCGCGTTCCAGGGGTGGGCCCAACGGCCCGTTCGCGTTCCGTGATAGAGTCTTCGACGCTTTGACAGCCCGGCGGCGCCGGGGATAGAAACTCCTGTTCCACGGCCCCCGCAGGGCCCGCGCAGACGCTCGCTTCAACGCCCAACACGGACCGGCTCACGATGACGAACGAGAACCCGACCACGCCCCCGACGACGCCCACACCCACCGACCCCGAAGCCGACTTCGAGGCGTCCTCCGCGGAGTTCGCGAAAGCCCTGGAGGAGTACGAGAAGCGCCAGAGCGGGGCCGAGGCCACCGCGCACGCCGAGGTGAACCTGCCGGTGGGCACGCGCGTGAGCGCCAGGGCGGTCTCCATCGGAGAGCAGCACGTCCTGTTCGACTTCGGGGGGCGCAGCGAAGCCGTGGCGGAGACCGCGCAGTTCCGCAACGAGGACGGCTCGATGGGCATCGTGCCGGGCGACGAACTCGACCTCTACGTCGTCGAGACGGGCGACCAGATCGTGCTCGGGAAGGCCGTGAAGACGGGCAGCGCGAAGGCCGACCGGGCCGCCGCGCTGGCGGCGGTGCGCGAGGCGAGCGCCGCGGGCGTTCCCGTGACGGGCAAGGTGACGGGCACGAACGCCGGCGGGCTCACGGTGGACGTGGGCGGCGTGCGCGGCTTCTGCCCGGTCTCGCAGATCGAGAGCGGTTTCTGCGCCGACCCGAGCGTGTACGTCGGCCAGACGCTCGAGTTCCTGGTCTCCTCGATCGAGGAAGGCCGCGGCAGCGTCGTGGTCTCGCGCCGCAAGCTCCTTCGCAAGGCCGAGGAGGCGGCGGGACGCGAGCTGCTGGCATCGCTGCAGCCGGGCGACGAGCGCGAGGCGACCGTGCGCCGGCTGGAGCCCTTCGGCGCGTTCGTGGACCTGGGCGGGATCGACGGCCTCGTGCACGTCTCCGAGATCCGCCACGAGCGCACGAACCACCCCAAGGAGGCGCTCAAGCCGGGCGACAAGGTCAAGGTCCGCGTGCTCAAGGTCGAAACGGGCAAGGACGGCAAGCCGCGCATCGCCCTCTCGATCAAGGCGGCGACGCCGGACCCGTGGGCGGGGGTGGAGAGCCGATTCACGCCCGGGCAGCGCGTCACGGGCACCGTCGTGCGCCTGACCGACTTCGGCGCCTTCGTCTCGCTCGCCCCGGGCATCGACGGCCTCGTGCACGTCTCGGAGGCGGCCACGCACCGGATCGCGAGCGTCAAGGACGCGCTGAAGAAGAACCAGACCATCGAGGTGCTCGTGCTCTCGGTGGACCCCGAGCGGCGTCGCATCGCGCTCTCGGTGCGCCAGGCGCTCGAGGCCTCGCTGCCGCCCGCGCGCGAGCCGCAGGTCGGCGAGGTGGTCGAGGGCCGCGTGGGCAACATCGTCGCGTTCGGCCTGTTCGTGGACCTGCCCGAGTTCGGCTCGCGTGCCAGCGGCCTGCTGCCGCGCGAGCTGACGGACCAGCCTCGCGAAGCCGACCTCAAGGAGCATTTCAAGGTCGGCCAGCCGCTGAAGGTCGAGGTCATCGAGCTGCGCGAGGGCAAGATCCGTCTTGGCCTCGAGGGCGGCCCGCGCCCCGAGCCGCGCGCGCCGCGTGGCGAGCGGGGCGAGGGAGGCGAGCGCGGCGAGCGCGGCGGCCGGGGCCGCGGCGGGCGGGGCGACCGCCCGCGGCGCGAGGACCGCGGCGGGCGCGGGGGGCGCGAGGAGCGGACGCACATCGTCTCGTCCACGCCGCCGTCCAACGAGCCCACTCTCATGGCGCTCGCCCTCCGCAAGGCCATGGAGGAGGCGAAGCGCAGGGCCGAAGGGAAGCCGAGCGAGTAGCCGCCAGGCCCGGAGCATCGCCCGCGGGGGGCCGCCACCGGCGCTCCCCGCGCGTCCCGGGCGCCGGCTGCCTCGCCGGCGCGGCCGCTGCCCCCGTCAGGCCGCCGTGCCGCGGCCCTCGACGACCGACAGCCCGCGGTGGCGGAAGCGCAGGTGCTTGACCAGCGCGTCGGCGCCCACCGCGGCGTAGAGGGCGATCAGCGGCTCGACCGGGACGCGCATGCGCAGCGCGCCCCAGTAGACGACGGCGAGCGCGGTGAAGAAGACGATGGCCACGAGCGGCAGCGACTGGAACAGCCGCTTGCCGCCGCGCATCGTCACGACGACGCCCGCGATCGCGAACGGGAACGCGAGCAGCGACCAGAGGAGCAGCGGGTCCACGACCGCGAGCAGCCCGGCGAGCGGCGAGCCCTCGCGCGCCCAGGTGCCCGAGCCGCCGCCCTCGCGCGTGATCCGCCAGAAACGGCCGAGCTTCGCGGCGGCCATCGCGGGCCACTGGCCCACGCGCCGGGCCAGGAACTCCCGCGCGAGCCGGCTCGAGAGCCGGTCCGCCTGGACCTCGTCGAGGCCCCGGTACATCGCCGCGTAGGGTTCGAGGTGATAGACGCTCATCGCGCCGCCCGCACGGGCGGGATCGTCCCAGACGAGCGGGTTGTTCGCATCGAGGAGCGCGCGACCGCCGCCCGTCGTGACGGGCACGAACGCCTTGAGCTCGACCGCGTTGCGGATCGTCCACGGCCCGACCGCCAGCGCGACGCCGAGCAGCAGCATGGCGACCTGCCGCGTCCGGTCGCGGGGCGCGACCGTCAGCCCGAGCGGGAACCACGCCCAGGCGATCACGAGCAGCGGGAGCGGCAGCGCCGTCGGGCGCGTGAGCGCGGCCACGCCCCAGGCGAGGCCCGCTCCGAGCGCGCGGCCGGGACGCGGCGTCTTGATCCACTCCGACGAGAGGTGGAGCGCGACGACGAGCGTCAGGGCGAACGTCGTCTCGGTGAGCAGGTACCCCGAGAAGAAGACGAGCAGCGGGCAGGCCGCCGCGAGCCAGCCCGCCCAGCGCGCCACGCCGCTGCCGAACGTAGAGCGCGCGTAGCCGGCGATCGCGGGCGCGACGAGCGCGCCGATCGCGCACTGGAGCATCAGCGCGAGGAAGAAGTCGTGCCCGGCCACGCGGTAGAGCAGGCTCGTGAGCCACGGCACGACGGGCGGGCGGAAGGCCGTGGCGTGCGGGCCCAGGGCGCCCTCCAGCGCGAAGCCCACGCCGCGCGCGAGGTTCCAGGCGATGGTGTCGTAGTCGGCGGAGTCCGCGTAGGGGACCGGCGAGCGGCCGTTCGCGAGCCACGTGTAGGCCGCGCGCAGCGCGAACGCCACGAGGAAGAGCAGCAGCGGCTCCACCGGGAAGCGTCGCGGCGGGCCGGCGGGGCGCGGCCGGCGGGGTGGTGGCGTGGGTTCTCGGGAGACGCGCTGGAGCATCGCCGCGCCAGTCTAGCCTGCCCGCCGCGCCGCCCGCGAGCCGGGCCGCCGCGCGGCGGCCCGGAAGGATCCCGCGCGGCCCGGGCGCGACGCGCCTCGCACGCCCGGACGCGGGGGCCCGTGCACGCTGCAATGGGCGCCGGCCCGGGGCCCGGGGCGCGGCCGCCGAAAGCGGCCGTTTCCCGGCGTTTCATGCGCCTCCGGCGGCCGCGGCCCCTTGCCGGCGCCTTGGCAACATCGTTGCTCTGCGAATCCCGTGGAGCTTCACAGGCGTCCGGCCAGTCCGGAACGGCGGGCGAAACACCGCGAGCCTCACGCGGCAGAGCCCGTCCGGCGATCGGGGAGAGCAGCGATGGACCTCTACATTCCCAAGCGTCGCGTGCCCGTCACGCTGTGGTCGAATGACCCCGCGTGCGCGGAGGGACACGTGTTCCTCGATCTCGATCCCGCGGGCAGGGGCCACCAGACGATCCTGGCGAAGCTCAATGAAGCGTCGCGGTTCCTGCCGGTCGCCGTCGGGCCGCAGGGGCTCATCCAGCTCTACAACAAGTCCAGGCTGGCGCGGGTAACGGCCGGATCGGACGTGCTCCAGAGCGACGTTTTCAACCGCGGCTTCCTGCCGTGGCGCGAGGAGGAGGCGGAAGTATGGCTGTCGGACGGAACATCGGTTTCTGGCCGGGTGTGGATGCCTCTCGAAAGGCCCACGCAGCGCATTTCCGACTTCATGAACCAGCGGGGATGGGAGTTCTTTGTGCTCCTCACCGGCCGGGACGTGCAGCTGGTGAGTTCCGCGGCGGTGGTGCGCATGGGGCTTTCGGAGAGCGCCGGGGCACCCCTGGACTCGCCCGATTCCCGGACGATCGAGCTTCAGTGGCCTGATCCCTCGATGTTCTCGACGGGCCTTCTGGAGGGTCGTGCATGAGCCGCAGCCCGGAGCGCCCCGAGGCGCGATGAGCACCTGAAGCAGGACACCGCCCGCGCGAAGCGGGCCTCGAGGCGGAACGCACAAGTCCGCCAGCCACCGGCGACCGGAGAACTCGGACGATGTTCCGATCCGGTCGCCGGGCTCTTTTCGGGCCGGCGCGCGTGCAGGTGGAGCCGGGTGCCGGCGATCCCGCGGCCGCCGCCGCGGTCGTCCGGTTGCCCGCCCCGCGCGCGCGGGCTACGGTCCGCGGCCATGAAGACTTTCCGCGTCGCATTCGTGCAGGGGCGCCCGTCGTTCGGCCGCACCGAGGCGAACCTGGAGAAGGGCCTTTCGCTGGCGGCCACCGTCGAGGCCGACCTCGTCGTCATTCCGGAGCTCTGGTCCACGGGCTACGTGTTCTCGTCCCACAGCGAACTCGCGTCGCTCGCCGAGGACGCGAAGACCGGCCCCACGGCCCGCGCGCTCGCCTGGGCGGCGAAGAAGGAGAAGCGCCACTACGTCGCCGGCTTCGCCGAGGTCGCGCGCGGCCGCTACTTCAACAGCGCGATGCTCGTCGGTCCCGGCGGCGTGCGGGCGATCTACCGCAAGCTCCACCTGTTCGAGCGCGAGCAGGAGTGGTTCGAGCCCGGCAACCTGCCGCTCGAGGTCCACCGCGTCGGCCCGGCGCGCGTCGGCCTGCTGATCTGCTACGACTGGCGCTTCCCCGAGGTCTCGCGCGTGCTCGCGCTGAAGGGCGCCGACGTGCTCGTCCACCCGAGCAACCTGGTCTTCCCGAACGCGCAGCAGGCCATGCTCACGCGCGCGATCGAGAACCGCGTGTACGTCGTCACCGCGAACCGTACGGGCACCGACCGGCGTCCCGGCGGCACGGTGCCGTTCACGGGCCGCAGCCAGATCGCAGCGCCCAGCGGCCTGCCGCTCGTGCGCGCGACGAAGGCGGGCGAGACCGCGGCGGCCGCGGACCTCGACGTCTCGGCCACGCGCAACAAGTACATCACGCGCCTGACCGCGATGTTCTCGAACCGCCGGCCCGAGCACTACGGCGCGCTGGTCGCCCGCACGGGAGTCGCCTACCCGCCGAAGCCACCCGTTCGCCGCGGGAAGCGGAAGCGCCGGTGAGCGCCCCCCTCCGCCGCGCGGCGGGCCCGGCGGCGGGCGGGCGGTGAGCCGCGCGACGCTGCCGCTCGAGGGGCTCGTCGTCCTCGACCTCTCGCGCGTGCTCGCGGGCCCGTACGCGACGCAGCTTCTCGGCGACCTCGGCGCCGACGTCTGGAAGGTGGAGCGTCCCGGCGCGGGCGACGAAACCCGCGGCTGGGGCCCGCCGTTCGTGGGCGGGCAGTCGGCGTACTTCCTCTCGGTCAACCGCAACAAGCGCTCGGCCGCGCTGGACTTCGGCGACGCCCCGCAGCGCGCGGCGGTCCGCCGGGCGGCGCTCGCGGCCGACGTCGTGGTCGAGAACTTCCTGCCGGGCGACCTCGAGCCGTACGGGCTGGATGCCCGCTCGCTGCGCGAAGCGAAGCCCGAGCTGGTCGTCTGCTCGATCACGGGCTACGGGCAGGACGGACCCTACGCGTCGCTTCCCGGCTACGACGCCGTGCTCCAGGGCTTCACCGGGCTCCAGAGCGTGACCGGAGAGGCCGACGGCCCGCCGCTCAAGGTGGGGGTGGCGCTCGTGGACATCGTTGCCGGCACGCACGCGGCGGCCGCGATCCTCGGCGCGCTCGTGGGCCGGCTGCGCGGGCTCGGCGGCGCGCACCTGGACGTCCCGCTGTTCGAGACCGGCGTGCACGCGATGGTCAACGTGGCGCAGGCGGCGCTCTCGACCGGCCGGCCGGCCCGCCGCCACGGCAGCGCGCACCCGCAGATCGTCCCCTACCAGACGTTCGCGGCCGCGGACGGCCTGCTCGTGCTCGCCGTGGGCAACGACGGCCAGTGGGCGCGTCTGTGTGAAGCGCTCGGCGAGCCCGCGCGCGGCACCGACCCGCGCTGGGCCCGCAACCCCGAGCGCGTCCTCCACCGCGACGAGGTGGTGGGCTGGCTCACCGGCGTCTTCGCCTCCGCGCCCCGCGATCACTGGCTCGCGCGCCTCGCCGCCGCCCGCGTCCCGGCCGGCCCCGTGCGGGAGATGGACGAAGTCGTCCGCGACCCCGCGCTCGAGACGCGCGGCATGGTGCGCCCCGCGGTGCTGCCCGGCGGCGAGAAGACGAAGCTCTTCGCGCTGCCCTGGCGCATCGACGCCGAGCGAGGCCCCCTGCGCCACCCGCCGCCCGCCCTGGGCCAGCACACCGCCGAGTTCCTCGCCACGTTCGCGGGCTGACCGCCCGCACACGCGCCACGGCAGCGATCCGCCGGCCGGGTGATCGAGCGCGGTGCGTCCGAGGCGAGGCGGAGCCATGGAGGGCGGGAGCCGAGCCTGGATGCAGCGAGTGCGAGGCAGGATGCCGAGCCGAGCGGGCCGCGCTCGATCACCCGGCCGGCGGATCGCGGCGCTCCCCGGCACGTTCGCCCGGCGCTTCCCGGCACGTTCGCGCCGCGTGGGCCCGCTTGCCGCATACGCCGCCGGATGGGACTCTGGCGGCCTCGAGTCGCTCCATCCCGACCTCCGACCTCCGCGGCAGAAAAGAGTCCCGCCATGTCCGAAAGCACCCCGCGCCCGCGCGGCCTCGACGGCGTCGTCGCGGCCCAGACCCGCATGAGCCTCGTGGACGGCCAGAACGGCCGTCTCGTCATTGGCGGCTACGAGCTCAAGGAGCTCGCCGGTCACGCCACCTTCGAGCAGGCCGCCCACCTGCTCTGGACCGGGAAGCTGCCCTCGGCCGGCGAGACCGCCGCGCTGGATCGCGACATGTCCGCCCTGCGCGCGCTGCCGCCCGCCGCGCTCGCGATCGTGCGCGAGGCGGTCGCGAAGGGCGCGCCGCCCATCGACACGCTGCGCATGGCCGCTTCGGCGCTCTCGCTCGACCTGGCGAACCCGAACGACATCTCGCCCGCCGCCGACCTCGCGGCCGCGAACATGCTCGTCGCACGCTTTCCCACGGTCGTGGCGACCTGGATCCGCCTGCGCGCGGGCCAGGAGCCGATCGCGCCGCGCGCCGACCTGTCCCTCGCGGCGAACTTCCTCTACATGGCGACCGGGAAGGAGCCCGACCCCGTGGCGGCGAAGGCGCTCGACACCTACTGGGTCACCGTGATCGACCACGGCATGAACGCCTCGACCTTCACCGCCCGCGTCATCGCCAGCACGCGCTCCGACATGGTGAGCGCGCTCACCGGCGCCATCGGCGCGCTCAAGGGCCCGCTCCACGGCGGGGCGCCGGGGCCGGTGCTCGACATGCTCATGGAGATCCGCACGGCGGAGAACTGCGAGCCGTGGGTGCGCGCGAAGCTCGCCGCGGGCGAGCGGATCATGGGATTCGGGCACCGCGTGTACAAGGTGCGCGACCCGCGGGCCGAGGTGCTGAGCGCCGTGGCCGGCGAGATGACCGGCGCCCAGCTCGAGGACCGCTCCCTGTTCGACCTCGCGCGCGCGTGCGAGACGACCATCGTGCGCGTGCTCGACGAGGCGAAGCCCGGCCGCAACCTGCGCACGAACGTCGAGTTCTTCACCGCGCTCGTGCTGCAGTCGCTGGGCCTGAAGCCCGAGACGTTCGTGGCGCTCTTCGCCTGCGGCCGCGCCGCCGGGTGGGCCGCGCACGTCATCGAGCAGCACGCCGAGGACCACCTGATCCGGCCCAAGTCGGAATACGTCGGGCCCGTCGGGCTCACGATCGGGAGCTGACGACCCGCCGTGTGGCGCGCCCTCGTCCTGGCCCTGAGCGCGTTCGTGCTCTTCGCGGCGGGCTCGGCGTGGCTGGCGCTCTACCCGGCGATCCCGGCGGACCTGGGCGGGGTGCCGAACCTGGACGGCGCGGCGGAGCGCGTGAACGTGCCGGTCGGCGAGGACGATCACGTGACCGCGTGGGTGCTGCCGGGCTCGAACCGCGCCGTGATCGTGCTGTGCCCGGGATACGCGCGCGACCACCGGCGGGTGTGGCGCTACGCCCACTTCCTGAAGCCCGACGGCTACACGCTGGTCGCCCTCGACTTCCGCTCGGCCCGCGCGACGCGCCGCAAGCCCACGACGCTCGGCGCCTACGAGCGCGAGGACCTGGACGCCGTGCTGCGGTGGATCGGAAAGCAGCCGAAGTGGGCGCACGCGAAGATCGGCCTGTTCGGCGAGTCGCTCGGCGCCTCGACGGCGCTCGCGGTCGCCGCCAGCCACCCCGAGGTCGCCGCCGTCGTCGCCGACTGCCCGTTCGCGACCGGCGAGATGGCGGTGCGGGACGGCTTCGCGCTCCGGCTCCACCTGCCCGCCTGGCCGCTCACCCCGATCGCGCTCTGGCTCGGCAAGCTGGCGACGAACCACGACCTGGGGGCGCTCGACACGCGCCTGGCGCTGCGCGAGATGGACCTGCGCCCCGTGCTGCTCATCCAGACCGCGAAGGGCGACCGCTTCGGGCGCGACCAGGTGCGGGCGCTCGAGAACGCGGCCGGCGCGGGCACCGAGGGCTGGACGGTGGACGACAGCCCGCACACGGGGATCTGGCGCACCCACCGCCGCGAGTACGAGGGCCGCGTCCGCGCGTTCTTCGCGCCGCACCTGCTCGGCGCGCGGGCGTTCGCGCTCGAGCGCGTGGACGAGTCGGCGGCGCAGGGCGCGCATCCTTGAGCCCGGCGATTCGGCTCGGCACCCAGGGCTGGTCGTACGACGACTGGAAGGGCGTCTTCTACCCGCCCGGCGCGAAGCAGGAGGACCGGCTGCCGTTCTACGCCGAGGTCTTCGACACCGTCGAGCTGGACACGACCTTCTACCACGCGCCGAAGGCCACGATCGCACGCTCGTGGGAGCGCTCGGTGCCGGCGGGCTTCCGCTTCGCCGCCAAGGTGCCGCGCGCGATCACGCACGACGCGCTCCTGAAGAACGCAGCCGGGGACTTCGACGCGTTCGCGCGGGCGATGGACCCGCTGGGGGAGAAGCTCGGACCGCTGCTGGTGCAGATGCCGGCGGACTTCGTGCGGGACGCCTCGACGATGCGCGACCTCGAGGCGTTCCTCGCCGGCGTCTCGGAGGGCCTGCAGCTCGCCGTCGAGTTCCGCCACGCCTCCTGGCACGACCCGGCCGTCTACGACGCGCTGCGCCGCCGCGGGGCCGCGCTGGCGTGGACCGAATGGCGCGAGCTGCCGCGGCCCGACGCGGTCACGGCCGACTTCCTCTACCTGCGCTGGCTCGGCGACCGGCGCGCGATCGCGAAGTACGACCGCGTCCAGATCGACCGCGAGGATTCGTTCCGCGCGTGGGAAGCGGACCTGATGAAGGTCTTCGGCGAGGTGCGCGAGGTCTACGGCTACTTCAACAACCACTGGGCCGGCCACTCACCGGCGAGCGCGAACGAGATGAAGCGCCGCCTCGGCCTGCCGCACGTCGAGCCGCGCGAGCGCTGGCCGCAGGGGGAGCTGTTCTAGCGGCCGCCCGGCGATCCCGCCGCCGCGGGCCGAGTCGCCGGCGGCCGGGTCGCGTGGCCGGGGCTCAGTGCGACGCCCCGCCGCCTCCGGCCTTGCCCTTCACGTTCTCGAGCGCCTTGATGGCGGCGGCGCGCGAGGCGTCGATCTCGGCCTCGGGGCCCGACAGGTAGAGCCGCCCGAACGCGCCGAACAGCGACGCGTCCACGAGCTTGATGTGGGCGGCCTTCAGGGCCTCGTTGGCCGCGAAGGAGATGTAGCCCGCGGGCTCGCACTCGAGGATGAACAGCGACTCGCCGGCGATCAGCATGTCGCCGTAGCGAATCTTGTTGATGACCTGGGCGTGGTAGGGCTCGACGGCGCGGATGACCTGGTCCGAGACGACGCGCGGCTTGACGCGGTCGTGCTCGTCCACGCCGAGGTGCGCGAGCACCGCGGCGCCGGCGTTCATGACCTGGCCCTTGTCGCGGTGGTGGATCTCGAGCAGGCCGAACGCGCGCTCGACCACCATGATCGCGGGCGTCGCCTGGGTGGCCTTCAGGGCCACGTCGGTGATGCGGTTGATGATCAGGCCCGGCGCGGTCTCGATGAACATCGAGGCGTCGTAGGGCACGGGCAGGAAGCCGCGCGCCGTCGTGCCGATGAAGGCCGCGAGCTGCGGCTGGAGCGAGTCCAGGAAGACATAGGTGCGAAGGATGACGTCGGCCATAGGGCGCGCAAGTTAGGCCCCGGCGTCCGCGGGGTCAATCCGGCGCCCGGCGCAGGCGTCGCCGAACGCTCCCGCGCCGGGTGCGATCGTCGAGGGGGCCCGGCGACCTGCCGGCAGGTGCCCGCCCGCGGCCCGCTCGGCTCGACATCCTGCCTCGCTTTCGCTGCATCCAGTCGGGCCTCCCGCCCTCCCTGGCTTCGGCCCTCCTCGGACGCACCGCGGTCGGGCACCTGCCGGCAGGTCGCCGGACCCGCGACGCACGTCTCCGCCGGCGCTCAGAGCTCCCCGAGCCGCTGCCACATGGACTCGACCTCGGCGCGCAGGCGCTCGTAGTCGGCGACGAGCGACTTCGACCGCGCGGCGTCGTGGTAGAGCTCCGGGTCGGCGAGCTGGGTCTCGAGCGCGTGCATCTTCTGCTCGCGGCTCCCGATGTCCTTCTCGAGCCGGGCGATCTCCCGCTCGCGCTTCTGGCGCGCGGCGCGCTCCTCGCGCGAGGCGGCCCGTGTGGCCTCGCGCGAGGCGGCGCCCGCGGGCACGGCGGCCTTCGCCGGCGCGCGCCCGGCCGCCGGCTTCGCGGCCGCCTTCGCCGCCGGGACGGGCTCCGGGGTGGGCGCCGGCGCCGTGTTGCGCGCGAGGCGCGCGGCCTCGTAGTCGTCGTAGCCGCCCGGGTAGAGCACGACGCGGCCCTCGTGCACCTCGAGCACGCGCGTCGTGATCCGCGCCATGAGCGAGCGGTCGTGGGTCACGACCACGATCGCGCCCGGGTACTGCTCGAGCGCGCCCTCGAGCACCTCCTTGCCCGCGAGGTCGAGGTGGTGCGTGGGCTCGTCGAGCAGCAGCAGGTTGGTCGGCAGCAGGAGCATGCGCGCGAGCGCGACGCGCTGCCGCTCGCCGCCCGACAGGATCCGGCAGTGCTTGAACACGTCGTCACCATGGAACAGGAAGCTGCCGAGCAGGTTCCGCAGGCGCGGCCGCCACGCGTCGCCCGCGACCTCCTCGACCGCCGAGAGCACGGTCTGCGTGCCGTCCAGCGTCTCGGCGGCGTGCTGCGCGAAGTAGCTCATGCGCGTGAGCGGCGTGTCCTCGCGCTCGCCGCCGCGCGGCTCGAGCTGGCCGGCGAGCAGGCGGAGCAGCGTCGTCTTGCCGGCGCCGTTCGGGCCGACGATGGCGAGCTTCTCGCCCTTCGCGATCTCGACGTTCGCGTGCGCGATGACGTCGCGCTGATCGTACCCGAACGTCGCGTCGCGCAGCCGGACGAGCAGCCGGCCCGAGTGCGGGGGGGAGGGGAACGAGAACCGGATGCGGCTCGCCCGCCGCGGGATCACGACGCGCTCGGCCTTGAGCCGCTCGATCTGCTTGCGCTTGCTCTGGGCCTGCGCGGCCTTCGTGTTCTTGGCGCCGAAGCGCTCGACGAAGCGGCTGAGCTGCCCGATCTTCGCCTCGATCTGGGCGTTCGCCGCCTCGGCCTGCTCGCGGCGCAGCTCCTTCTCCTCGAGGAAGCGCGTGAAGCCCATCGCGTAGGCGGTGAGCCGGCCGTACTCGAGCTCGCGCACCTCGGTGGCCACGCGATCGAGGAAGACGCGGTCGTGCGAGACCACGATGAGGCCGCCGTGGAACTCGTCGAGGTAGTCCTCGAGCCACTCCATGGCCGGCAGGTCGAGGTGGTTGGTGGGCTCGTCCAGGATGAGCACGGTCGGGTCGGCGAGCAGCAGCGCCGCGAGCGCCGCGCGCATGCGCCAGCCGCCCGAGAACTCGGCGAGCGGCCGGTCCTGGTCGGCGGTCGAGAACCCCAGCCCGCCGAGCACCCGCCGCGCCTCGGGCTCGATCCGGTGCTCGGCGTGCATCTCGAGGTGGTGCTGCAGGTCGCCCGCGCGGTCGAGCAGCTCCGCCAGCTCCGGGTCATCCGGCGAGATGCCGGCGAGCCGGCCGTGGATCTCGTCCAGCTCCTCGCGCATGCCGAGCAGGGCCCGGTGGGCGTCCAGCGCGCGGTCGAGGACCGTGCCCGAGAAGTCCTCGGCCGCCTCCTGCGGCAGGTAGCCGATCCGGGTGCCCCGCGAGAGCACCCGGCTCCCGGCCTCGGGCGAGTACTCGCCGAGGATGACCCGGAGCAGGGTCGTCTTGCCCGTGCCGTTCGGGCCCACCAGGGCGCACCGGTCCCCGGGCGCGACGACCCAGTCCAGCCCGTCGAAGAGCACGCGCTGGCCGATCGAGAAACGTAGGCCCTGCAGGTGGATCAAGCGTTCTCCTGAGGTGACTTGTTGACCGTCCGGGCGGGCGGCCGGGATAATCGCATGGCCGCCAGCCATCGGGCCGGGGATGGCCCCACCGCACTGTACCGACACCGCCGAGAGGGGTCCCCCTGAACCCGCGTCTCCCGCTCGCACGATTCCGACGGACCGGCCCCGGCTGCCTCGCCGGGGTGCTGGCGTTGCTGCTCCTGCTCGCGAGCGGACCGGTCCGGGCCGCCTACATGATCCCCGGGAG
Source organism: uncultured bacterium (assembly GCA_964589945.1). Classification (GTDB taxonomy): domain Bacteria; phylum Eisenbacteria; class RBG-16-71-46; order RBG-16-71-46; family RBG-16-71-46; genus CAIXRL01. The sequence continues at coordinate 39,928 of CAZPVG010000006.1, forward strand.
CCCGATCCGGCCGAAGGACTTCACGCTGGTGAAGAAGGACGGGGTCTACCACCTCTTCTTCATCCGGCACAATACCTCGGTTCCGTACGACTCGACCGAGAACGACTTCGGCCACGCCGTCTCGACGGACCTGTACCACTGGACCCAGGAGTCCCCGGTGATGCACGTGGACTCGCTGGGCTGGGACAACACGCACGTCTGGGCGCCCTACGTCTTCGAGCGCGACGGCCTCTGGTGGATGTTCTACACGGGGATCACGGTCCAGCCCGGCGCGTACAACCAGACGCAGCGCATGGGCCTCGCGGTCTCGCCCGACCTGTGGAACTGGACGCGGGTGGGCGGCGGGCCGATCTTCGACGCCTCGCAGACGAGCTGGGCCTTCTGGAACAACTCCCTCTCCTGGCCGGGGTTCCGGGACCCGTTCGTGATGCCCGACCCGGCCCATCCCGGCGGCTGGCTGATGTACTACACGGCCTCGTACGACCAGGACTCGCTGGCGACCGTGGTCGGGGTGGCGGGCTCGAGCGGCGACTTCACGCAGTGGTACGACGTGAAGCCGCTGCTCATCACCTGGCGCAATTACACCTACAACCAGCTCACCGAGTCGCCGCACGTCTTCCAGCACGACGGGACCTGGTTCCTCTTCATCACGACCAACGCGGGCCAGCCGCTGAGCTACTACACCTCGCTGGACCCGGTGGGCGACCCCGCGGCGTGGACCTACCGGGGCCGCCTGCAGACCATGCTGGGCTTCGACACCAGCACGTGGTTCGCCTCGGAGTACTTCCAGGACGGCACGCACGAGCTGTTCTGCTTCCTGAACGGCGACCGCGTCGAGATGCGCGAGATGACCTGGACCGACTCGCTGACGTTCGCGCTGATCCAGCCGCCGCTCCTCCACGTCGTGCGCATGGACTGGGAGTCCTCCGACGTCTGGTCGAACGAGCACGCGACGCTCAAGACCACGATCGCGAACCCGCTGGCGGGCCGGCTCGACCTCCAGCTCCTCGCCGTGGACTCGACGGGCACCGAGACGATCGTGCCCCCGGACAGCGTCGGCTTCACGACCTCGCCCCAGGTCTGGAGCGACACGAGCTACGTCACCTGGGTCGCGCGCCGCTGGCCCGCGGTTCCCGACAGCGACACCGTCTCGGTGAGCCGGTTCCGGGTGCGCTGCTCCGACCTCACGGCCGAGAGCGGGATCGTGACCGTCCACGGGCCGAGGCCTCCCGAGCCGCCTGCGCCGGCCCCGCCGGACACGACGTCGCCGCCGCCCGACCCCGACCCCGAGCCCATCCAGTGGATGCTCCGGCACGCGCCGCTGCGGTCGCTGACCTCCTCGCCGCTCGGGCCGGGCCCGGCGCTGGCGATCGAGATGCCGTCCGCGGCGCCGGCGCGGGTGGACCTCTTCGACCTGGAGGGTCGCCGCGTGCGCACGCTCGCGAACCGTGACCTGCCGGCGGGACTCACGCTGATCCCCTGGGACGGCCGGGACGCCGCGGGCCGGTCGCTGCCGCGGGGGATCTACTTCGCCCGACTGGCCTCGCCGGTCGTCACGGCGACGGCCCGCGTGCTGCTCGCCCCGCGCTGACGCGGCACGGCCCGCCCGCGGCGCTTCGCGGACGGGCCGGTCGCCTTGCGCCGGGACTCAGGCCGAGAGCGGGCCGGGGTTCAGGCCTTCGAGGTCCTTCACCACGAACAGGCCGTCCTTGCGGACCAGCTCGCCGTCGAACCAGACTTCGCCGCCGCCGTACTCGGGCCGCTGGATGAGCACGAGGTCCCAGTGGATCTTCGAGCGGTTGCCGTTGTCCGCGGTCGTGTAGGCCTGGCCCGGCGTGAAGTGGAGCGAGCCCGCGATCTTCTCGTCGAAGAGCGTGTCCTTCATCGGCGTGAGGATGTGCGGGTTGAACCCGAGCGAGAACTCGCCGACGTAGCGGGCGCCGTCGTCGGTGTCGAGCAGCGCGTCGAGCTTGTCCTGAGGCGCGCCCTTCGCCTCGACGATCCGGCCCTTCTCGAACCGGAACTCGAGCCGGTCGTAGGTCGTGCCCAGGTAGACCGACGGCGTGTTGTACCGGATCGTCCCCTCGACCGAGTCGCGCACCGGCGCCGTGAAGCACTCGCCGTCCGGGATGTTGCGTTCGCCGTGGCAGGAGATCACGCCGAGGTCCTTGATGCTGAACTTCAGGTCCGTGCCCGGTCCCTTCAGGTGCACGCGGTCGGTCTTCAGCATGCGCTCGCGCAGCGGGACGATGGCCCGCTGCATGCGGCCGTAGTCCACGTTGCAGACGCGGAAGTAGAAGTCCTCGAACGCCTCGGTGCTCATGTTCGCGAGCTGCGCCATGGCCGGGTTCGGGTAGCGCATCACGACCCACTTCGTGTTGTTCACCCGGTAGTCGAGGTGGACCGGCTGCGCGACGACCCTCTGGTAGAGCGCCATGCGGTCCGGGGCCACGTCGGCCATCTCGCTGACGTTCGCCGACGCGCGGATGCCGACGTAGGCCTTCACCGCCTTCATCTGGTGGAGCTCGACGTCGGCCTGGACCCTGAGCTGATCCTCGGTGGCCGCGAGGATCTGGGCGCGGATGACGGCGTTGCTGCGCAGCGACACGAGCGGCGTGCCGCCGGCCTTCTGGATCTCGTCCACGAGGTCGAGCACGAGGCCGTCGGCGAGGTCGAACGCCTCGACGAGCACGGCCTCGCCGGGCTGGACGCTGGTGGAGTGGTGCACGATGAGGCGGGCGAGATCCCGGGTGCGCGTATCTTTCATGGAGCGGGCCTCCGGACGCTTCACGGGGTGGGTGCGGCCTGCAGGGGGAACGCCGCAAGCTACCACAGCGCTGACAATTGACGCGTGCGGCGGCCGGGCGCGATTCTCCGCCTCCGGCTGTCCGTTCCCTTCCCGGGAGTCCGCCATGAACCGCTACCGCGTCGCCGTGCTCGGCACCTCGTTCGGCCGCAACGTGCAGGTGCCGGGCTTCCGCAGCCACCCGGGATTCGAGGTCGTCGCCCTCGCCGGCCGCGACCGGGAGAAGACCGCCCGCGTCGCGGCCGAGCTGGGCGTCCCCGGCGCCTGGACCGACTGGCGCGAGCTGCTCGAACGCGAGAAGCCCGATCTCGTGAGCGTCGCGACGCCGGTCGTGCACCACCATCCGATGATGCTCGCGGCGATCGCCGCAGGCGCGCACGTCCTCTGCGAGAAACCGACGGCCATGGACCGCTTCCAGGCCGCGGAGATGCGCGATGCCGCGGCGGCGGCCGGGCGCGTGGCGGGCATCAACCACGAGTTCCGCTTCCTGCCGGCGCGCGTCCACGCGCGCGCGCTCGTGCGGCGGGGCGCGATCGGCCGCCCGCGCCGAGGCACGATCCTCGGGCGCTATGCGCTGTGGACCACGCCCGCCTCCCGCGGACCGACGTGGCTCTCGGACGCCTCCCGGGGGGGCGGCATCCTCGGCGCCCTGGGCTCGCACCACGTGGATGCGCTGCGCACCGTGCTCGGGGAGCCGCGCCGCGTGCGCGGCGGTCCCCGCGTGGACCAGCCGCGCCGGGGGCCCGTCGCGACGGGCGGGCCCGAGGCCCTCGCGACGGCCGACGACGCTTGCACGTTCGAGCTCGAGTTCGAGGGCGGCGCCACCGGCCTCGTGGACCTCTCGGCGTGCGCCCCGTACCGGTGGGAGCAGCACGAGATCCGGGGGGAGGAGGCGACGCTGCGCTTCGAGGAGCGTGGCGAGCGGCTCTGGCGCCTGGCTCCCGGCCGCGAGCCCGAGGAGCTGCCGATTCCCGAGGACTGCCTCCTCGAGCGCGCGGAGGGCGAGCACTGGCTCCTCGCGCCCTTCCGCCGGATCGTGGACGGGCTCCACCGCGCGGTGGACCGGGGCGAGCCGCTCGAGCCGTCGTTCGCGGCGGACGCGGTCGCCGTGCAGTCGGTGCTCGACGCGGTCCGCGCCTCGGGCCGCTCGGGGGGGTGGGTGGACGTCGAGGTGCCCGCCGTCGGGGCGCGGCGCGAGCACTGAACAGGTGGACTTTGCGCGGAGCGGACACCGCCGGCCGCGGCGCGCGCATCCACCGATCTGCGCCCCGGCGGTTGGACCCTCGCGAGTCACGCTGGCTATACTGGGGCGAAACCCGACTGGCGCCCCGGTGGTCCCCGCGGAACGGCGCCGACTCACCACGCGAGGAGGATCGCCATGGCGGATTGGGACGTCATCGCCAAGCAGCGCCTGACGGAGGACTGGGCCACGCTCCGCGCCGCCTACCTGCCGCTCAACCAGGCGATGCGCCGGACGGTGGAGTTCCTCGACAAGGGGGGAGGCACCTTCGACGAGCTCCTCGCGGTGGTCCGCGAGCGCGTCGAGGGGGGGCTGCACAACCTCACCTCGCTCGCCAACCGCCGGTCCCCGTGGGTCCGGCTCGAGGCGATCCGCAACCTCCGCGTGCTCGCCACCGGCGTGCGGGGGGCGGCGGCGGACGACCCCCGGGCGCTGCTGCGCTACCTCTTCGCGCTCTCGGAGCTGCTCGGCAATCTGTGGCGCGACGCCCCGACCGAGGCCCGCGTCGCCGAGAACCTCGTCGTCGAGGGCGACCTGGACTTCTGGTTCGGGTGCGACTGCTGCGCCGTGGGCCGGCTGCGGCCGGCCGGGCCCGACGACCCTCCCGACGTGCTGCGCGGGCGAGAGGTCCAGCTCATCTGGGACGTGGACGCACTCTTCGCCTGGACGCTCGACGAGTTCGAGGACTACCTCGCGAGCGAGCGCTACGCACTGCCCACGACGCAGCGGGTCGCCGCCACCGAGGATCTCGGCCTGCCCGTCGTGGACATCCCGTCCGAGGCGCTGCGGCGCGGGAACGAGTGGTTCGGCACGCAGGGCGGCGGGCTCTACGGCCCCGTGGACCTCAAGCACTTCGAGATCAGCTGACCGGGGCGCGGTTTCCCACGTGCGAACCGCCGCCCGGCTGATCCTCGTCGCCATGGTCCTCGCCCTCGCCGGCTGGGCCATCGTGGCGCGTCCCGACCTGCCGCCCGCCGAGCGCGGCCGGCGTCTCGCCCAGAAGTCGGGGTGCTTCACGTGCCACGGTCCCGGGGGGATCCGCGGCGTGAAGAACGACGGCCGTTCCGACCACACGGTGCCCGGTTTCGAGGGCGACGTGATGATGTTCGCGAAGAGCGACGAGCAGATCCGCGAGTGGATCCGCGACGGGGTCACGAAGGCCAAGTCGAAGAGCAAGTCCTGGCAGGCGAAGCGCGACCGCGGCGCGCTGAAGATGCCGGCGTTCGGGAACCGCTTCGGGAAGCGCGGCCTCGACGATCTCGTGGCCTACGTGAACGCCAGGGCGGGCAACCCGGAGCCCGAGGACTCGCTCGTTCAGGCGGGACTCGACCTCACCGAGGCGCTCGGGTGCAACGGCTGCCACGGTCCCGGCGGCCGTCTCGCGCAGCCGAACCCGGGTTCGCTGAAGGGCTACGTGCCGTCCTGGGACGGCCGCGACTTCGCCGACCTCGTCCGCGATCGCGACGAGTTCCACCAGTGGATCACGAACGGCGTGAGCGACCGCTTCGAGAGGAACCCGGCCGCGATGTTCTTCCTCCGGCGCGCCGCACTCCACATGCCCGCGTTCCGCGACCACCTGAAGCCCGGCGACGAGGACGCCCTGTGGGCCTACGTCCAGTGGCTTCGCCGCACGCCCCACTGATCGCGCCGCGCTTGCCAGCCCCGCGCCGCGACGGGTAAGTTCCCCATCCGCGTGCCGTGGTGGCGCGCGCCCACGCCCATCGGGAGCCTCATGACCTCGTACAAGCACCGCCTGCGCCGCAAGCGCGCGAAGCAGTCGTCGCGCAAGAAGGCCGAGAAGACCGCCGCGGCCAAGAAGAAGCGCCGCTAGCCGTCCCGCGGCCGGAAACGCGAAACGCCCGCCCCCGTCGGCGGGCGTCGGCGTTTCGGGGGTCAGGCGGCATCGGCCTCGCGCGAGCGCGCGCCGAGGCCGGGAGGGCGCGGCGTCGTGCCCGAGGGCCTCGGGGCCCCCGTCTCGTGGACCCCGCCCCGCGCGGCGGTGCCGGGCGGGCGGGCGAAGGACGAGGACGCGGGGCGCGGCGTCGTGCCCGACGGCCGGGGCCTCGGGCGCGACGGCGGGCTTCCCGCGGCTTCGGCCCCCCGCGCGCGTTCGTCGGCGAGGATGCGCTGGGCGAGCACCTCGGCCTGCGGGCCGGCCTTGATCTCGTCCGTGCTCCCCGAGACCACGTAGATGCGCTGGTTGTTGCCGCCCGCGTCGGAGGGGAAGAGGAAGAAGCCGTCGCGGTCGGGCGACCAGGAGAGCGTGTAGCCGCAGATGAACTCGTCGTCGCGGAAGCGCACGGCGATCTTGCGGCCCTGGGCCGTCTCGGCGGGCCCCTCGACGAAGCCGCGCAGGTCCTGCCGCTCGGGGTCGCCCTCGAAGGACCGCACGAAGAAGAGCGCCTTCAGGTGGCGCATGCGCAACTCGACGATCTCGCCGCTGCCCTCGACCTCGACGTGGAACGAGATGCGGTTCGGCGAGAAGTCCCGCGTGATGCCCTTGAGGACGCGACCGTCGAGGTAGCGCGCGACGACCTTGTTGTCGATCTGCACTCGGGACTCCGTGGGCGGTGGACGCGATCGACGCGGCGGGCCGCTCCCCCGGGGGAGGCGCCCGCGCGAACACGGAGGTTGTCGGCAGGTCGCGCGAGGCCCTTGAAGGGCAAATCCGCTCGCTGCCACCGCTTGCCCCGGCCCGGACGATGTGGGACGGTCGCGCCCCGTTTCCCGCGTCACCTCCCACCGAGGGTCTTCGCCATGTCCCGATTCGGCATCCTCCTCCTCGTTTCCGCCCTCTCGGCCGGCTGCGCCGGGAGCTACGGCTCGCACTCCGAGGCACCGGCCTCGGACACCGGCTCGAGCGCGACCTCCGGCGCCGTGAGCCCCGCGCCGGACACCGCCGGCCAGGGCGGGGCGACCCCGGGCACCGAATCGAGCACGACGCCCAACCCGGCCGGCGAAGTGCACAAGCTGCCGGATGGACTCGTCTTCGAGGACCTCGTCGTCGGGAACGGCAAGATGGCCGAGACCGGCATGACGGTGAACGTGCACTACACGGGCTGGCTCACCGACGGCACGAAGTTCGACAGCTCGCTCGACCGCAACCAGCCCTTCCAGTTCACGCTCGGCCAGGGCCAGGTGATCCGGGGGTGGGACGAGGGCGTGAAGGGCATGCGGGTGGGCGGCAAGCGCAAGCTCACGATCCCGCCGGACCTCGGGTACGGCGCGCGCGGCGCGGGCGGCGTGATCCCGCCCAACGCGACGCTCATCTTCGAGGTCGAGCTGCTCGGCGCGAAGTGACCGTTCCGGCGCGTCGCCCGCCGCGTGCGGGGCGCCGGTGACGGCGTCCGACCCCGGCCTCGAGGTGGTCGCGCGGCTGCGCGAAACCCTGGAGCCCGGCGGGGAATGGAGCGTGCCGGGCCCGCGCGGCTTCACGTGGTGGCCGGCCGTCTTCTCGCAGCGCGTGCTCGCCGACGGCGCGGCCACGGTCGCGGGGCTTCCCGCGTGGCGCGTGCACGTCGAACTGCCGCTGCTGCGCGGCGTCGAGGGGGGCGCGACCCGATTCGCGGTGCTCGCCCGCTGGAACGCCGTGCGCCCGGGCCTCTCGGCGCTACGCTGGAACGGCGACGACCGGACCGTGTCACTGCGCGCGAGCGCGATCGTCCGCGAGGGGGGCGCACCGCGCGCCGCGTCGGTGCTCGCGACCGCGGCGCTGCTCCAGCTCGCCGATGCGGAGCGCGACCGCGCCGCGCTCGGGGGCGAGCTCGGCGGCGTGCCCGCCGACACGGCGCCGCCGGGCGGGACGCCGCGCGCGACGGCGGACCCGCTGCTCGAGGGCTGGAGGCGTGTCGCGGCGTCCGGGGCGGAGTCCGCGCCTTTCGACCGGGGGCGCCTCGGGGCGCTGGCGGCGGCCGATCCGCCGCCCTGGAAGCTCGTGCACGTGGACGAGGCGGGGCTGCACGCCGAGCTGCCGTGCGCGCTGCCGGGCGAGGCGCCCGCCGGAAGCGGACCCGGCGCGGGCGTCGCCCTGTTCCACCTGCTCGTGGCCGAGCCGCACCCGGTCTACGGCCCGGGGCTCGTCGTGGCCCTCTCGCTGCCGCGCGAAGCCGAGCCGGTGCCGGAGCGCGCGGTCTCGACCTCGGTGATGCTCAACGAGGCGGAGGCGCGCGAGGCGCCGCCGTTCGACGCGCTCGGCGGCTGGTGCGTGCACCCGCACGCGGGACTCTCGTACGTCGGCTTCTGGCCGGCGCTGCTCGACGAGCCCGGCCTGCCCGCGAGCCTCGCCTGGGAGGCGGGGCGGCGGGCGCGCTGGGCCCGCGCCTTCCTCGCGCGGGCGCACGCCCTGCGGGGCCCGGCGCCCGACGCCTGACGCGCCCGGGGCGGCGCCGCGGGCGCTCGTCGGCGCTCCGGCCCGGGGCGTGCCGCGGAGTGCTAGCCTGCGCGCTCCACCCGGCGCGGGGCGCGCGCGAGCAAACGGCCCCGGCGCCCATCCCCGGAGGCTCCCCCATGATCCGCCGTTTCGGCCGGCTCGCGCCGGCCTGCCTGGCCGGCGCGTTCCTGCTGCCTGCCGCGCTCGCCCTGCCCGCGACCGCGGCCGAGACGCCGAAGCCGGTCGAGCCGAAGGCCGGGCTCTTCCAGAAGCTCGCGTTCCGCTCGATCGGGCCCGCCACGATGGGCGGCCGCATCGCGGACTTCGCGGTCTCCGAGAAGGACCCTTCCTACTTCTTCGTGGGCACCGGCACGGGAGGGCTCTTCCGCACGACCAACCTCGGCACGACGTGGAGGCCCGTCTTCGAGAAGGAGTCCGTCGCCTCGATCGGCGCCGTGGCGGTCTGGCAGAAGGACCCGGCGCTCGTCTGGGCCGGGACCGGGGAGGCGAACAGCCGCAACTCCTCGTCGTGGGGGAAGGGGATCTACCGCTCGCTCGACAGCGGCTCGACCTGGCAGTGCATGGGGCTCGAGGCGACCTCGTGCATCGCGCGGATCGTCTGCGACCCGGACGACAGCAGCACGGTCTGGGTCGCGGCGCTCGGGCGGCTCTGGGGCGAGAACGCCGAGCGGGGGGTCTTTCGCACCCGCGACGGCGGGAAGACCTGGCGGCTCGTTCTCAGGGTGGACGCGAAGACGGGCGCCGTGGACCTCGTGCAGAACCCGCGGAACCCGAAGGTGCTCTACGCGGCGATGTACGCGCGGCGCCGTACCGGCTGGTCCTATTCGGGCGTCTCCGGCACCGGCGGCATCTGGCGCACCACCGACGGCGGGGACTCGTGGACGAAGCTCGCGAACGGGCTGCCGGAGCGCACCGGCCGCATCGGGCTCGACGTGTACCGGAAGAACCCGGACGTCGTCTACGCCGTGATCGAGTCCGACGAGGGGGGCCGCCTCGGCCCGTTCGAGAACGCGAGCCGCACCGGCGGCGTGTTCCGCAGCGACGACGCCGGGAACAGCTGGAAGCGCATCAGCGCGTTCGCGCCGCGAGGGTTCTACTTCAGCCAGATCCGCGTGCAGCCCGACGACAGCACGCGCGTCTACCTGCTCGGCACCGACCTCTTCTGGTCGGACGACGGCGGCACGACGTTCCACCCGCACGGCGCGCACAACCTCCACCCGGACTGCCACGCGATGTGGATCGACCCGTCCGACGGCCGCAACGTGCTGCTCGGCACCGACGGCGGCGTCTTCATGAGCCGCGACCGGATCGCCACGTGGCGCTTCGTGAACAACCTCGCGATCGGCGAGTTCTACAACGTGGCGTACGACTTCCGCGAACCCTTCTACCGCGTCTACGGCGGGCTGCAGGACAACCAGAACTGGGGCGGGCCCTCGCGCACGCGCTTCGAGGCCCTGAACTTCGGCGGGGGCGCCGAGGGCGGCATCATGAACGACGACTGGTACCTGCTCGGCGGCGGGGACGGCTTCCACGTCGCCGTGGACCCGCTGCATCCCGACACGGTCTACTACGAGTCCCAGGGCGGCGCGCTGCAGCGCGTGGACCTCGCGAGCGGGAAGCGGCGCAACTGCCGACCCGCGAACGGCGAGGGGGAGCCCGACTTCCGGTTCAACTGGAACACGCCGTTCCTCGTCTCGCCCCACGACCCGACCGTGCTGTGGATGGGTGCGCAGTACGTCTTCCGCCTCACGGACCGCGGCGAGCGCTGGGAGCGCGTGAGCCCGGACCTCACGACGATGGACCCGCGCAAGATGGCCAGCGGCGGCTCGGGGGCCGAGCAGTACTGCACGATCGTCTCGCTCGCCGAGTCGCCCGTGAAGGCGGGGGTGCTGTGGGCCGGCACCGACGACGGCAAGGTGTGGGTGTCGCCGAACGCGGGCGGGGCGTGGAGCGACGTCACGCGCAACCTGCGGGGCGTCCCCGCGGGGCTCTACGTGAGCCGCATCGAGGCCTCGCACCACGATGCCCGAACGGCCTACGTCGCGATCGACGGGCACCGCTCGGACGTGGACGCGCCCTACCTGCTCGTGACCCGCGACCTCGGCCAGACCTGGACGAGCCTGTCCGCCGGGCTGCCGAAGGACGCGCCGGTCAAGGTCGTGCGCGAGGACCCGGTGAACCCGGACCTGCTCTTCGCCGGCACCGAGTTCGGCCTGTTCCTTTCCTTCGACCGGGGACGCACGTGGCTGCCGTGGAGGAACGGCCTGCCGACGGTGGCGGTGGACGACATCGCCGTCCACCCGCGCGAGCACGACCTGATCGTGGCGACGCACGGGCGAAGCCTGTGGGTGCTCGACGACATCGGACTGCTCGAGCACTGGAGCGCGCGCGCCGCGACCGACACGGTCACGTTCGCGGCGCCGCGGCCGGCGTGGGCCTATTACCCGCGGCCGCTCGGGGGCAAGTGGGGCCAGGCCGACTGGCTGGGGAAGAACCCGCCGTTCGGCGCATGGTTCGACTACTTCCTGCCCCGCGAAGTCGAGGGCGGCGTGACGATCGCCGTGGCCGACTCGGCCGGGCGAACGGTGCGCCGCCTGACCGGGCCCGGGCGTGCCGGGTTCCACCGGGTCGTGTGGGACCTCGTGCCCGGCGAGCCGCGGGACCGGATTCCCCGCGCCGAGTGGCCCCAGCCCGAATACGCGGCGCCCGGGCACTACCGGGTGACCCTGCAGGCCGGAAAGTCGCGTCCCATCGAACGCCAGCTCGAGCTGAGGGCATTTCCCGGCACGTATCGCTCCGAGCTGTAGGAAATGGCCGCCGAACCGGGAGTCCGGGCACGTTCCGTGCCCGGACTCCGGGCGCCCGAATCGGGCGCCCGTGGCCGAATCGGCTTGCCTGACGTCCCGGATGCCCGCACACTGCTGCGCGTCGAAGCCGGGCTGAAGGTCTCGCTGGAGCGGGTGTGGCAGCTGCGGGGTTCTCTCGACCGTGGCTGCCGTTTGCTTTGCGCGGATCGGGCCGGTATTCGGCCGCGTCATGGCGCGTCGGACGCGATCCGGCGTGCGAATATCGGCTGGGGTGACCCCCCGGGCACAAGGAGCTGGCAGTGGCGACTGGTACCGTGAAGTGGTTCAACGATGCGAAGGGCTTCGGCTTCATCTCCCAGGAAGGCGGCGAGGACGTCTTCGTTCACTTCTCCGCCATCGTGGGTGAAGGCTTCAAGACGCTCGCCGAGGGCGAGCACGTGGAGTTCGACGTCGTCAAGGGCCCGAAGGGCCTGCAGGCGAGCAACGTCAAGAAGAACGCCTGAGAGAACCACTGCCGTCCGCGGCGCGGGGTGCGAGGCAGCGCACCCCGCGCCGCGCGTTCGGGGCCGGAAGCGACCCGCGCTCGGGGGATGACGGAGCCCCCGGCGCGCCGCGCGAAGGACCGGGAGGGACCGGCACGGCCGGGAGGAGGAAGGCATGGCACGCTATCGCGGCCGGCCGTCGGGGCGCCCGCGGCCTGCGGGCGCCGGGTCCGAAGGGGCGTGGCTCGCGCAGCTGGCCGGGATCGCCCGCGACCCGGAGCGCCGCGCGGCGCTCGACCCGGACGCGCTGCTGCTGGTGACGTTCCAGGAGTGCCTCTACTTCGGCCACACCCAGGACCCCGGGGCGGCGGCCGCGCTCGCCGGGCTCTATCCCGATCTCGCCGCGCGCACGTCCGAGGAGGACCGGCTCGAGCTGCTCGACCGCGTGGCCGCGGCGGTCGAAGGGGGCGGCACGCCCGTCCTGGCGCTGATGCCGTTCCTGCTCCACGAGCCCTCGCCCCGGGCGGTCGCGGTCGCGGGGGCGACGTTCGCGGCGCTCGTGCCGCCGGCCGGGGACGATCCGCTCGCCGGCCCCGCGGCGCTGCTGCGGCTGCTCGAGCACGCCGAGGACGAGGGCACGCGGGTCGGGCTCGCGGCCGCGCTGCTCGGCTTCGGCGACCGCCGGCTCCGCGGGATCCTCGAAGCCGCCTGGCGGAAACTCGACACGGCGGCGCGCGTGCGGCTCGCGGGCTTTCGCGCCCCCTCGCCCGTCGTCTTCGCCGCCGCGGTCGAGTTCTGGATCGCGTGCCTCGAGGACGCGGACGACGCCGTCTTCGAGGCGGTGGCGGGCACCCTGGCCCGCGTTCCGGGCGAGGCCGACCCGCCCCGGGTTCTCGACGTGGCGCGCAAGTTCCCGGCGAACGCCCCCGACGATCGCGAGGAGATCACGGTCCTCGCCGACTGGCCGCTCGCGGACTACGCGGAGCGGATCGCGCCGGGGCTGCGCGACCTCGCGCGCCGCGAGAACGAGCCGCGGCGCATGCCCGCGGTGCTCGCGGCGTGGGGTCTCGCGGGCTGAGCCCTCAGCGTCCCGCGGGACGCGGCCGTCCGGTCGTCACGCCGATCGCGACGCCGGCGACGACCACGACGGCGCCGGCGAGCGCCGGCAGTCCGAGGCGCTCGTGCAGGACCGCCGCGCCGAGCAGCGTGGCGAGGACGGGCGTGAGGACCGCGATGAAGCTCGTGCGCACCACCGGCCACCTCTGGACGAGGAAGGCGAACGCCACGAACGCGATCACCGAGCCGAACACGACGAGGTAGGCGAGCGAGCCCCAGCCGCCGGGCGTGGCGGGCAGCCGCCACGGCTCGCCGAGCGCGAGCGAGGCCGCGAGGCAGAACGGGGCGCCGACGAGGTGCGCCACCGCGTTGACCGCGACCGGGCTGCCGCCGGGGGCCCGCTTGAGCAGCACGCCGGCGAGCGCCGCGGTCACGGCCCCGAGGCACGCCGCCGCCAGCGGGAGCGGGGGCAGGTCCGCCCCGAGCTGGGCCGAGAACAGCACGACGACGCCCGCGAGCCCGACGAGCGCGCCCGCGACCTTCCGCGCGTTCAGCGACTCGAGGCCGAAGGCGCGCGCGAGCACGGCGGTGGAGAGCGGGATCGTCGCGTACAGGATCGCGGCGACCGAGGAGGGCACGGCCGTCTCGGCCCAGTAGAGGAGGCCCAGGCTCACGCCGAAGTCCACGAACCCGAACAGCGCGGCCGCCCGCAGCGCCGCGCCCCGGGGCCACTCGAGCCGTCCGGCCAGCGCGAGGACCGAGAGCACCACGGCGCCGGCGACCAGCCTCAGCCCGGCCGCCCAGAACGGCGGCAGGCTCTCGTTGCCGATCCGGATCGCGAGGAACGTGCTGCTCCAGACGGCCGTGCAGATCGCGAACGCGACCCAGGGCCCGGCCCCGCCGGAGACTTCGCCTTCCCTGGCGCGCGCGCTCAGGCCGTCGCGTCCGGATCGGCCGCGCCGGAGCGCAGGCGGTAGCGGCTGCCGTCGCGCTCGCGGTCGAGGTGCCGCCAGTCGAAGAGCAGCCGGCGGAGCATCGCCCAGTCGCCGAACGTGTGCCACTCCATGAGCAGGAAGTTCACCTCCTGCTCGGTGTACTCGCGGCCGGGCTCGAACTTTCCGGCGAGGTAGTCGATCGCGAACCGCTGCGTCTTCTGCTTCGCGGGCCAGCGGAAGATCCGGCCGGACTCGTCCACGAACGGGCGCAGCTCGCGGGGCAGGGTGGCGCGGTCGAAGGCGTTCACGGGCTCCATGGGGCGTCTCCTTTCCGGGAGCCGGGGATTCTCGCACGTTCGCGGCGGCGCGTCATGGCGCGGACACGGAGCGTGCGCGACCGCCGCTCCTCCGCTAGGGTCCGCGCCGTCCGAAGGGGGAGCCCATGGAGAGCCCGTACACGATCCCGGCCGGAACGGTCATCGGCCACGTCCACCTGAAGGTCGCCGACCTCGAGCGCGCCGTCGCGTTCTGGTCCGGCGTGCTCGGCTTCGAGGTCACGCAGCGCTTCGGCCCGGGGGCGGCGTTCCTGTCCGCCGGCGGCTACCACCACCACCTCGGCCTCAACACCTGGGAGAGCCGCGGCGGCCCCGCGCCCCCGCCGCACGCGACGGGGCTCTACCACGTCGCGATCCTCTACCCGGACCGGCGCTCGCTCGGGGTGGCGGTGACGCGGGTGCTCGCCGCCGGCGTCGCGCTCCAGGGTGCCGCGGACCACGGCGTCAGCGAGGCGGTCTACCTCGCCGACCCGGACGGCAACGGCGTCGAGCTCTACCGGGACCGCCCGCGCGAGGAGTGGCCCCGCGATCCCTCGGGGGGACTGCACATGGTGACCGAGCCGCTCGACCTCGAGGGGCTGCTGCGCGAGGCGGAGGGGGCCGCCGGGGCGCGTTGACCCCTCGCACGCGGGGCCGATAGCCTGCGAAGCATCTCCCGTTCCCGCACACCCGCCCCCGCTTCCCGGCGGCCCGGAGGCCGCCCCGCATGCGTGAAGAGGACCTGCTTCGCTTCGAGTGGATCGCGGACCCGCAGCTCTCGCCCGACGGCACGCGTGTCGCGTACGTGCACGTGACCGTGGACGCCGACGCCGACGAGTACCGCACGAACCTCTGGCTCTGCGACGTGCCGGAGGACGGCGCGCCGCCCGCGTCGCCCCGGCCGCTGACCTTCGGCGGGCGCGACTCGCAGCCGCGCTGGGCGCCCGACGGCCGGACGCTCGCCTTCGTGCGCAAGACCGGCGCGGAGGAGCCCGCGCAGGTCTTCCTGCTCCCGCTCTCGGGCGGCGAGCCGCGCGCGCTGACGTCGCTCAAGGGCGGCGCGAACTCGCCCGCGTGGGCGCCCGACGGCGCGCGCCTGGCGTTCCTCTCGGGCCACAACCCGGCCGTGGACACGCCCGAGCGGAAGAAGCCGAAGCACGAGCCCGGCCGCGTCGTGACGCGGCCCGAGTTCCGCTGGAACAACGAGGGCTTCGTGGATCACGAACACCTCGACCACGTGTGGGTCGTGGACGCCGCCGGCGGCGAGCCCCGCCAGCTCACGACGGGCACGCGGTTCAAGGAGTCCTCGCCGGCATGGTCGCGCGACGGCCGCTGGATCCTGTACGCGACCGACCGGCGCGAGGAGCCGTGGTTCGGCGAGCCGATCGAGGACAACGACGTGTGCGCGGTCCCGCCGGATCTCGCCTCGCCGGTGGACGGCGAGGGCACGACGCTGGTGGCCGACATCGCGGGGCCGATCGGGCCGTTCGCCGAGGGACCGGGCGGCCGGCTGCTCGCGGTCGGGGGCGTGCGCCCCTCGCCGCCCCGCTCGTACGACCAGAACGACGTGCTGCTCTTCGAAGGCGCCTGGCCGATGCGCACGGCGCGTGCGCTCACCGAGGGGCTCGACCTCGCGGTCGGCGAGACCACGTCTTCCGACCAGCACCCGCCCCGGGGCGGCGGCACGCTGCCGCTCGCGTTCGCGGACGACGGCGCGGTCCTGTTCGCCTACGGGTGGCAGGGCGCGACGCGACTCGCGCGGCTCGACCCGGCGACGCGGCGCGTCGAGGACCTGACGGGGGCGGGGCAGGACGTCGTCTGCGGGTCGGCGAGCGACGACGGCTCGCGCGTCGCGCTCACGATGGGCTCGCCGTCGAGCCCCGGCGACCTGTGGGTGTGCGACGTGCGGGCGAAGCGGCTCGTGAAGCTTCACGCGCCGAACGAAACGCTGCTGGCGGAGTCGAAGCTCGGGGAGGTCGAGGAGGCCTGGTTCGACTCCTTCGACGGCCGCCGGGTGCAGGGCTGGATCGTCAAGCCCCCGGACTTCGACCCGTCACGGAAGTACCCGCTCGTGCTCGAGATCCACGGCGGTCCCCACGTGCCGTACGGCACCGCGTTCTTCCACGAGTTCCGCGTGCTCGCGGCCGCGGGCTACGTCGTGCTCTACACGAACCCGCGGGGCAGCACCTCGTACGGGCAGGAGTTCGCGAACTGCATCCAGTTCCGCTACCCCGGGGACGACTACGGGGATCTCATGGCGGCCGTGGACGCCGTGGTCGCCCGCGGCTACGTGGACGAGTCGCGCCTCGGGGTCACGGGGGGCAGCGGGGGCGGACTGCTGACGAACTGGGTCGTGACGCGGACGAACCGGTTCCGCGCCGCGGCCACGCAACGCTGCGTCTCGGACTGGGCAGCCATGTGGTACACGAGCGACTTCGCGCTCTACACGCCGATCTGGTTCCGGCGCGCGCCGTTCGAGGACCCGAAGGAATTCGCCGGGCGCTCGCCGGGCACCGACGTCGCGAAGATCGAAACGCCACTCATGGTGATCCACAGCGAGGAGGACTGGCGCACGCCGATCGCCCAGGGCGAGCTGATGTTCCGCGCGCTGAAGTACCGGAGGAAGCCGGTGGTCATGGTGCGATTCCCGGGCGAGAACCACGAGCTCTCGCGAAGCGGTACGCCCTCGCGGCGCGTGCAGCGGCTGACGCACCTGCGCCGCTGGTTCGACCACTGGCTCCGCGACGTGCCGGCGCCCGAGTACGGCGTCTGACCCCGGCCCCGAAGCGACGAGCCCCGCTCCGTCGGGAGCGGGGCTCGCGTCGTCCGGAATCCGGAAGGACAGGGGCTCAGCGGTAGAGCGACTTGATCCGTCCCCAGGTGGAGCCACCGGCCGGGGTCGGGCACTGCAGGTCGATCTTGCCGTCGTCCCGGAACAGATAGCCCGGGATCACCACCGCGCTGTTCCACGTCATGCCGCCCGTGAGCAGCCCGGTGCACCCGACGGTCCGATCCACCAGCAGGCCGCCCGTCCAGTCGAGGGCGCCCTCGATGTTGCCGGTCTGGTACGCGGTGAAGTCGTTCGTCTGGACGACGAACGAGCTGAAGCTCCCCGAGAGCAGGAGCGTCCCGTCCGTGAAGTTCTGGACGTTCGGCGGGAACGGCGAGTAGGCCATGTCCGGCGTGCTGTCCTCGTAGAGCACGAACGTCCCGCCCGAATAGTGGGTCTCGAAGATCTGTGATCCGGGCGATCCGATCGTGACGGTGCCGTTCGAGATCAGTCCGCTGACGTAGAACGTGTACTCCTTCGTCGGGTCGCCGGCGTTGTAGTCGCCGAAGGGCACGTCGAACGCGCTGACGTTCCCGACCATCTGGAACTGGCCGCCCGCGGGCAGGTTGTAGGGCGTGCCGCCGTCCTGCCAGCAGTACGCGGGATCCCAGTCGATGGGAGGACCGGCCGCGAACGCGGCCGTGGCCGAGAGCAGCCCGGCGAGGAGCAGCAGCGAGCCGACCCGAAGGAACGACTTCGATGGGCTGGGGATGCGCATGTTGTCGTCTCCTAGCGGTAGTTGGCCTTGATGCGCCCCCAGCTCGAGCTGCGAGCGGGCACCGGGCCGAGGAAGTTCTGACCGTCCACCTGGTGGATGTAGCCGTCGGGAATGCTGAGGGCGTTGCCGCTCGTGCCGGCGAAGGTCCAGCCGTCCCGCTGGTAGAGCGGGAAGTTCACGATCTGCGATCCGCCCGTGACGGTGTACGAGGCGTTGTAGCTGCCGGTGTTCGTGTCCGTGTTGAAGACGAACTGGAAGCCGGTCAGCTGCCCGGTCAGGAAGAGCGTGCCGTCGGTGAAGGTCGAGGGCGCGGTCGCGTTCGGCGGCGCCATGCCGTAGTCGGCGGTCGTGCCGGTGGTCTTGGAGTCCTCGTAGATCGAGAGCGTTCCGACCGAGTAGTCCACGATGAGGTACGAACCCACCGTGCTCGTTCCGGTCGGCGTGAGCCCGGTGATCACGTAGGTGTACTCGTTCGCGGACGTGTCGGCGACGAGGGGCGCGAAGAGACCCGGCACCGTGCCGAGCCCGACGTACCCGCTTCCCATCTCACCGAAGGTCGCCGGATTGGGATCCGGGCTCTCGTAATCGAAGCCGACGTAGTCGAAGAGCAGCGTGTCGGCGTGCGCGAGCGAAGCAAACGACAGGAGCAGCGCACAGCCGACCGCCAAGAGTGGACGCATTCGAGGCATGAACACCTCCCGGTGATGGAGCCCGCAGGTCGGGTTGCTTTTTCGCGAGGCCTACAGTTCGAGCCGCAGGCGGACGGGACGATTCCGCCTGCGAGACATGCGGTCGCCAGCCGGGGGCAAGCCTCGGGACGCTGGGGGGTTCGACCTGAATTGAGCCTATGGGGACCCGTTCATACTGGCAAGTGCAAAGTCATCGATGGGACCACCTCACCCGCGTTTGGCCCCGCCAAACACGGCGAGCGCGGCCAGCGCTTCGCGCGCGGCCTCGGGCACCTCGAGCTCGGAACCGGCCGAAGCCGCCGCCGCGAGACGGCCCGGCTCCAGTCGCGTGGCCAGCACCGCGTCGGCGGCCGCCCGCCGCTCCTTTTCCTCCGGCAGCGTGGGCGATCCCAGCGCCGCGCGCGCGGCGTCCGCCGCCCCGTACAGCTTCGCCGCCTCCTCCGCGTGCCCGGCGTGGGCGAGCAGCCGGGCGGTCGCCTCGAGCGCGACCACGGCCTCGAAGCGCAGGTCGCTCTCGACGGCGATGCCCAGCGCCGCGGCCGCGAGCGCCGCGGCCCGTTCCGCGTCGCCGGTCTGCGCCCAGGTCTCGGCCAGCTCGACGAGCACGTGCGCGGTCAGCCGGTGATCGCCGAACTCTCGCGCCAGCTCGAGCGCGTGGCCGAGCTGCACCCGCGCCTCGTCGTACTCGCCCAGCCGGCCGGCCACGTAGCCGAGGCCCTGGTGGGCGAGGGCCGTGCCCCGCTTCTCGCCCAGCGCGGCGTAGAGCACGCGGCTGGACTCGTAGCTCCGGCGCGCCTCGGGCAGCTCGCCGGCGTAGACCGCGACGGTCGCGAGGGCGCTCAGCGAGCGCGCGCGGCCCTTCGGGTCGTCGAGCCGCCCGTAAAGGCGGTCGGCTTCGACGAGGTGGGCGCGGGCGCGCTCGAGGTCGCCGAGGTAGAGCGAGAAGCCGCCCGCCCGGACCCGAGCGTGCGCCCGCAGCGGCTCCGGCGCCTCGTCGCCCGCGGCTTCCACCGCCTCCTCGAGCGAGCGGCGCGCGAGCGCGTAGAACCCGCGCGAGGACCAGTAGCGCCACAGGGCCGTCGCGAGCCCGAGCGCCGACTCGTGGCCGCCGGGCTCGCGGGTCGCCCAGGTCAGGGCGGCGAGCAGGTTCTCGTGGTCGGCATCGAGCCGGTCGAGCCACTCGCGCTCGTCGGAGCGGCCGGCCCCGTGCGCCTCGAACGCGCGCGCGACCTCGAGGAACGCCGCGAGGTGGCGTGCGCGCAGCTGCGGCTCGACCGGATCGGCCGCCAGCCGCTCGAGCGCGAACTGGCGCACGGACTCGAGGAAGCGGTAGCGCGTCGGGTCGTGCTCCGCCTCGACGACGACGAGCGACTTGTCCACGAGCCGCGTCAGGCGGTCGAGCAGGTCGAACTCGTCGCCCCCCGGGTCGCAGACCGCGACCGCCTGCTCGAGCGTCCAGCCGCCGCCGAACACCGCGAGCCTGCGCAGCAGCTCCTGCTCGTCCGCGTGCAGGTGGTCGTAGCTCCACTGAAGCGTCGCGAGGAGCGTCTGCTGGCGCGGGAGCGCGGTGCGCTGGCCGCCGGTCAGCAGCCGGAACCGGTCGTCGAGGCGCGTCGCGATCTGCTCGACGCCGAGCACTTTCACGCGCGCCGCGGCCAGCTCGAGCGCGAGCGGGATGCCGTCGAGCCGGCGGCAGATCTCGGCGACGGCGGGAGCGTTCGCGTCGGTGATCGAAAACCCCGGGCGGACCTGCGCGGCGCGCTCGGCGAAGAGCGCCGCCGCGTCGCTGCCGGCGACCGAGGCGGCCGTCGGGCGCCCGCGCGCGGGCGGCAGCGAGAGCGTGCCGATCGGCGTCACGGCCTCACCGGGCAGCCCGAGCGGCTCGCGGCTCGTCACGAGCAGCACGAGGCGCGGGCACGCTTCGAGCAGCCGGCCCGCGGCCTCCGCGCAGGCGTCGAGCACGTGCTCGGCGTTGTCCACGACGAGCAGGGCCTCGCCGTCGCCGATCGCGGCCGCCACGGTCTCGAGCGCATCGCGGCCCGCCTCCGGCGCGAGCTCGAGCGCGCGCGCGACCGTGTCGGTCACGCGCTCGCCGTCCGGGAGCGGGGCGAGGTCCACGAAGGCGACCCCGGCAGGGAAGCGTGCGGCGGCGGATTCCGCCGCCCGGATCGCCAGCCGGGTCTTGCCGCTGCCGCCGACGCCGGTGAGCGTGACAAGACGCTCGCCGCCCAGCCGCCCGGCGGTCCGCTCGACCTCGGCGACGCGCCCGACGAAGCTCGTGCGCGGCGAGGGCAGCCGGACGCGCGCGGGCGCGGGGGCCGCGGGGGCGCCGGCCGCGCCCACGGCGGCGAGCGCCGCGAGGATCTCGCCGGCGTCGTGCGGGCGGAGGTCGGCGTCCTTCTCGAGGCAGCGGCGCAGCAGGTCCGCCAGGTCCGCGGGCGTGCCGTCGGGCAGCGCGGTCCAGTCGGGTTCGAGGTAGAGCGCCGCGGCGCCGGCGGCGTCGAGGTCGTCGCCGGGGAACGCGCGCGCGCCGGTCAGGCACTCGTAGAGCACGCAGCCGAACGCGAACACGTCGGTGCGCGCGTCCTGCGGGGCGCCCAGCGCCTGTTCGGGGCTCAGGTAGCCGGCCGACCCGAGGACGCCGTCGTCGCCCTCGTCGCGCTCGCGCTTGGCGAGGCCGAAGTCGAGCACCTTGACGCGGTCGTGCTCCCCGAACATGACGTTCGCCGGCTTGAAGTCGCGATGGACGATGCCCTTCTCGTGCGCGGCGTCCAGCGCCTCGGCGAGCGTGCGGGCCAGCGTGAGCGCGTCGGGGGGCGGCAGCGGCCCGCGCGCGAGCCGGTCCGACAGGGTCTCGCCGGCCACGAACTCCAGCACGAGCGCGAGCGCGCCGCCCGAGAGCGGCTCGAGCCCGTGGATCGTCGCGATATTCGGGTGGTTGAGCGAGGCGAGCGAGAGCGCCTCGCGGCGGAAGCGCTCCAGCCGGTCGGTGTCGCCGGCGAACGCCGCGGGCAGCACTTTGAGCGCCACGAGCCGCTCGAGCCGCGTGTCGCGGGCGCGGAACACCTCGCCCATGCCGCCCGCCCCGAGCGGCCCCAGGATTTCGTAGGGCCCGACGCGGCCCTCGATCGTCGCCAAGCGGTCTCCCCCCGGTCCGCTGCGTGAGTCCGCGCCCATCGTGGGGCACCCGGGCGGTCCCGCGCAACGCGAAGGGCCCGCGGCGCTCGGCCGCGGGCCCCGGTTCGGGAGCGCCGGCGGGCTACTCGCTCGGCAGGTCCTGCTTGCTCTCCACGGCGTCGCCCCGGCTCCACACGTCCGCCTCCGTGGACGCGGCCACGGGCTCGGGCCTGGGCGCAGGCGGGCGGCGGTAGATCACGCCCAGCGGGAAGCGGTCCTCGCGCGCGAGGCGCATCGCCGCCTCGAGGTCGCCGGCGTCGCGGTCCTCGGGCAGGAAATAGCTGCGCTGGAGCAGCCCGTCGGCGTAGCCGCGCGGCTGGTAGGTGACGCAGCCCGCGAGGACGTGCAGGAACGCGAAGCCGGGATAGCGGATCGCTTCGCGGAACATCGCCCTCAGGTGCGGCATGTTCCCGGCGTGCGTGCGCGCGACGAAGCCGGCGCCGGAGCTCAGCACGAGCAACACCGGGTTGAGCGGCTCCTCGTTGCCGCCCGCGAGGCCGCGCGTGCGCTTGGCTTCCATCTCGGTCGTCGGGGAGGCCTGCCCCTTCGTGAGACCGTAGATGCCGTTGTCCATCACCGCGTAGGTCAGGTTGACGTCGCGCCGGATGGTGTGCGGGATGTGGCCGAGCCCGATGCTGAAGCCGTCCCCGTCGCCTCCGACCACGACCGTGGTCATCTCGGGGCGCGAGATCTGCAGGCCGCTTGCGATCGGCAGCGCGCGCCCGTGGATGGAGTTGAACGAGTAGGCCTTGACGTAGCCCGGCAGGCGGCTGGAGCAGCCGATGCCCGAGATGACGGCCAGCTTCTCGGGCGGGATCTCGAGGTCGGCGAGCGCCTGGGTCAGACCCTTCAGCACGCCGTAGTCGCCGCAGCCCGTGCACCAGACGGGCTCGAGCTCGGTGCGGTATTCCTTCGGCTTCATGCGTGCTCCTTCGTTCCGCCCGCGGGTCCGGCGAGCATCGTGGTGAGTTCGCGGCTCGAAAGGGGAAGGCCGCCGCTGCGCGCGAGGCTGCGCACGCGGCTCATGTCGGTGAGACTCGACAGGTAGTGGTGGAACTGGCCCTGGTAGCTCAGCTCGACGACCGCGCAGTCCTCGAGGTCCCGCCGCCACGCCTCGAAGCTCTCGAGCGGGAACGGGTGCAGGATCTCGGGCATGAAGACGCGCCAGTCGGGGTGGCTCGCGATCCACTCGCGGAGCATGCCCCAGGTGCTGCCCCAGGCCACGATGCCGCGGCGCGCGTTGTCGCGGCCGAGCGTGCGGAACCAGTCCTTCGTGTCGATCGCGATCGCGGGGAGCTTGCGGAAGCGCCGCTCGCTCATCTGCTGGTGCACCGTGGCGTCCGCGGAGGGATGGCCCTTCTCGGTGTGCTCGATGCCCGCGGCGAGGTACGTGCCGCCGGCCGTGCCCGGCACGTGGAACGGCGTCGTCGGCTGGGCGTCCGTCAGCTTGAAGCGGGTCGGCGCGTGCTCGGGCGTCCACCGCCAGCGGCGCGGCACCTCGCGGCGGTCCACGACGGCGTCGCGGATCTGTCGCCGCTGCGCGAGGTAGGCATCCGACAGCACGACGACGGGGAGCTGGTAGTTCTCGGCGAGCTCGAACGCCCGGAACATGACGTCGCGCGCGTGCACGACGTCGAACACGCCGAGCGCGACGCGCGGGAAGTCGCCGTGGCCGCCGTACACGGCGTGGAACAGGTCCGCCTGCTCGGTGCGCGACGGCATACCGGTGGCCGGACCCGCCCGCTGGCAATCCACGATGACCGCGGGGATCTCGGCCATGCTCGAGAGGCCCATCATCTCCGTCATCAGCGAGAGCCCGGGGCCGCTCGTCGCGGTCATGGACGGCACGCCGCCGAAGCTCGCGCCGATGACCATGCCGAGCGCGGCCATCTCGTCCTCGGCCTGAACGAGCGTTCCGCCGACCGTGTGGAACTCGTCGATCAGCGTCTCCATGACCTCGGACGACGGGGTGATGGGGTAGCCCGCGAAGAACTTGAGTCCGGCGGCCATCGCGCCGCGGGCGACCGCCTCGTTGCCGGTCTCGACGACGAGGGGCACGCCGTGGCCGGGGATCCGGGCGAAGGGCTCGAGGCGGTTCTCGGCGGCTTCGTACGCCTTGCGGAACGTGACGAGGTTCCGCTCGAGCACCGCCGGGCGGTGGCCGAAGCGCTCCTGCAGGGCGCGTTCGGCGAGCGCGGGCTTCCAGTCGAGCGCGCGGCAGAGGATCGCGAGGCCCATCATGTTCTTGGGCTCGCCGGCGACCTCGACCCCGTCCTCGAAGGTCGCGAACGGCCACCGCAGCGGCTCGCGCTTCGGCAGGCCGAGCCAGTCCGGCGTGGCGTCCGCGTCGGTCTCCTCGAGCACGAACAGGCTGTCGTCGTGCAGCTGCAGGGTGCCGCGGAACCGCCGCAGGTCCGAGACCCGGAAGCAGAGCAGCACGTCGGTCTGGTCGCCCTCGTAGGCGACCTCGGTGTCGGAGAGGCGCAGCACGACGGCCGACTCGCCGCCGCGGATCTGGGGCCCGTAGGACTGCACGAGCATCCCGTAGAGGCCCTGGTGGGCGGCCATGCTCAGCAGCAGGTCGCCGAGAAGCGCCACGCCGTCGCCGCCGCTTCCGGCGATCGCGATGACCAGCGAGCCGGTCGCGGCGCCGCCGTTCGTGGAGGCCGGGCGGGCCTCGGGTTCCGTGCGGGTGTCCATCTTCTATGCTCCCGTCGATTCGGTGATCTCGACCAGCTCCGGTTCCGGCAGCTGGCCGACTCGGTGGATGATCGTGCTCGGGCAGATCTCGACGCACGCGTAGCCGCACGCATCACCGTACGCGATACACTTGTCGTGGTCGATGTTGATCGTGCGGCCGTCCCACTCGATGGCGCCGGCGGGACACTTCGAGACGCACTTGCGGCACAGCGTACACCCGACCATGCAGGTGGCGCGGACGACCGCCTGCTTGTCCACGGCCTTGCACGAGAGTTCGACCCGGCGCGCCCGCGGGTAGAGCTTGAACAGGTCCTTCGGGCACACGGACACGCACACCGCGCAGCCCGTGCACTTCGCCGTGTCCACCTGCGCGATCCCGCCCGGACCGATCGAGAGCGCGTCGAACGGGCAGGCCCGGACGCAGTCGCCCAGCCCGAGGCAGCCGTTCTTGCACGCGCGGGGCCCGCCGAAGACGAGCGCCGCGGCGGCGCAGGTCGGGATACCGGCGTACTCGGCCTCCTCGCGCGCGTAGGCCGAGGTGCCGTGGCAGGTCATGACGACGATCCGGTCCTCGACCGACCCGAGGACCTTGCCCGTGAGCTCGGCGACGGCGTTCGCGACGGGCGCGCGTCCGGGGATGCACAGGCTGGGGGAGACCGCCGGGTCCATGACGACCGCCTCGGCGTAGGCGTTGCAGCCCGCGTAGCCGCAGGCGCCGCAGTTGGCCGAGGGCAGGCGGTCTCGGACGCGGTCCACGAGCGGGTTCGTCTGCACCTTGAACCGCTCGGCGGCGATGCCGAGGCCGATCCCGAAGAGCAGGCCGAAGGCCGTGAAGACCCCGAGGCCCCACAGCGCGATGGTCAGGAGGGTCGAGTCCATGTCGTCACCGGAAGAGGTCGAGGCCCGAGAAGCCCATGAAGGCGAGGGCGAAGAGGCCGGTCAGGGCGAATGCGATGGGCAGGCCCTCCCACGCCTTCGGTACGCGCGCGAGCTCGAGCTTCTCGCGGGAGCACGACATCAGGAACAGCGCCAGCGCGAACCCCAGGCCGGCGCCCAGCGAGAGCGCGAACGCCTCGGCGAAGTCCGCGTTGGCCTGGGCGTTCAGCAGCGGCACGGCGAGGATGATGCAGTTCGTCGTAATGATCAGCAGGTAGACGCCGAACGAGCGATGCAGGGCCGGGTGGGTCTTCTTGAGCATCGTGTCGAGGAACTGCACGACCATCGCCACGGCCCCGATGAACACGAGGATCTGCAGGAAGGAGAGGTTGAGCGGCCGCAGCACCCAGGTGTCGACCGCCCACGAGAACAGCCCGGTGAAGAGCATGACCGCGCTGAACGTGATGCCCATCCCGATCGCCGTCTCGCGCTTCTTCGAGACGCCGAAGAAGATGCACAGGCCGAGGTAGCGCGTGAAGACGAAGTTGTTGATGAGCGCCGACGACAGGAACACGGTGACGAGCACCGCCCACGTGGAGGGGGCGATGTCGCGCGACATCGGCGGCTCGACGACCTCGATCCGGTAGCGGTCGGACGCATGGACGGGCTGCCCGACCGTGAGCGTCACGCCGCCGTCGGGCTCGGACCGGACCGCCTTGATCTCGGCCGGCGCGTCGGGCGCCGAGGCCTCGGTGAAGCGGAAGTTGGCGGCGTCGGTGCGCTCGATCGGGGTGCTCGTCCACAGGCGCACCTGGTCCGGCGCCTGCACGCGGACGCGCACGATCGAGGCGCCGGCCGCGGGCGCGGACGCCGGCAGCAGCGAGTTCAGCGCGGGCAGCGCGAGCACGATCAGCAGCGGCGCCAGGGCCGCGATCGGGAACTTGCGGCGATCAGCCATGGGCGCCTCCGCCCGAGGAGGGCTTGCCGCCGCCCCGGATCTCGATCCAGTTGAAGAAGGCCATGAGGAGCGCGATCGAGAAGAAGCCGCCGGCGGGCAGCGCGAAGAAGAGCAGCGGCTTGTTCTTCACGAGCGTGAAGCCGAGCAGCGTGCCGGCGCCGAGCACCTCGCGCATCGCGCCGATCGCGACGAGCGCGAGCAGGAAGCCCATGCCCATCCCGAAGGCGTCCCAGAACGAGGGGACGAGGGGATTGCGGGACGCGAAGTACTCGAGCCGCGAGATGATGATCGCGAAGGCCACGATGAGCTTCACGTAGAGGCCGACCTGCGAGTAGAGCACGGGGAAGTAGGCCGCGAGGATCATGTCGATGGTGCTCACCCACAGCGCGATGATGATCGTGTAGGCCGGGATGCGGACGCGCGGGTGGATGAAGTTCTTGGTGAGCGCGACGGTGACGCTCGAGAGCACCTGCACGAAGAGCACGGCGAAGCCGAGGATGAAGCCGTTCGCGACGGTCGTCGTGACGGCGACGGCGGGGCAGAGGCTCAACGCGAGCCGGAACACGGGGTTCTCGGCGAAGATCCCGTTGAGGATCAGCGCGCGCGCGCCGGGGGGACGGTCGGTGCCGTTCATGAGCTCTCTCCGAGCCGCGTGGCGAGCAGCGCCCAGCGGCGGCGGAAGTGGTCGACGGTGGTGCGGACGCCGCGGGTCAGGGCGCGGCTCGAGATGGTCGCGCCCGTGACGGCGTAGATGGGCCTGTCGCGCTCGCGCCGGATGAGGCCCGCGTTCTGCTCGCGCCATTCGCCCGGCGTCTCCGTGGCGTACGTGCGGAGCGCGGCGCGCCAGTCCTCGGGCATCGGGTCCTTCGTGACGTCGAGGTTCGCGATCTCGGCCGCGTCGCGGCCGACGAACTGCGCCTGGAACCAGCCGGTGGCGACCTCGGCCCCGAGGCCGGGGTCCTCCTCGTGCTGGATGACCTTCACGCCCTGGACGACGAACGCCGAGTCGAGCGCGACGAAGAAGCGGATGACGGCTTTGTAGCCGCGGGTGTCGCCCTCGACCACGAATCCCGCGAGCGAGCCGTTCACCGACGCGACGAACAGCCGGCCGAGCGGCACGAGCCGTTCGGAGGCCGCGGCGGCCGCCGCGTCGCGCGGCTGGCCGGTGAAGGAGAACGCGACGTCCCGCGGCGTCGCCTTCTCGTCGCCGTAGGGCCGGGCGCGGTAGAGGACCTCGGCCTTGTCCGGCACGAGGAACTGGCTCACCTCGAGCACGCTCGCGCCGGGCGGCAGCGCGAGCATGCCGCTGATCGCCTGCTTCTCGCGGGCGAGGCGGGCGGCCTGCGCGACGCGCTCGGTGACCAGGTAGACGCCGCCCAGGACGACCGCGGTGACCGCGCAGATGGTCGCCAGGTTGATCGCGACCCGCACGATCTCGTGCCGGTCGATCTTCGGGCGCGGCGCGCCCTCGATGTTGACGAGGTCGCTCACGACGGGGTCCCCGCGGAGAGGGTGCGCTTCGGCTTGAACCAGATGTCGAGCGCCGGCGAGACGGCGTTCGCGAGCAGGATCGCGTAGCAGATGCCCTCGGGGTAGCCGCCGTAGACGCGGATGAGCCCCGTCAGCAGGCCGACGAGCAGCCCGAAGACGATCTGGGCGCCGCGGGTCGACGGCGAGGTGACGTAGTCGGTCGCCATGAAGAAGGCGCCCAGCCACAGGCCGCCGCTCGCGAGGTGCAGGCCGGCCACGCCGGTGTGCAGCGTCGAGAGCAGCACGCCCGCCAGCACGGCGAGCGGGATGTGCAGCGTGATCACGCGGCGCGCGAGCAGCAGGCCGGCGCCCAGCGCGATGAGCAGGAGCGAGACCTCGCCGATGGACCCGGCACGGAAGCCGAGCAACAGCCCGTTCCAGGTGCCGAGCGGCGTCGCGATGGACTGCATCGCCGCGGCGACCCCGTGCTCCTTCATGATGCCGAGGGGCGTCGCGGTCGTCACCGCGTCGAGCGGCGCGAGGAGCTCCGGCCGCGGCGCGATCCAGCCCGAGGTCATGATGAGCGGGAAGGTCGCCATGAGGAAAGCGCGTCCGACCAGCGCCGGGTTGAAGAGGTTGAACCCGAGCCCGCCGAAGATCGCCTTGCCGAGGGCGATCGCGAACACGCCGCCGAGCAATGCCTGCCACCAGAGCAGGCCCGGCGGCAGCGTCAGAGCGAGCAGCAGCCCGGTGCAGACCGCGCTGCCGTCCGCGAGCGTGGAGCGCCGCTTCATCATCCGCCCGGCGATCCATTCGGCGCCGAGCGCGCCGGCGATGCTGCCGAGGATCACGAACAGCGCGTTCCAGCCGAAGACCCACGTGCCCCAGAGCGCGGCCGGCGCGAGCGCGCCGTTCACCCACCACATGATGCTCGCCGTGCTCTCGGCCGTGTGCAGGTGCGGCCCCGGGGTGATGACGAACGTCGCGGTGCGGGCGTCGGTGCTCATGACGCCCTCGTCTCGGCGGCCCGGCGCAGCGAGCCCTTGGCGACCTGCATGAACTGGGCAAGCGGCCGGCCGGCGGGGCAGACGTAGCTGCAGCACCCGCACTCGTAGCAGTCGAGCGGGCCGTAGGCCTCGGTGTCGAGCGGGTGGCCGGCTTCGACGCGGATCGAGACCTGGTCGGGCTCGAGGCCGAGCGGGCAGGCGTCGAGGCAGCGGCCGCAGCGGATGCAGGCGCCGAAGCCGTCCTCGAGCGGTCCCTTGCCCGTGAGCAGCACGAGGCCGTTCATGCCCTTGATGAGCGGCACGTCGAGGCGCGGCAGCGCCCGCCCCATCATCGGCCCGCCGGCGACCATGCGCGTCGTGTTCTCGGCGAGCCCGCCGCAGAAGGCGACGATGTCCGCGAGCGAGGTGCCGAGCGGCGCGCGCACGTTGCGGGGCTCGCGGATGCCCGGGCCGGTCACGGTCATCACCCGGTCGAGCAGCGGGCGCCGGTAGCGGAGCGCGTCGTGCACCGCGTGCGCCGTGGCCACGTTCTGGACGAGCACGCCCACCGCCGTGGGGAGCTGCCGGAGGGGCACGGTGCGGCCCGTGGTCGCGTAGACGAGCTGCCGCTCGGCACCCTGGGGGTAGCGCGCGAGGCAGGGCACGACGCCGACCGGCAGGCCGCCCGGGGGCAGCGCGGCGATCGCGCGCTCGAGCGCGCCCATCGCATCCGGTTTGTCCGACTCGACGCCGATCAGCACGCGGCCCGCGCCGACGAGCCTCGCCAGCGCCAGCGAGCCCTCGACGATCTCGAGCGGGTGGGCCAGCATCATCCGGTAGTCCGAAGTCAGGTACGGCTCGCACTCGGCGCCGTTCATGACCACGGTGTCCACGTTCGACTCCCGCGCGAACTCGAGCTTGCGCCAGGTGGGGAAGGCCGCCCCGCCGAGCCCGGCGATGCCGGCCTCGTGGATGCGCGAGAGTGCCTCGGGCAGCGGCAGGTCGCGCCAGTCCGGGTCCTCCGGGAACTCGAGCTCCGGACCCGCGTCGGCGTTCGCCACGATGGCGAGCGAAGGAGCCATCGCGAGCGTGGGGTGCGGGCGCTTGTCCACCGGGCGGACCTTCCCGCTGATCGTGGCGTGCAGCGGCACGCCGGTGGGGCCGCCGTCGGCGATCTTCTGTCCGCGGCGCACGAGCTCGTTCTTCTTCACCACGGGCTCGGCCGGCGAGCCGAGGTGCTGCGACAGCGGCAGCACGACCTCGCCCGGGGTCGGCAGGTCCTCGATGCCGCGCCCCGACGTCGCCTCCTTGCGGGGAGCGGGGTGGATCCCGCCCCGCCCGAAGGTGTGCAGGCCCTCCGTGGTCCGGCTCATGGCCTCACCCGACGAAGTGGGAGTCGAGGACGCCCGGCAGGCACGCCAGCGCGTTCCTCCCGAGCAGGAAGGCCAGGTTCGAACCCGTGTCGGAATCCGTTCCCGATCGCGCGACGACCGAGGCGCTCAGGTGCGGATTGCTCGGGCGGCCGCGGCTCGCGTCGAAGAGGTGCCCGACGCGTGTGCCGTCGAGGGTGACGAAGTTCTCGGTGTTGCCCGCGGTCGCGACCGCCGCGTCGCGCAGCGTGAAGACGTGGTCCACCGCGCCCGTCGCGGGATGGAGCACGCCGACCGACCAGCCCTCGGAGGCCTCGTCGGGCGTGCCGAGCGCGTACACGTTGCGCCCCACGTCCACGAGTCCCGACTCGATTCCCTCGTCCCGCAGCGCGGCCACCGCCTGGTCCACCGCCCAGCCCTTGCCGATCCCGCCGAGGTCCAGCCCGGCGCCGCGCCGCTCGAGGCCCAGCGTCCCGGCCCGCTCGTCGAGCGCGATGCCGTCGGCGCCGACCGCGCGGAGGATCGCGTCGATCTCGCGGTCGGCCGGCAGGTGCGTGCGGCCCGAATCGTAGAACCCGTAGAGCCGCATGAGCGGCAGCACGGTGGGGTCGAAGACGCCGCCGGTCGCGCGCGAAGCGTCCCGCGCCCGCGCGACGACCTCGAACAGGCCGGCGCTCACGCGGACCGTCTCGCTCCCGGCGAGGGCGTTGACCCGGGACAGCTCGCTGTCGGCCCGGTGGACGCTCATCCGGGCGTCCACGAGGGCGATGGCCTCGAAGGCCCGGGCGATCGCCCGCTCGGCCCTGGCCCCGTCGCGGTGACGGGCGGTGATCCGGATCCAGGTGCCCAGGCCGGGGCGCGAGGCCTCGACCCGGACCAGACGGCCCCCGGATGAGAGGCGGGGAGCGAGCGACCCGAGGGCTCCCGCGCCGGCGAGAAGGCCCAGACTCGTGAGGAATCGCCGGCGCGTGAAGCGCGTCGGCGGTTCAGGACCACGGGACAACGCGTTATCAGCAGGACTCATCCGATCGGACATTGCGCGACGTACCCTTTCTGGCAACTGGAGCGGATACCCAACCACCGCGCGATGGCAGGAACTCGACCGACCCCCTTGCATAGGTTATGCAAGGGAATGTTCCTTGCCCGGCGACTCCGCCGGTTGGGAGTGGAATCCGCCGACCCCAGACAGGAGAGACCGAGATGGGTCAGTTGAGGGAATTCTATGTCGATCAAGACCTTTGCACCGAATGCGGTGACTGCATCAAGGCGGTCCCGCAGGCCTTCCGCAAGGTGGAGGACGAGGAGGTGGCGGAGGTCTACAAGTGGGACCTCGACGAAAGCTTCATGCCAAAGGTTCAGCAAATCATGACGGATTGTCCTGGCAAGGCGATCCTCTGGAAGAAATGAGTGATCGATGAAACGGCTTGATCCGCGCCAGATTGTCGAGGAGTCCGTTCTCGAAGTGCGCGGTGACGGCAAGGCGGGCGGCGGCCTGGTTCTGGCCTTCCAGACCCTGGCCGCGCTCTATTCCTCCTTGCCGCACCTGCACGTCCAGGAATGGCCCTTCTTCAGCTCCGCGCGACGCGGGGCAAACATCCGCTCCTTCCTTCGCGTGAGCGCCCGTCCGATCGACATCGGCTGCGAGGTCACCCGGCCCGCGGTGACGCTGCTGATGGACGAGGGCGCCGCGAACACGGTGGACTTCGCCGAGGGGGTTTCCCACGGCGGCACCTTCGTGCTCAACACCCGCCGCACTCCCGAGGAGTGCGCGCGGCACTTCCACCTCTCGGGCCGGGTGATCACCGTGCCGGGCGACGACATCGGCACGAAGTACCTGAAGGCCGCGATCGGGAACGTCTCGGCCTACGTCGCCATGACCGAGGCCATCGGCGGCGTGGACTTCGAGAACGTCATGGAGACGTTCCTCAAGCAGCTGCGCAAGCGCCGCATTCCGGACCTGCTGATCGAGCGCAATCGCGAGGCCCTGATGGCCACGCGGGAGCTGGTCCGCTCCGGCGAGTTCGACCTGGCCCGCCCCGGCGACCACGCCACGACGCGCTTCGCCGGCTACGGCGATCTTCCGATCGGCGCGCAGACGCGCCTGCGGCTCTCGCAGACCAACCTCACCTCCAACTACGCGCGCAGCGGCTTCCGGCTCGTCTTCGAGGATCCGGACAAGGCCTGCACCGGCTGTGCCCACTGCATCACGAACTGCCCCGAGGGCATCATCCGCTTCGAGCCGGACGCCGAGCGCGGCCTGCTCGTGACCGGGGCCGACGTCAGCTCCTTCTGCAAGCTCTGCGGCGAGTGCATCGAGGTCTGCCCCGAGCACCTGTTCAAGGAGGGCAAGTTCGAGGAGAAGTGGGCCGACGTCGAGACGCCCGAGGAGGCCCACTCATGAGCACCCTGGACATGGCCCCCGGAGCGAGCCCGCACGTCGCGACGCCCGGTGGCGAGATGTACCCGGACGTCATCGACCTGGCGAAGGTGAAGGCGGCGCACCTGCCGCTCTACACCGAGCGCGAGTCGGCGACGACCGACGGCAACACGGCGGCCGCGATGGCGGTGCTGCAGATGTGGCGCTGCCTCATCTACCCCGGCTTCCCGATCACGCCCTCGACGAAGTTCATCGAGACGATCGCCGCGAAAGTCGGCGCCCAGCAGGCGATGGGGGGCCGGAAGCGGGTGAAGCTGCTCGAAGCCGAGCACGCCGTGGCCGACTACCTCGTGGCGGCCTCGGCGGCCTGCCGCGACCTCGTGTTCGTCACCGCGACGAGCTCCGTGGGCCTCGACCACATGACCGAGACCACCCGCTCGCTCGGGGCCAGCGGCCTCGGCAACGCGATGATCGTCAACGTCTATCGCGCGACGGCCAACTTCCCGCTCTGCATCGAGGGTGACCCGTCGGACACGCTCGGGCACCGGGACGACGGGTTCATCCAGCTCTGCTGCCGCGGCAAGCAGCAGATCTACGACACGGTCCTGCAGGCGCCGGTGCTCGGAATGCACCCCGAGATCCTGACCCCGACGATGCCCGGCTTCTACGGCCTCAAGGACAGCCACCGGAACGCCAGGTTCACCGTCGAATCCGACGCCGCGATCCACGCCTGGCAGGACAAGTGGATCAAGCCCTGTCCGCTGCCGGGCCTGCTGAACGGCGACACGGCGATGGGCAACTGCGTCACCTCGCGCCACTTCCAGGGCTTCAAGATCAACCAGAAGCGGCGCATCGAGAAGGTGATCGACATCCTCCCGCAGGTCGGCGCCGACTTCGAGCGGACGTTCGGCCGGCCCGGCCTCGCGTTCTTTGACGAGGCCGGCTTCGAGCCCGGCGCGGCCCCCGACATCGCGGTCGTGAGCATGGGACCCGACTTCGGGACGTTCGAGGCGCTCCGCTCGCGGTGGGCCTCGAAGAAGGGCCTGAAGGTGGCCGGCATCGCGATCCGGCTGCTGAACCCGTTCCCGCGCGACGCCGTCCGCGAGCGGCTCGCCGGGGCGAAGGTCGTCCTGGTCGTGAACCAGGCGCACCACAGCGGCCGCGGACACCTGACGCTCGACATCGCCGACGCGCTGTCGGACCTCGACCAGCGGACGCGCATCGTCAGCGCGTTCGCCGGCATCGGCGGCGCCGACGTGTCCGAGCCCACCTGGGAGGCGATGCTCGAGGAGGCGCACGACGCGCTCTCCACGCCGCCGCGCCAGTCCTACATGGTCTTCCACGAAGGAGCCCGGCTATGAGCGGCTACAAGGAAACCGCGCTCAAGGACAGCTGCTTCCGGGCCGGCTCGACCCTCTGCCCGGGCTGCATGGAGTCGGTGGCGTTCCAGAACATCGGGCGCGTGACCGACAACGGCGTGAAGACGATCTTCACGATCGGCACCTCGTGCGCCGAGGTCTCGACGCTCGCGTTCCCGAACGTGGTCGCCTGGGGCCGCGGCAGCGATTCGCCGGACGACTTCAGCCGCAGCTTCGCGATCCTCCACAACGTGTTCGAGTCGGCGCCCACGCTGGCCGAGGCGACGCGGGACGTCGCGGACGTGCTCACCGACATCGGGGCCATGAAGCGCCCGGTGCAGATCCTCAGCGCGAGCGGCGACGGCGGCGCCCTGGCGATCGGCCTGCGCAGCCTGCTGCACACGATCCACCGGCGCGCCCGCATCACGGTGATCGTGCTCGTGAACGAGATCTTCGCGAACACGGGCTTCCAGTACAGCCCGGCCACGATGCCCTACGCGGACACGAGCACCACGCCCGCCGAGGGCACGCCCGGCAACCTGAACCCGCCGCTCGACTACCTGCACCTCGCCATCGCGGCGGGCGCCGGGATGGTCGCGCAGCTCTCGCCGGCCCACGGCAAGCTGTTCGTGAAGACGGTCGAGCGCTCGCTCCAGGCCGACGGCACGGCGGTGATCTTCGTCCCCGCCCCGTGCATCAGCGGCTGGAAGTTCGAGGACGGGCAGACGATCGAGCTGGCGCTGCTGGGCGCCCGCAGCGGCGTGTTCCCGGCGTTCGTCTGGGAGCGCGGCAAGGGCGGCACCGTGAAGGACTGCGCGATGGACGCCGCCGAGCGTCCCGACATCCTCGAGTTCCTCGGGATGCAGCGCCGGTTCTCGCACATGGTCGTGAAGGACAAGAAGACGGGCGAGGTGAAGGCGCGCCCGGAACGCGCGCAGGACATCGAGAAGCTGCGCGCGTGGGTCCAGTCGAACGTCGAGCGGGTCTACGGGCTGGGGCAGTTGATGAAGTAGGGGAGCCCGCGAGACGCAAGGCGCCGGGTGGCCAGGCCACCCGGCGCCTCTTCGTTCGTCCGCGGCGCGGGGCCGCGGCGCGTCAGGCCGTCACGATCACGAGCTGGCGGACCGTACGGAACGCCTCCGGATCGAGGATGTGCAGCTCCATCCGCCCGTCCACCATCTTCATCTCGTAGCTCGACGCCGGCTGGGGCGTGAGCACGCGGGCCTTCGCGGCGTTGACGGGAAGCACGGTGGACACGTCCGTGTCGAGCTGCAGGCTCGCGCCCTCGGGCAGGTGCCCGGTCGGCTGGAGCGTCTTGCCGAGGCCGAGGAAGCCGCCGGTGGCGACGATCGCCCCCTGCTTCGCCAGCTCCTGGCGCGTGCCGACGAGGCAGTAGACGGTGGCGAGCTCGTGCCGCTTCTCCTCGAGCGTCGCGTCGCGGACGAGCAGCGTGTCGCGGCTGTCCTGCACGGCCGTCTCGAGCGTCGAGACGGTGCCCTGCAGCTGCTGCACCTGGGCGCTCATCTCGTCGAGCGCTTTCTGCCGCTCGTCGAGAGTCCGGTTCAGGTTCGCGACCATCCGCTTGAGGCTGCTGACGTGGACACCGGTGCGATGAAGGTCGCCCTGCAGCTTCTCGATCCGGTCGCGGCTGCGCTCGATGCTCGCGCGCAGCGTCGCGATGCGCTCGAGGGCGCGTCGGCCGTCGGGCCCGGCCATCTCCTGCTCGGTGGCGAGGCTGCCGGTGACGGGCTGGAACGAGCCGTCGCGCGGGACGATGGCGTCGAGGCTGTCCTGGATCTCGGCGATGGCGTCGAGCGTCCGGTTGTAGCTGTCGCGCGAGGCGGTCTCCGCCGCGCTCAGCTCGCGGTAGCGCGCGCCGGCGTCGCGGTTCTGGAGCAGCAGCCAGCCGCTCAGGCCGGCGAGCAGCAGGATCGCGGCGACGAGAATGGGGACAAATGGTTTGCGCATGTTGCGGTTCTCCTGGGTTCGGTGGCCGTGGGGGACTTCCGCGATGCGAGGGACACGTGGTCGGGTCGTGGGGAGTCGCCCATCTTCGATGCCGCGAGGGGAGCGGTCGCCGGCCGAGGATGGCCCTGCGCTTTCTACACCATTTGTGCCCGGATTTCTCCCCGGAAGGGTCAGGAAACGGGCCGCCGGCCCCGGGCGGGACCGGCGGCGGGATCGTCCCGGCGGTCGGTTAACCGGTCATGATGATGAGCTGCCTCACCTTGCGGAAGGCCCCCGGGTCGAGGATGTGCAGCTCGACCGAGCCGTCCACCTTGCGCAGCTCGTAGCTCGCCTGCGGCTGCGGCGTCAGCACGCGGGCCCGGGTGGACCGGGTCGCGATCACCGTCGCCTCGTCGGTGTCGATGGGCGTCAGGCCCGTCTCCGGGCCGTGGCTCGACGGCACGGGCGCCCCGCCCAGGCCGAGGAAGCCGCCCTTCATGACGATGAAGCCCTGCTTCAGGAGCTCCCGGCGGGAGCCCACGACGTACCAGACCGTGGCCATCTCGTGGCGCCGCTCCTCGAGCTCGGCGCTGGTCGCGAGCAGCGAGTCCCGGCCCTCCGCCACGGCCGCCTCGAGCCCCGTCACGCGGCCCTGCAGCTCCGTCATTCTGCCGACCATGTCGTCGAGGGCCGCCTGCTTCTCGGCGAGGTCGTGACGCAGGTTCGAGATGACGCGCTGGAGGGCGCCCACCCGCAGTCCCGAGCGGTGCAGGTCGGCCTCGAGTCGCTGAATGCGCTCGCGGCTGCGCAGGATGCTTGCGCGCAGCGAGGCGATCCGTTCGAGCGCTCGCTTCGCGTTCGGGCCCGAGAGACGCTCCTCGGTCACGAGGCTGGACGGCTTCGACCGCAGGAGGGAATCGCCCGGCGCGATGGCGTCGAGGCTGTCCTGGATCTCGGCGATGGCATCGAGCGTGCGGCTGTAGCTCTCGCGCGAAGCCTGCTCGGCGGCCTGCAGGTCCACGTAGCGCGAGCTCGCGTCGCGGTAGCGGAGGAAGAGCCACACGCCTCCCGCGAGAGCCAGCACGAGCGCGGCGGTCAGAATCGGAGCCAGGGGATTGCGCATGCGGTTGCCTCCTGACGAAACGCGCGCGTGCCGGACGGAATGGCCGACCGGGGCCGCGCGTAAGCACCCGGCGGCGGCAGTGTGCCACGGGCGCCGGGGGCCCGGAAGCGGCCGGCGCACGGGCCCGCCGGAGGCGGCGGCGGTCGCCGGGGCACAAGCGGGTCCGCTGGCCGGCACGCATCGGGGGGCCATTCCTGAAGCCGGGCTGAAAGGAGCGCGCCGGGACGGACGGCTCCCACTTGCGGATCCATGATTCCATGACGCGTGTACCGCAAATGACACGATTCGCATGGAATACCGCTTGCTCTCCTCCGACGTGCCGCCCGACTTCACTCGAGGTCCGCCATGTCGAGTCAGTGCCCAACTCGTTTCGCCCTACGGATCGCCCCGGTCCTGTTCGTGGCGTCGCTGGCGCTTGCGGCGATCGCCCTTTCTCCCGCCCCCCGGGCGGGCGCGGCCGACACGACGTCGACCGCCCACGTGCCGCTCAAGCTGCCGCCCGATCACGTTTACGCGGACTCCGTGGGCCCCGACATGGCCGTGACATTCCGTCACACGACCCATGTCGAATACGAAGGCAACCGCTGCACCGGGTGTCACCCGAAGCTCTTCCGGATGCTCGGGCCGTCCCCGCCCAACACGCACCGGGTGATGAACGCGGGCGGGCAGTGCGGGAGCTGTCACAACGGTCGCCAGGCGTTCGACGTCCGCGCCAACGAGTCATGCCCCACCTGCCACGCTGGCAGAGAGACCGCGGCCGCGAAGGCCGCCGGCGCGGCCGTGGCCCGGGCGGATTCCGGCACGGCCAGACCGCCCGCGGCGTCCGCCGGCCCGAAACCGTTCGTGTTCCGCTTCAGCTCGGACTCGCCGGGCCCGGTGACGTTCCGGCACGAAACGCACCGTGCGAAGTCGCCCGCCTGCACGGCGTGTCACTCGAAGCTCTTCGCCATGAAGGCGCCCGTGAAGGACCCGAAGGCCGACTACCACGATGCCGGCCGCTGCGGCGCATGCCATGACGGCAAGCAGGCCTTCGGCGTCGAGGACGACGACGGTTGTCCGCGGTGCCACCAGGAGGAGAAGGGCGGAAAATGAGCCACGCGCTCCTGCTCGACACGACCCTCTGCATCGGCTGCGGCGCCTGCTCGGCTGCCTGCAAGGAGCAGAACGGGCTGCCGCCCGAGATCGAGGCCCGGAACACCGCCTACACCTGGACCACGGTGCAGCAGCGGGGCGGCGTGAACGTGAGGCAGATGTGCATGCACTGCCTGCATCCCACGTGCGTCTCCGTCTGCCCGGTGGGCGCGATGCAGAAGACGCCCGAGGGACCGGTCCGCTACGACGCCGAGCGCTGCATCGGCTGCCGCTACTGCATCCAGGCCTGTCCGTTCGACGTCCCGAAGTACCAGTGGGACAAGCCGACGCCGGTGGTCGCGAAGTGCATCATGTGCGAGCCGCTCATCGCCCAGGGGAAGCCGACGGCCTGCGCGAGCGTCTGCCCGACGATGGCGACCAAGTTCGGCGACCGCGACGCGCTGATCGCCGAGGCGCGTGAGCGCATCGCGCGCAACCCCGCGCGTTACGTGGATCACATCTACGGGCTCGACGAGGCGGGAGGCACCTCCGTGCTGCTGCTCTCCGGCGTGTCCTTCGACCAGCTCGGACTGCCCTCGAGCCTGCCGGACCGGCCGCTCGGCGAGTACACGTGGGCCGTCCTCTCGCACGTGCCCGACATCGTCGCGCTCGGCGGGGCGCTGCTCTACGGCATCTACTGGATCACGAAACGGCGCGAGTACGTGCGCCGGGTGGAAGGCGGAGCGGAGGGGAGGGAGGAGTCATGACCGTCTTCGAAGCGGTCGCGACGCGCACGCCGCGCGTGACGTTCTGGCGCTCGGCCCTCTTCGTCATGCTCCTCGCGTTTCTCTACGTCACGGTCCTGCGCTACTGGCGGGGGCTGGGAGCGACGACGAACCTCTCGGACGCGTTCCCGTGGGGGGTGTGGATCGGGTTCGACATCCTCTGCGGCGTCGGGCTGGCGGCCGGCGCGTTCACGCTCATGGCCGCCGTCCACCTGTTCCACATCGAGAAGTTCGAGCCGATCGTCCGGCCCACGGTGCTCACCGGGTTCCTCGGCTACCTGTTCGTGTGCGTCGCGCTGATGTACGACCTCGGGCAGCCGTGGCGCATCTGGCACGCGATCGTCTACTGGAACCACCACTCGGTGATGTTCGAGGTCGCCTGGTGCGTGATGCTCTACACGACGGTGCTCGCCCTCGAGTTCGCCCCGATCGTCCTCGAGCGCTTCCGGCTCGAGAAGCCGCTGAAGATCCTGCGCGCCGTGGGCATCCCGCTGGTCATCGCGGGCGTGCTGCTCTCCACGCTCCACCAGTCCTCGCTCGGCACCCTGTACCTCATCGTTCCCGAGAAGCTGCACGCGCTCTGGTACACGCCGGCGCTGCCGCTGCTCTTCTTCATCTCGGCGATCGGCGCGGGCCTGGGCATGATCATCGTCGAGTCGCACCTGAGCAGCCGGGCGTTCAACCGCGGCCTCGAGATGGAGCTGCTCGAGCCCCTCGGGCGCGTGATGATCGTGGTGCTCGGCCTCTTCGGCCTGCTCCGCCTCGACCTGCTGCTGCACGCCGGCGCGCTCCCGTCCGTCTTCCACCCGACCTACGAGGGGCGCATGTTCCTGCTCGAGTTCGGCGTCGGCGTGGCGCTGCCCGTGCTGCTCCTCTCGTTGCCGCGCATCCGCCGCTCGCCGACCGGCCTCGTGATCGGCGCCGTCAGCGCGGTGCTCGGGTTCGTGCTCTACCGGCTGAACGTCAGCGTCACCGGTCTCGAGCGCTCGAGCGGCACGCACTACGTGCCCACGTGGATGGAGCTGACGATCTCGATCGGACTCGTGGCCATCGGCATGGCGCTGTTCGCGCTGGCCGTGCGCTACCTGCCGATCTTTCCCGAGCACCCGCATCCGGCGCGCCCCGTCCGACGTGTGCGCGCCCACGGGGCCTGAGCGAGGGCGCCGTGAGACCCCACATCGGCCTGGTGGCCATCCTGGGCGTCGCGACCGTGACGGCCGTGACGATCGGGATCCAGGCCGGTCTCGTCGTGCAGGCCCACCGTCAGGCCCTGCGCGCGCAGCTCAACCAGGGTGCGGACCAGCTCTCCGAGACCATCGTCAGCAGCACGTTCTGGGACATGCTCGAGAACCGCCGGCCCGCGCTCCTGCGCGAGATCGAGACGATCGGGCGCCAGAAGGGCATCGAGAAGGTCCGGCTGTTCAACGCGACGGGGACGATCGTGTATTCGTCCGACGCCGCCGAGACGGGCCACGTGCTCGACAAGAAGGCGGAAGCCTGCTACGCGTGCCACGCCGCCGACCGGCCGATCAGCGCGCTCACGACGAAGGAGCGCTCGCGCATCTACCGTGCCCCGGACGGCCACCGGGTGCTCGGCATCATTCGGCCGATCCACAACGAGGCGCGCTGCTGGAACGCCGCGTGCCACGCCCACTCGCGCGATGAGACCGTGCTCGGCGTGCTGGACGTCAACCTCTCGCTCGCCCAGGCCGACCGACGGGTCGCCGCGGCCCAGCGGCAGATGTGGCTCTTCGCGCTGCTCGCCGTGGCCGCGAGCAGCCTGCTGCTCTGGTGGCTCAGCCACTGGCTCGTCGTCCGGCCGGTCGCCCGGCTCATCGACGGCACCCGCAAGGTCGCCGAGGGCGACCTGCACACGACCATTCCCGAGCCCGTCGGCCGGGAGCTGAGCGACCTCTCGCGGGCGTTCAACGACATGGTCCAGCGGCTGGGCGAGGCGCAGCGGCAGCTCACGCAGGCGGACAAGATGGCTTCGGTGGGCCGCCTGGCGGCCGGCGTCGCGCACGAGATCAACAACCCGCTCACCGGCGTGCTGACCTACGCCTCGTTCCTGCACAGGCGCCTCCAGGACCGTCCGGAGATGGCGGAGGACCTCGAGGTGGTCGTGCGCGAGACGAAGCGGTGCCGCGAGATCGTGCGCGGCCTGCTGGACTTCGCGCGGCAGACGCCGCCGCAGCACCGGCCCACCGACCTCAACGACGTCGTGAAGCGGGGCGTGTCGGTGGTCATGAACCAGCTCACGCTGCGAAAGGTGTCGCTGGACTTCGATCTCGCCGAGCACCTCGAGCCCGTGCCGGCGGACGCGAACCAGATCCAGCAGGTG
Source organism: uncultured bacterium (assembly GCA_964589945.1). Classification (GTDB taxonomy): domain Bacteria; phylum Eisenbacteria; class RBG-16-71-46; order RBG-16-71-46; family RBG-16-71-46; genus CAIXRL01. Next base: position 80,734 of record CAZPVG010000006.1, read on the forward strand.
TTCGTGAACCTCGTGATGAACGCCGCCGACGCGCTGAACGGGGAGGGCGGCCACATCCACGTGAGCACCGCCGACGTCGAGCTGCCGGCGCGCGGGCACGAGGTCATCCGCGTCGCGCGCTGTCCGCGCGGATGCGACCTGCTCGACGGCAGCACGCGCTTCAACGGGCACCCCGGCATCAAGGTCATCCGGCGGCAGAAGGACCGCGACGCCGTCGTGCTGCTCGACCCGGTCTACGGCCGGGGCGCCCATCGCTCGAGCGAGGGCCTCGAGGCCGGCGAGGTCTCGGACTTCGCGTGCCCGCGCTGCCGCGCGAGCCTCGCCGTCCCGGATCGCCGCTGCGGCAAGTGCGGCTCGCCGGTCGTGGGCGTGGACGCCGGCCCGCTCGGGCGCGTCGAGTGGTGCACGCGCAAGGGCTGCCGCTGGACGCACTGCGAGGCGCTCGAGGTCCGGGGCCACCGTCGGTACGCGGAGCTCGTCGTCGAGGACACGGGCAAGGGGATCGAGCCCGACGATCTCGACCACCTGTTCGAGCCCTTCTTCAGCACGAAGGGGCACCACGGCACCGGCCTGGGCCTGGCGGTCACGTGGGGGATCGTCGAGGGCCACGGCGGCTCGATCGACGTGCAGAGTGAACCTGGAAATGGCGCGCGCTTCGTCGTGCGCCTGCCGCACGAGGTGCCCCCCCGGACCTTCGCGGCGGGAGGGATGCCGTGAGCCCGGGCTGGGACGTGCTCGTGATCGACGACGAGGCGGTGGTCCGCGACGCCGCGCGCCTGATCCTCGAGGCGGAGGGGCTGCGCGTGGCGGTGGCCACCGACGGGGACGAAGGCCTCGCGCACGAGGCGCTCGACGGGTGCCGGATGGTGCTCTGCGACGTGATGCTCCCGGGACGCGACGGCCTCGAGGTCGTGGCCGACATCCGGGCCCGCCGGCCCGACGTCCCGATCGTGGTGATCACCGGATACGCGACGACCGCGATGGCCGCGCGCGCCCTCGATTCCGGCGCGACGGCCTTCCTGGCGAAGCCTTTCGACGAAACGGAGCTGCTGCAACACGTACGGCGCGTCCTCGAGCGGACGGACGCCGCCGGGAAGGAGGGTCGGTCATGACCGCGCTGCTGGTGGTGCTGCTCTGTGCCGCGTTCATTGTCCTGGACGTGGCCGTGAGGGCGATCGGAAAACGCATGGACGCGGCACGTGAGCGGGCGGAGCGCGAGGCCGTGCTGAAGACCTCGCTCGACCTCACGATCGCGAGCGAGGCGAAGAGCCTGCGCCGGGCCGAGGTCCCGAAGGCGAAGGCCCGCATCCTCGCGGTGGACGACGAGGCGGTGGTCCTCGACAGCTTCCGGAAGATCCTCGTGATCGCCGGGTTCAGCGTGGACACGGTCGAGTCGGGTCCCGAGGCCCTGCTGCTCGTGCGCCAGAACGACTACGACTTCGTCTTCACGGACCTCAAGATGCCGGAGATGGACGGCGTCGAGGTCGTGAAGTCGGTCCGGCACCTGCGCCCGGACGTGGACGTGGCGGTGATCACGGGATTCGGGACGATCGAGACCGCCGTCGAGACCGTCTCCCACGGCGCCGTGGACTACGTCCAGAAGCCCTTCACGGAGGACGAGCTCGTCGCGTTCGCGAACCGGCTGCTCATCAAGCGCAAGGCGAGGCTCGAGGCGCAGAGCAAGCCGGCCGTCCACGTCGTCTCGCCGGCCATCGCGGAGGTCGTCGCCGTCCGCGAGTACTGCGTGCCGGGCGGCGCGTTCGTCTCTCCGGTCCACGCCTGGGCGGAGATCGAGTCGGACGGCGGCGTGTGCCTGGGCATCGACGACTTCGCCCGCAAGGCGCTCGGCAAGGTCGACCGCGTGGACCTGCCCGCGAAGGGCTCCCGGCTGAAACGGGGAGACGTGCTGTGCGTCGTGCGCCGCGGTGACGATCTGGCGCGCATCCGGACGCCGATCGGCGGCGAGGTGACCCAGGTGAACGGCGGCCTGCAATCGGAGCCGGCGCTGCTCGTCCAGAGCCCCTACGACCGTGGCTGGGTGTGCGTCGTGAAGCCCACCGACCTCGCCGCGGACCTGCGCGGGCTGCGGATCGGCAACCCGGTCGTGGCGTGGTACCAGGAGGAGGTCACGCGGCTGCGGCTCGAGACCGCGGATTCGCCGGGCGGGCAGCTGCGCTGGGCGGACCTGGACCGCAAGTTCTTCGACCCGTCGAACGTGGAGCCGGCGGTGGCAGAGACCGCGTCGGTGGGCTGACCGACCCTGCCGGCGCGGAACAGGGACGGCGCGGCCCATCGGGCCGCGCCGTCTCGTTTCCTCCCGCGTCCGCCGCGCTACCTGGACGCCAGCAGCTTGTCGATCTGGTCCATGACGCCGTTCATCTCCTTCATGGCGGCGTTGAACGGGGCCGAGGTCGTCATGTCCACGCCCGCGCCCTTCAGCAGGTCGATCGGGTATTTCGACGAGCCGGACTCCAGCATGTTCAGGTAGGCGTCACGCGCCTTGCCCGACGGGTCGTCGCGCATCTCGGCCGCGATGGCGCTCGAAGCCACGATGCTCGTCGCGTACTGGTAGACGTAGAAGTTGTAGAAGAAGTGCGGGATGTACGACCACTCGGTGCCGTACAGCGCGTCCACCTTGCAGATGCCCTGGGCGTCTCCGTAGTACTTGCGCACGATGCCCAGGTAGAGCTTGGTCATGGCCTGGCCGCTCAGCGCCTCGCCCTTCTCGGCCTTCTCGTGGATGGCCAGCTCGAACTCCGCGAACATCGCCTGGCGGAACAGCGTGCCGCGCAGGTTCTCGAGGTAGCTGCCGAGCAGGAAGAGCTTGGTGTCCTTGTCCTTCGTGTTCGCGAGCATGTAGTGGAGCAGCAGGTTCTCGTTGAGCGTGCTCGCGACCTCGGCGACGAACGTCGCGTAGTCGTGCGTCGCGTAGGGCTGGTGCTCGTCGGCGAGGAAGGTGTGCATCGAGTGCCCGGACTCGTGGGCGAGCGTGCTGACCTCCTCGTAGAGGCCGGTGAAGTTCTGCAGCTGGTACGGGTGCACGCCGTAGGTGCCGGTGCTGTACGCGCCCGAACGCTTGCCCGTGTTCGGCAGCCAGTCCACCCAGCCGTGCTTGTAGCCCCACCCCAGCGTGTCCACGTAGGCCTGGCCGAGGGGCTTCACCGCCGCGAGGACGATGTCCATCGCCTGCTCGGGCGTGTAGTGCAGGTCCACCGACTTCACGAGCGGCGCGTACAGGTCCTCGTACCGGAGCTGCTTCAGGCCCATCATGCGCTGGCGCAGCTTCAGGTAGCGGTGCAGCGTCGGGAGGTTGTCGTTCACGTCCTTGATGAGCTGGTGGTAGACGCTCACCGGGATGTTGTCGGGGAACAGCGCCGCCTGCAGGCAGCTGTCGTAGTGCCGAACGTTCTTGCGGAAGATGTGCGCCTGCACCGCCGCCGCCAGCGCGGCGCCGTACGTGCCCTGGAACTCCTCGTGGGCCCGGAAGAACGCGTGGAAGACCGTGTCCCGCACCGCCCGGTCCGACGAGGCGCGGTACTGGGTGTACGCGGCGTTGTCGAGGCGGACCTTCTTGCCGTCCGGCAGCGTGATCGTCGGCCAGGGCAGCTCGGCGTTGTCGAAGACGCTGCGGATCGAGCCGCCGGCCCCGGCCATGCGGCCGGCCTGGGCGATGATCTGCTCGCCCTGGGCGTCGAGCGTGTGCGGCGCGAAGCGCAGCACGTCGTCGAGGAACATGTGGTACTGGGCGAGCCGCTTGTCCTGCGCCTCGAAGGCGCGAATCTTGTCGGCCCCGATGGCGAGGATCTCGGGGTTCATCCACGAAACCGCGGAGCCGAACCGCACGCCCAGGTCCTGGGCCTCGTCCACCATCTCGCGGTTCTTCGCGACGCGGGTGTCCTCGTCGGACAGCTGGCTCGCGTAAGTCCCCAGGCGGGTGAGGTCGTTCAAGAAGTCCATGCGGGCCGTGATGCCCACGTAGAGACTCTCGGCCGAGGCGCCGAGGTGGCCCTGGTGCGAAGCGACCTCCGGAAGCCGCGCGGTCAGGTCCTCCTTGGCCTTCTTCCAGGCGTCCACGCTCGGGTAGAGGTCGGACAGGTTCCACTTGTACTTGTCGGGAATCTCGGAGCGTTCCTTCGCGGGGGCCGCGGGAGCGAACAGGCACAGGCCGAGCAGCGCGGCCAGCCAGGTCGTCGTGCGGATTCTCATGGGGTGGTCTCCGTCTCTTGGGGAGTGCGGGTACTTCAAGGGACCGGGGCACGCTAGCACCGGCGCGCGCGTCGCGGCCAGCCGGGCGACGGGTGGGGGAGACTCGCGGCCGAACGCCGGGGCAGCGGCCTCCCTCCGGCGTGGTCCGCATCCTGTGAAGTCTCTTGCGGGTTGCCGCCTGCGCTTGGCACAATCGGGCCCTCCCATCCTCCCGCATGCCGTGCTGGCAGGCGCCATCGCTCAGCAGGTGGAGTACTCCCCGTTGACCACCTCGGATCTCCTCGACCGCCTCGCCGCGCACCGAGCTCTCGGTTCGGTTCCGCGCGCCCAGCTCGAGTGGCTGCTCGAGCGCAGCACGTTGCGCATCGTCCGGCCGGGCGACGAGCTCCTCCCGGTGGACGTGCCGATCCGCTCGCTCTACGTCGTGCTCTCGGGCCTGCTGTCCATCCGGGTGGACCGCGGCGCCGGACCCCGCCGGGTGATGGAGTGGGGCCCGGGCGACGTGACCGGCTACCTGCCGTACTCCCGCCTCTCGCTGCCCCCGGGGCACACGGTGGCCGAGGAGGACGCCGAGGTGCTCGTCATGTCGGCCGACCACTTCCCCGAGATGGTCGCGAAGTGCCACGAGCTGACGGCGGCGCTCGTCCACATCATGCTCGACCGCGCGCGCGTGTTCACGAAGAACGACCTCCACGACGAGAAGCTCATCTCCCTCGGCCGCCTCTCGGCCGGGCTCGCGCACGAGCTCAACAACCCGGCCTCGGCGCTGGCGCGCACCGCCAAGGAGCTCGCGGGGAGCCTGCTCGGCATGGAGGAGGGCGCGTTCGAGCTGGGCGCCGCGCGGCTGACGTCGGAGCAGCGGGCGGCGATCGGCCATGTCTGCGCGCGGTGCGAGGAAGCCGACGCCCGTTCGGAGCCGACGCCGCTCGAGCGCGCCGATCGCGAGGAGGCGGTCACGGACTGGCTGGACCGGCGGAACATCCACGGCGAGACCGCGACCCTGCTCGTCGAGACCCCCCTCACCGTGGACGCACTGGACTACCTCGATCAGGCGCTGGGGGACACGCTGCTCCCGGTGGCGCTGCGCTCGATCGGCGCCGGCTACCGCGTGCGCGCGCTGACCTCGCAGGTCGAGACGGCGACGGCCCGTATCCACTCGCTGGTCGCGGCCGTCAAGGGCTTCACCTACATGGACCAGACGAACATCCCCTCGCCGGTGGACATCGGCCAGGGGCTCGCCGACACGATCGCGGTGCTCCGTTCGAAGGCCCGGGCGAAGTCCGTCACCGTTACGCTCGACGTGCCACCTGACCTGCCGACCGTCGAGGGATTCGGCGGCGAGCTGAACCAGGTCTGGGGCAACCTCATCGACAACGCGATCGACGCCGTCCCCGAATCCGGGCACGTCGAGGTGTGCGCCGAGACGCGCGACGGCCTCGTCGTCGTTCGTGTCTCGGACGACGGCCCCGGCATCCCGGACGAGGTGAGGGCGAACGTCTTCGAGCCGTTCTTCACGACCAAGCCGATGGGCCAGGGCACGGGGCTCGGGCTCGACATCGCCCGCCGGCTCGTTCGGCAGCACGAAGGCCACATCGAAGTGAGCTCGCGGCCGGGTTGCACGGAGTTCCGCGTGACCCTGCCGCGGAAGTGAGCCCGTTCACGGGAGGAGGGAGTCCGTCGATGGCGAAGTTCCTGATCGAGGTCCCGCACGGAGAGGACCGGGTCGATTGCGCGAAGGCGATCGAGGTCTTCCTCACGAGTGGCTCGCACTTCCTGACCCAGGCCGAGTGGGGCTGCCGGGACAACGTCCATTCCGCCTGGATCTTCGTCGAGCTGGAGAGCAAGGCCGAGGCGCTCGCCATCGTGCCGCCCGCCTTCCGCTCGCAGGCCCGCGTCGTGCGCGTGGGCCGGTTCCGGATGGAGCAGATCGAGCCCATCCTCCGGGAACATCACGGCCCGAAGGGCTGGAGCGGAGGCCCGGACGGTGAGTAAGCCGATCCTGCTGGCGGTGGACGACGACCGCGACGTGCTCGGAGCCGTCGAGCGCGACCTGCGCCGGCACTATTCCGACGCGTACCGGATCGTCACGGCGTCCTCGGGACGCGACGCGCTCGAGACGCTCCGCCGGTTGCGCGAGCGCTCGGGCACGGTCGCGCTGCTGCTCGTGGACCAGCGGATGCCGGGCATGACCGGGATCGAGCTGCTCGGCAAGGCGCGCGAGATCTACCCGGACGCCATCCGGACGCTGCTCACCGCGTACGCCGACACGAACGCCGCGATCGCCGCCATCAACGACGTGGGGCTGCACCACTACCTCATGAAGCCGTGGGACCCCCCGGAGCAGCGGCTGTATCCCGTTCTCGACGACCTGCTCGCGGGCTGGTCGTCGCGGGTCCGGCTGCCGTTCGAGGGCATCCGCATCCTCGGCTCGCGGTGGTCGCCGCAGAGCTTCGCCACGCGGGACTTCCTGGCGCGGAACCAGGTCCCGTACCAGTGGGTGGACATCGACGAGGACCCGTCGGCGCGCGAACAGGTCGCCGCACTGGCGGGGGAGTCGCCGAAGCTGCCGGTCGTGCTCTTCCCGGACGGCGGCTGCCTCGAGGCCCCGGGCAACGCCGAGCTGGCGGCCCGCGCGGGCATGAACACGCAGGCGACGCGGCCGCACTACGACGTCGTCATCGTCGGCGGCGGCCCCGCCGGCCTGGCCAACGCCGTGTACGCGGCCTCCGAGGGCCTGCGCGCGCTCCTGGTCGAGCAGCACGCGCCGGGCGGCCAGGCCGGGACCAGCTCGTTCATCGAGAACTACCTCGGTTTCCCGGGCGGGCTCACCGGCGCGGACCTCGCGCAGCGCGCCGCCGCGCAGGCGAGGCGCTTCGGCGCCGAGATGCTGGTCGGCCAGAGCGTCGTCGGCGTCCGGCGCGACGATCCCTACCGGTTCGTGCAGCTCGCCGACGGTCACGAAGTCTCGTGCCACGCGCTCGTGATCGCCACCGGCATGTCCGTCCGCGAGCTCGAGGTCCCGGGAGTCCAGCCGCTCCTCGGAGCCGGCATCTACTACGGCGCCGCCATGTCCGAGGCCGCGCTGCACCGCGGGCAGGACGTCGCCGTGGTCGGCGGCGCGAACTCCGCCGGGCAGGGGGCGCTGTTCTTCTCGCGCTACGCGCGCAGCGTCACGATGATCGTCCGCGCGCCCGCCCTGAGCCCCTGGATGTCGAAGTACCTCGTGGACCGCATCGAAGCGACCGAGAACATCCGCGTGCTGCCGGCGTCCGAGGTCGTCGAAGCCTGCGGGGACGGGCGCCTCCAGAAGATCGTGGTCCGCGAAGGGCGGGACGGGCCCCCCCGCGCGATGGACATGGGGGCGATGTTCGTGTTCATCGGCGTGGCCCCGCACACGGAGCAGTTCGCGGGCTTCGTCCGGAGGGACGAAAAGGGCTTCATCGTCACCGGGCCGGACCTCCCGCGCGGGGACAAGGCCTGGCCGCTCGAGCGCGACCCGTTCCTGTTCGAGACCAGCGTGCCCGGCGTGTTCGCGGCGGGCGACGTACGCTCGGGCGCGAACCGGCGGATCGCCGCGGCGGTCGGCGAGGGCTCTGCCGCCATCTACTCGGTTCACCGGTACCTGCGGACGGTCTGAGCCGGCCGCGGGCCGGCCGGGCGCGGTCGCGCCCGGTCTTCAGAGCAGCGACCGGATCCAGCCGCCGTCCACCGCGATGGACTGCCCGGTGACGTAGGCGGCGCGCTCCGAGGCGAGGAACGCGGCGAGCGCGGCGAACTCGCGCGGGTCGGCGACGCGCCCGAGCGGGATCTCGCGGCCGAGCTTCTCGTAGTACTGCTCGCGCGTGACGCCTTGCTGCTTCACCGCCAGCGCGGCCAGTTCCTCGACGCGCTCGGTGCGCGTGTAGCCGGGGATCAGGTTGTTGACCGTGACGCCGTCGCGCGCGACCTCGTTGGCGAGCGTGCGCGCCCAGCCGGTCACCGCCGCGCGCAGGCTGTTCGAGAGCATCAGGTTCTCGATCGGCTGCTTCACCGCGATCGAGGTGACGTTGAGGATCCGCCCCCAGCGGCGCTCCTTCATGCCCGGCAGCAGCCGGCGCGTGATCTCCACGGGGCTGAAGAGCGTGAGCCGGGCGGCCGCCTCCCAGGCCGCGGCGTCGTGGTCCTCGAAGCGGCCCGGCGGCGGGCCGCCGTTGTTGTTGACGAGCACGTCCACGCGGCCGAAACGCGCGAGCGTCGCGGCCACGAGCCGCTCGACGTCCTCGAGGCGCGCGAGGTCGGCCGGGACCGCGAGCACCTCGGCTCCGGTCGCCGAGGCGATCTCGCCGCGGGCCGCCTCGAGCGTCTCCGCGTTGCGCGCGCAGATCGCCACCTTCGCGCCCTCGGCCGCCAGCTCGTGCGCCACGGCCCGGCCGAGGCCCTTCGACGCCGCGCACACCAGCGCGACCCTGTCCCGCAGGCCGAGGTCCATTCTCACGTCCTCAGGTAATCGTCGGACTTCTCGATCCAGTCCTGCCGCGGGGGACTGAAGACGTCGATCGCCTGCAGGTCGTCCAGCGCTTCGGCCGCGTGCGGGACGTTCGAGGGCAGGCGCAGGACTTCGCCCGCGTGCACGTCCACCTGGCGGGCCTCGTCGCCGATCCAGAAGCGCAGCGTGCCCTTCACGATGTAGCTCACCTGCTCGTTCTCGTGCGCGTGCTTCGGGACCACCGCGCCCCGGGCGAGGAAGATCTGCGTCAGCATCACGCGCTCGCCCCAGATGAGGCGGCGCGAGAACTGGTCGGTCACGGCTTCCTTCGGCATGTCGTCCCAGCGGAACAGCGCGACTTCGTTGGCGGCTTTCGGCGGCTGCGGCGGGGTGCTCATGCGGGGCCCTCCCGGGTCGGTGCGTCCTTCAGGCAGTGGTCGGCGGAGTCGCGGGCCGGACGCGGGCTCCCGCCCGAACGGCGACGCGACTGCCGTGACCGCCCATTTCCGGTCGGACGTTGCGACAGGCCGGTGGCACGCCGCAAGGGCGAACGGTCGGATGCGTTCTCTTCGCTAGCGATTGCGTTCCCCGGCCGGGTGGCGTGGCGCCGCCATCTCGCCGAAGACGCCGTGCCGGTCGTGCTCGAAGTGGAAGACCTTGGCGACGCCGACCTCGAGCCGCCGTGCCACCGGCAGGAAGCGCCGCAGCGCCAGGACGGCGAGCGCTCCCGCGAGCGGCCCCACCCAGTAGATCCACGCGCCGCGCAGGTCGCCGGCGACGAGTCCGGGCCCGAGGCTGCGCGCCGGGTTGGTGCTCGTGCCCGAAAGCGGTGCCTCGAGCCAGACGAGCAGCGCGTAGAGCGGCGGGAAGAGGGCGGGGGTGAAGCGCCGCAGCCGCGCGTGCCCGACGAAGAGCAGCAGCCCGGCGACGAGGGCCGCGGTCGTCGCCGTCTCGCCGAGAAGCGCGACCCACGGCCCCGCGTCGCCCGGCAGCGTCGCGGCATACGCGATGCTGGCGCCGCTCGCGCCCCAGAGCAGCAGCGGGACGGCGCCGACCACGCCGCCGGCGAGCTGGGCAAGCACGTAGCCCAGGGCCACGCCGTTCTTCATCCGCCCCTCCAGCCGGAAGACGAGCGTGACGACCGGGTTGATGTGGGCGCCGCTGATCACGCCCACGTGCGAGACCGCGATGAGGGCGCCGACCGTGCCGAAGAGAAAGCCCGTGATCGCGCGGCGCACTCCCGGGTCGGGCAGCAGCGCCGCCACGGGGCTCCCGGTGCCGAAGTCGAGGATCACGAACGAGCACCCGATCCCGACGAGGAGCAGGGTCCCGAGGAACTCCGAGACCCACAGTGGCCACGCCTTCACGGGGCCTCCGTTCCGCAGTCGTTATCCCGGCGCGTCGCCGACAGGCCCCGGGTGTCCCAAAGGACGCGCCCGCCGGGAATCGCGTTCCTGAGCACGGGCATCTGCACGAGGTGTGTCCCTCCGCGGTGAGTGGCCGCGGGCATCCTAGCGTGCGAAGGTACGAGGTCGCGAAGTCAGGACGTTGTCCCGGGGCCTCAGCCGGTTCACTCTCCCCGCCGTCGGGCAGTCCGGACCGGCCCGCATCGGGGTCCCTCCGCCGTCCGTCTCCAACCGAACAGGGGAGCGCGTCATGGGCAGGATGTTCTTCGGTTTCATCGTCGGGATTCTCGTCGCACCGCTCATCGGCGCCATCGTCGCCTTCTCGGGGCACTTCCCGGTCGAGGCGACGGCGAAGCCGCCCGGCTGGGAGCGCCGCCTGGCCGGCATGGCGCTCGATCCGGCCGTGGACAGGAGGGCGGAGGGGCTCGTCGATCCGACCTCGGCCACCGACGACGACCTGATGAAGGGCATGAAGATCTACCGCGAGCACTGCGCCTCGTGCCACGGCGAGCCCGACAAGCCGAGCTCCTGGGGACGGGACAACTTCTACCCGCCCGCGCCGCAGCTGTACCGGCGCGGCGTGCACGACCCCGTGCCCCACATCTTCGTCGTCGTGAAGTACGGCGTCCGGTACACCGGCATGGGCGGATGGAAGGACCAGATGCCCGACGACGACCTGTGGCGGGTCTCCACGTTCCTGCACCGCGTGAGGACGCTGCCCGCCGCCGTGGACTCGGCGTGGAAGGCCCCGACGCCGGCGCCGGCGGCGGCGACCGCCCTCACCTCAGGAAAGTGATCTTCCTCCGGTCCGCGCCCGCGTCCGTCTTCACGCGCACGAAGTACACGCCCGCCGAGACGGTCCGCCCGCGCTCGTCGTGGCCGTTCCACACCACCCGACCCTCGCCGGCCTGGCGGAACCCGTGGACCAGCGTCGCCACCCTGCGTCCGTGCACGTCCCAGACGCCCACGTCCACGGGGCCGGCTTGACCCAGTGAGAAGGTGATCGTCGTCTCGTGCTCGAGCGGGTTGGGGATCACGGATTTGAGGAGCACGGGCGACCCGGCCGTGACCGGCGACGGAACCGAGACGGAACTCGACGGGCTGCGGCAGACCTGGAGCGTGGGCACCGCGTAGCTCTGCGTGAACCACGGCGAGTGCGGAAAGAACGGCGACTCGCCGGTGATCCGCATGCGCCACGTGTAGGGCGCGTCGTCCGCGGGCAGGCCCACCGTGCGGTCGAGTTGCACGTGGCTGCCCAGCACCGGGTCCACGGCGCCCGTGTCGAGCCACGGCTCGAGCGTCCCGACGTCGGGGTGGGCCGTGCCCAGCTCCTCCAGGGACCACTCCATCCGCACGTGCGTCCGTCCCGCGGCGCTGCGGCCACGCATCGTGAGGTGCATGGGATCGGTGGCGCGGCCCAGCAGCGGGATCGCGTCCCCGCCGTCGGTGAGCTGACGCGGATCCAGGGTCAGCCTCTCGGACGCGTGGATGCCGTTGCTCCGGAACACGAGAACCTCGCCTTCGTCCTGGTTCCAGCCGGTGGCCCCGACGAGGATGTCGGGGAGCCCGTCGCCGTCCGTGTCCCCGGCCGTCGCCACCTGGGTTCCCATGGACACGTTGGTGCCGCCACCGGTCGCCACGATGAGCCCGGGAAAGACGATGCCCGCGGACGAACCCATGTAGAGGAACGCGCCGCCCTCGCTCGCATACGGATCATGGTAGTTGACGGCCGAGACCAGGACGTCGCCGTGCCCGTCACCGTTCACGTCGCCGACACCGGCGACCTTGAAGCCGAAGACCGTATTGGCCTGATTCGTCCGGATGCTGTCGCTGGGCGCGGTCCCCAGCCCCCCGGGACCGCCGCGGTAGATCCACACGATGCCGTCGCCGCCCGCGCTGTTGCTGTATCCATCCGCGCCCAGCGCCACGTCGGCATATCCATCTCCATCCACGTCTCCGGCCGAGGCCACGGCTTCGAGATAGGCCCCGGTCTGCCCGCCGTGCACCTCCCAGTCGGGCACGAGCGACGGCCCGTTCGGGCCGCCGAGGAACAGGCGCGCGACGCCTTCGAAGGGCATGGACACGTAGCCGTGCCCGCCGATGACGACATCGCTGAATCCGTCGGCGTTGACGTCCGCCGCAGCAACCCGATGACCGAAGAACTGGCTGGTGTTCGTTCCCTCCGACGACCAGGTCGGTGTGGCCGCCAGGCCGGTTGCGGACCCGAGGTAGAGCCATGCCTTTCCGTTCGCTTCCGTCGGACCGGGCCACTGCTCGGCGGTCAGGAGGACGTCCGCGTAGCCGTCTCCGTTCACGTCCCCGGCACCTGCGACGCCACCGAGCCCCTCGCCGGCGTAGTCGCCATCGACCATCCATGCCGGCGTCGCATCGAGGCCCGTGGCCGATCCGAGGAAGCAGTAGACGCGCCCCCGCGCGTTGAGCCCGACGCTGTAGCCCGAGGCGCTCACCAGCAGGTCGTCGAAACCGTCTCCGTTGACGTCGCCGGCGGGGGCGAGATAGGTCCCGAAGATGTCCCCGGCGCTCTCGCCATCGAGAACCTGCGCGGGGCCGATCGGCCCGTACGGCGAGCCGTAGAGCACCTCGACCCGGCCGCGATCGGCGCCGTTGTCGTCGTACTCGAACATGTCCACGGCGATGTCGTCGAAGCCGTCGCCGTTCAGGTCGCCGGCGGTGGTCGCCGCGTGCCCGCAGCGCACGTCCGTCTGCCCCGGCGACACCTTGGTCAGGTACGTGGTCGAGGGAGGGTTGCCCTGCCCGGGGTAGATCCGTGCGATGCCTTCCTGCTGTTCGCCGTCGCTCTGCCCCGGGGAGCCGACGATCACGTCACCCAGGCCGTCACCGTTGAAGTCGCCGGCGGAACCGACGGAGATCCCGGTGACGCCGTCGGCCTGCGTGTCCGTCACCCAGATGTGCGGCTGGGAATGGAGCCCGAGCGTCACGTCGCCCAGGAAGATCCCGAAAGCCCCGGTGTCGAGCGTCGGCGTGCGATCCGCCGACGGGGCGCCGACGATGACGTCGGCCAGGCCGTCCCCGTTGACGTCGCCGGCCGTGAACACGGAGGCGCCGAAGTGCATCCGGTCCTGGCAGCCGACCAGCGTCTGCGTTGGCGACGTGACGGGCCCGGTGGACGAACCGCGGTAGTAGTGGACCGCGCCGACTGTATCGGGGCTCAGGAAGTAATACGGGGCGCCGACGACGATGTCCGAGTAACCGTCGGCATCCGTGTCTCCGGCGAGCGAAACCGAACTCCCGAACTTGGAGTGCAGGGCTCCGAACTGATACCAGACGGGGTTCGCCGCGACGCCGGCTGCGGATCCGAGGAAGACCTGAGCCTCGCCCTGCTGGCCGGAGGCGGTGAGCTCGGCGTCGGGTGCGCCCACGATCACGTCGTCGTAGCCGTCCGCGTTCACGTCGCCGGCGGTGCATACGGCGGCGCCGAAGTGCGCACCCTTCTGCCCGCCGACGAAGCCGACCTGGAAGCTGGTGGAGAGCCCGCTCGGCGAGCCCAGGAACACGTACGCGGCGCCCTGTCCCTCGAAGAGCGTTCCCGGGGCGCCGATGCCCGGCGCTCCGACGATCACGTCGTCGTAGCCGTCGTCGTTGACGTCGCCGGCGGTCGAAACCGACCTGCCGAACTGGGCCAGCGCGACGTCCGCTTCCACGGTCCAGTCCGGCGTGCTCGACAGACCGCCGGCCGAGCCGAGGTAGACGCAGGCGCGTCCCTCCTCGGATTCACCGTTCGAATAGCCGGGCTCGCCGACGATCACGTCGTCGTAGCCGTCCCCGTTCACGTCACCGGCGGTCGAGACCGAGATGCCGAACATCGAGTTGGTCCCGGTGCCCACTGCGAACCAGTCGGCCGTCGCAGCGCCGCCGGAGCTGGAGCCCAGGAACAACTCGGCGCGGCCATCGTTCAGGAAGCTGCCGTCCTTGAGCGGCATGCCGACGACGACGTCGCTGAAGCCGTCGCCGTTCACGTCGCCGGCGGTGCGCGCGGCGTAGCCGAACCACGCGAAGGCCTCGTTCGACTCGCTCTGCCAGATCGCGGCACCCATGACGCCGATCGGGGAGGGGCCACCTCCCGGGCACTGAGCTGACGCGGGGGCCACGCGGGCGACCGACCCGAGCAGGACCGCGACGACGGTCCAGGCGAACATCCGATGCGTCGTGTTCATGCGCCACCTCCGGAGGCCGTTGGCGGTCCTGGAGGCGGAGGATCGCGGGCGCGCCATCCACCTCCCGGTCGTGGGGATGGAATCCGGGTGGGAACACGGAGATTCTACCGCGCTTGCGCAGGGGCTCTGAGCATGAAAGTAGGCCCGGCCGCGTTCGAGAGGCCCGGAGTCGGGCTCCCGCCTCTCGCATCGCAGGCCCCGCTTGAACTTGGGAGGCCGGTCGTCGTTGTCGACCACGACGAAGACCTCGCCGGCCGCGGTGGCCCGAAGCCCCGCCCGCACGGCGACCTGGTGCCGGAGGCGGGGGTCGAACCCGCACTCGGGGTGAACCGAACCGGATCTTGAGTCGGTGGGAAGGGGGGAGACGACCGAACGCCATCGTCGACAACGCGCAGCGATGCAGTGCACCACCGACAAGTTCTGAAGTGCACGAAAGTGCTGTAAACGATCTTGTGTGGTGATGGTCCTCGCATAGTCGAAGCCCCGCGAGGCTGAGCTCTCGCGGGGCTTCGTCATTTCTTGCTGGGTTGAGTCTATCCGTTCGCACAATCCGGGGAGCAGGTCAAGGTCACAACCTCCTCACCGAACTCCGGCGCAGACAGTTCCGTGGGGACATGATCGTGGTCGGCTCCGAGCCCCGTGTAGACCCTGAGGCACCTCGATTCGAGCGCCGCGTCAGGGAAGGCCTTGCGTCCCGCGAGCACCTTGGGCCCGATGACCCCAAAGTCGCGCGGCTCGAAACCGTCTCCACGGTCTTCGGAGCGCAACACGCCTGGGCCACGCTGGAAGCTCTGCCCGAGCGGTCCTAGCGCGGCGCCTCGAGCTTCGTCACCTCCTGGGGGCTGTAACCGAGCGCGGCGAAGTCCATGACGCCGTGCGGCGAGTGGCAATCGCGGCATGAATAGCCCATGCGCTTGACGCCGTGGTTGACCGAGATGAAGGAGCTCCCGGGCACCTTCATCGGCATCCACTCGCCGCTCCACCGGAGCCCGAAGGGGGCATAGGGCGCCATGCCGGCCTCGAGGGCCTCCTGGACATCCCCCGTACGGTTGTAGGTCTCGCGATTGGGTGCGAGCAGCAGCGGGAAGTCCTTCATCTTGGGCTCGCGTGCCAGAAAGCTCATCCCCGGGGCCTGTTGCATCTTGAGCTTCCTGTCAAACAGCATGATCTGCGTCAGGGCGCGCACCGGGTAGATCCTGGCCCCCTTCGTCGCGCGGGTCGTTGTGGGAAACGCCATCCAGCTCTGGGCGCAGGCGGCGCTGCCACGGTTCGGCACGCGCCACATCAGGGCGGGATGCTGCCGCTCGATCTCAACGGTCGGCACCCAGACTCCCGCTGCGGCCGGCAGGCCGTCGTACCTGGACAGAGCACTGTGCGCGCCGCCGCTGTCGTCCTTGACGGGCTTGCTCCAGTCCTCGCTGACGATGCCGCTGGCCGTCGGGATGTGGCATGCCTGGCACCCGAGCCTGGCGGTGTGGGCGTTGAGCTCGGCCGCCGCCGCGCCCTGGTGCGGTTCGCTGCCGTGGCAGTTGCTGCAGAGCACCGGAACGTCGGGCAGGTCGTTGGCCACCATGTCCGATTCCAGCTGGCCCTTGGCGATCTTGTGCCGGCGGGTGACGTGGCAGGTGGTGCAGCTCATGCCCATCGCGGCATGCAGGTCGTTGGTCGGCGTGAAGGGCGTGCCGCGCTTGTAGTCGAGCGAGAACGAGTGCTCGTGACAGCGCAGACAGGCCTCGGCGGTGGTCAGGCGCGAGATCGACAGGGCCGCCGCGAGGCTGCGGTCCTGTCCCCAGTGGCTCCGCCCGTCGGCTCCGGTGACGAGCGTCCTGCGACGTGCCATGTCGTAGGTCGCGGCGTGGCAGACCAGGCAATCGACGCTCGCGGCCTCTTGCGCCGTTGCCTCACGTCCTGCCGGCAGGGGCGGGGAGCCCAACGCCGCGATGTGACACATGCCGCACCCCGCCGAAGCCGGGGTGAAGCTGCCCGCGGTGGCGGCGGTCCAGTTGGCGAGGGCCGTCGTGCCCGCAAGCGCACACTCGCGGTTCACCATGCCCCACCATGAGCTGTCGGGCAGACCCTGGACGTTTCTCACGTTCGAAGAAACGTACCAGTGCACGGAGTGGGTGATCTCGTCGAGCGCGTCCTCGTGGCACGCGGTGCACGTAGCGGCCCC
>CAZPVG010000006.1:97279-99792 GCA_964589945.1 uncultured bacterium
GCGTCAGCGGGCCCATGACCAGGCTTCGGGCACAATTGGGTCAGGCACGCTCTCGACCGGCTCGTCTCCACAGCTCAAGCAGGTTGTGCCGCGACATGCCGGGAGCGGAGATCGAACCTGCACGGAGCCTCCCCTGAGGATCGTGAACTCCGGACCGTGGTCGCCGAGTTGCCCGAATACGCGCGCCCGCTCGTGGTGAGCATGTACCTGCGCCGGCCGGCGCAGGGGCGAGGTCGTGGAGTGGACGTCGGGCCGTTGGACTTCGCGGCCGGCGTGGTAAGTCCAGCACCGGGCACCGCGAGAACGACGAAGGGCGTGTGCTTCCGTTCCACGCGCTCCCAGCGCTGCCGCGCTTCTCCGGGCGCCGCGCGAACGAACGCGCGATCGGGAAGGCGGTGCCGCCGGTCTTCCACCGGCCGGAGAGGACAAGTCGAACCTTCAGCGAAACCGGCTGATCCTGCTGGTGCCGGAGGCGGGACTTGAACCCGCACTCGGGGTGAACCGAACCGGATTTTGAGTCCGGCGCGTCTGCCAGTTCCGCCACTCCGGCACCGAAGGTGGGCCGCGAGGCTATCGGGTTTGCCGGGCACCGGCAAAGGCCCGGCGTCCGCCTCAGGGCAGGTCGCGCGTCCCGAACCGGGCGCCGGCGATCGCCAGGCCGGCGACCGCAACGAGCGCCAGCACCGCGAGGTCGCCTCCCGTCGCGCCGCCCTGCACGAGGATCGCCTGCGGTGAGTAGTGGTGGTGGAGCGACCAGGGAAGGACGAACGCGGCCTTCGACCACAGCCTCCCGATCACGTCGGCGAAGTAGGAGAGGAGCGCGACGACGAACGCGACGCTCACCACCGGGCCCGCCTCGCGGCGGAACGCCGAGAGTGCCAGCGTGAGCCCGAACCAGGAGGCCTGCAGCGCGAAGAACGCGAGCCCCAGCCGGGCCATCTGGCCCGTGCTGAAGCACTCGAGCCCGAAGAACCGCGTGCCGGCGGACGTGCCGGCCACGCCGAGCAGGGTGACGAGCAGCAGTGACGCGAGCCCGAACGCCACGCAGGCCGCAAAGTAGCCCGCGCGCGAGAGCGGCTGGCTCAGGTGCAGCTCGAGCGTGCCGCTCTCGATCTCGCCCGCGATCGCCCGCGCGGCCAGCAGGACCGCGACGGCCGTGCCGGCCGCGTGCGCGACGGGGTGGTTCCAGCCGAACGCGAGCAGGCCGCGGCTCGTGAAGCCGCCGAAGAACTGGTTCTCGAGGAACGCCTGGATCATCGGCGGGAAGGACGCGAGAACGTCCCGCAGCACGTCGCCCACGTTGATGGACGAGACGGCGGCGCTGATGAGGAACTGGAACAGCCCGAGCAGCGCTCCGCAGGTGAGCACGAAAGCGGCGTGACGCCGCGCGAGCCGCCGGAACAGGTTAAGCGCCGGCATCGTTCCGCTCGCCGAAATAGCCCATGAAGAAGTCCTCGAGCTGCGCTTCCGGGAACACCACGTCACGGACGTCGAGCTGCGCGAGCCGCCGCAGGACCGGTTTCACGTCGCCGGCGATCGTCAGCTCGACCTCTTCGCCGCGTACGCGGCACCGCGTGACGCCGGGAAGCGCGGCGAGGTCCGCAGGGGGAGCACCGCGCAGGCGGATCGTCATCCTCCGAGTGACGCGTTCACGCAGTCGCGCCACCTCCTCGACGGCGACGAGGCGGCCGCGATTCAGGATGGCGACACGCTCGCAGACCGCCTCGACCTCGGAGAGCACGTGCGAGGAGAACAGCACCGCGCGTCCGGCCCCCGCGCGCTCGACCAGGAACTCGCGCAGCGCGCGCTGCACGAGCGGGTCGAGCCCGGTCGTCGGCTCGTCGAGCAGGATCAGGTCGGGATCGTGCTGCAGCGCGACGATGAGGCCGACCTTCTGGCGCGTACCGTGGGAGAGGAGCTTCACGCGGCGCCCGAGGTCGCTGCCGCCCAGCCCCAAGGCCGCGAGCAGGCGGTCGCGGAGCACGGGAGGCCGCGCGGGCCGGAAGCGCGCGAAGTGGTCGAGCACCGCGCGCGCGGTCATGTCGCCTTCGAGCGACAGCTCGCCCGGCAGGTAGCCGATCCGCTCGCGCTCCTTCGCCGAGCCGGCAGGCACGCCGAGGAGGCGTGCGGTTCCGCGGTCGGCGCGTACGAGCCCGACCAGCACGCGCAGCGTCGTGGTCTTGCCCGCGCCGTTGGGGCCGAGGTAGCCGAAGATCTCGCCCGCGCGAACGGAGAAGCCCACGTCGCGCAGCGCCTCGATGCGCCCGTACCGCTTGGAAAGTCCTGCGACCTCGAGGGCTTCCACCCGGACACCTCCTTGGTCGCGACAAGTTAGGCCGGGGCCGGCTCGATCGCCATCGGGCATTCGGGAAACGGGCGCCTCGCCGTCGGGCGCCCCCGGGCCGGGCGGGACGAGGCTGCACCCCCGACGCGACCCTGCGCTGCAAACGTGGCTGCGGCGCCACGCCCTCCCGCTCGGTCCAGAATTTGTGCCGTACGCCCGCGACATCGTG
>CAZPVG010000007.1:0-97729 GCA_964589945.1 uncultured bacterium
GGGTCGCCGCCGATCCCGATGCAGGTCGTCTGCCCGAGTCCGCGGTCGGTGAGCTGCTTGACGACCTCGTAGGTGAGCGTCCCGCTCTTCGAGACGACGCCGACGGGGCCGGGCGCGACGATCTGGCCCGGCAGGATGCCGACCTTCGCCTGGCCCGGCGTGATGAGTCCGGGGCAGTTCGGCCCGATGAGCCGCGGCTTGCCGAGCGGGTTGTTCGCGCCGCGCAGCGACAGCACCCTGTGGAACGCCCCGAGCGTGTCGCGCACCGGGAGGCCCTCGGTGATGCAGACGATCAGCGCGATGCCGGCGTCGGCCGCTTCGTGGATCGCGTCGGCCGCGAACGCCGCCGGTACGTAGATGACCGAGGTGTTCGCCCTCGTCTTCTCGACCGCCTCGGCGACCGAGTCGAAGACGGGCACGTCGTGCATCGTCCCGCCGCCCTTGCCGGGCGTGACGCCGCCGACGACCTTCGTGCCGTATTCGATCATCTGCTGCGTGTGGAACGCGCCGTCGCGGCCCGTGATGCCCTGGACGATCAGGCGGGTGTTCTTGTCGATGAGGACGCTCACGCGTTCACCTCCTGCGCCCGGGCGATCACCATGCGGACCGCCTCGTCCATGCTGGTCGTGGCTCCGAGCCCGAAGTCCGAGAGGATCTGGCGCGCCTTGTCCTCGTTCGTTCCCGTCAGTCGGATGACGAGCGGCACGGACAGCGGCGATTCCTTGAGCGACGTCACGATGCCGTTGGCGACGTCGTCGCAGCGGGTGATGCCGCCGAAGATGTTGAACAGGATCGCGCGCACGTGCGAGTCGCCGGTGATGATCTTCAGCGCCGCCGTGACCTTCTCGGGGTTCGACGAGCCGCCGATGTCGAGGAAGTTCGCGGGCTCACCGCCGTAGTGCTTGATGAGGTCCATCGTCGCCATCGCGAGACCGGCCCCGTTCACGACGCAGCCGATGTCGCCCTCGAGCCGGACGTACGACAGGCCCTTCTCGCGGGCCAGCTTCTGGCCCATCGTCTCGTCCTCGGCGTCCCGCCAGTGCTCCCAGTCCATGTGGCGGAAGTCGGCGTTGTCGTCGAGGATCACCTTCGCGTCGAGCGCGATCACCCGGCCCTCGGGCGTGACCGCCAGCGGGTTGATCTCGGCCAGCGAGCAGTCGCCCTCCTGGAAGACCCGGTACAGCTTCAGCAGGACGTCCGCGGCCTGCGCGGCCTGGCGGTAGTCCGGGAAGACCTTCGCCATGAGGTTGCGCGCCTGGTAGGGGCGCAGGCCGTCGAGGGCGATGTGCTGCCGGATGATCTTCTCCGGGGCCGTGCGGGCCACCTCCTCGATTTCCACGCCGCCTTCGGCCGACAGCATGATGAGGGGGGCCTTTTTCTCGCGGTCCATCACGATCGAGAGGTAGTACTCCTTCGCGATGTCGGCGGCCTGGGCGACGAGCACCCGGCGCACCGGCAGCCCCTTGATCGTCAGGGCCAGGATGTCGCGGGCCTTCTCGAACGCCTCCTCGGGCGTCCGGGCCAGCTTCACGCCGCCGGCCTTCCCGCGGCCGCCGGCCTGCACCTGCGCCTTGATCACGACCAGCCCGCCGATCGAGGCCGCCACGTCGCGCGCCTCCTCGGGCGTGGCCGCCACCTGCCCGGGCAGGACGGGCAGGCCGAAACGGGCGAAGAGTTCCTTGCCCTGGTACTCGTGCAGGTTCATGGGCTCTCCCGTGGAGCGCCGCGCCCGGGCGGGGGAACGCTACCCGGAGGGCGCATGAGGGGGGATTGAAAAAGGACGGGGAAAACTAACGGAGGCTCCGCGTCGAGGCAAGCGGCCGGGCCGCGCCCGGCGCGACGCCGCGGCGCCGCGGTCGCGCGCGAGCGGGCGACGCGCGCGGCGGCCGGCGTGCTAAGGTGGCGCTCCCCGATTTCAATTCCTGCGGCCCACCCCCGATGCGGCCGGCGCGAGCGTCCTGCCCGGAGTCTGTTCGCCGTGCGACGGTACGATGCCGCCAAGTCCCTGTTCATGCGGGCCCTCGAGGAGCCGCCCGAGCGGCGCGACGCGTTCGTTTCCCGCGAAGCCGCCGGGGACGAGGGGCTGCGCCGCGAGGTCGAGGAGCTGCTGGCCTTCCACGACGAGTCGGGCGCCGGGGACGAGGACCCGCTGCCGGCCGATCCGCTGCCGTTGCGCGTGGGCCCGTGGCGCCTCGACTGCGAGCTCGGGCGCGGCGGTCTCGGCGTCGTCTACCTCGCGCGACGCGACGACGGCCCTCCCGTGGCGCTCAAGGTGCTGCGCGGTGGCCTGCTCTCCCCCCAGCTCATGGCCCGCTTCCGGCGCGAGGCGACCGTGCTGGCGCGCCTCGACCACCCCGGCATCGCCCGCTCCATCGAGACCGGCGTGGACGAAGGGCCGCGCGGTCCGACCCCGTGGATCGCGATGGAGCGGATCGAGGGGCGGAGCCTGCGATCGTGGGCGGCGGCCGCGCACACCGTCGCGGAGCGGCTCGAGCTGATGGCGCGCGTCTGCGACGCCGTCCAGCACGCGCACGAGCGCGGCGTCGTTCACCGCGACCTCAAGCCCGAGAACATCCTCGTGCGCGAGGACGGGCGGCCGGTCGTGCTCGACTTCGGCATCGCGCGCCTTGTGGACAGCGACGTGCGCGCCACGACGCTGCAGACGACCGTGGGCGTGCTCGTGGGCACGATCCGCTACATGAGCCCCGAGCAGGCGGATGCGCGCCCGGACCGGATCGGACCCCGCTCCGACGTGCACCAGCTCGCGGCGCTCACGTACGAGCTCGTCACCGGGAGGCTTCCCTACCACGTGCCCGAGGACTCCGTGCACCGCGCGCTCGTCGCGGTCATCACGTCCCCGCCCCGGCCGATGGAGGAGCTGCCCCCGAAGCTGCGCCGGCCGCTCGAGCGGGTGCTGCGCGCCGCGCTCGCCAAGGACCCGGAGCGCCGCCTCGCGTCGGCCGGCGAGCTGGCCGCCGACCTGCGGCGCGTGGCGTCGGGCCGGGCGCCGCACGCGCGTCCGGCGCCCGGGCACCGCCCCGCCTGGCTCGTGGCCGCGACCGCGGCCGCCTCGCTCGCCGTCGTGGCCGCCGCGGTCGCGTGGATCACCGGGCGCATCGGGCCGCCGCCGTCGCCGTTCGAGCGCCTCGAGGGCACGCTGCGTCCGGCGGCGACATTCCGGCGGGCCATGGTCGAGGCCGACAGCATGACGGTTCGGCTGCACTACAACACGCGGGTGCTGCCCCGTCTCCGCGAGGCCCTGGCGCACGGCGAACGGGCCATGGCGCTGCTGGAGACGACCCGTTCGCGGCCCTGGGCGGCGGAGGCGCTGGCGTACGTCGGATTCCGGCTCGGCGAGGCGCGCTATCTCGTCGCCGAGCGGACCTACGACCCCGGGCTGTATCGGGCGGCGGCGGAGACCTGGTACGCGTGCCGCGAGACGTCCCGGCCCACGCCGCGCGTGCCGACGCCCGACACGCTCGGAATCATCGCCGGCGGCGTGGTCCTCCCGGCCGGCACGGAGGCGTGGAGAGCCTCGGCGAAGGCGTGGGACGAGCTCGCGCGTCTCGCCGATCGCGAGCGGGCGCACGCGCGCGCGTTCGCGGTGCGCCGCGAAGGGCTCGCCGTATTCCTCGGAGGGGCCGGCGACACGTCGCTGCTCTCGACGCCCCTGGCCCCGCAACCCGAGTGGCGGCTGGCGCTGGCCGGCTGGCTGCAGGGGCTCGGCGCGAGCCATTCCAACCTCGGCTTCGACCGGGGCGACACGGCCGAGGTCCGGCTCGCGATCGCGCAGCTGCGCCGCGCGGCCTCCGTGCCCGGGCTGCGGCTGAACGACGCCCGGCACGCCTCGGTGCTGCACGACCTGGGCACGGCGTTCCTGCGCGGGGCGCTCCTCGAGCACTCCGCCGGCCTGCTGGACTCCTCGTTCGCGTGCCTTCGTCTCGCGCGCGCGCTGCGGCTGGAGCTCCCGGGCTACACGAGCGCGGTCCACTCGAGCTGCGGGCTGGCCCGGGCCTTCCGTGTCGCCGCGTGGTGGGCGCCCGACTCGGCCTCGCGCGATCTCGCGCTGCGGAACGCGCTGGACGCGCTGGACCCCCGCGTCCACTCCGAGACGCGGTACGAGCCCGGGGATCTCGCGCTGCTGGCGCTCGCCCGCGCGGAGGTCCGCGTGGACCTGGGCTGCGGGCGGCGCGACCCGCGGGAGTTCGAGCGCGCCCGCAGGGACCTTTCGTTCGCCTGGAGCCGCCTGCCCGAGGGCCGCCTGCCGGTGCTGGCCGCGCAGGCGGACGAGCAGCGGCTGCGGCTCGCCCTGCTGTCGCTGGCCCTGACCGGCTCGCCCTCGTCCCGTGCCCGGGCACGGCAGGTGATGGACCGGCTGCAGATGAACGCGCGCGGGACGACGGCCCGGCAGCGCCGCCGGCTGGCGAGCGCGAAGTGGATCTCGGCGGGGTCGCTGCCGCGGAGGTTCGACCTGCGCGTGGCGTTCCCGGATCCGTTCTGAGCGGGACCGGGCGGCCGGCGTGCAGACCGCCGGCCGGTGTTCGCAGCGCTTCCCCCGAAGGCATCTGCGAACCCGTACCGGCGGTCCCGCGTGCGGCCCGCACGCGTCACGTGCCGGGCGGCCCTTCGGTGGCCGGACGCCGTCGCGGCGCGTGAAGCTCCGGGTGGCATGCCCCCCCCGGCCGGTGGGCGGCCCACAACTCCGCTACCTTCTAAAGCGGCGGGCGTGGCCCAAAGCGGCACGAGAAGATCTCCGCCGGGGCCCCCGCCCTCCCGGGCGCCTCGGCCTCAGAGGCCCTCGGCGGACATCTGGCGGCGCAGCCAGGCACGCGCGTGCGACCACTGCCCCCGGACCCAGCGCTCGCTGCGGCCCAGCTCGGCCGCGATCTCGACCTCCGTCAGCCCGGCGAAGAAGCGCATCTCGACGATGGCCGCGGCGACCTCGTCCTCGGCGGCGAGGCGGTGGAGGGCGTCGTCGAGCGCCAGCAGGTCCTCGCTTCCCGGCGAGGCCTCCGAGAGGGCTTCGGCCACGCTGATGCGGCGCCAGCCTCCCCCGCGCTTGAGCGCCTGGGCCGCGCGCGCGTGGTCCACCAGGATCTGGCGCATCGCGCCCGCCGCGATCGCGAGGAAGTGCGTCTGGTTGCTGGGCTCGAGCTTCGACTGGCTCGAGAGCTTGAGGAAGGCCTCGTGCACGAGCGCCGTGGGCTCGAGGGTGTGGTCCCGCCGCTCGTGCCGGAGGTAGGCCCCGGCGATCTCGCGGAGGCTTTCGTACACCTCGGGCATGTAGCGCCGCGAGACCCGGCGCGGAATGGGAGTGTCGTCGGAAGGGGTCACCCGGGAGCTCGAGACGATCCCGACGGGGGTTCGGGAGACGGAATTCGCATCGAGCGGCTCGGGGGATGCCGCGCCTTCGTTGTCGGGAGGATGGCTGCGGGGAGAGTAGAGCCTGCGGCCGGTCGAGCCAAATGACCGGGCCGGCCCTCCCCTAGGAACCGGCCGCGCTGCGTCCTTCGCGGATGCGCTGCACGAGCGCGCTGGTGCTGAGCCCTTCGCGGACCGGCACGCGCACGACACTCCCGCCGCGCGCCTTCACGAAGTCGCCTCCGACGATGGCGTCCTCGGTCCAGTCGGCGCCCTTGACGAGCACGTCGGGCTCGACGGCCTCGATGAGCGCGAGCGGCGTGTCCTCGTCGAAGACGACGACGAGGTCCACGCAGGCCAGCGCCGCGACCAGCGCGGCGCGGTCGCGCTGCCCGACGATCGGGCGCGTGGGCCCCTTGAGCCGGCGCACGGAGTCGTCGCCGTTCACGCCCACCACGAGCCGGTCGCCGAGTCGGCGCGCCTCCTCGAGGTACTCGACGTGGCCGCGGTGGAGCAGGTCGTAGACCCCGTTCGTGAAGACGACACGCTCGCCGGCGGCCCTCCAGATCGCGAGGCGCGAGCGCGCCTCCGCGGGCAGCTCGAACGCCGCGGCGCTCACGCCGGCGTCCCGGCGAGCGACTCGCGGAGCTGGGCCGGGGAGCAGGTCGCGGTGCCCACCTCACGGATGACGAGCCCCGCCGCGTGGTTCGCGAGGTGGCACGCCTCGCGGAAGTCCGCGCCGGCCGCCAGCGCGAGCGCCACGACGCTCACCACGGTGTCGCCGGCGCCCGTGACGTCGAACACCTCGCGCGCCACCGTCGGCAGGTGCGTGTAGCGGCCGCCGCGCTCGAACAGGCTCATGCCGTCGGCGCCGCGGGTCACCAGCACGCCGTCGGCGTCGAGGCGCTCGCGCAGGCCCCAGCCCACCTCGAGCAGGCTCGCCTCGTCGGTGACGCGCCGGCCCATGACGTAGCCCGCCTCGTGCTGGTTCGGGGTGAGGATGCTCACGCCCCGGTACGCGTCGAGGTGGCTCTCCTTCGGATCCACGCTGATCGGCAGCTGCGCGGCCTTCGCCAGCCCCATCGCCCGGTCGAGCACCGGTCGCGTCACGACGCCCTTGCCGTAGTCGCTCACGACGAGCCCTTCGCAGTGGGGCAGCTCGCGCCCGAGCACTTCGAACAGCTCCTCGAGCGCCTCGCCCGCGACGTCGGCGCGCGACTCCCAGTCCGCGCGGACCACCTGCTGGTGCTGCGCCAGGATCCGCGTCTTGATCGTCGTGGGGCGGGTCGCGTCGCGCACGAGCGCCCGCGTGTCGATCCCGCGGTCGCTGAAGGCCTCGAGCAGCTGCTGCGCGCGGGCGTCCTGGCCGATCAGCCCGACCAGCACCGGCCGGGCCCCGAGGGCGACGAGGTTCGCCGCGACGTTCCCCGCGCCGCCGAGGGAGCTCGTCTCGCGCTCGACCTCGACGACGGGGACGGGGGCCTCGGGCGAGATGCGCTCGCAGCGCCCCCAGAGGTAGTGGTCCAGCATCAGGTCGCCGAGCACGAGGACCCGGCGGCCGGAGAACCGCGCCACCAGGTCCTGCATCCGGTCGAGCCCGAACGCGGTCGTGGACATGCGCGGCAGGCTACGCGGGCGCGCGCGCGGGCGTCAACGGCCCGGCCGGCGGCGGCCGTCCGGGCCGTTGACGGCGGGCGGGGCGGCCCCTAGGTTGCGCCGCCATGTCCCTCGAGATCCGGCCCTGGCGGCCCGACGACCGGGAGGCGCTGCGCGCGGCGCTGCACGAGCCGGAGCTGGCCCCCCACTTCGACAAGTTCCTCGGCCCCGGCGGGCTCGAGCACAAGCTGCACGACCGGCGGCTGGCGCAGGACGGCCTGCGCATCGCCGAGGTGGACGGGGCCCTCGCCGGCTTCGGCGTGCCCTGGGTGCTGCCGCAGGCGGGAGAGGTCTGGACGATGCTGCGGGTCGGCGTGCGCGAGCCCTTCCGCCGCCGCGGGATCGGCCGGCGGCTCGCCGAGTCGCTCGTCGAGTACGCCCGCTCGTGCGCGCCGCCCGGCGGGCGGCTCGAGATCGCGGGCAGCGCGTGGATGCCGAACGAGGCCTCCGAGCGGCTGGCTGCCCGGCTCGGCTTCGCGCACGAACGGTGGTTCTGGATGATGGAGCGCCCGCGCGGTGGCGCGCCGGAGCCCGCCTGGCCGGAAGGGATCGAAGTGCGTTCCTTCGACCGCAGCCCGGAGATGCTCGAGGACTGGCGCACGGCCTACAACGATTCCTTCGCGAAGCACTACCGCTTCGTCGTCGCGACCCCGGAGAACACGCGCGCGATCGCCGACGACCCGACGTTCCTCCCCGAGGGGCTGCTGCTCGCCTACCGCGGCGGGCGCTGCGTGGGCTTCTGCCGCAACGAGCGGCACGAGGGCCGGGGCGAGGTGGGCGTGATCGGAACGACCCACGACGCGCGGGGCCTCGGGCTGGGCCGGGCGCTGCTGCGCTGGGGCGTGCGCTGGCTCGAGGAGAACGTGCCCGGCCGCGTCACGCTGCTCGTGGACGGCGAGAACGAGGGCGCCCTCGCGCTCTACCGCTCCGAGGGCTTCGAGGTCTGGCGTACGCGCCGCATCTGGGGCCGCGTGGTCGAGGCGCCCGCGTAGGGATCAGCGCGGCGGGCCGGTCTCGAAGCGCTGCCGGCACCACACGGCCACCGGCCTGCCGCGCCTCGTCGCGGGATACCAGCGCGAGCGCAGTGCCGCCCGGACCGCCGCGGCCACGGTCGCAGAGTCCGCGTCGCCCCCGGCCGGCCGGGCGTCGGTCACCTCGCCGCGCTCGTCCACGCGCACGTCGAGGTCCACGCGTCCCGGGGGCCCGGAGGGCAGGCGGAGCTCGAGAGGTTCCCGCGGAATCGGCGGGCGCAGGACGTCGTCGGCCGCGAGGCCCTCGGGGGAGCGCGTGTCCGCCGCGGGCGCGGACGGTTGCGGCACCGGGAGCGCGGGTTCGACGTCGGGCCGCGCGAGCGCGATCCGCACGAGCGTCACGCGCGCCGGCGGCACGCGTGCGAGCGCCCCGGCAGGCGGGAGGCCGCCGGTCTCGGCGGTGTCGGCGAGCACCGAGACGGGCAGCTCCGTGCCCACGTCGCGGGCGGGAGGCCGTCCCCCGTCGCCGTGCGGGCTCCCCGCCCGGCCGCAGCCGGCGAGGATGGCCGGCAGCAGGAGGACGACGAGGAACTGCCCCGGGACGGGTCGCATGCGGCGACCGTAGTCGCCCTCCGCGCCGGGCGCCACTTCTTCGCCGGACGGCCGGGAAGCGGCGGCGACGGCACGCTTTTGCCCCCGGAAGGCGGGCCGAGATGGGGGTTGTGGCACGGGGGCCGCGGGTCTAACGTGAACACATGACCGAGCGCGACCGGGTGCTCGCGGCCATTCAGGGCCATCCTGCGGATCGGCCTCCGATCTCCTTCTGGGGCCACGTCTACCACCGTGAGTCGAGCGCCGCCGACCTGGTCGAGCACACCCTCGAGCGCTGGCACCGCCACCGCTGGGACTGGGTCAAGCTCAACCCCCGGAAGCACTATCACGTCGAGGACTGGGGTGTCCGCTACCGCTACAGCGGCGTGCCGGACGAAAAGCCCGTCCTCGAGTCGTTCCCGGTCCGCGCGCCCGCCGACTGGGAGGAGATCCGCGAGATCCCGCACGATGCCGGCGCGCTCGGCGAGCAGATCGAGGCGGTGCGCATGCTGCGCGCGAAGCTGCCGGCGACCGTGCCGATCCTGGCCACCGTGTTCACGCCGCTCGCGATCCTCGGCGAGATGACCGAGCCCCCGACGGTGCTCGAGGAACACCTCGCCTCCGCCCCCGCCCGGGTCGGGCGGGCGCTCGAGACGGTGACGCGGGTCTTCGAGAAGCTCGTGCCCGAGCTGATGCGCGCGGGCGCCGACGGCATCTACCTCGCCACCGTGGACTGGGGCTGCCGCCGATTCGTGACCCCCGAGGACCTGCGGCGCTGGTCGCGGCCCTTCGACCTGCGGCTGCTCTCCGCCGCGGGCCCCTCGCTGTTCCACGTCCTGCACGTGTGCAAGGACGACAACCTGCTGTTCGAGTTCGCGGACTACCCGGTGGGCGCGTTCTCCTGGGACGCGCTCGCTCCGGAGAATCCCTCGCTCGCCGAAGGCCTCGCGCGCCTGCCCGGCGCCGTCATGGGCGGCATCGCCCACGAGGGCGCCCTGCAGGAGGCGGGA
Organism: uncultured bacterium; assembly: GCA_964589945.1. Taxonomy (GTDB): domain Bacteria; phylum Eisenbacteria; class RBG-16-71-46; order RBG-16-71-46; family RBG-16-71-46; genus CAIXRL01. The sequence goes on from CAZPVG010000007.1 coordinate 9,590, forward strand.
CCCGAGGCCGTACTGGAGCAATACCGTCGTGCGCTCGCCGAGACGGGCGGACGGAGATGGCTGGTCGCGCCGGGATGTTCGATCCCGCCCCACAGCCCCGAGGCCAACCTCGCGGCGCTGCGCGACGAAGTCGAGCATGCCCCGGCATCCGGAGGACGCGCCGCCCGCTGACGGCCCGTGTCCTCCCATGGCGCTCGGCGGCTCTCCCCGCCGCCGCGCTGGCAGTGGAGGAGGTGCCGACATGATCCGGTTCGCACTCGCTCTCGCCCTGCTGCTCGCGGCCGCTCCCGCCGCGGCGCAATCCCCGGAACGCAACCGTCCCCCGACCCCACCCCAACCGACGAACAAGAACAATCCCTCGGGCTCCGTCTCGTCGACGCCGCGCTACGCCGTGGGCACCGTCTACAGGGGCGACCACGCCCCCGACTTCGAATTGCCGCTCGCGGGCGGCGGCAAGCTGAAGCTCTCGGACCTCCGGGGGAAATGGGTCGTGCTCTGCTTCTGCCCGCAGAGGAACTACGGGGCGGTGGACTCCATCGCGCGCTCGGTTCCCGAAACGGTGCTGGTGATCGGCGTCTTTCCCGAGAAGGTCGGCACGCTCTCGGCCTGGAGCGTAGAGCACAAGCCGCGCGCGCTGCTGCTCGACGACTTCACGGGCGACATCGCGGCGCTCTACGGCGCCTACAATCTCGAGAAGGGTGAGCCGCGCGCGGGCTACGCGGTGATCGAGCCGGACGGCATCGTGAACCGCATCGACCTCGGGCAGCGGCTCGCCCCGGGGGTCGCCGTGAGGGCCGTGCAATACGCGGTGACCGGCCTCTAGCTTTGCAAGCCGTCGCGGGGAGTCGCTGCGGCGCGTGACGTTGGGTCGTCGCGATTCGCAGCGATTCAACCGCGCCTCCGGAGCGGACGATACGAACGGTGCAGCCGTCGGAATGACTCGCATCCGTGTCGCCCAACCGGAGGTTGATCGTGAACCGCACCTTGCTCCCGCTGGCCTTCGCCGTCCTCCTGGGGCTCCCCGGCACCGCCGCCGCCGCGACGGTCGGCCCGCAGGCCGCGGACGCGGCCCGCACTCCGATCGTTCCGCTTGGAGGCGGCGCGGACTACGCCATCGTGGTCCCCGGCTCGAGCGCCCCCGACTTCGCCTACGAGACCCTTGCCGGCGGCACCGCCCGCCTGCGCGACCTGCGCGAGCAGGGCCACGTCCTCCTCGTCTTCGGCGCGTCGGAGGACGACCTGGTCGGCCTCGCCCGCGAGTCCGCCCGCCTGACGCGGATCGGCGTCGTGCCGGTGGCCGTCCTCGACTGGCGCGTCGGCGCCTGCCGCGAGGTCGTGAGGAAGCTCGACCTGGCGTTTCCCGTCGTGCCCGACGCCCAGCGCGCGATCGGCGCCCAGTACAACGTGCTCGACCCGGACACGCGTCACGACGCGAAGGCCTGGTTCGCCGTGGACCGCTCCGGGCGCGTGCGCGGCCTGCAGCGCTTCGACTACCCGTCCGCGTCGTGGACGAACGTCGCGGCCTCCGCCTTCGGACTGCCGCTCGACGAGGCGCCGGTCCCGGCTTCGCATCCCGAACCCTGACCCCTCGAACACGCGACGGGCGCGCCGGAGCGATCCGGCGCGCCCGTCGCGCTTGCGGCCGTGCGCCTCAGGCGGCGTCGCGCCTCGCGATCGGCGCCACCTGCTGCAACGCGTTCCGCACGTCGTCCCACGAGAACGGCTTGGGCATGATCAGGTCCACGCCGCTCGAGGCCGCGGTCTCCTCGCCGAGCTGGAACCCCCATCCGGTCACGAGCACGACCGCCGTCGAGGCCCGGCGGGCCTTCGCGGCCGTCGCGAGGTCCCAGCCGTTCACCTCGGGCATGCCGAGGTCGGTGAACACCACGTCGAACTCGTCCGCCTCGACCGCTTCGATGCCGGCCGGCCCGCCGTGCGCACGCGAGACGTCCATCCCCATCGCGGCGAGCAGGTCCACCATCACCTCGAGCACGACTTCCTCGTCGTCCACGACCAGCACCTTGAGCCGCGGCAGGGCTGCGTCCTCGGAGTGCGACACCCGGCCGTCGCTCGCCTCGCCCTCGGGGAACGCCAGCGTGAACAGCGTCCCGACGCCGGGCTCGCTGTCCACGTCGATCGTGCCGCGGTGGCGCGTGACGATGCCGTAGGCCACCGAGAGGCCGAGGCCCGTGCCCTTCGCCGACTTCGTCGTGAAGAACGGATCGAAGATCTTGCCCAGCGTGGCCTCGTCCATGCCGACGCCGGTGTCGCGGATCTGCACCGCGACGACGCCGGCACCGTTGCTCGAGGTGATCCACAGCTCGCCGCCGTTCGGCATCGCGTCCACGGCGTTCAGCACGAGGTTCGTGAACACTTCGCGCAGCTCGGAGGCGTTGCCGACCGTCATCCTGGTGGCACCCAGCTCGAGGTGCACGTCGATCGTGACGCCACGCCGCTTCGCGCCGGACTCCCATACGGGGCGCGTCAGCTCGGTCACGCCGAGCAGGACCTGGTTCAGGTCCACGGTCTCGAAGTGCTCGTCCTGCCGGACGCGCGTGAACTCCTGCACGCGGCGCACCGTCTGGGCGCCGTCGAGGGCGGCCTGCTCGATCACGAGCAGCTGCCGCCGGAAGTCCGGGTCGAGCATCGTCTGGAGCAGCAGCTGCGTGCGCCCGAGGATCGCGGCGAGGATGTTGTTGAAGTCGTGCGCCACGCCGCCGGCCATCTCGCCGAGCGCGTTCAGTTTCGCCGCCTGCACGAGCTGGGCCTGGGTGTCGCGCAGCTCGTCGTAGGCGGCCTTCATGCTCTCGTACATGCGCGCGTTCGCGATCGCGGCGCTGCACTGGCCGGCGAACAGCGTGGCCAGCTCGAGGTCGTCCTGCTGGAACGTGCGCGAGCCGATGCGCGAGAGGGTGATGACGCCCACGACCCTGTCCTGGCTCACGAGCGGCACGCACAGCAGCGCCGACTGCTCGGGCGGCGTGCCGGGTACCGTGACCGAGCGCGGGTCGGCCTCGGCGTCGTCCACGATCTCGCCGCGGCCCGTGAGGGCCACCATGCCGGTGATGCCCTCGCCCAGCTTGAGGCGCACGGCCATCATCTCTTCCATGTAGTCGCGCGCGTCGCACACGACCGGGTAGAGCAACTGGTCCTTGTCGTCGAACAGGAACACCGTGCACTCGTCGGTCTGGATGACCTCGCGGACCTTCTTCGCGATCGTCGTGAGGATGACATTGAGGTCCAGCGTGTTCACGACCGCGTGGCTGACCGCGAGCAGTGCCGCGAACTTCTCGTTCTGCCGCTTCTCGCGCGCGAGCATCTCGGTCATGGACGCGTCCACGAGCGCGTTGGCGTCGTCGGGCGTGAACGTGAAGAACCAGCCGGCGATGCGCCCGCCCGGCGAGAACGGCATGCGCGTGGCGAGCAGGGTCTCGCCGGGGCGGTCGCGCGGCACGAGGCGGCCGAACCGCATCGCGTCGTCACCGTCGGTGGGCGGCGAAGCGAGCCCCGCGGTGAGCCCCGCGGACTCCGGCTCGAACAGCTCGAAGAGCCGCACGCCGTCCAGCGTGGACTGCCCCTCGCCCAGCAGGTGCGACATCGCCACGTTGACGGCCCGGACGCGGAAGCGGGCGTCCACGTAGACGGTCGGGGCAGGCACGAAGTCGAGCATCGGCCGCAGGCCGCGCGACCACTCGCGGAGAGCGAAGCCGTCCTGCTCGGTGGCGGGCACGCGCACGAGCGCCAGCAGCGCCTCGCCGAGCCGGCGCTCGTCCACCCCCGCTTCGCACCACGCGCCGATGCTGCGCTGGAGCGGCTCCACGAACGAGAGCGGTCCGGGCGTCAGGAACGCGCGATGGAGCCCGACGACGAGCGCTTGCGCCTCGTCGTGGGCCTTCTCGGCTCCGAGCGTCGCGACGAGCGGACGCGCGACGGCGTCCGCCAGGCGGTCCCGGTAGCGCGTCAGGTAGCGGGCGATCGGCCTGTGCAAGGGTCGGGTCTCCGAAGGTCGTGGGCCCCGCGGGGGGGCCGCAGGAGTTTTCGGTGCCAATTCCCCGTCACTTGAGCGGCGAAAGGGCCTGCCGCCGCGGGGTTGCGGCGCGAGGCGGCTTTCAGCCCGGACGCCCGCCGGTGCCGCCGCCGTTCGCGACCCGGCGGGCCCGGTGGTATCCCTCGTCGTCGACGCTCCCCCCGCCGGCCCGAGCCGCCGGCGGCCCGACACGGCCGGAGGACCCGACATGAAGCTCGCTTTCGCCCTGGCGCTGCCCTTCCCGCTCCTGCTCGCGACTGCCGCCGCCCCCCCGGCCCCCTCCCCGACCGTACTGATCGAGGCCGAGCATGCCTTCGCGGCGGACGCCGCGGCGAGCGGCGTCCGCGCCGCCTTCCTCAAGTGGCTCTCGCCGCACGGCGTGGCGTTCCGGCCGGGACCGGTGGACGGTCAGGCGGCCTTCTCCGCGATGGCGCCGAGCCCGGCACGGCTCTCGTGGCGACCGGAGGTGGCGGCGATCAGCAAGGGTGGTGACCTGGGCTGGACGACCGGCCCGTGGAGCTGGCGGGCCGACAGCGCGCAGGCCGGCGACACCGCCTGGGGCGAATACGTGACGGTCTGGAGGCGCACGGGCGAAGGCCGCTACCGGGCGGTCCTCGACGCCGGAATCTCGCATGCGCGCCCCGCCGGCCCGCCGGCCGACCCGGTCTTCCTCGAGCCCGGGAACGCGCCGCAGACCGGGCGCCACCGGCTCAAGCCGCGCCGCTCCCTGTGGCGCGCCGACGCGGATTTCGGCCGGATCGCGAAGGCGGACGGCGTGGCGGTCGCGCTCGAAAGGTACGGCAGCGAGCGGCTCATGCTCCTTCGCGACGACCTGCCGCGCGTGACGGGGCTCGCGGCCGCCTGCGACACCGCACGTTCGCGCGAGGGCGGCGCGACGCTCATGTCCCTGGCGCAGTTCGTCTCGCGCAGCGGCGACCTCGGCTACACCTACGGCTCGTTCGTCTCGGGCGACAGCGCCGACCCGGACTCCGCCTGGTACGTGCACGTCTGGCAGCGCGGCCGGACGAAGCCGTGGGAGCTCGTGCTCGAGCTCGTGAACCCGGTCCCGAAGCGGAAATCCTGAGGCGTCCGCGCCGCCTGCCTAGGGAAGCGCGAACGAGTCCGTCGCCGACGCAGCGACCGGTGTGCCGAGCCGCAGGGCGGTCACGCGCCAGAGCACGGTGCCCGATCTCGGCAGCGCCGCCAGCGCACCCTCGCGCAGGACGACGAGCGTCGTGTCGGCCGTCTCGCGCGGCGACCCGAGCGGCGAGAGATCCGGCGCGAGCAGCACGACTTCGTAACGGTCCGCTCCCGGCGCGCTCCGCCACGCGAGCCGAACCCCGTCCGCTTCCGCGTGCGCGCCCAGCAGCGCGAGCGTCGAGCCGTCGCCGCGGAGCTGGGACCCCGGCTCGCGCCGCGGCAGCAGCACGACCGTCACGATCGCCACGGCGGCCGCGGCGGCGAGCCAGCCCCAGCGCCACGGGCCCGGTGTCGCGCGCGCCCGGGGTGCGGACGCGGAGGCGCGCTCGGCGCGCGGCGCCGCCTCGGGCGCCGGCTCGCCGAGCGCCCCCGCGAGCGCCGCACGCAGCCGCCGCGAGGCTTCCTCGGGGCGCGCGCCCTCGGGCGGCGCCGAAGGCGAGAGAAACTCGCGCAGCGCGAGGAAGCGCGCCCACGCCGCCGCGTCGGCCCGCACGGGCTCGAGGCGCGGGTCGTCCCCGGCGAGCCCGAGCAGCTCGTGCAGCTCGTCGTCGGTGAAGCGGCGCGGCGGGCTCATCGCCCGCCCTCCGCGGCACGGCGCCGGTCGAGCGCCGCGCGGAGCTTGCGACGCGCCGATTGCAGCACACCCCGCGCGCCCGAGGCGCCCGGGAGCGCGAGCAGTCGCGTGATCTCCTCCACGGGAAGGCCCTCTTCGCATCTCAGCAGCAGCGCCCGCGCCTCGACCGGCTCGAGCACATCGTTCATCGTCCCCATCAACCACCCCTCCTCGTCCTCGCGCAGCGCCGCCTCGGCCGGGTCGGTCGCCGCGCCTTCCATCGCATCCAGGTCGGTCTCCTCGATCAGCCACCGCCGCTCGCGCTGGAGCAGCCGGAGCGCGCGCCGGCGGACCACCGTGTACAGCCAGGTGGCAAAGCGCGAGCGGTGCTGGAAGCCCGGCAGGTCCCGCAACGCCGTGAGCAGCGCCTCCTGAGCGAGATCGAGCGCCCGGTCGTGGTCGCGTGCCAGCCGCAGGCACCAGAGGTAGACCCGCCGGTCGTAGCGCGAGAACAGCGTTTCGGCCGCGCGCCGGCCGCTCGCAGCGCCCGGCTCCGCCTGGAAGACCCGGACGAGGGCCTCGTCCGCCGGACCGGCCCCTTCCGTGCCCTCCAAAGGACTTGGGACCGGCGACCTGGCGTTCGTCACAGCGATTTCTTCGCGGGGGGCCGCTCCGGCTTCCGGGCGAAGGCCATCAGGCCGCCGAGGACGAGCACGAAGAGCCCGAACGAGATGGCCAGCGGCCGGGTGGACGTGCGTCCGGCCAGGGCCAGCCGCTGTCCGGGCTCGCCGACCAGCACAAACCCCGCCCAGTACCAGGGGTCCGAGGTGCCCCGGTCGGCCGCGAGGGCCAGGCGGGCCTGCTTCAGCGCCTCGCCCGAGTCGTCGCCGCGCGCGAGTCCCTCGTAGAAGCGCCGGACAAACCGCGTGGTGGTGCGGTCGTCCACGCGCCAGAGCGTGGCCACGACGGCCGGGACACCGGCTCCGAGGAACGCGGTGGAAAGCCCGACCACGCCCTCGCCGGTGAAGACACGCCCGGCTGCCGTCTCACAGCCCGCCAGGACGGCGAGCCGCGCGTGCAGCCGGCGCGCCAGCACGTCCTCGGCGCGCAGCCAGCGCGCGGCCTGGCCGTCCTGCTCGGGCTCCAGCAGGATGCCCGATCGCCACGGCGACTCGTCGTCGGCGCGCGCGTGGGCCGCGAAGTGCAGCGCCGCGTAGCGGCCCAGCGTGGCTTCCAGCGTGTCCGGCTTGGGAGAGACCTCCGCGGTCACGTCGTTGAACCGGCCGCTCAGCCAGCGCACTTCCAGCAGCCCGCCGGGCAGCACCGCGGTCGTGTCCTCACCCGCCGGCCCTGCAACGGCGAGCAGGCCGTGGCCCCGGGCCGCTCCGATTTCCCGCGAGCGCAGCACCGCCAGTGCGGTCGCCGAGGGAACCACGGCAACCTCCGGCACCCGCCTGATCGCGCCCTCGAAGGCCGCATCCGCGAGCAACGGCGTGAACGGCAGCAGTTGAAGCGGGCCGTCGGCCGCGACGATCACCGTGCGGCTCGCGCGCACGACGCCGGCCACTCCGCCGAGCAGGTCGCGCGCGAGCAGGCGGCGGGCGTCCCGGCCCGCCCGGGCCAGGTCCGGTTCGTCCGGTTTCGGCGGGCTCTCGATCAGCCGCCGGAACTCGGCGGCGCGGAACGCAAGCCGGGCGCGGTTCACCTTCATCGGGACGAGCAGCGCCGTGTCGCGCGTCACCGCGACCCACACGGCGGTGTCCGGCCCGACGATCGCGGTGAGCAACAGCTCGCCCTCGTGCAGGACGCGGCTGCGCAGCTCGGCCATGGTCACCGCCGGCCGCGCGAGCGGCCGCGGGTCCTTCACCTCGACGGGTGCGCCGCTCAGCGTCTCGACGAGCGTGCGCGCGCGGAACGGCTCGTAGGCCTCGAAGGCCGCCACGGCGGCCCGCCTTGGCGCGACATGGTGCAGTGCCGCCAGCACGGCGACGTCGCCGAGCTGCGCCGCCTGCTCGCCGAGGGTCTCGCGCACACGCGGGTCCGCAACATGCGAGCGGTCCGCGTCGAACGCCTCGCGCCCGAGGGCGATCCAGGAGGCCGCGTCCTTCTCGCGGCCCGCCGCCAGTGCCGACCGCGCCGCCGCGGTGGCCGCGCTCACACGCCATCGCGCCGCGGTCGGATGCGAGGCGGTCGCCCACGCGCGCTCGGCCGCGGCGAGCGCGTCCCGGTAGCGTCCCAGCCGGTAGAGGTTCGAGTCGTAGGCGAGGTCGAGCCGGGCGGAGTGCTCGTCACTCCGCGAGCGGACGGCCTTCTCGTTCGCGGCGAGCACCGCGAGCGCGGCCGCCGAGCTGTCGGAGCGCTCGAGGCTCGCCGCGAGATTCAGCACCGCGTCCACGCGCTGGCCCGGCTGGATCGAGTCGCCCATCGCGAGGATGGCCCGGTAGTCGCGCGCCGCCTCGGCATCCCGGCCGTCGCGCGCGTGGCCGAGCCCGAGCAGGATGTAGCCGCGGGCACGCGCGTCCGGATTGTGCACCTGCGCTCCGAGTGCCAGCAGCGACTCGCCCCACGCGACGGCCGTGCGGTTGAGGCCGCGGTCGAGGGCCGCCGTGCCCATGCCGTGCATGCCGAAGATGAGCGCCGGCGACGGTCCCTCTTCGCGTGCGAGCTCGTAGAGCCGCTGGTAGCCGCGCGCGGCCCGCTCGCGCCGGCCGGTCATGCGGTCGAGCCCGGCGAGGTTGCCGATGTAGCGCGCCATGCGCTGGCGTTGCCCCAGCCGGCCCGCGGCCGTGATCGCGCTGTCGTAGTAGGCGCGCGCGATCGGCTCGCGTCCCTGCATCTGCGCGTACAGCGCGATCGAGCCCAGCGCCTCGGGCGTCTTCCAGTCGGCGCCACCGCGTCGGAACCCGTCGAGCGCGGCGCGGCTGAGCGACTCCGCGCGCACCATGGAGCCGCCCGAGTAGAACGCGAGCGCCGCGTCGAGCAGGTCGGACTCGGCGATCCAGCGGCCGGTTCCCTCCCGCCTCGCCGCCGACCGAAGTTCGCGGGCGAGCGCGGTCGCTTCGGCGCGGCGGCCCGAGCCGCTCGCCTTCCAGGCCAGCTCGCGCAGGACGCGGCACTCCAGCTCCGCATCGCCCGCCGCGCGGGCGCGCTCGCGGGCCGCGGCCAGCTCCGCGTCCTCGCGCGCGTCGTCGCGGGCCATGAACGCGAGGCGCGACCGCGCGAGCGCCCGCCAGCCGTCGGCGTCGGCGCCGGCGGTCGTGCGCGCGCGGATCGAGGCCAGCACGGCGGCCAGCGAGTCGTGGAGCGCGGGGCGGGCCCCGAGCGTGTCGAGCGCCCCGACGAACGCGCGCAGGGCCGCGGGACCCGTGGCCGCGACGGCCACGACGGGCATCGAAGAGGCGGCGAGCGCGAGGGCCACCGCCAGGCCCACCGCCACGGCCGGGCGGTGTGCGACACGCCGACGGGGGGCGGCTTCGTGTGGGGAGGGCGAACACACGTCGCCACGCAAAGTGCCGCAGCGGGGCAGGGGCGTCAATCCGCGGGGCCGCGCGACGCGACGCCCCGCACGCCGAAACCCGGGAGCCGGTGGCCGAGTCGGTTGCCGGCCACACCGTGCACGAACCGCCCGCGACGTGGGCGGGCCGGGGGACAACAGGCCCCGGGACGGTCTCGAACGACGCCACCGGCGCCGCGCACGGCGCTTGCAGCGAGCAGGTCCGACCCGCCCCCGCCGGGGGACCATGCTCGCGCGCGTGCGAACCGCGTTGCTCTGGGGGCTCGAGGCGTTCGCCGCCGACTGCGAGGTGGACGTCGGCCCGGGACTGCCCGGCTTCGTCATGGTGGGACTGCCCGACTCGGCCGCTCGCGACGCGCGCGAGCGCGTGTGGCCGGCGCTGCGCAACGCCGGCCTCGCGCCGCCCGAGCGCCGCGTGACCGTGAACCTCGCGCCCGCCGACCGCCGCAAGGAAGGCACGTCGGCCGACCTCGCACTGGCGCTCGGCCTGCTCGTCGCGACCGGCCAGGCGCCGGCCGAGCCGCTCGAGCGCGCGGCCGCCCTCGGCGAACTGGCGCTGGACGGCCGGCTGCGCGGCAACCGCGGCACGCTCTCGCTGGCCGAGGCCGCGTGGCGGGCCGGCGCGCGCACGCTCATCTGCGCGGCCGAGGCCGCGCCCGAGGCCGCGCTCGTCGAAGGCCTGCGCGTGCTCGCCGCCGAAACGCTGGTGGAAGCGTTCGAGTGGCTGCGCGGCGAGCCGCTGTCGCAGGCGAACCCGGCCCGGCGCGACGCGGCGACGCTCGAGCGCCCGGACCTCGCCGACGTGCGCGGGCAGGCCGTGGCACGCCGCGCGCTCGAGATCGCCGCCGCCGGCGGGCACCACCTGCTGCTCGTCGGCCCGCCGGGCGCGGGCAAGTCCATGCTCGCCGCCCGGCTGCCCGGCCTGCTGCCGCCGCTCGAGCCGCACGAGGCGCTGACCGTGACCCGCCTGCACTCGGGGGCGGGACTTCGCAGGCCCGGCAGCGGACTCGTCCACGATCGCCCGTTCCGTTCGCCGCACCACACGGTCTCGCGCGCCGGCCTCGTCGGCGGCGGCTCGCCGCCGCGGCCGGGCGAGATCTCGCTCGCCCACCACGGCGTGCTGTTCCTCGACGAGTTCGCGCAGTTCGCCCGCAACCTGATCGACGCGCTGCGCGAGCCGCTCGAGACCGGCATCGTCCACGTCACCCGCGCGAGCGGCCACGCGAGCTTTCCCGCCCGCCCGCTGCTCGTGGCGGCAATGAACCCCTGTCCGTGCGGCTGGCTGGGGCACCCGCGGCGCGGATGCCGGTGCGGACCCGGCGCGCTCGCGCAGTACGCCTCGCGCGTGAGCGGGCCCGTGCTCGATCGGCTCGACCTGCAGGTCGAGGTGCCGGCGCTGACCTCGGAGGAGCTCCTGCTCGCGGCGCCGGGTGAGCGAAGCGACGCTGTCCGGGCGCGCGTCCTCGCCGCCCGCGCCCGGCAGCTCGCGCGCGGCGGGCTCAACGCGCGGCTGCCGCACGCGGCGCTGCGCGAGCACGCCGCGCTCGATGCACCCGCCCGCCGTCTCGTCGCCGACGCGATGGACCGCGGCGGGCTGTCGGCGCGCGCCATCCACCGCGCGATCCGGGTCGCGCGCACGCTCGCCGACCTCGCGGGCGAACCGCGCGTCGAGGCGCCGCGGCTCGCCGAGGCGCTCCAGTACCGAGCCTACGAGACGACGCTGCGCGGGGCGGACTGAGCGCGCCGTCCTCTCGCGCGCCTACGCGACGCGCCCGGCCTGGGGCTCCAAGGGCTCCGCGCGAGCCGGCGTGCGCCGCTCTTTCAGGGAATGAGCACGAAACGCAGCGCGCGCTGCTCGCCGCCCCGCCGCAGGCGCGCGAAGTAGATGCCCGCGTCCCAGCGCTCCGATCCGGGGATCGTCAGCGCATGCGATCCGGCCCCGAGCGCTCCGACCTCACTCGCGAATCGCCGCCGGCCCGCGAGGTCGAAGACCTCCAACGTCGCAGTTCCCGTCCCGGGCAGCCGCAGCGAGAAGCGCACGCTGCCCACCGCGGGGCTCGGCGAGGCGCCGAGCGCCAGCGCGGGCGCGGCCTCGACGCGCTCCGGAGTCATGTCGTCGCGGGCGGCGCCCTCCTTCCGGCCGCCGATCGCCAGCGACCAGGCGTTCACGCGATCCGAGCCGGTCAGCGGCGCGAAGAGCGCGATCAGCTCCTTGCGCTTCGGATCGAAGGCGAGCGGGTTCGCGAGCAGCGGTCGGCGGCCGGTGAGCTCGACGCGCTGCCACGAGCCAGGGTCGTCCACGCCGCGCGTCCACAGCGTCGAATCGATCCCCACGAAGAGCCGCTCGCCGCGGGCGTCGTACGCCGCGTAGGCGTTCGGTGGACCGGCCATCGTCGAATCGGAGAGCGGGCCGACCGCCCGCCAGTTCGCGAGCGAATCCATCGCCGCGACCCACACGCGCGCCCCGTGGCGATACCGCCAGCGGCCCAGGTCGTAGACCTCGTCGCCGCCCAGCATGATGAGCCGGTCGAGCGCCGGGTCGTACCACAGGTCGTGGCCGTAGGCCGTCCGCGGCAACTCCCCGAGCTGCGTCCAGGCGGGATGGGCCCCGAGATCGAGCGCCCAGATGTCACGCATCGAGTAGCCCGCGTTGTGGCCGGGGAACCACCAGCCGCCGCTCACGATCAGGCGGTTGCGCCGCGTGTCGATCGCGATGCCCGCATCGATCCCCACGGACCAGTCCGCCGGCACGGCGGGGCCGAACGCGGTCCAGCCGTTGGGCCGCTCCGCCGACTCCTGGAAGACCTGGCCGCCGTTGAAGAGCAGGATCCGGTCGCCCAGCGCATCGGCGACGATCGAGCAGGCCGAACCGTGGTTCACGACGTATCCCGGCGCGCCCGGGCTGCGGATGGGCTCCCAGTGTGGCTGGCCCTGGAACGTGAACTGCCACGTGGCGGAATCCGCGGTCGAGAACGAGCCGCCGACCACGAGGAAGCGATCGCGCCGCGCGTCGTGTAGCACGTAGCTTCCGTCGTGCGCGCTCGGGTACGGCAACGGCAGCGGCGGATCCACCGCGGTCCAGAGCGTCGGCGCGGCGAGCGAGAGCGCCGAGGACTGCGGCCAGCCGCTGCCGCCGCACGCCAGCAGTCGGTCACCGGCCGGATCGTAGACGTCGACCGGGTACGAGCGGCCGTGGAGGGTGTTGCCGGGGACGATCGGCGACCAGGCCGGATCGCCGTCGAGGCCGAGCGCCCAGAGATCGTCGGGCTCGGTGCCACCGTTCGCGTTGATGCCGCCGTGCACGAGCACGCGCCGACGCACCGGGTCGTAGACGGTGCCGAACGAGGAGCGCGCGCCCGGCAGCACGCCGGCGGGCTCGAGCTTCGTCCACGCGAGCGAGTCGAGCGAGAACGCCCAGAGGTCGTTGAAGAAGTGGCGGCCGTCCGTTTCGCTGTGTCCCCCGAAGACGAGCATCCGGCGCAGGAGCGGATCGTAGAGGGCGCCCTGCCCTTCGCGGCCCTCCGGCGCCGTTCCGCCCGCCGGAGCGGCGGTCCACGTGTTGCTCGTGAGCGAGAAGAGCCAGGTCTCCGGGCTGCAGGTCGCCGGCCAGTCGTCCAGCTCCCCGCCGAAGACCACCAGGCGATCATGCGAGGGATCGTAGATCGCCGACTGCCCGAAACGTGTGGACGGGCCCGTCGCGGTATCGAGCCGATGCCACGAAGGCGTGCCCGAGAGGTCGAACGCCCACACCACGACCTGGCGGCTCCCGCTCAGGTCCATTCCGACCACCAGCAGGCGATGGCGCACGGGATCCATCACGACCGCGGGAACGTAGAGCTGCTTCGGAACGGGCCCGGACACCGGCAGCACGCTCCAGTGCGGCGTCGTCGCGGGCGAGAACGACCACACCGTCATGTCGTACTGCGTCGCGATGGCGGCGCCGTCGACGACGAGCACGCGCTGTTGCGCCGCGTCGTAGGTTCCCAGCGGCACGCGGAAGACGGGTGGAAACGCCGGGGTGCTCGAGATCAGGCGCCACTCGTGCGCGGACGCGCGGGCGGTGGTGGCGATCGCCAGCATCGCGCTGCACGCGAGGAGTGCGCGCAGGAACGTGCGGGTGCGGCTCATGTCGGCCTCCGTGATTCCCAACGCCATGAGGGTACGCGCGCGCAGTGTCCGGGGCGAAGCCGGCGTGCCCCAGGGCGCGCATGCCGCACGCAACGCTGCGCGGGGCGGACTCAGGGTACGACGGGCGCGAAGGTTCCGCGCCGTCACCATGCGACGAGAATGCGGGCGGTCGCCCCGAGGCCGGCCTGCGCGAGCCTCGCCAGGTAGACGCCCGGCGCCAGTCGCGCCTCGCTCACCGCAAGTTCGTGCTCGCCGCCACCCAAGCCACCCACCTCGCGTGTCCAGGCCTTGCGGCCCATCACGTCGAACAGCTCGAGCATCGCCGGGGAATCGTCGAGCAGCGTGAATCTCAGTCGTCCCGGCGAGGCGCCGGGCGCGAGCCGAAGCACCGCTGGAGGAGTCGAGACCGCCGGCCTCGCCGCGAAGGCCTCCCATCCCGACGGATCCGGAGCCGGGTCCACCGGCGAAGACTCGACGGGGCTCGAGACTCCGGGAGTCGCGGCCGGGCCATGCGCTCGGAGCATCGTGACTCTCGCTGCGCCGGCCGTGTTCTGCCAGGCGAGGATCGCGTTGCCGCCGCCGACTTCGGCCATGTCGGCGGTGCCGAGGACCTCGGCCAATCCAACGACGGACGTTCCGCCGCGAAGCCACCCACCGGCGGGTCTTCCGTCGGGGCCGAGGCGCACGGCGAAGAGGCTGCCCTCGGCTCGATCGTCCGGCCAGGCGAAGTACGCGCCGCCGGAGCCGTCCCCGGCCATTGCGAGCAGGCTCCTCGGCGCCCAGTAAGGTGCGGCGATCACGGCCGGCCCGACCTCGACGCCACCGGGCGCCCAGGCGATCCGGCCGCTCGAAGTGAGTCGTTGCGCCGAGACCCTCACGCCGTCCGCACGCGAGTCGAGCCAGCCGACGATGGCGTCGCCCGGGCCGGACGCCGGCCCGAAGGAGTCGAAGCTCCGGCCGCCCGGCCCGTGCCCCCGCCCGGCCAGCACCAGGCGCGCGTCGAACTGGTCGCCGGGCGCCGCGCAGACCTGCGTGTCGTGCCGCCACGGCAGGCCACCCCCGTACGTGACCCGGGCGGCGAAGACGTCGAGGTCCGCTCCGCGCGCGCCCGACCACGCGACGATCGCGCCGTGCCCGCCGTCTCCGATCGCGAACGGCGGGGCGACGAGCAGCAGACGCAGCGGCTTCTCGACGAAGCGCAGCCGGTATCGCTCCGACACCACGAGTCCGTCGGGCGTCCACGCGATCGCGCCGGTCGAAGTGACGTGCTGCGCGTAGACGCACCCGAGCGAGTCGGGCGGGCGCTGCTCGCACCAGAACACGAACGCGCCGCCCAGCCCGTCGGGGACGATCTCGGGAACGGAGCGATATCCCGTCGCACTGCAGACGAGCACGCCCTGATCGCCCCAGCGCCTCGTGCCGTCGGGCGCGAGCGACTGCACGACGAGCGGGCCCGTCCCGATTCCCCCGCTCCAGGAGTAGTCGCACTGCCAGGCCAACAGCACACCGAACCGCCCGTTCGGCGCCACGCGTGGCGTCTCGTTGCGGTCGAGCCGGCGCTGCCACGTCTGAGAGAGCGCGGAGATGCCGACGGCGGGCCATCCCGGCACGAAGCGTCCATCCCCGTCGAGGCGCTGGACGAGAACGTACATCGGGTCAACCTGGCAGCCCACGCACGCCGGCCAGACTGTCGAGGCGACGTACACGCCGCCCTCGCCGTCAGGGACGACGCGGGTGTGCCGGTCACCGACGGGGGCGTAGCCATTGCAGTCCCTCGTCGGGAGCCCCGCGGCGGGCCAGCCCGCGGCGTACTCGCCACGGCCCTCGAAGTGCTGGATCCCGGCGCAGATTCCCAGGCCCCAGGCGACGAACGCTCCTCCGGATCCATCGGGCGCAACCGAAGGGTCCATGCTCCCCCACGCCCCTGCGCCGGCCGGGTTCCCGTTCGGGATCCACTCGGCCCGCACCTGCCCGCAGGAGAGCAGCCCCAGCAGGGCCGCGAGCGCGGCGAAGCCGCGTGGGCGAACGGGGGTGAACATGGCTCGGACCTCCGTTTCGTTCGAACAGGGGAATGGACTATCGCAGCACGACCACGCGTCCCTTGACGATCCTGCCGTCCTGCACGAGACGCACCTGGAACACACCCGGTCGGAGCGCTCCCGTCTCGAGGCTCAACGAGCCTTCGCCCTCGACGGCGACCACGTCACGGCTCAGCACGCGGCGACCGCTGACATCGAACAGTTCGAGCCGCGCCGGGCGAGATGCGGGAAGAACGTAGTGGATGACGAGTCCGGCGCTCGCCGGGCTTTGCGCCCGGATCGAAAGTGCCCTGACCGGTGACGAGGCGATCCCGGCCTCGAGTCCCGGGCGGCCACCCGGGCGGCCGATGACGCGCACGTGCGCGCGCCCGAAGATCGCGAAGTTCGGGGTCTCGCCGAGCAGCACCGCCACGGTGTCGTCCGGTGCGAGGCGGAGCGCTTCCGCCGGGAAGCGGAGAACCAGGTCGTCAAGCCCGTCCCGGTTCACGTCGCGGAACTCGGCGTGCCCCTGGCCGTGCAGGCGATCGAACGCCGGCGCGCCCGCGAGCGTGACCGTGCCGACCAGCACGGACTCGGGCGAGAAGGCATCGCTCGCCAGGATTGCGACCTCGAGGGGCGCGCGCTCCCCGCGCGGCACCGCATCGCGGGGGTCGCCCGGGCGAACGTCCACGGACACGCGCCGGCTGAAGTCGAGCGCGTAGAAGTCGCCCGCGTCGGAGTAGGAAGGGAAACCGCCCCAGACGCCGCCTCCGTAGAGGAGCAGCCGGTCGTACCGGTCGTCGTAGCGAAGCGCGCTCTCGAAGCGGTCCGTCGGCCAGAAGCCGGAGACGCTCGCCGCCGACCACCCGCTGGGGCGCGCGAGGGACAGAAGGAACGCACGCGCGTCGCCGGGCCACGCCACGAGCCGGTCGCGGTTCGGGTCCAGCACGACGCGCGCCTGGACCGGCAACGGCGCGCCCAGGGGCGTCCACACCAGGCTGTCGCCTCCCAGCGACGCGCTCCACGTGTCGTAGAGCGGAAAGAAGATCGCGTAGCCGGACGTCTCGCCGCCGATCAGGAGCAGGCGGTCGCGCCAGGCGTCGTAGAGCAGCTGGGATGCGCCTCTCCTCCCCGGCGCCGCCGCGACCTGGAGTTGACGCCAACGAGGCTCGGCGAGCGACATCTCCCAGACGTCGCCGAGATCGTTCGCCATGCGCGTGGCGGCGTTGTTCCAGTTGTGGCCGCCGTAGAGGATCAGGCGGTCGCGCACCGGGTCGTACACGAGCCCGAAGTCGAACCGGCCCACGGGCACGGGGCCCTGGACTGCCAGGGGCGTCCAGACGCGGGGCTCGTCGAGCGACAGCGTCCAGACGTCGTCGAGGGCCGCGCCATGATTGAGGTACAGGCTTCCCCCGATCGCGATCATCCGCCGGCGTTTCGCGTCGAACGCGAGCTGCGCGCCGGTCGTCGTGCCTTCGGTCGCGAGCCGGGTCCAGCTCGTGTCACGTTCGTCGAACGACCACAGGTCGTGGCGGCCGACGCCCCCGAGGAGCACGGGACGGTCGGACCGGGGATCCGGAACGAGGATGGCGCCGCCCTGCGCCATCGGCGCCGGGTCCGGTCCCGGCGGGAGCTCCTGCGACCACACGTGCGTACTCAGATTGAGCTCGAAGCACTCGTTCTGCACCGCGGTCCAGATGCCGCCGTACTGAATGAGGCTTCCCCGTTCGGGCGAGTAGTCGCCGGCGTGCCACGACACGGCACCCGGCCCGTTGCCCGTGACCGCGAGCGGCGTCCACTCCAGAGCACCGTCGAGCCCCAGCGCCCAGGTGTCGTCGCGCTCGTGCCCGTTCTGCCAGCCCTCGCCCCCGCTCACGATCATCGCGCGATGGATCGGGTCCACGACCGCGACGAAGGTCTGGCGGGCGGACGGGCGCACGGCGAAGACGAGCGAGTCCCAGGACGCGGGGTTCGAGAGCGACAGGGACCAGGTCTCGTCCGAGATGTAGTAGGGCGGCGGATACGCCGAGTAGTCGCCGCTCACCCAGCCCCCGAAGAGGACCATCCGGTCGTTCCAGGGGTCGTAGACCGCCCGCGCTCCTTCCCGGTGGATCGGCGATCGGCCGTTCGCGGCGAGTCGGGTCCACGTCGGCGGACCCGCCAGATCGAGCGCCCAGGTGTCGGCGAACTGCCCGGCCGTGTAGGAGTTCCCGCCGAAGATCACCATACGACGGCGGATCGGATCGAAGACGGCCGCGTGGCTGTACCGGCTGTGCGGACCTTCGTTCGTGGGAACGATCCTGGTCCACCGGGGCGAGTCACCGAGCGAGAGCGCCCAGACGTCGCCGTACTCGTCGGACCGGCCTTCGTCGGCATGCCAGACGCCATATCCCCCGTAGACGATCGCGCGATCGCCCGCGGAGTCGTAGACCGCCGTGAACTCGTAACGGCTCGACGGGTACTCCGTCCCTGCGACCGGCACCCGCGTCCAGGTCGGGGACCCGGTCGCGGGCAGCGACAGGCACCACAGGTTCTCGGGTCGCGAGCCGTCCACGAACACCATCCGGCGCCGGAGCGGATCGTGCACCGCCGCGTGCCCGAACATGGGCTGGGGATTCACGGGACCGGCGAGAAGCCGCCAGACCGCTGAAGTCCCGTCGGCGCGGGCGTCGCTGCTCCCCGTGAACAGGAGGAGCAGCAGCACCACGGGTGCGCGCGTGAGGGGCGAGGCGAAGACCGATCGACGGAGCCTCATGTCGGGTGCTCCCGGCTGCAACGGTTTCCGGAACGCCTTTTCGCTCGGGGGTCGATCGGCGAAACGAGGACCTCGAGGTGCGGAGCGTGCAGATCCGCGGCGAGGTTCGGTGACAATTCAACTCCCTCCGCCCGAACCCGGGCAATCCCGATGTCCTCCGGACAGGACGCGCCAGGCCGCGACGTTGGCCGCTCCCGCAGCCGCCGGAGTAGGCTTCGGCAACCGGGCCGCGAGGACCCCGTCGTGAAGGGAGGACCGGATGTCGCCCAGCCTGCCGTCGCCGCCGCAACCGCCCGCCGCAACCGCGCTGCCGGAGGAGTTCCTCCAGGCGCTGCGCACCTGGCAGGAGAGCCGCATCCTGCTCACCGCGATCGAGCTGGACGTCTTCACCGCGGTCGGCGCCGGGACCACGAGCGCCGACGTGGCGCAGCGGCTCGGGCTCGATCCGCGCGGCACGGACATCCTGCTGAACGCCGTCGCCGCGCTCGGGATGCTCGAGAAGCGCGACGGGACGTTCCGCAACGGCCCGGTCGCCGACCGTCACCTGCGCGCCGGCGCTCCGCACGACCTGCGCGAGGCGCTCCACCACAACGCCGCGCTCTGGCACCGCTGGACGCACCTCACCGAGGTCGTGCGCACCGGCCAGCCGGCTCCGCGAGCCGGGCGGGACGCGAAGGACGACGAGAGCTTCATCGCCGCGATGGACATGAACGCCTCGGCCCGCGCGCCGCTGCTGGTGGCGGCGCTCGACCTCGCGGGCGCGAGGCGCGCGCTCGACCTGGGGGGCGGCTCGGGCGCGTACGCGATCGCGTTCGCCCGCGCCGTGCCGGGGCTGCACGTGGACATCGTGGACACGCCCGACGTCGTGCCGCTCACTCGCCGCTACGTCGCCCAGGCGGGACTCGCCGACCGCATCAGGGTCCGCGAGGGCGACCTCAAGGGCGGCGAGTACGGCGAAGGCTACGACCTCGTGCTGCTCTCGGCGGTCTGCCACATGCTCGGGCCCGAGGCGAACGCGGACCTCCTCGGCCGCGCGGCGCGCGCGCTCGGGCCCGGCGGCCGGCTCGTCGTCCAGGACTACGTGCTCGAGGCGGATCGCACCGCGCCCCGGCCCGCGGCGCTGTTCGCGGTCAACATGCTCGTGAACACCCACGCGGGGAACAACTACACGGAGTCGGACTACGCCGGCTGGATGCGCGCCGCGGGGCTTCCCGACGTCCGCCGCATCCCGCTCCGCGCGCCGACCGCGCTGGTCGTGGGGCGCAAGCCGTAGCGTCCGGGCGGGCGATTCGGCGCGGGGGTCGCGACGGCGGCCGCGCGCCGCGAAAAGCCGGGACGGGCGGCGATCACTCGCCGCCCGTCGCGTTTGCTGCCGCCTGTCCCTCGCCGTCAGACGTCGAAGTGCACGCCCTGCGCGAGCGGGAGCTGGTCGCTGTAGTTGATCGTGACGGTCTGCCGGCGCATGTACGCCTTCCACGCGTCCGAGCCGGACTCGCGGCCGCCTCCGGTCTCCTTCTCACCGCCGAACGCGCCGCCGATCTCGGCGCCCGAGGTGCCGATGTTGACGTTCGCGATCCCGCAGTCGCTGCCGGTCGAGGCGAGGAACTTCTCGGACGCGAGCAGGTTCTTCGTGAAGATCGCGCTCGAGAGACCCTGCGGCACGCCGTTGTTCACGGCGATCGCCTCGTCCAGGTTCTCGACCTCGATCAGGTAGAGGATCGGCGCGAACGTCTCCTCCTGCACGATCTTCATGTCGGCGCGCGCCTTCACGAGCGTCGGCTCGACGAAGAAGCCGGGCCGGTCGATGCGCCGACCGCCGCACAGCACCTCGCCGCCTTCGGCCCGCACCTGGTCGAGCGCCTTCATCATGTCGTCGATCGCGCCCGGGTCGATGAGCGGACCCATGAGCGTGCCGGTCTCGAGCGGGTCGCCGATCTTGATGGACCGGTAGGCCTTCTGGAGCCGCTCGATCAGCTTCGGCGCGATGCCCTTCTGCATGATGAGCCGGCGGAGCGAGGTGCAGCGCTGGCCGGCGGTGCCGACGGCGGCGAACGTCGCCGCGCGTGTGGCCAGGTCGAGGTCGGCGTCGTCGAGCACGACGATCGCGTTGTTGCCGCCCAGCTCGAGGATCGTGCGCCCGAAGCGCGGGCCCACCACCTCGGCGATGCGCCGGCCCATGCGGCAGCTGCCGGTCGCCGAGATGAGCGGGACGCGGCGGTCGGCGAGCATGCCGTCGCCCACGTCGCTGCCCTTGCCCACGACGAGGTTGAAGACACCGGCGCAGTCGTGCTCCTGCATGACCCGGTCGCAGATCTTCTGCACCGCGATCGCGCACAGCGGCACCTTGCTCGAGGGCTTCCAGATCACAGTGTCGCCGCAGACGGCGGCGATGGCGGCGTTCCAGGCCCACACCGCGACCGGGAAGTTGAACGCGCTCACCACGCCCACGACGCCGAGCGGCTGCCACTGCTCGTACATGCGGTGGCCGGGGCGCTCGCTGTGCATCGAGAGGCCGTAGAGCTGGCGCGAGAGGCCGACCGCGAAGTCGCAGATGTCGATCATCTCCTGCACCTCGCCGAGGCCCTCGGAGAGGATCTTGCCGTTCTCGAGCGAGACGAGCCAGCCCAGCTCCTCCTTGTGCTCGCGCAGCTGGTTGCCGAGCGCGCGCACCACCTCGCCGCGGCGCGGAGCGGGCACGAGCCGCCAGCGCTCGAACGCGCCCTGCGCGGCTTTCACGACCTCGTCGTAGTCGGCGCGCGTGGCCTGGGCCACCTTCGCGATCACCTCGCCGGTCGTGGGGTTCACCGACGCCAGTTCGGGGCCTTTCGTCTGGATCCAGCGGCCCGTCGCCGCGCCGGGATTGACGTCCTCGATCCCGAGCTTCGCGAGCAGGCCGTTCAGGGTGGCGATGGGCATGGAAGACCTCCGGAAGGGGTTTGGAAGTTGCGCCGAGCCTAGCACGTCCGACGCCCGCGGGCCCGGGGGTGCGGCGCGGTCAGCGGGCCGCGAGGCGCGGGTCGTCGAGGCGCGCCTCGACGCGCTTTCGCCGCAGGTCGCCCGGACCCAGCGCGGCGCGCAGGCCTTTCGCACCCTGCTCAAGGAGCGGCCGCGCCTCGGCCGTGCGCCCGAGCGCGAGCAGGCAGCCGCCGAGCTCCCCGCGCGCCTGGTCGGTTCGCCAGTGCCCGGCGGGCAGCATCCTGCCGAACGAGGCGAGCGCCGCGCGCAGTAGCGGCTCGGCCTCGGCGGCCCTGCCGTCGTCGGTGAGCGCCGCGCCCAGGACGAGCTGCGCGTACGAGACGCGCGCGTCCTCCCCGGGCAGGCCCGAGGCGATGGGCGCCAGCGCGGCGCGCGCGAGCTGCACGGCTTCGGCGGCTCGGCCGCGGTACAGGGCCAGCTCCGCCTGCGCGTCCCAGACGGCCGCCAGCTCGCGACCGGGCCCGGAGCCATAGAGCGTCCGCCGGATCGCGAGCGCGGCCCGGAAGCACGAATCGGCGCCGGCCAGGTCACCGAGGTCGCGGCGGCACACGCCGATGCCGAGGAGCGCGCTGGCGACGTAGTTGTTCCGCGGACCCACCTGCCGGATGAACATCGGCAGGGCCTTCCGGTAGAGCGGCAGGGCCTCCGCCTCGCGACCGCCTTCACGCAGCGCGAGCGCCAGGTTGCCGTAGGCGCGCGCGACCGCCGGGTGGTTTTCGCCGTAGAGGGTCCGGTACATCCCGAGCGCCTCGCGGAACGTGCTCTCGGCCTCGGCCGCGCGGCCCAGCGCGTTCTCGATGCCGCCCAGGTTGTTGAGCGTCCCGGCCAGTTCGCTGTTGGGCGGCTTCAGGGTGCGGCGCTGGATCGCGAGCGCCTCGCGGAAGTGCCGCTCGGCTTCGTACGGGTCGCCCCGGCTGTAGCGTACGTACCCGAGCAGGTTGAGGTCCCAGGCCAGGTCGGGGTCGTCGGGCTTGAGCGTCCTGCGGTGGATCGCGAGCGCCTCGCGCAGCAGCGACTCGGCCTCGGCGTAGCGGCCCATCGACCGCAGCGGGATGGCGAGGTCGCCGAGGCTCGCCGCGAGGTCGGCGGTGCTGTCGCCGCCCTGCCGACGGCGCAGGTCGACCAGCTCGCGCGCCCAGCGCGCGGAGGCCGGCATGTCGCGGCGGTCGTGGGCGATCGCCGAGAGCAGGTCGAGCGCCTCCGCGAGGTCGCCGTCGCGCGGCACGGGCAGCGCGCGCTCGATCGCGTACGCCGACTCGGCGAGCGCCTCGGCCTGCGGGTAGTCCGCGAGGGTGTGGTAGACGGTGCCGAGGGTGACGAGGAGCCGGGCCCGCACGGCGGGCCGGTCGCGAAGCTCCGTGTTGACGCGGTGCGCGCCGCGGTCCAGCAGCTCGCGCGCGGTCACGTCGTGGCCCTTCGCGACGTCGGGGTCGGCCCCCTCGAACAGCCCGGTCAGGAAGTCCGAAGTCTCCTTCGCGACGTCGGCCTGCTCGCGCGCCCGCGCGGCGCTGATCCTCGCCTCGCGCTCGGCGGCGACGGCGCGGTTGCGCTCCGAGGCGAGCCGGTTCGACTGGACGATCAGCGTGACGACGAAGCCGACCAGCGCAACGGCCGCGACGGCGGCCACGCCCACGCCCGCGCGGTGGCGGCGCACGAACTTGCTGCTCCGGTAGCGCCACGTGTCCGGCCGCGCGGCGACGGGCAGGCCCTCGAGGTGGCGGCGCACATCGGAAGCGAACCGCTCGACCGAGGCGTAACGCCGGTCGGGGTCGCGCCGCAGCGCCATGAGCACGATGTTGTCGAGATCGCCCGCCAGCTCGCGCCGCAGCCGCGCGACGCTCGTGCCGCGCGTGCGCGCGATCGTCTCGCCTTCCTCGCGGGGGCGGCCGCGGCCCGTGGCGAGGCGCGAGCTCGGGCGCTGCGGGTCGCGCTCGCCGAGCGTGCGGCGCATCTCGAGCGGCGAGTCCTCGCCCTCCGTGTCGGCGAACGGGCGCGTGCCGCAGAGCAGCTCGTAGAGCATCACGCCCAGTGCGTAGACGTCCGAGCGCGTGTCCACCGGCGCGGCGATGGCGCCGGCCTGCTCGGGGCTCATGTAGCTCGGGGTCCCGACGACGTGCCCCGTGCGCGTCATTGCGCCGCTCACGACCGGCGCGCCCGGGTCGAGCGCCTTCGCGATGCCGAAGTCGATGACCTTGAGCACCGGGCCCTCGCCGCGGTCGGCGACGAGCACGTTCGAAGGCTTGAGGTCGCGGTGGATGACGCCCTTCTGGTGGGCGTGCTGGATCGCGTCGCAGAGCCGCAGGAACAGCGCGAGCCGCGCGCGTGTGTCGAGCTTCGTGCGGTCGCAGTACTCGGTGACCGGCACGCCGGGCACCAGCTCCATCGAGAACCACGGGTGCCCCGCCTCGTCGGCGCCCGCGTCGAACACGGCGGCGATGTTCGGGTGGTTCATGAGCGCGAGCGCCTGGCGCTCGGAGTCGAACCGCGAGATCACCCACTCGGGCGCGAACCGGCCGCGCACGACCTTGAGCGCGACCTCGCGGCGGATGGGCTCCTCCTGCTCGGCGCGGTAGACCGTGCCCATGCCGCCCTCGCCCAGCACCTCGCGCAGCCGGTAGGGGCCGATCCGCTCGGGCACCTTCGGGGGCGCGCCCGCCGCCGCGCCGGCGAGGGTGCCGAACGCGGCGATGACGCCCGTCTCGACGACCGCCGCCGGCCGCTCCCCGGCCGCGAGCAGCGACTCGACCTCGCGGCGCAGCTCCGGATCGCGCCCGGCCAGCTCGCCGAGGAACGTCTCGCGTTCCGGTCCCTCCAGCGACCGGGCACGCAGCAGCGCCTCCTTCACCTCGCGGAAGCGCTCGGGATCCATGGGCGCGCCGGAGCCCCGCGACGGGGTCACGCGCCGTCGCCTCCGCGGATCTCGCGGCTCAGCCAGGCGCGCGCCGTCGCCCAGTCGTCGTCCACGCTGCGCGGCGAGATGCCGAGCGCCTCAGCGGTCTCGCGCACGGTCATGCCGGCGAAAAGTCGCATCTCGGCCACCCGCGCCGCGCGCTCGTCCATCGCAGCGAGGCGCTCGAGCGCCTCGTTCAGGTCCATCAGCTCGATGGCCTTCGCCGAGTCCGGGTCGCCACCGCCGATGTCCTCGCCCGTCAGCACCGTGACGCGCTGCCAGTCGCCGCCGCGCTTGGCCGCGCCCCGGGCACGCGCGTGGTCGATGAGGATGCGGCGCATCGCGCGCGCCGCGATCGCGAGGAAGTGCGCGCGGTCGTTCGGCCGCAGCGAGGTCTGGTCCACGAGCCTGAGGAACACCTCGTGAACGAGCGCCGTGGGCTGGAGCGTGTGGCCGGCCCGTTCGCGGGCCAGCAATCCCGAGGCCACGCGCCGCAGCTCGCCGTAGACCAGCTCGAAAACCCGCGCGCGCCCGGCCGAGCCTTCGCCGTCGCCGAGGGCGTGCAGCAGCTGGGTGATCTCGCTGCGCGGGGTCGGCTGGGGCTGGTCCACGGGACCTCCGGGAAGATGGGGGCGGAGTCGAGCCGGACCGGCAGCTTAGCACGGCCGCCCGCGGCCACCTGCCGGCAGGGTGCGCCACCTCCTTGCGCGCCCGGGACTTGCCGGGCCGGTCACCCCGCGAATCCTGCCGGGGACTCGTGCCTCCCACGTTTCGAGAGCGCGGGCACCGGCCCGCGGGAGCGAAAGGAGAGCGAGATCACCATGTCGGAACTCAAGGTCACCTTCCCCGGCGGCGCCCGGGTGGACGCGCACTTCGGCCCCTACACGGTTCGCACCGACCAGCCGGTTCACGGCGGCGGCGAGGGCTCGGCCCCGACTCCCTGGGCCACCTTCCTCGCCTCGCTGGCGACCTGCGCGGGCATCTACGTGCTCGGCTTCTGCTCCCAGCGCGGGCTGTCCACCGAGGGCATCTACCTGACGCAGTCCACCGAGGTGAACCGCGAGACCCGGATGGTGAGCCGCGTCCGCATCGAGATCCACGTGCCGGACTCCTTCCCCGAGAAGTACCGCGCGGCGCTCATCCGCTCGGCCGAGCAGTGCGCGGTGAAGAAGCACATGGAGACGCCGCCGGAGTTCGACGTCGAAACGGTCGTGGACGCCGGGGTCATGGAGGCCTGACGCCTCGCGGCGAGCTTCCTCCTTCGACGTCTTCAGCGCGGCGCGTCGCCGGGATCGCTCCCGGGCGCGCCGCGCGGCGTTTCCGGCGGGTCCGCACCCGCATCCTCCACAGGCGCGAGCACGAAGGCCGCGTCCGGCGCGACCCCGACCGCGGGCGCGGCGCGGCGTCGCACCCACGTGAAGCCGCCGGCGAAGACGAGGATGGTGGCCACGACCGCCGGGAAGACGAGCGCCGGCAGCGAGGCCGTGCCGGGCACACCGGCCGCCGCGGGCAGCGTCGCGAGCACGCCGGCCGCGAGGCCGCGCGGCAACGAGACGGCGACGATGCCGCGCTCCTCCGCGGGCAGGCCCAGCGCGAGGCCGGCGAGCCAGGTGCCCGGGAGGCGCGCGGGCAGCAGCGCGAGCCCGAGGATCACGCCGAGCACCGCGAGCCCGACGGGCGGCCCCAGCATCGCGCCGATGAACGTGAAGAAGAACGACTTCACGATGAAGACGAGCTGGCCGTGGAAGTCGGCGCCGTCCTCCTCGCGCCGCTCGGGCGGCGCGAGGCCCGTCTTCGCGAGGATCCACGACGCGTTGCCGACGAGCACGGCGAACGTGAGCACCGCGAGCGCCGAGCTGCCGCCGGTGCGGTCCACGACCACGTAGAGCAGGAGCAGCCCCGCGAGCGTGAGCGGGAACGCGTGGGCGCTGCGCCGCAGCAGCCGCAGGAAGATCAGCCACGCCGCGCCCGCGGCCGCACCGAGGCCGAGCCCGATGCCGAACGTCCGCCCGAGCACGCCGAGCGGGTCGCCCGCCCCGGGCCCGCCGGCGAGGAGCTGGACGAGCGTCCCGGCGCCGACCACGCAGAGCACGTCGGTGACGGCCGACTCGAGGCTCACGAGGTCGGCGGTGCGGGGCTCGACGCGGGCGCGCGCCATGGACGGCATGATCACGACCGAGCTCGAGCCGCCCAGGATCGTCCCGAGGAGCACCGAGTGCAGCAGCGACCACGGCCGGGGGATCCAGCCGATGGCCGCCGCGCCCTGCGCGAGCAGCGTCACGACGGCGACCGAGAGCACGAAGCCCGCCACGGCGAGCCCCAGCGCCGGCCCGGCCGAACGGCCGAGCGAGCCCACCTGCAGGCGCCGCCCGCCGTCGAAGAGGATCACGATCAGCGTGAGCGAGGCGAAGAAGGGAGCGATCGCCTGGAGCTGGCTGTGCCGGAGAACCCCGGTCACGGGCCCGAGCACGACGCCGACGAGGACGAGCCACACGGCGTCGGGCACCTGCGTGCGCTCGAAGACCAGCTCGCCCAGCACGCCGACCAGGAAGATCCCGGCGACCGTCAGCAGGAAGATCGAAACCGCGTCCAGGCCAGGCCTCCTTGCGTCAGGGGTGGAGCCGCGCGTCCGGCGGGACCGCGGCGCACGGCAGGTTAGCGCATGCGGGAGGCGGGCCGCGTCAGGGCGCCGGAGGCGCCGAGACGCTGTCCGGCAGGACCGCCGCGCCGGTGTCGGCGGGGGCTCCCGACGGGCGGTGGAGCGGCACGCGCTCGGCGTCGCGCAGCATGCGCAGCTTCATCCGTTCCCCACCCGGCAGCGGCTCGACCAGCTCCGGTCGGCCGTCGTTGTAAACGAACCGGCGGTTGCCGGGCTCGAGCGGCGTCATCTGGCCGCCCACCGGGCCCATGCGCACGTGGCCCTCGTAGAGGCAAACGCAGGTGCCGTCGGGCTCGCGGATCACGGCGAACGTCGTGCCGTTGACGAGCACGTGCGCCTCGCGGGTGACGATCGTGAGCCGCGCACCGCGGAACGCCGGGCCGGTCGTGATGCGGATCTCGCCGCGCTCGATCGCGCCCTCCACGGCGCGCGAGGTCCAGCGGTGCGGCGTCGCGGGCAGCGTGAAATCGGTGCCCGGGATGGCGACGAGGGCCATCACCTTCCCGCCGCGCAGGGCGAGCTGGGTGCCCCCGTCCGTCACGACCTTGGCGCCCGGGTGCAGGCGCGCGGCGAGCGCCGCCGCGTCGCCCGCCGGCACGGCGCGGCCGTCCACGGTCACGCCCCCGCCCTCCCAGGACGTCACCTCCCAGCGCGGCGCGCGGTCAAGCGCGAACACGACGACGAACGCGGCGGCCGCGAGCGCCATCGCGGCGCGGGCGAACATCACCGGCCTCGGCACGGGCGGCAGCAGGCGCGGCGCGGGCGTGAGCGTGCCCGAGACGAACTCGCGGCGCATCCGGGCGCGGAACGCCGGATCGGCCGCGGGGGCGGGCAGGTCCCGCACCGCGTCCTTCGCCCGCGTCTCGTGCGCGTCCACCGGACGTTCGTCGCTCATGATCCCAGTTCCTCCCGCAGCAGCTGCGCCAGCCGTTCGAGCGCGCGCGAGTACCGCTTGCGCGCCGCGGCGTGGGTGGTGCCCGTGACTTCCGCGATCCGGTCGTGGTCGAGCCCGTACCAGTCGCGCAGCACGACGGCCGCCCGCTGGTCCTCGGGCAGGCGCAGCAGTGCCTCCTGCACGAGCCGCTCGCGCTCGCGCCGGAGCACGTCCTGCTCCGGCTCGGCGGCGGCGGGCCCCGGCGGGTTCGACGCGGGCACCGACTCGTCGCCGATCGCGAGACTGCGCCGCGCGACGCGGTGGGCGCCCGAGCGCCAGAGGTCGCGGCACAGGTTGACGGTGATGGTGACGAGCCACGCGCCCGGGTCCCGGTTGGGGTCGAGCCGGTCGGCGCTCCGGTGAAGCCTGAGGAACACGTCCTGGACCACGTCCTCCGCCGCGGGCCGTGCCCCCGTCAGCCGGTAGGCGAGGCCGTAGAGCCGGTCGAAGTGGGCGTCGAACAGCCGCCCGAGCGCCTCGGGATCCCGTGCCCGCACGCGCTCCATCCACGCCGGGTCCGGCGCCCCGGCGGCGCCGGGCGCCACCGCGCCCGCTGCCGGGGGTACGGGCGGCCGCGCGTCGTGTGTCGGGTCTTCGGGCTTCACGCTCGGGGTCGGGCCTCGCGAGGGGACGGCCGGCCCGGCCCCGCCGCCGCGGTCGCGGGGCGGGACGTGCCGACCCGGGAGTGTCTAGGGCATCCCGCGCGCCCGGGCAAGGCGGTTCGTCCGGCCGCCGGCCCGCGTGCGCCGGGGCGCGTGGCTCCGCTATCGTGGAGCGAGCCGCACGGCACCGCCGCCGCCGGCTTCCACGGCTGGAGATCCCCGATGCGCCGGCCCCTTCCCCCCGTCCCCGTCCTCGCGTCCGCGACGCTCCTGCTCGCGGCGGTCGCGGGCTGCGCGGGCGGGCGGCCCCGGCCGCCGGAGACGTTCGAGTGGCGCGGCCTGCGCATCTCGTTCTCGCCGCCGCCGACCGCGTGGCACCGCGAGACGTTCGACGACGGCGCGTTCGTGGGCGTCCGCTTCGTCCACTCGGGATCGCCCGCCGAGACGCTGGGCGTGGCGGACCATGGCGAGGGCGACGGCGGCTCGCTGCGCGAGCGCGTGGAGTCGCTCGGCGCGGGCTCGACCGGGACGGGCTGGGCCCTGCTCGCGCGGGGCGACACGGCCGTTGCGGGCCTTCCCGCCTACCGGCTCGACTTCGCGACGGCTCCGGGGACCCGGCCCGCGCGGCGGCGCCGCGAGTTCTACTTCGAAGCGGGCGGGCATCTCTTCCGCGCCGGCTTCCGCGGCAGCGCGCAAAGCGTGCGCGTGTTCGACCGGGTCGCCTCGTCCATCGCGTTCCCCGACTCGAGCGCGCCGGTCGTCCCCGCCCCGCAGCCCTGACGGCTCAGCCGCCGGCGGCGCCGTCCGCGACGCGCAGCAACCCGCGCGCGAGCGCGTCGCGCACGAAGCCGAGCACTTCGCGCTCCGCCTCGGCGGGCGGCGTTCCGCACGCCTCCGCGTAGTGCGCGACCGCCTCGCTCACCGTGCGGCGGCCGTCGAGCAGGCCGAAGAGCAGCCAGCCGCGCTCGCCGACCTCGCGGTCCTGGGGGAGTGAGCCCGTCCGGAAGCGCACCTCGAGGCGCCCGGGCGACTCGTCGGCGGGAGAGCGCCACGCGCCCGCGAACACGGTCTCCGCGGGCGGCGCCACGCGCGCCGCGAGCAGCGAGCCGTCCCCGGAGGAGGCCAGATCGAGCGCCGCGAGCGCGGCCTGCACCTCGCCGGCGCGCAGGCGGTCCACCGCGGGCGCCGCGAGCGTGATGCGGTAACGCCCGCCCGGCACGTCGGCGCCACGGGGCCTGCGCAGTACGACGAGCACGCGCGAGACCTCGCGCACGCCGAGGCGCTCGAGGTGCTCGCGGTGGGCGACCGCCTCTCGCGCGAACGCCTCGCCGAGGTCCGGGTGGTCCATGCCCGAGTAGAGGATCGCCTGCACGTCCGGCGTCGGCCCCGGGCCCGCGAGCGCGAGCGATTCGACCGGCGCGTCGCCGATTGCGGCCCGCAGCCGCTCGGCGAGCGGCTCGGACGGCCGCACGGCCGAATCGAAGTGCAGCAGCGCCACGCCGCCCGGCGCGAGCACGCGTGCGCTCCCGGCGACGAAGCGCATCGCCAGTTCGTCGCCGTAGCGGCCGCCGTGCAGGTAAGTCGAGCCCGCTTCCCCCTCGGGCCGCGGCACGTAGGGCGGCTGCGCGACCACGAGGTCGAACCGCTCCCCGCGCACGGGCGCCTCGACGTCGCCCCGGCGGACGTCCACCGCGACCCCGTTGAGACGCGCATTGAAGCGGGCGATCGCCATCGCCCGCTCCGAGACGTCCGCCGCCGTCGCGCGCGCGCCGCGCCGGGCTGCGTCGATCGCGAGCGAGGCGGCGCCGCAGCCCAGGTCGAGCACCGTGCCGCCGAGCACCTCCGGCATCAGCCGGTGGAGCAGCACGGTGGTCATCCCCGGTCCCATCACGGCTTCGCTCCCGGCGTCGAGGAAGTCGGAGAGGAACCACTGGCCCTCGAGCGGGATGAGGAGGAACGCCGAGCGCAGCTCCCCACGGCCGCACGGCTCGAGGACGCCCGCGGCGCGGAGCCGCGCGGCGGGATCGGCACCGAGCGCGGCCTCGACCCGGTCGCTCCCGACGGGCAGCGCGTAGGCGAAGAGCGCGGCGAGGTCCGCGGCGGGCCCGGGGCGGCCGGCGAGCCACCAGCCGACGAGCGGCCGGCGCAGCGGATCGAGCAGGCGCGGGGCGACCGACTCCGCCCCGGCGAGGAAGGCCGCGTCGTAGCCGGCTTCGCCGAGCCGCCCGCGGAGCAGGGCGCACGCGTCGTCGTCGAAGCGTTCGAGACCGTCGATCGAAGGCAGGGACATGGGGGGGCTCGCGCGGAAGGACCGGGATCCGCGCGCGGGGGCGCGCGGCACGTCTTCGAGCGGGCGCGCGGCGGACGCACGGCGGCGCCGCATCCCGCGGGCCGCGACCGTATCCGCGCCCCGCCGCCGCGACAAGCCGCGACCTCGCGCAGGCCCGCTCGGGAACCTGCCCTTCCCGCGCGGCCGCGACTCAGGCGCGCTCGAGGACCTCGAGCGCGAGCGCGAAGGCGTGGAAGTCGGCGGTGCCCGCGGTGTCCATCAGCTCGCGGACCCTCGGGCGGATCCCGGTTTCGCCGCGCCGCGCGAGGATCAGGGCCGCGTACGCGCGGTCGCTCGTCCCCCGCAGCAGGTTGGTGTCGAAGGCGAAGAACGTCTCGCCGGTTCCGAACAGCGCCACGAGACCCCGCCAGCGGGGCTCGAGCGGGCGCGGCTCGAAGCCGACCGCGAGCACTTCGTGCAGCAGCGGCACGACGAACCCGGACTGGATGTCGGCGAGCACCTCGAGCGTCTCGGTGCGGTTGCGCGGCACGGGGTGCGCGAGCGCCCAGCGCGCTGCGGGCGGCACGAAGCGCACCGCGTCGTGCGCCGGGACGTGCGCCGCGCCGCGCGCGTGGAGCAGCCAGCGCGACCCGCCCGCGAACCCCGCGG
The DNA here is from genome assembly GCA_964589945.1 of uncultured bacterium. Lineage (GTDB taxonomy): Bacteria > Eisenbacteria > RBG-16-71-46 > RBG-16-71-46 > RBG-16-71-46 > CAIXRL01. The sequence goes on from CAZPVG010000007.1 coordinate 40,784, forward strand.
GCTCGTCCGCCACCCGCTCGACCGCGGCCGCCACGAGCTCGCCCGAGAACGCCTCGTGCAGCCAGGGCTCGACCAGCCGGTCGAGCGGGAGGTTCACGTGCCACTCGGGCGAGGCCGCGCCCAGCAGGCGGAGCCCCGTGCTCGCGCGCTCCAGCGCCCCGGGCACGAGCCGCTCGAGCTCGGCCAGGCGCTCGGCGTCGCGGCCCGGCTCCCAGAGCCAGTCCGGGGCACCGGCGGGGAGGATCTCGCGCTGTCCGCCGACGACCGTGTCCCACAGCCGACCGCGCCGGCCGGCGAGGTCGGCCGCCGCCGCTTCGTTGCGTTTCTCTTCCAGGGTCCGCTCCCGCGTTCGTGCCTTCAACGTTCGGGGCATGGTCCCACGACGCGGGGGGTTCCGCCATGCGCGGTCGTCGCGGGGGCGCCCGCGCTTCCCATGGTGCTGCAATGCGTTTCACGTGTTTCCGAAACGGGCCGGTCCGGCGGCCGGCGGCGACGAGAAAGCGCTTGCGTTCGGGAGCCGCCCCGCCGATACTCCCTGCGCTTCGGTTGTTGCAGTTCGCTCGTGCGTACTTTGCCGCCGGACAAACCGGCGGCTTTTTTCGTGCGCGGCCGCAATACGCCGAGGGAGCGGCCAAACTGGCCGAGCGTCCCGAACCGGGACGGATTTCATCCGGGGTTCGCCCCCCAGCATCAGGAGCAGTTCAGTGGCTACTGGCAATGTGAAGTGGTTCAACGAGGCGAAGGGTTTCGGCTTCATCTCCCAGCAGGGCGGTGAGGACGTGTTCGTGCACTACTCGGCGATCACCGGCGAGGGTTTCAAGACTCTCGCGGAAGGTGAAGCCGTGGAGTTCGACGTCGTCCGCGGGCCCAAGGGCCTGCAGGCTTCGAACGTCCGCCGGGCCTGATTCGCCCGCGGTACCGCTTCACGATGGAAGGGCGGCGCTCACGCGCCGCCCTCCTCGTTTCTGGGCCCGGAGCCGGCCCGCTCACAGGAGCTGCCTCGAGCGGAAGCTGACGAGCCCCCGCGCGGCGACCACGACGTGGTCGAGCACGCCGATGCCGACCAGGTCGCCGACCTCGACCAGCCGGCGCGTGATCGAAAGGTCCTCCTCGCTCGGTTCCGGGTCGCCGCTCGGGTGGTTGTGCACGAGCACGATGCTCGCGGCCGAATGGAGGATCGCCGGCAGGAACACCTCGCGCGGGTGGACGATCGAGGCGTTCAGGCTGCCGATCGAGACGACCTCGCGCCGCTGCATCTCGTGCCGCGCGTTGAGCAGCAGCACGACGAAGTGCTCGCGCCGCGCGCGCGCGAGGTCGCGCACGTGCACGAGCACGTCGTCCGGCCCGCGGATCGCGGCCGCCGCCGCCGGGCGCTCGGACGCGCGGCGCCCCAGCTCGAACGCCGCGCACAGCGCCGCGGCGCGCGCCGGGCCGATGCCCCCCACGCGCAGCCAGCGCGCGAGCGGCCACTCGGCCAGCTCGGCCGGGGCGCGGCGCGAGAGGGCCCGCCCCATGCGGAAGGCGCTGCGCCCGGCGGTGCCCGAGCCCAGCACGAGCGCGTAGAGGTCCGCGTCCGCGAGCCGGCCCGCGCCGAGGTCGCGCAGGCGCTCCCGCGGGCCGCTCGCGGGCCTCGGAGGGCGCGGGCGGCCCGCCTCGTCCCCTCCGGCGGACTCTGCGGGGGCGGGCGCGGCGGTTCCGGGTCCTGACATCGCCAACTCCTGCGGGGACGGGCCTCCGGCGCTTTCCGAACCCGAGCCGGTTCGGAGATAATGCACCCCGCTCTCGCACCCGGGCCCGTCCTCGGCCCGGCGGTGCTCGCGGAATCCCAGACCACAGCAGGGGCGTCACTGCATGCGTCGTGCCATCGCCGTCCTGGCGTTTCTCGTCCTCGGGGCCGTCTTCCTGTCCGTCGCCGTGTTCGCGCAGGCGCCGGGCGTCACCCGCATCAACGGAATCGGCTTCGTGGATTACGGCAGCCCGCCGACCTTCAAGGTGGGGGACTACGTCCGCTACCACGTGAAGGGCCGGAGCGCCCTGGGCATGAGCGACGACTACGACCTCACCATCCTCATCGCGGGCGAGGAGGTGTTCTGGGGCGACAGCTGCTTCTGGCTCGAGACCTGGACGGAGCCGCGCAACGGTCCGCCGCAGGCCGTCTCGACGCTCATGTCGTACCGGATCTTCGCCGACAGCATGCCGATCCGGCACTTGCAGATGTTCCAGCGCAAGCAGGTGAACGAGATCGGCGAGGACGGCAAGCCGATCGAGGTGCTCATGGAGCCTTCGAGCAGCATCCTGAAGACCCGGAGCCTCTTCCAGGGTGGCGCCCCGTGGATCGTGGACACGCTGGGCCGCGACACGGTGGACACGCCCGTGGGCCACTTCGACGCGCGCAAGATCTCGATCCGAACGGGCAGCTCGGTCACCCGCACGTTCGGCGACAGCTCGCGCTACGACGAGGCGCGCGAGAACCGCCTGATCTGGCACACGCTCAGGGTGCCGATCACGCACGTCGCCCGCGAGTCCGTCGAGAACGTCGTGGAGCGCCGCACGTGGATGCTGGGCCGCTCCGGGGAGGGTGCCCCGATGATCCTCCGCGACCGCGGACTGGGCGGCGCCCGCCTGATCGCCACCGGGCACGGCCAGGAGCCGCGGATCACCCCGAAGGGCCGGCGGATGTCGGGAAGGGTCTCGGCGCAGGCGGCGGACCGCCCGGGCGGCGCGAAGCGTCGCTGACCGCGGTCGCGCGGCCGGACGGCGCGGCGATCAGGCGGTGCCCGCGGGGGTCGCCTCGAACAACCCGCGGGCGTACGCGTCCGCGTCGAACGGCTCCCAGTCGTCGAGTCCCTCGCCGAGTCCGACCAGGCTGACGGGTACGCCGAGCTGGTCGGCGATGGCGAGCACGGCGCCGCCGCGCGAGGTGCCGTCGAGCTTGGTGACCGCGAGGCTCGTGACCGGCGTCACGCGCCCGAACTCGCGGGCCTGCACGATCCCGTTCAGCCCCTGCGATCCGTCGAGAACGAGCAGGGTGTGATGCGGTGCGCCCGGCACGACGCGCTCGCACACGCGGGCGACCTTGGCCAGCTCCGCCATCAGGTTCTGCTTCGTGTGCAGCCGTCCGGCCGTGTCCACGAGCACGGCGTCGGCGCCACGGGCCTTCGCCGCGGTGAGCCCGTCGTGGACGACGGCCGCGGGGTCGGCGCCGTCGCGCGCGCGCACGATCTCGACCCCGGCGCGCTCCGCCCAGACGACGAGCTGCTCCGAGGCGGCGGCGCGGAACGTGTCGGCGGCGACGAGCAGGGTGCGCCGGCCGTCGCCGGCGAACCGCGCCGCGAGCTTGCCCGCGAACGTGGTCTTGCCCGCGCCGTTCACGCCGACGATGAGCGCGACCCACGGCCGCTCACTCCCGGGCTCGAACCGCACCGCTTCGCCCGCCGCACGCAGCATCGTCGCCGCGGCACGCTCGAGCGCGCTGCGCAGGTCGGGCTCGCGCCCGGAGGCGGCCAGCCTTCTCGCCTGCTCGACGAGCCGCTCGGCCGTCGCCGGTCCCACGTCGGCCGCGAGCAGCGCCTCTTCGAGCTGCTCGACGGTCTCAGGATCCACGGGCCCGACGCGGGCCAGCACCCCGCCGAGCCCGTCCGCGAGGACGTCGCGGGTGCGCTGCAGGCCGTCCCGGAACTTGTTCCAGAGGTTCATGCGGAAGGGGCGTGGGGCGCGGGCCCCGGTCGGGGCCGCGAGCCACGCAGGACGACGGCGGGGTCAGAGCGCGGCGGGCACGGCCTCGCGGCGGGACTCGTGACTCACGTCCACGCCGTCGAGGTTCACCGACACGAGCTTGGAGACACCGGCCTCCTGCATCGTGACGCCGTAGATGCAGCCGGCCGCCTCCATCGTCTTCTTGTTGTGGGTGATCACGACGAACTGCGTGCGGTCGCCGAAGCGGCGCAGCATGTTCAGGAAACGGTCCACGTTCGCGTCGTCGAGCGGCGCGTCCACCTCGTCGAGCAGGCAGAACGGCGACGGCTTCACGAGGTAGATCGCGAAGAGCAGCGCGATGGCGGTGAGTGCCCGCTCGCCGCTCGACATGAGCGAGATGCTCTGCAGGTGCTTGCCGCGCGGCTTGGCGACGATTTCGACCTCACACTCCATCGGGTCCTCGCCGAGCATGCGCAGCTCGCAGTCGCCGCCGTCGAACAGCGTCTTGAAGATGTCCTTGAAGTTCTGCTGCACCTTCACGAACGTCTCGGCGAACATCCGGCTCGCGGTGAGGTTGATCTTCTCGATCGCCTCGAGCAACTGGGCCTTCGCCCGGTTCAGGTCCTCGCGCTGTTGCGTGAGGAACGTGAACCGCTCCTTCTTGCGCGCGTACTCCTCGAGCGCCAGCAGGTTCACCGGGCCGATCGAGCGCAGCTTCTGCCGGGCCTCCTCGAGGCGCCGGGACGCCGCCTCCGCGTCCGTGCCCTCGGGCAGCGGCGCGGCCTGCCAGGTCTCGGGGTCGATCTCGTACTCGGTGCGCAGGCGCTCGAACGTGCGGTCGAGGTCCGCCCGGGCCTGCAGGCGGTCCAGCTCGAGCGCGTGCAGCCGCTCGGCGAGCTCGGTCTGCGCAAAGCGCAGCCGGCGGGCGCCCTCCTCGTCGGCCTGCACCTCCTCCTTGAGCGCGAGGTGGCGCGACTGCAGCTCGACGACGCGATCGCGCTGCGACGTCTCGGATTCGAGCAGTCCCGTCAGGCCCGCCGAGAGCCCGTTCATCTCCGCCTCGATCCCGGTAATGCGCGAGCGGTGCTGCCCGGCCTCCTCCTCGCGGGCGTGGATCCCCGCCTCGAGCTCGCGCACGGTCTGCTCGGCGCGGGCCCAGGCGGCCTCCCACTCGCCCGACTCGCGCGAGAGGCGCAGCAGCGACTCGCGCGAACCCTGCGCGCGGACGGCGGCGTCGTCGCGCTGGGCCTCGAGAGCGCGGACCTCGAGGTCCGCCTCGGCGAGCTGGGCGCGCGCCGCGTCCACCTGCGCCTGGAACTCGGCCAGCTCGCTCTCGGCCTCGACGAGGGCCCGGACGAGCGTCTCGCCCTCGAGTCCGTAGCCCTCGGCCTCGCGGCCGCGCTCCTCGGCCTCCTTGCCGGCGAAGCCGATCTCGCGCTCGGTGCCCGAGAGCTCGCGCGCCTGCGATTCGAGCGCGGTGCGGGACTCGTCGAGCAGCCAGCGGGCGTGGTCGCGCTCGCCGACGGCGGTCGTGCGCGAACCCTCGAGGGCCGTGCGTTCGTTCTGCGCGCCCTCGACGGCGAGGGACAGCTCGGCGAGCCGGCCCGAGAGCTCGCGGATCTCCATCTCGCGGTGGAGCAGCCCGCCCGCCGCGGAGTTGCCCCCCGCGCGGACGCGCCCGCGCTCCCAGACCTCGCCGTCCAGGCTCACGAAGCGCAGGCCGCCGATCGAGGCGTGGGCCAGCTCGGCCGCCACCTCGCGCGACTCGACGACGAAGACCGAGCCGAGGAGCCGGTCCACGAGCGGGCGGAACCGCTCCTCGCAGCCCACGAGCTCCGAGGCGCGCCCGAGCACGCCCGCGTGCGACGGGCCGTCGATGCGCGGCGACGCGCTCACGGCCGAAAGGTCGACGAGCGTCGCGCGCCCGCTCTCGAGCCCGCGCAGCCGCGTCAGCGCGCGGTCCACGGCGTCGCGGTCCTCCGCCAGCACGAACGCGGACGCCTCGCCGAGCGAGGCTTCGAGCGCGTCGAGATAGCGCTGCGGGACCTCGAGCACGTCGGCGACGACGCCCGCGAGCCCGGCGGAGACCTCGCCGGAGCCCAGCAGCGCCTTCACGCCTTCGGAGACCCCCTCGAAGTTCTTCTTGAGCTCGAGCAGCGTCGCGAGCCGGGAGTCCGCGGCCGCGGACTGCTGGCGCAGCGACGAGAGGGCGGCGCCGGACTCCTGGAGCCGCACGTCCACCGCCCGGATCGCGTCCTCGCACGCCTCGAGCTCGCCTCGCGCGGTCGCCACCGACTCCTCGAGCTCGGCGCGGCGCTCGGCGCCCTCGGCCAGGGCGCGCTGCAGGTCGGCGACGCGCTCGAGCAGCTCGCCCCGGCGTGCCTCGGCGGCCGCGCGGCGCTCGGCGAGCGCCGCCTGGCGCTGGCGGATGCGCTCGCAATTGCTCTTCTTGTCGGCCTCGGCCGAGAACAGGTCGAGCGAGAGCTGCTTGTGCGTCGCGGCCGCGGAGCGCCTCGACCGCAGCTCCTGCTCGAGGGCGTTCAGCGAGGACTCGTTCGCCTCGGCCTCGGTCTGGGCCGCCTCGCGGGCGGCGCGGATCTCGGCGAGCTTCGCCTGCGCCTCCCGCTCGCGCTCCTGGGTCTCGACGAGGCGCTCGCGCATGCGCGCCGCCTCCTCCGAGGCCTCCTCCGCGCGGCGCAACAGCCCGGCGGCGCGCTCGCGCAGGAGCACGACCTGGTGCTCGGCCTCGACGCGCGCCTCCTCGCGGTCCTTGAGCCCGCCCTGCGCGGTCGTCAGCTCGCGCTCGAGCTCGAGCAGCGCCAGCTTGCGGTCGTTGAGCCGCGCTTCGAGCGAGTCGAGCTCGGCCGTCACGCCCTCGCGGCGCACCGCCTCCTCCTGCCACTCCTCCTTCGCCTTCGCCTCGCGACCGCGCAGCTCGGCGATCGCGTCGGCGCTCAGCGCGAGGTCAAGGTCGCGCACCTCGTCGCGCAGGCGCTGGTAGCGACGGGCCTTCCCCACCTGGCGCGCCAGCGAGCGCAGCTCGCGCTCGATCTCGAACACGATGTCGTTCAGGCGCGTGAGGTCGCCCTCGGTCGCGTCGAGCTTGGAGAGCGCCTCCTTCTTGCGGGCCTTGTACTTCGTGATGCCCGACGCCTCCTCGAACAGGAACCGGCGGTGGTTCGTGTTGTCCGAGAGGATGTTGTCCACCATCTGCCGCTCGATCACGGAATAGGCGTGGCTGCCCATCCCGGTGTCGAAGAACAGGTCCTTGATGTCCTTCAGGCGGCACGGCGTCTTGTTGAGGAAGTACTCGGACATCCCCGAGCGGAAGACGCGCCGCGAGACGGTGACCTCGGAGAACTCGGTCGGCAGGATGCCGCGGTCGTTCTTGAAGGTCAGGTGGACCTCGGCCATGCCGAGGGGCTTGCGCGTCGGGCACCCGTTGAAGATCACATCCTCCATCGAGTCGCCGCGCAGCTGTTTCGCGCTCTGCTCGCCCAGCACCCAGCGGATGGCGTCGGAGACGTTCGTCTTGCCGCACCCGTTGGGGCCGATAACTCCGGTGACGCCCTCACCGAACAGCAGGTCGGTGCGGTCGCAGAACGACTTGAAGCCCTGGATTTCGAGCTTGTAGAGGAACATCCATGCTCTCCACTGGTGAGACGAAACGGGCCCGGGAGGCAGGGACGATGGGGCCCCCGCGCCGGCGAAGGTCGGTCGCCGAAACGCCGGGGAACGGTCCCTCCCAACGCTGGACCACGTTCGTCCACCGCCCGCGGGGAGTCGGCCCGCGACTGATGTCCGAGTCCGAGACCTCGGTGTCGTAGCTGGCTGCGTGCGCGCTGTCTCTGGGCGGGCCGATCCCGGAGCCGGGACGCACCGCCGGACCGCCGGGAACGGGGTTCCCTGCGTGTGGCGGCCTCGGGCGGTCGAAGCGTCTGCGGGTCTGCCTACCGCGGCGCACTTTACGGGTGCCGGGTGCGGCCGGTCAACGATTTCGGCAGGCCCGACGAGGGCCGCGCCCCCCATCCGCGGGGGCCCCGCCTCAGGCGAACACCTTGCCCAGGGCCGTGGCCGCGATCCCGACTTCCGTCTCGGTGAGCGTGCGCGGGTCGAGGCGGAAGGCGTTCGCGCGGATCGTGCCGATCACGGGGGGCTCGGCGGCGCGCGCGCGCCGCTCGAGCTCCTGCGCGGAGAACGAGGGGTGCGTGAGCTCGACGACCGGGCCCGGGAGCTTCTCGCGCGGCAGGGATCCGCCCCCCACCTCGCCGTGTCCCTCGACGATGCGTGTCTCGAGGCCGGGCACGCGCGCGGCCAACTCGGCCGCGAGGCGCTCGGCGCGCGCGCGCAGGGTCCCGGGCGGGACGCCGAGCATGGCGAGCACCGGCAGCGCCTGCGCCGCGCGCGCGGGCTCCTCGAGCAGGGCCAGCGTGGCCTCGAGCGCCGCGAGCGCGAGCTTGTCCGGGCGCATCGCGCGCGCGAACGGGTCCTTCTTGAGCTTCGCGACGAGCTTCGCCTTGCCGAGCACGAGGCCCGCCTGCGCGCCGCCCAGCAGCTTGTCGCCACTGAACGTCACGAGGTCTGCGCCGGCGGCCAGCGACTCGCCCACGGTCGGCTCGTGCTCGAGTCCGTACGCGGCGAAGTCCACGAGCGCCCCGCTGCCCAGGTCCTCGAGGAGCGGCAGGCGGCGCCGGTGTGCGAGCTTCGCCAGTTCGGCGGTCGTGGGCCGGGCGGTGAAGCCCTCGATCCGGAAGTTGCTCGGGTGGACCCGCAGCACCGCGCCCACCTCGCGGCCGTGCCTCGCGAGCGCCTTCTCGTAGTCGCGCAGGTGCGTGCGGTTCGTCGAGCCGACCTCGATCAGCCGGGCGCCGCTCCGCTCCATCACCTCGGGCACGCGGAACGAGCCGCCGATCTCGACCAGTTCGCCGCGCGAGACCACGACCCCCCGCCCGGCGGCGGTCGCGGCCAGCGCCAGCAGCACGGCCGCGGCGCCGTTATTGACGACCGCGGCCGCCTCGGCGCCGGTCAGGCGCACGAGCCGGCGCTCGACCCCCAGCCCGCGGTCCCCGCGCCGGCCCTCCTCGAGATCGAACTCGAGCGCGCTGTAGCCCGCGGCGACGTCGTTGACCGCGCGGCGCGCGGTTTCGGCGAGAGGGGCACGACCGAGGTTCGTGTGCAGCACGATCCCGGTCGCGTTCAGGACGCGCACGAGCCGGGGCCGCGCCGCGGTCCGGGCGCGATCGGCCGCGGCCGCGGCCAGGTCCTGCGGCGCGGGCGGTTCACCGCGGTCGCGGCGCAGCAACGCGCGGGCAGCGGCCAGCTCCTCCCTCACGGCGGCCACGACGACCGTTCGCGGGAGTTCGCCGAGCGCGGCGGCCAGCGGCGGCAGGCCGAGGAGCTTCTCGACGGAGGGAAGGGCGCGCAGGCGGGAGGCGGGCATGGCGCGCAACGCTAGCCTGCCGCGCGCGCGCGGCGCAAGGCGCGGGCCGCGGGGCCCGCGGCGCGATCAGCCGCCCAGGTAGGCCGCCTTCACCTCGGGGTTCGCCGCGAGCTTCGAGGCCTCGTCCTCGAGCACGACACGGCCCGTCTCGAGCACGTAGCCGCGCTTCGCGATGCCGAGCGCCATGTGGGCGTTCTGCTCGACGAGCAGGACGGTGACGCCGCGCCGGTTGATCTCCGAGATGTTGTGGAAGATGTCGCGCACGAGCAGCGGCGCGATGCCGAGCGAGGGCTCGTCGAGCAGCAGCACGCGGGGCCGCGACATCAGCGCGCGCGCGATCGCCAGCATCTGCTGCTCGCCGCCGGAGAGCGTGCCCGCGAGCTGGCGCCGACGCTCGAGCAGGCGCGGGAACAGCGCGTACATCGCCTCGCGGTCCTGGCGGATGCCCGCGCGGTCCTTGCGCTGGTACGCGCCCATCTCGAGGTTGTCCTCGACCGACAGGTTCGAGAACACGAGGCGCCCCTCGGGGGCCTGCGAGAGCCCGAGGGCCACGATCTGGTGCGGGGGCGTCCGCGTGATGTCGCGGTCCTCGAACAGGACCCGGCCGGAACGCGCGCGGATGAGTCCCGAGATCGTCCGCAGGAGCGTCGTCTTGCCCGCGCCGTTGGCGCCGATGAGGGTCACGATCTCGCCGGCCTCGGCATGCACCGACACGCCCTTCAGCGCGTGGATCGCGCCGTAGTAGACGTCGAGCCCCTCGACGACGAGCTGGCTCACGCGGGCGCCTCCTCCCCGAGGTAGGCCTCGACGACCTTCGGGTCCCGGCGGATCTCCTCGGGGGTCCCCTCGGCGATCTTGACGCCGTAGTCGAGGACCGCGATGCGCTCGCAGATCCCCATGACGACCTTCATGTCGTGCTCGATGAGCAGGATCGTGAGGTCGAACCGGCGGCGGATCTCGCGGATCAGCCGCATGAGGTCCTCGCTCTCCTGCGGGTTGAGCCCGGCGGCGGGCTCGTCGAGCAGCAGCAGCTTCGGCTTCCCGGCGAGCGCGCGCGCGATCTCGAGGCGGCGTTGCTGCCCGTAGGGCAGGTCGGTCGCCGGCGCGTCCATCCACGCGGACAGCCCGAGCACCTTGAGCATCTCCGTGGCCTCCCGCTGCAGGTAGGCCTCGTCCTTCTCGAAGCCCGGCGTGTCCACGATGGCGGCCCACAGGCCCGTGCGCCGGCGCGGGTGCGCGGCGACGGCGACGTTGTCGCGGCACGTGAGATGGGGAAAGAGCCGGATGTTCTGGAACGTGCGCGTGATCCCGTTGCAGGCGATGCGGCTGGGCTTCCAGCCCGAGATGTCCCGGCCCGCGAACACGACCCGGCCCCGCGTCGGCGCGTAGACGCCCGTCACGACGTTGAAGACCGTGGTCTTGCCCGCGCCGTTCGGGCCGATCAGGCCCACGAGCTCGCCGGTGCCGACCGCGAGGTCGAAGGAGGCGACGGCCTTGAGGCCGCCGAACTGCATCGTGATCTGCTCGAGCCCGAGCAGCGGCGCGCTCACGGCCGCGCCCCCGCCGCGCGCCGCCGCCCGAACAGCGCCCTCAGCGACAGCTCGCGCGTGCCGAGCAGCCCCTGAGGCCGCGTGATCATGAGCACGACGAGGAGCAGCGAGTAGATCACCATGCGGTAGTCCTTGACCGGCCGCAGGACCTCGGGCAGCAGCGTGAGGATGATCGCGGCGAGCACCGAACCCGAGACGCTGCCCATCCCGCCCAGCACGACCATCGCGATGACCTCGATGCTCTTGATGAACGTGAACGAGTTCGGGTTGAGGTACGAGAGGTAGTGGGCGAAGAGCCCGCCCGCGACGCCCGCGAAGAAGGCCCCCAGCACGAACGCGATCACCTTGTAGCTCGTCGTGTCGACGCCCAGCGCCTCCGCGGCGATCTCGTCGTCGCGGATCGCGAACATCGCGCGGCCGTGGGTGCTGTGGGACAGGTTCCGCGCGAGCGCGACGACCGCGGCGACGCCGAGGAACACCCAGAAGAAGTCGGCCCAGTGCGGGATGCCGGGCAGGCCGCGGGCGCCGCCGATGTAGTCGATGTTGAGGATGAGCACGCGGATGATCTCGCCGAAGCCCAGCGTCACGATCGCCAGGTAGTCGCCGCGAAGGCGCAGGCTCGGCAGGCCGACGAGCCAGCCGAACACGGCCGCGACCAGCCCGCCGACGACGAGCGCGACGAGCAGCATCACGCCCTGGGCGAAGCCCACGGGGACTCCCGCGGCGGTCATCGCGCGCACGGCGTGCTCGCCGCCGTGCAGCGAGACCACCGCCGAGGCATAGGCGCCCACGGCCATGAAGCCGGCGTGGCCGATCGAGAACTGTCCCGTGAAGCCGTTCACGAGGTTCAGCGAGACCGACAGGATGATGTTGATGCCGACGAGGATCAGCACCTGGAAGACGTAGGGGTTGAGCGCGTGGGGCAGCCACGCGTTGAGGGCCGCGAGCACGGCGAGGACGGCGACCGGCAGGGCGATCCGGCGCATCGTCAGACCTTCTCCGACACGGAACTGCCGAAAATGCCGGCCGGGCGCACGAGCAGGATGAAGATCAGGAGCACGAACGCGATCGCGTCGCGGTAGGTCGGCGACAGGTAGCCGGTCACGAGCACCTCGGCGACGCCCATGACGAGGCCGCCCACGACGGCGCCGGGGATGTTGCCGATGCCGCCGAGCACCGCGGCCACGAACGCCTTCAGGCCCGGCATGATGCCCATGTAGGGCTCGATCTTGGGGCTCTGGAGTGCCACGAGCACGCCGGCGGCGGCGGCGAGCGCCGAGCCGATCACGAACGTGAACGAGATGATGCGGTCCACCGAGATGCCCATGAGCGCGGCGGCGGTGTGGTTGTGCGAGACGGCCTGCATCGCCTTGCCGACGCGGGTGTGCTGGACGAGCACGCGCAGCAGCACCATGAGCACGATCGAGACGACCAGCACGATGAGCTGCTGGTTGCTGAGCACGACGCCGAAGCCGAGCGAGATGTTCTGGGAGACGATGAGCTGCGGGAAGAACTTGGGATCGGGCCCGAACACGAGCACGCCGCCGTTCTCGAGGAACAGCGAGACGCCGATGGCGGTGATGAGCGCCGCAAGCCTCGGTGACTTGCGCACGGGCTTGTAGGCGAGGCGCTCGATGACGAGCCCGATCAGCCCGCAGATCACCATGCTCGTGATCAGCACGACCAGCGCCTTGAGCGGCGTGGGCTCGGCGCCGGCGTGCAGGAAGCGCGACATGTACAGCCCCATGAACGCCCCGAGCATGTAGATGTCGCCGTGCGCGAAGTTGATGAGGCGCAGGATGCCGTACACCATCGTGTAGCCCAGTGCGATCAGGGCGTACACGCTTCCCCACGTGATGCCGTTGACGAGCTGCTGCAGGAACTCGGACATGCCGTTCGCGCGGACGCCGGCCGGTGTCGAGGCCGGCCGGCGTCGCCCGTGTCCTCCGCCCCGTGCGGGCCCGTCCGCGGCCCCGGGGGCCGCGAACGCGCGGCGCTACGGGTAGATGGTGGTGTTGTAGACCTTCTGGCCGCCCTTGACCTCGATGACCACGGCCGGCTTCGAGGCGTTGCGGTTCGCGTCGAGCGTGATGGTGCCGGTCGCGCCGTCGTAGTCCTTCGTCGCGGCGATCAGGTCGCGCAGCTTGCGCTCCGCCGTCTTGCGCAGCGGGGTTCCTGCATTCGAAGAGCCCAGCCCGGCGAACGTGGCCGGGTCCTGCTCGTGCAGCCGCTCCATCGCCAGGAACAGCACCTTCGCGGCGTCGTACGCCAGGCCGCCGATCGCGTCGGGGTCGGAGTTGAACTGCGCGCGGTACGCGGCGAGGAACGCCTGCAGGTTCGTGTCGGGCTTGTCGAGCGCCCAGTGGTTCGAATAGTAGGAGCCGTTCAGGGCGTCACCGCCGATCTCGAGGAGCTTCTCGCTCTCCCAGCCGTCGCCGCCGAGCAGCGGCACCGTGATGCCCAGCTCGCGCGCCTTGCGCGCGATGAGCCCGACCTCGGTGTAGTAGCCGGGGATGAAGATCGCCTCGGGATGCTTCGCCTTGATGGCGGTCAGCGCGGCGCTGAAGTCCTGGTCGCCGGCCTGGTAGGCCTGCTCGGCGACGATCGTGCCGCCGCCGCCGGTGAACGCGTCCGTGAAGTACTGCGCGAGGCCGACGCTGTAGTCGTTCTTGACGTCCTTGAGGATGGCCACGCGCTTCAGGCCGAGGTTCTCGAGCGCGAAGCGCGCCATGACCTCGCCCTGGAAGTCGTCGAGGAAGCACATGCGGAAGATGTCGTCGCCGACCTGCGTGACCTTCGGGTTCGTCGAGGACGGCGTGATCATCGGAATGCCCGCGTCCTGGCAGATGGGCGCCGCCGCGAGGCTGCGCGAGGAGGCGACCTCGCCCAGCACGGCCACGACCTGGTCCTGGTTGATGAGCTTCTGGACCACCGTGGCCGCCTCTTCGGCGCGGCCCTGGTCGTCCTCGACCACCACCCGCACCGGGAGTCCGCCGATCTTGCCGCCCTTCTTGTCGGTCAGCTCCTTGAGGGCCACCTCGACGCCGTTCTTCGTGGACTGGCCGAAGGTCGCGTCGCTGCCCGTCAGCGAGCCGTATTCGCCGATGACGATTTCGTCCTGTTTCGGACCGCTGGCGCAACCGGCCGCCATCACGGCGGCGCCGAGCGCGAGTGCGACGAGCGCGCCGGACCCGATGCGGAACTTCATGACGACCTCCCTGTGCTGGGAAGGAAGCTCCGGCCGGCGCGTGTGCCCGCAGGCAGGTCTCGCACGGCCGCACGCGTGACGGACGGTGGGAATGATGAGGCGAGCGCCAACAGGTAGCACGCTGCGGAGCCGCGCGGCAAGAGCCAATGCCTCTGCCAACACGCGTTGGACGCCCGCCTTGCGGCGCCCGTGGGGGCAGGCTAGCTTGCCGCGCATGCGCACGCCGGCAGCAGGGAAGCGCCGGGTCCCGGGCGGCTCCGGCCGCCCGGTCCGGGCCGTGGGGGTCGCGCCGGGCCTGGCGCTCGCGGCCCTGGCGGCCCTCGCCGGCTGCGCGGGGCGCCGCCCGCCGGCGCCCCCTCCCGCGCCCCCGGCCCGGCCCGCCCCGGGATACGTGGCGCTGGCGGACTCGCTGGATTCCGTGGACGGCTCGGTCCTCGCGGGAAAGCGGATCGTCCTCGACCCCGGGCACGGCGGGTTCTTCCGCGGCTCGATCGGCGTCAACGGCACGACCGAGGCCGAGGTCAACCTGGGCGTCGCGCTGAGACTGCGCGACCTGCTCGCGGCCCGGGGCGCCGACGTCCTGGTGACCCGTCCCGCCGACCTCGACTTCCTGTCCCCTGCCGACAGCTCGCTGCGCGCCGACCTCGCCGAGCGCGTGCGCATCGCCAACGCGTTCCGGCCCGACCTGTTCGTCTCGATCCACCACAACGCCGACCCGGGCGGGCGGCACGACGTGAACGAAACGCAGACGTTCTACAAGCTCGGCGACGACGGGCCGTCCATCGATGCGGCGGAGGACGTTCACCGGGCGCTCGTCCGCAACCTCGGCATCGCGGCGAACCGGATCCTGCCCGGCAACTTCTTCGTCCTGCGCTCGAGCGAAGCACCCGCGCTGCTCACCGAGGCGAGCTACCTGACCGACCCCGACGTCGAGGCGAAGCTGAAGACGCCGGCGGCGCAGCAGCTCGAGGCCGACGCGCTCTACCTCGGCATCACGCGGTTCTTCATGCGGCGCACGCCGGCGATCGCCTCGCTCGAGGTGAGCGACGGCGAGGACACGCCGCCCGACACGCTCGTCTCGACCGGCCGGCCCCTCGTCGCCGCCCGCGTCGCGGGTGCGTTCGACCGGGCGCTCGTCCGGATCGACGGCTCGCCGGTGCCGGCGAGCCTGCAGGCGGGCGGCCTCACCGCGCGGCCCGAATCTCCGCTCGCGGCGGGCCCGCACGAGGCCGCGGTCGGGGCGCTCCTCGCCGGCGAGGGCTCCGCGAGGACCCGGCACCTGCGGTTCACGGTCCGCAAGGAGCCCGCCCGGTTCTCGGCGGACGCGCCCTGGCAGCCGCGCTGGGACGGCCGCGGCGCGCTGGCGGTGCGCGTGCGGGTGACGGACGCCGACGGGCTCGCGCTGCCGGGCTCACTCGAGGTGCGACTGCGCGCCCCGCGACGCGCCGCCGTCACTCCGCGCGAGACGACGCTCGTCGCGACGGACGGCGTGGCGTGGGGCTACTTCCGCGCGACGCGCGCGCCGCGACGCGGCACGCTGCGGATCGTGCCCGCGGCCGCGCCGGGCGCGGCCGCCCGCCGCCCGCGGATCGACACGCTCGCCGTCGCGATCGCGCGCGACGCCGCCGGTCCGCGCACCGGTTTCGCACTCGAGATGCCCGGGGGGACGCCGCTGCGCGGCGCGCCCGGCACCTCGGGCCCCTGGCCCTCCGCGACGGCGCTGAACCGCGACGGTTTCGTCGCGCTTGTTCCCGACTCCTCGGCCCGCGTGCGCGCGCCGCGCGTCACGGGTTTCCGCGCCTGGGGCGCCGACACGACCTGGCCGCCGCGCTACGTCGCGATCGCCGGCGGGGCGCTTGCGGGGCGGCGCATCGCGCTCGACCCCGAGGGAGGCGGCGACGACCCGGCGGGCACCGGTCCTTCGGGGACACGCGCCTCGACCTTCAACCTCGGCGTCGCACGGGCGCTCGCCGGCATGCTCGAGGCCGCCGGCGCGGCCGTGCGTCTCACACGCGACGACGAGTCGGCGGTCTCCGAGGTCGAGCGCGTGCAGGCCGCCGAGGGCTTCGGCGCCGAGCGCTACGTGCGGATCGGTCACGCCGCCGCGCCCCCGGGCGCGGGCCACTACTACGCCTCGGCCGGCGGCCGGCGGCTCGCCCGGCGCATCGCGAGCGCCGCCGTCACGCTCGGGCTCGTCGATTCGCTCCCGGTCGGCGAGAGCGCGAAGTACACGCTCGCCCAGGTCTCCGCCGTCGCCGTCTTCGTCTCCTTCGGGCGCATCGACGATCCCGCCTGCGAGGCGCGGCTGCTCGCGCCCGGTCGCGTGCGGGAGGAGGCGTACGCGCTCTTCGTGGCGCTCGCGGCCGACTGGGGCGCTCCCGCGGACTCCGTCGCCGACACGCTCGAGGTGCAGGACGACGCCGGACGCCCGGCGCCCGGGGCGCTCGTCACGCTCGGCGGCGCGCTCGTTCTTCAGGCGGGCCCCGCCGGCCGCGTGCGCTTCGTACGCACGGAGAGCGGTCCGCTCGAGGCCGCGTGCGACGATCCGAGGGTCCGGTCGCGCATCGTTCTGATAGACTCCTCGCGTACGCATCTCCTCACGGGAATGCGCTGACCGGCCGGGCCCGAACGCTCCCACACGATCGCCCGGGGTCCGCATGCACCACGGCATCGACGGCTACTTTCGCGAGATCGAACGCTTCCAGCGCCGGCTGAGCGCCTTCGGCGCGGGCGTCTCGGTGCTCTTCCTGCTGCTGATGCTCGTCCTGCGCCAGCCGGCCGTCGTGGCCGTTCTCGACGACCCGAAGCGCTTCGGCTACGAGGGGCCGGAGCAGTACGTCCGGCGCATCCTGCTCGAGGTGCAGGGACCCGAGGACCGGCCCGGCGACAACACCCTGAGCCTGGTCCCCGCGAACCTCCGCGCCGGCGGCGGCGAGGAGCCCGCCGCAAAGGAGGGGACCCGGCCCGCGTCCCGGGTGAAGCGCCGCGGTCGCGGCCCGGGCGAGGACGAGCTGACGCTGCAGGCCCGGCTGCGGGCCCTCGCGCTCGAGGCGCCGGTCGTGAAGTCCGAGGACCTGATCGTCGAGACCCTCGTGCGTCCCCAGTACCCCGAGGAGGCGCGCGAGAAGAACATCGAGGGGCTCGTGGAGCTCGTCGCGCTCGTCGACACGACCGGGCGCGTGATGCAGGTCGAGATCGTCGGCGGCACCCACCAGCCGATGCTCGAGCAGGCCGCCGCCGCGGCGGTGCTCCAGTGCCGCTACCGGCCCTACCGCGTGCGCGCGAACGTCGAGCGCGTCTGGGCGTACTTCCGGATCCGCTTCACGCTCTACTGACGCGCGGCGGGCCTAGGGCAGCGCGACGGGCTCGCCGCGCTGGACGGTGTAGACGGGGATGGTCGCGCCCTCGAGCGTGCAGTCGAGGAACCCGCCCCTGCGCAGCTCCGGGTCGCGGCTCGTCAGGCGTGCGGCCAGCTCGGTCGGAGTCCGCGCGCCGGCCTCCACCGCCGCGGCGATGCGCCGGGCGGCGAGGAAGCCGCGCGTCCAGAGCGAGCCGGCCCGTTCGCCGCGCGCGGCGGCGAGCGAGTCCACGTCGGCCTGCTCGGCCGCCGGCAGCTTCCAGTCGTCGGCGACGAACGTGACGCCCTCGAGCAGCACCTTCTCGCCCGCGTGGTACTGGTCCGGCGAGAGCGCGGTGCCTCCGCAGACGCGCACGGAGATGCCGTCGGCGCCGAGCTGCCTCAGCAGCTCCACGGCCTCGCGTGGGTCGCCGTCCCAGAACAGGACTTCCGCGCCGAACGTGCGCAGCCCGCGGGCGAACGAGCGGAAGTCGCCCGAGCCGGGCGCGTAGGTCTCGCGGCGGACGATGCTGGCGCCGAGCGACTCGGCCGTGGCCGCGAACGTGGTGACGAGTGGCGCCTTCGCGTGCGCACTCGAGACGAGGATCGCGATCCTGGCCGGCTCGCCCCCGAGCACCGCGCGGGCGAGCCGTTCCCCGCGGAGGCGGTTGGGCGGCCCCACCTGGAACACCTCGGGCCCCGCCCGGCCGATCGCCTCGTCGGTCGCGGTCGGCGAGAGGAGCGGCAGGCCCGCGATGCGCGTCCCCGCGGCGAGCGCGAACGTGGGTTCGCTCAGCAGCTCGCCCACGATCACGCCGCACGAGGCGGCCGCGGTGTCGAGCGCAGCGGCGGCCAGCGCCGGTTCGGCGTCGCCGGTGCCGTGGTACTCGATCGTGAAGGGCCCCGCCGTCGGGTCCCACGCGAGCCCGGCCTCGAACGCGGCGCGGACGGAGGCCGCGAAGCCCTCGTAGTCGCCCCGGTCGGGGAGCAGCAGGCCGATGCGCCAGATGGACTGGCGGGGCCGCAGCCAGCGGAGGTCGTCGACGTCCATCTTCACGCGCCGGCCCTGCTCGGCCTGGGCGAGCTGCCGGCGCGCGTCGAGCCGGCGCCGCAGGTCGGTGTCGGCGCGGGGCGCGAGCCGGTACGCGGCATCGGTGATCGCCCGTTCGTCGGGGCCGAGGCGGTCGGGACCGTAGCGCAGCAGGCGCAGGATCGGGTCGAGCTTCGCCCTGCGCAGCCAGTAGGACAGCTCCCGCGATCGCTCCGGCGAGATCGGCTCGCGCACGAGCGCCTCGCCGTCGGGCGCGTCGGCCGGGCGCGCGGGGGGCGCGGCGAACACGCCGAACGCGATCACCGCGGCCAGCAGCGCGGCGACCCGGGCGGGGAGCGCGCGGGGCGCCGAAGGGCGGCCGGGAACGCGGCCGTGGATGCGGACGGGGGGCACGCTCACATCTGGAACTTGCCGAAGTCTTCCGGGTTGAGCTTCTCGAGGTAGCGGCGCAGCTGCTCGGCTTTCTCCTCCGGCGTCAGCTCGGGCGGCGGCTCCTGCGGCGAAGTCCGCTCGGCGCCCTCCTCCTGCTCCGGCGGCGACTGGAGCAGCTCCTCGTTCACGAGGATCGTCGCCTTCGTGCGCAGCGCCACGGCGATGGAGTCACTCGGTCGCGCGTCGATCGAGAGCAGGCCGCCCTCGCGCTCGATGATGATCGTGGCGAAGAACGTGCCCTCTCGCAGGTCGGCGATCACGACGCGCGCGACCTTCGCCTTGAGCCCCTCGAGCACGAGCGCGATGAGGTCGTGCGTCAGCGGGCGCGGAAAGGGCTCCTGGGTCACGAGCCGCTGGATCGCCATGGCCTCGCCCGGCCCGATCCAGATCGGCAGGACGCGCATGCCGTCCAGCTCGCGCAGGACGACGACGTGCTGCTGCGTCTTCGGATCGAAAACCAGTCCGTGGACCCGGGCCTCGACGATCTTCACGCTGCTACTTCGTACCCTTCCTGGCCGCGGCCGCCGTCGAATCCGCCCCCGGGAGAGCGAAGTTGGGCGCTTCCTCGGTCCGCATGTGGTCCACCATCCACTTCGCCGAGGCCGAAAGCTCTGACTTCGGGTACTTCGCGAGCAGACTGCGGAACGCCTTCTCGGCCTCGTCGTAGTTCTTCAGCTCCTCGCTGTAGATGAAGCCCACCATGAACTCCGCCTGCGGCGCAAGCTCGTCGTCGGGCCACTCCTGCACGACCTTGCGGTAGGCCGCGATGCGCTGTTCGGGCCCGCCCGCGGACTGTGCGTCGGTGAACAGCTCGCGCGCCGACTTCTTCTGCTCGAAGTAGGAGTTGAGCGCCGCCGAATCGGGCTGCACGCCCAGCCGCTTCTTCAGCCGGTCGAGCTGGTCCAGGTAGAACTTCTGCTGCTTCTCCTGGGTCAGCTGGCGGACGATGTAGGAGCGTACCTGGTCAAACGGGCGTTCCGCGTCGGGGCGGACGCTCTCGACCTTGATCACGTGCCAGCCGCGGTTCGTGCGGTACGGCCCGCCGATCTTCCCTTCGCCGAGCGCCATCGCCGACTCGGCGAGGGCCGGCTGCGGCCCGAGCGAGGAGAAGCCGCCTTCGCGCGTGACCGTGCCCAGGTTGCCGCCGTTCGAGCGCGTGAGCGTGTCCTGCGACCAGGCGGCGGCGAGCTTGTTCCAGTCGGCTCCCTTCGCCTTCGCGAGGGCGAGCACCTTGCGCGCGTCCGCCTCGGTCTTCAGCTCGATGTGGCGCATCGAGACGGTCGCCGGCGTCTTGAAATCGGCCAGGTGCTCGTCGTAGTACGCCTTCGCCTCGGAATCCGTGGGCGCGGAGTTGCCCGCCATCAGCTCGTTGATGCGCGTGCGGATCAGCAGGTCGCGCCGCTGCTGGGCGAGCTGGCGGACCACCTCGGGACGATTCTCGATGCCCTCGGTCTCCGCGTCCTGCACCCAGGCGCGCTCCTCGATCATCCGGTTGACGAGTTGCCGCCGCCCCTCGGGCGTCTGGTAGTTCGAGCGGTACTGCTCCGGGATCTCGGACAGGCGCTCCGCGATCGAACGTCGCGTGATGACGTCCTTGCCGACCCTCACGAGCACGGCGTCCGAGTCGTCCGGGGCCACGGTCTTCGCCGCGGCCTTCGATTTCACGGCCTCCTTCTTCTTCGCGGCCGTCGCCGGCAGCGTGGCGGCCGCCATCGCCAGAACGAGCAGTGTCGGACCCAGGACCCGCGGAAGGTTCATGCCCGCACCACCCACACCTTCACGGTGGCCGTGACGCCGCCGTAGTAGCGCACCGACACGTCGTAGGCGCCGAGCTGCTTGATGTGGTCCTCCATCTCGATGCGGCGCTTGTCCACCTCGTGGCCGGCCGCGTGCAGCGCGTCGGCGACGTCCGAGCTCGTGATCGAGCCGAAGAGGGTGTCCTCCTCGTTCGCCTGGGCCGGGATGTTCACCTCGAAGCCGTCGAGCTTCGCCGCCTCGACCTTCGCGGCCGCGATGAGCTTGTCGGCCTGCAGGGCGCGCTGGCGCTCGAGCTCCTGGTAGAGGTTCGCGGCCTTCGAGCCGGTCGGGATCGCGAGCCGGCGCGGCAGGAGGTAGTTGCGCGCGAAGCCGGGCTTCACGTTGACCGTGGCGCCCTTCGCACCGACGCCGCTCAGGTCTTCCAGCAGGATCACTTCCATTCTCGGTCTCTCCTACGCCTCCCGGTCCCGGGAGGGCTCCAGTCTGCGGTAGTCGAGCCACACGTCGCTCAGACCCACCACGGCGAGGGCCGGGAGCGCCCACAGCAGGCTCACGGCGATCACGAACACCATGGACAACGTGACGAAGGCGGGAGGAATGCCGCGCGACCTCAGCACCGACTCCACGACCGCAAAACCCTGCACACTATAGCCGAGCCCCGCGTGCACGAGCAGGACCACCGCGACCGGCTGCCAGGTCCGGTCCGCGAAGACCACGAGCGCGAGCCCCGCGAGCAGCGGCGCGAGCGCGGCGTCCGGCAGCCGCCAGGCCCGCAACGGCGATCGCGAGAGCTCCGGCCACCCGAGCACGGTCGAGAACCGGGCCGCGAGCGACCGGCCGGCCGCCACCAGCAGGACGGCCCACAGGAACAGCGCGTTCGGCATCAGGAACATCAGGTCCCGCCGGCGCGCCGCCGGCGGGCTCTTCACCTTCTTCTGCAACTCCTCGCGCCACGCGGCCGGCCAGCCGGCCGTTTCGGGCGCCTTCAGCAACGCCTCCTGCTGCACCTTCAGCATCCGGTCGAAGCGGCCCATCGCCGGCTCGAAGCCCGGCGACACCGGCAGCAGCGCCGCCATCGCCAGCAGCGGCACGTGCATCCACGCGCGCCGCCCGATCGGGGCGCCGCCGCCCTCCTCGTGCAGCCCCATCCACGCCCCGACCGCCGAGCCCAGCGGCACCCACGCCGACTTCCACAGCGGCATGGCATGCGGGCCGGCGTACGCGAGCCCGATCGCCCCGAGGCCCAGGACCACCGGGAGGACCAGCGCCACCGGGCCGAAGCGCCAGGTGAGCAGCACCGACGCGGCCACGGCCGCGGGCAGCATCACCCACGCCGCGCTCCAGGCGCCCTGCGAGCCCAGCCCGCCGAGCAGCAGCAGCAGGACCAGCGACACGATCCGCACCCACGCGAGCGGGCGCGATTCGCGCCGGGCTTCAACGATAGAAGTCACTGGTGAAGGGCAGAAGCGCCAGAACACGCGCCCGCTTGATGGCGGTCGTCAGCTGCTTCTGGTGCATCGAGCACGTGCCCGACACCCGGCGCGGCACGATCTTGCCGCGGTCGGTGACGAACCGGCCGAGCCGCTTCTCGTCCTTGTAGTCCACGAAGCCGACCTTCTCGAGGCACAGCTTGCAGTACTTCTTCTTCACACCCTTGCCTTCGCGATCCTTGGCCATGTCTCTCTCTCTTCTAGGAGGTTGGATCCTCGTCGGGCCCCGGGCCCGGCGGCGACGCCGCCCCGGCCGTGGCCTTCTCGAGGAAGTGGACCGAATCCGCGCGCAGCTCGAGACCCTGTCGCTTCTCGCCCCGCGTGGTCTTCCACTCCCGCATCTGCAGCCTTCCTTCCACCAGCACCGGGCTGCCCGTGCGCAGGTACTGCGCACAGACCTCCGCGAGTCGCCGGTAGGTCATCACCGTCACGAACCCCGCGTGTTCCTCCCACGACCCCTCCCTCGAGCGATACCGCCGGTGGAACGCCAGCACGAGGCTGCAGACCGGCGTACCGTCCTGGGCGTAGCGCTTCTCGGGGTCGCGGGTGAGGCGTCCGCTCAGCGTCACCCGGTTGATCTCGGGGAACTTCAGCTCGGACATGTCGCCTCCTGCGGGGGCGCGGCGGTCGCTACTCCTTGTCGTCGCCCTGCGTGTTCGCCGGGACAGCCTCGCCCTCGGGCGCTGGCGGCGGCTCCGGCGGGACATACACGGTGGTGAGGACGCGCATCACGCTCTCGTTGAGGCGCATCCGGCGCTCCAGCTCCTTCACGAGTGCGCCGGCTCCTTCCCATACGATCATCGTGTAGACGCCGTCGCGCTTGCGATCGATCTCGTACGCGAGGCGGCGCTTGCCCCACTTCTGCACTTCGACCACCTCGCCACCCAGGTCCTTGATCCAGCCGGAGACCTTCGTGGCTTCTTCCTCGGTCCGGGCTTCGTCGAAGCCGGGTTCGAGGATGTAGACGGTTTCGTACTTGCTCACGTGTCGGATTCCTCCCTGCGGGCCTTTCGATTGAAACGATTCATCGCCGCCGGCGCGCCTTCCGCCAGCCAGCACTCCACGGCGTCCGCCGCGCGGCGGACGGCCTCCCCGATCACCGGCAGCTCCTCCGGCGTGAACTCCTCCAGCACGTGCTCGCGGAGTTCCTCGCTGCTCTCCGCCGCCCCGACGCCGACGCGCAGTCGCGCGTAGTCGCGGTGCCCCACCGCCTCCTCGACGCTCTCGAGGCCGCGGTGTCCGCCGCTCGAACCGCCCGCCCGCAGGCGCAGCGCGCCCAGGGGCAGGTAGACGTCGTCGGTGACGACGAGCAGCTCGCCGGCGTCCAGCCCGTGCCGTTCCTTCCATTCCCGGACCGCCTCCCCGCTCAGGTTCATGAACGTGAGCGGCTCCAGCAGCACCGCGTCGTGTCCGCCGGATCGGACACGCCGCGCGCGGTAGGTCGCGCCTCTCTCTCCGGCGTCCGCGCTTCCGCGCGCCGCCAGCTCGTCGAGCACGCGCCACGCGACGTTGTGCCGCGTGCGCGCGTAGCGCCCTCCGGGATTGCCGAGACCCACCACGAGCCGCACGGAGGTCTACTTCTTCTCGCCTTCTTCCTCTTCCTTCTTGCCCTTCGCGCCGACCACCTCGGGCTCGGCCTCCGTGGGCGTCTCGATCGGCACCTCTCCCTCGACCGCGGCCGGGGCCTCCTCGACCGTCGGTGCCACCACCGTCAGGACGGTCGTGTTCGGGTCGGTGAGGATCTCGTAGCCCTCGGGCGTCAGCTCGCCGACGTGGATCGATCCGCCGATGCCCAGGGCCGTCACGTCCACGTCGATGGACGCCGGGATGGCCGTGGGCAGGCAGCGGACCTCGAGCTGCCGCGTGATGAGTTCCAGCACGCCACCGCCGTTCTTGACGCCGTCGGCGATGCCGATCGCGTGCACGGGCACCTCGACCTCGATGGTCTCGGTCAGCGAGATGTGCTGGAAGTCCAGGTGCAGCACGGCCCGCGAGAGCGGATCGATCTGGGCGTCGCGCACGAGCGCCGTGACCTCGGTGTCCTCCACCTTGAGGTTCACGATCGCGTTGCCGCCCTTGTGGGAGCGCATCGCGTTCGCGAAGTCGCGACCGTCGATCGAAACCGGCATCGGCGTGTCCCCGTGCCCGTAGATGACGCCGGGGATCTGCCCGGCGGCGCGCGCCTTGCGGGCGCCGCCCTTGCCGAGCGCCTCGCGGCGCCGGCCGTTCAACTGGATGACCGCCATGTTGTCTCCTCCTCGGGATGCCCGCCCGGGCCGTGCCCGGGCTCTTCAGAACTCCGGCCCGCCCGCCGTCAGACGAACAGCGAGCTGAGCGAACGTTCCTCGTGAATGCGCTGGACCGCCTCGCCCAGCAGGCCCGCGACGTTGAGTTCGCGGATCTGGGGCGGCAGCGAGCCCGGCTCGTGATTCAGCGTGTTCGTGACGACCACTTCCTTGATGGGCGACTCGGCGACTCGCTCGAAGGCGCCCGGACAGAAAACGCCGTGCGTCACGCCGGCGTAGACGTCGAGCGCGCCCTGGCGCCGAAGCGCGTTCGCCGCCTGACAGAGGGTTCGCGACGTCGTCACGACGTCGTCGAACATGACGATGTTCTTGCCCTCGACGTCACCGATGATGTTCATGATCTCGACCGAGTCGGCCTTGGGGCGGCGCTTGTCCACCAGCGCCAGCTCCGCGCCGAGGCGCTTCGCGTAGGCGCGCGCCATCTTCACGCTGCCGATGTCGGGCGCGACGACGACGAGATTCGGGATCTTGAGGCGGTCGAAGTGCTCGATGAGCACCGGGGCCGCGTAGAGGTGGTCGAGGGGGATGTCGAAGAAGCCCTGAATCTGCGCACTGTGCAGGTCCATCGTCAGCGCGCGGTCCGCCCCCGCGACCGTGATGAGGTTCGCGACCAGCTTCGCCGTGATGGGCGCCCGCGGCTGGTCCTTGCGGTCCTGGCGCGCGTAGCCGAAGTACGGCATGACCGCGGTGACGCGGCGTGCCGACGCGCGCTTGGCCGCGTCGAGCATCACCAGCATCTCCATGAGGTTGTCCGCCGGCGCGTTCGTGGACTGCACGATGAACACGTCGGCGCCGCGGATGTTCTCGTTGAAGCGCACCGAGACTTCGCCGTCCTCGAAGCGCCCCACCTCCACGTCACCGAGGGGAACCTTCAGCTTCTCGCAGATCGCCCTGGCCAGGCGCCGGCTGGCGCTGCCTGCGAAAACGCGGCACGGATCCACGCGTGACCCTCCCCTGCCTTCGACTCGCAACCCGAGGTTCGGCGCGGGGGTCCCGCCCCCGCGCAGGAACGAAATGCCGCACGCGGACGCCCGCGACGCGGGGCCCGCACGCACATCCGTGCACCCGTCAGTCCGGGTCCGGCCCGCCCGGGGTGTTGGCTGGGGCGGGAGGATTCGAACCTCCGAATGCGAGAGCCAAAGTCTCGTGCCTTACCACTTGGCCACGCCCCACCAACAGAACGGGGTTTCCGTCACGGTCCGTTCGGCGCGAACGCCTCCCGGGGTGCTGGCTATTGGCCCAGAGAGAACTACCGGATGGGAAAAAGCGGGCGGGAGCATACAGGCCCGCTCGGACCGCCGTCAACGGCCCGGGGCGCTCCCTCCGGAACCGGGTCTCCGCCCCGGGGTTCCGGATGCTCCAGGAGGTCAGTCGGGGTAGTGACCGTCCTGGTGCTGGTGCGAGCTGGGGTTCGCCAGCTCCCGCTGGTACTCGGCCATGACCCTCTCGGTCAAGTACTTGCGGGTCACGTCGTTGATCGGGTGGGCCAGATCCTGGTGCTGGCCGTCCGGCCGCTTGCGGCTGGGCATCGCGACGAACAGGTCCTTGTTCCCGCGGATGATCTTGAGCCCGCGGACGACGAAGGAGTCGTTCAGCGTGATGCTCACGAAGGCTTTCAGCTTGTCGTCGTTCCGCAGCGAAACCCTGACCTCGGTGATCTCGACCATTCCGATCTACCTCGGAGCCATCCATGAAGGTAGCTGGCTCGGTATTGCGCTCTTCCTGAGCGCGGGGGGATACGCGTGCCCTTCGGACCCGCCTTTGGCCTGCCTCCCGTCCGAGTCACGACTTCCTGTCGATGCGCAGCCCTTTTCCGACCGACCGAACCTGGTAGAGCGGTTCGCGCCCGGGGAAGCGGCCTGCGATCTCCCGGACCGAGGCACCCTCCGGCACCACCCCGAAAACCCCCGACCCGCTCCCGGTCAAGTGCGGATCGAGTAGCCCCGCGCGTCGCATGGTCGCGCGAAGGTCCTCGAAGTCGCGTCGTCGATGCCCCAAGACCTCTTCGAAATCATTCCCGAGGCGCATTCCCTGAAACGGCGTAACTTGCTTGCGCCCAAGGGATGCGGCAAATCTTAGGGTGCGTCCCCAACGTGTCAAGCGATATTTGGATTCGTCCAATCGGCGGTAAGCGGCCGCCGTGGAGACCCGCCAGGACGGAACCGCGACCACCGCCTGCAGGGGTTCGGCGAGACGCAACGGCTCGAGTCGCTCCCCCCGACCGAGGCCGAGGGCGGTGCCCCCGGTCACCGCGAACGGCACGTCGGAGCCCAGTTCGGCGGCCAGCGCGAGGCGATCGGCCCGTACCAGGCGCACGCCGTGAAGCGCCAGCATCGCCGCGAGCGCCGCGGCGGCGTCCGCGCTCCCCCCTCCCATCCCGGCCCGCGACGGAATCCGTTTGACGAGGCTGAACCGGGCGCCACCGCGCAGGCCGAGCCGCCCGGCGACCAGCCGGGCCGCCCGGAGGACGAGGTTTCCGGCTCCGGCGGGAACGTCGCGGCGCGCGGCGACCGGTTGCGCTCCGCGGAGCGCGGCCTCCTCGTGGGCCACCCTCAGCGAGAAGCGGCCGGCGGTCCGCTCGGCGACCAGCGTGTCGGCGAGCGAGACCGACTGGAACACGGTCACCAGGTCGTGGAAGCCGTCCGGGCGCGCGGGTCCGACGCGGAGCCCGAGGTTCAGCTTGGCATGCGCCGTCACGACCACGCGGCGCGGCGCCGCCGGCCGCGCGCCGGCGCCGCGCGCCCGCGCGCTCACGGCCGTCCGTAGAGCACCCAGACCGCCGCGGCGAGGAAGAGCACCACGGTGGCCTGGATGGGCCGGTCGGAGAGCAGCACCGCCGACGGGTCCTCGGTCGTCTCGGAGACACGGACGAGGAACAGGTAGCGGAACACGCCGAAGGCGACGAGCGGCACGGTGTAGAGCATCGCCTCGGTCCCGAACTTCGCCACCGTCGCCGGCCAGATCGTGTAGAGCGCGTACGAGACGAGCGTCGTCGCCGCCGAGACGGTGATCATCACGTCGAGCAGCTCGGGCGTGTAGCGCCGCAGCACCGCCCGCTGGCCCACCGCCTGCGGGCCGGCGTTGGCCTGCTCGCGCCGGCGCTTGCACGTGGCGAGGAACAGCGCGCCGAAGAACGTGCACATGCTCAGCCAGGGCGACAGCACGGTCTCGGGCGCCACCGGGCGCAGCAGCTCGACGCCGGCGATCGCCCGCAGCACGAAGCCGAGCGCGATCACGAACACGTCAAGGATGACCTGGTGCTTGAGGCCGAAGCTGTAGGCGAGGTTGGTCGCGAGGTAGATCGCGGCGACCAGCGCGAACGAAGGCCCGAGCCACCAGGCGAACGCCGCCGCCGCGGCCCACACGACGGGCAGCATCGCCCGGGCCGCGCCGGCGGGCAGCCGGCCCGAGGCGATCGGCCGCTGCCGCTTGTGCGGATGGTGACGGTCCGCCTCGACGTCCACGAGGTCGTTGAGCACGTAGACCGAGCCCGAGAGCAGCGAGAACGCCACGAACCCCGCCACCGCGCGCACGATCAGGAACGCATCGCCGAGGTGCAGCGAGAACACCACGCCGACGAACAGCAGCAGGTTCTTCGTCCACTGCCTCGGGCGGAGGGATTCGAGGAACGCGAGAATCACCCGCGGCGCCCCTTCACGCGCTTCGCGCCCGCGCGTCGGCGGGCCGCGGCACGCCGGGGCGCGCGGGTCCCCTCGCCGAACATCGCGCGCTCGACGAGGAGGCAGAAGGCGTGGCCCATCGTGATGTGGCCTTCCTGGACGTGCGGGGTCGACTCGTGCGGCGACACCAGCGCGACGTCGCACAGGGCCGCGAAAGCGGCGCCCTTCGCGCCGGTCATGCCGATGGTCGTCATGCCCAGCGCCTGCGCCGCGCGGACGGCGCGCCGGACGCTCTCGGAGCGGCCGCTCGTCGTGATCGCCACGAGCACGTCCCCCGGGGCACCCAGGCCCTCGAGCTGGCGCGCGAACACGTCGGAGTAGCCGTAGTCGTTGCCGATCGCGGTCACCGCCGAGCTGTTCGTCGTGAGCGCGATCGCGGGCAGGCCCGGACGGTCCACGAGGTAGCGGCCCGCGAACTCCGCCGCGAGGTGCTGCGCGTCCGCCGCGCTGCCGCCGTTGCCGCAGAAGTAGGCCGTGCCGCCGTTCTCGAAGCAGGCCAGCAGCGCCTCGGCCGCCGCCGCCACCGCGGCGGCGTTCTCCTTCGCGAGCCGCGCCGATGCGCGCGCCGCCTCGGCCAGCGCCGCTCTCGCCTGCCGCTCGAGCGGGCCCGGCGCGTTCCGCTTGCCTCTCGCCATGCGACCTCCGGTGCGCGTCAGCCGCGCAGGTAGCGCTGCAGGGCGTCGCGCCAGTGCGGCATGCGGCGCCCGGTCACGTGTTCGTAGCTGCCGTTGTGGAGCACCGAGTAGGCCGGGCGCTTCGCGGCCCGGTCGAGCTGCGCGCTCGTGATCGTCTCGACCCGCGCCCCCAGGCCCGCGACCGCGCACGCTTCGAGCGCGAGCTCGTACCACGTGCAGTCCCCGGAACCAGTCACATGGTAGGTGCCGAACTGGCGGCACTCCAGCAGCGCGACCACCGCCTCGGCGAGATCGCCCGTCCACGTCGGGCTGCCCCGCTGGTCGTTGACGACCCGCAGCGTCTCCCCCGCGCGGGCTCGCCCGAGGATCGCGTCCACGAAGTTGCGGCCCCCGCGCCCGTAGAGCCACGCCGTGCGGAGGACGACGTGGCGGGGGTTCACCTCGCGGACGCCCTGCTCGCCGGCCAACTTCGAGCGTCCGTAGACGCCGAGCGGGGAGACCGGGTCGTGCTCGCGTCGCGGCGTCGCCTCCTCGCCGTCGAAGACATAGTCCGTGCTCATCGCGAGCACCGCCGCCCCCGTTTCCGCCGCGGCCAGCGCGGCGTTGCACGAGCCGAGGCCGTTCACGAGGAACGCCCGGTCGGGGTCGGCCTCGCAGCCGTCCACGTCGGTCCAGGCGGCGAGGTGCGCGATCCAGTCCGGCCGCATCGCGGTGGCGGCGGAATGCAGCGACGGGTAGTCGGTCACGTCCAGCTCCCGCGTCTCGCGCGCCGGCGCTCCCCTTGCGGGCGCGGGCGGGCCGCCGGACTCGCCCGGCAGGCGGACGGCCACGACCGCGTGCCCGGCGGCCTCGAGCCGCGGCACGAGCGCGTGGCCGAGCATGCCGGCCGCCCCCGTGACCATCACCCTCATGCGAGCTCCACGCGGCTCGAGTCGCCGAGCATGAGCCGGTGCGCGCTGGGGCGCGCCTCGCTCGCCGACACGACCACATCGCGCCCGACCAGGCTCGACTCGATGCGGCCGGGGATGTCGCGCATCTCGCTGCGATCGAGCACGATGGAGTGCTCGATCTCGCACTTCTCGAGCGTGACCCCGTCGGCGAGCGCGGTGAACGGGCCCACGTAGCTGTCGCGGATCTTCGCGTTCGCGCCGATGATGAGCGGCCCGCGCAGGCGCGAGCGCTCGACGACGGTCCCCGCGCCGATCTCGACGGGGCCCTCGACCGCGCTCGCGGCGTCCACGCTGCCCTCGATCCTCGTGACGAGGTCCGCGAGCACGATCCGGTTCGCCTCGAGCAGGTCTTCGACGCGCCCGGTGTCCTTCCACCATCCCTGGATGACGTGCGATCGCACGTTCTTCCCCGACGAGATCAGGTGCTGGATCGCATCCGTGATCTCGAGCTCGCCGCGCGTCGACGGCTGGATCGCGCGCACCGCGTCGAAGATGGAGGACGTGAAGAGGTAGACGCCGACCAGGGCGAGGTCGCTGCGGGGTTGCTTCGGCTTCTCTTCGAGCCGCACGACGCGCTCGCCCTGCAGCTCGGCCACGCCGAACTCCCACGGGCGCGCGACCTTCGCGAGCAGGATCTGCGCGTCGGGCTTCTCGGCCTCGAACTCGCGCACGAAGCGGGTGATGCCGTCCTTGATGAGGTTGTCGCCGAGGTACATGACGAACGAGTCGCCGGCCATGAACTCCTCGGAGATCTTCACCGCGTGCGCGAGCCCGAGCGGGGCCTCCTGCTCGATGTAGGTCACCTTCAGCCCGAACGCCGAGCCGTCGCCGACTGCGGCGCGGATCTCCGCCTGGGAGTTCACGAGCACGGTGATCAGCTCGCCCGTGCGGTGGTCGGGCTGCAGCATCTCGCGCGGGTCGCTGACGATGATCCCGACCTCGCGGATGCCCGCGGCGGCGATGGCCTCGAGCCCGAAGTTCAGGACGGGCTTGTTCGCGACCGGCACGAGCTGCTTGGCGCGCGTGTGCGTGATGGGGCGCAGCCGCGTGCCGCGGCCGCCCGCCAGGACCAGTGCCTTCACTCGATCCTCCGCAAGAAGACCAGGAATCCGAAGATCAACACCGCTGCGATGAGCAGCAGGAACAGCACCTCGACCCAGGACAAGCCGCCGATCACGACGCCAGGGCCTCCGCGAGCCGCCGGCGCGCCTCTTCGAGCGCCGCGCCGAGCTTGCCCGCGTCCTTGCCGCCGGCGAGCGCGAGGTGCGGTTTGCCGCCGCCGGAGCCGCCCGTGACCTTCGCCACGGCGCGCACGAGCTCGTCGGCGCGCAGCTTCTTCGCGGCGACGAGGTCGTCCGTCACCGCGGCGAGGAACGTGAGCTTGCCCTCGTTCTGGAGCGCGAGCACCGCCGCGCCGCGCCCGAGCCGCCCGCGCAGCTTGTCGGCGGCCTCGCGGACCGCGTTCGTGTCGGCGCCCGCGGCGAGCTCGGCCACGACCCAGCGCCCGCCCGGGGCCTCGGTCGCGCCCGCGGCGAGCTTCTCGAACTCGGCTTCGAGACCCAGTTTGCTGCTCTCGGCCTGCGCCCTGCGCAGCGCGGCCAGCTCGCCCTTGAGCTTCTCGATCTGCGCCGGCACCGCGGCAGGCGCCGCCTGCAGCGCGTGCGCCGCCTCGGCGAGCGTCGCCTGCTGCCCGCGCAGCCAGGCCAGCGCTTCGGCGCCGCAGAGCGCCTCGACGCGGCGAACGCCGCTCGCGATCGCGGACTCGCCCGTGACCACGAACGCACCGATGTCGCCCGTGCGCCGCACGTGCGTGCCGCCGCACAGCTCGCGGCTCGGCTCGATGCGAGCCTCGGGCACGCCCTCGACGGTCACCATGCGCACCTCGGCGCCGTACTTCTCGCCGAAGAGCGCCATCGCTCCCTGCGACTTCGCCTCGTCGATCGGGAGGATCCGCCAGCTCACCTCGCGGTTCGCCAGCACCCAGTCGTTGACGCGCGATTCGATGCGCTCGAGCTGCTCGTCGCCGGGAGCCTCGAAGTGCGCGTAGTCGAACCGCAGCCGGTCCGGCGCGACGAGCGAGCCGGCCTGGTGAACGTGCGTGCCGAGCACGGTGCGCAGGGCCGCGTGGAGCAGGTGCGTCGCCGTGTGGTGGCGCTGGGTGGGCAGCCGGTGCGACGGGTCCACGACGGCCGAGAGTCCGCCCGCCGCGCTCGCCGCCAGCAGCGCGTCGCGGTCGCCCTCCTCGAACGCCAGCCGGTGCACGATCGCGTCGTCCTCGCGGTAGACGTGCGCGAGGGTCGCGCGCACGCCCGGGCCCGCGAGCAGGCCGCGGTCGGCGACCTGGCCGCCGGACTCGGCGTAGAACGGCGTGCGGTCGAGCACGACCTCGAGCAGGTCCCCTTCGGGGCGCCAGCGGACGACCTTCACCCCGTCGACCGAGGTGGTCTCGTAGCCGAGGAACGCCGAATCCGGGGCGGTGCTCACGACGGTCCACGGGGCGCGGCCGGCCTCGGCGCCCGAGGCGAACTTGCTCGCCGCACGGGCCCGCCGGCGCTGCTCCTCCATGGCCGACTCGAAGCCGTCCAGGTCCACCGCGACGCCGCGCGCGGCCGAGATCTCCTGCGTCAGCTCGATCGGGAACCCGTAGGTGTCGTGCAGCAGGAAGGCGTCCGTGCCGGCCACCGATTTCGTCCCCTTCTTCCCGAGCAACTCCTCGAGCCGGGCCATGCCGGCCTCGTACGTCTGCCCGAAGTTCGTCTCCTCCTGCTCGAGCACCCGCAGGATGCGCTCGCGGTGCGTGACGAGGTCCTTGTAGTGCCCGCCGAAGAGATCGATCGCCCGCTCGGCCGCGGGGGCGAGGAAGTTCTCGTGCAGGCCGAGACCGGCGCGCGAGCGGCCGCGCGTCACCGCACGCCGCAGCAGCCGGCGCAGCACGTAGCCCGCCCCCTCGTTGCCCGGCAGCGCGCCCTCGGAGATCGCGAAGACGAGCGCGCGGACGTGGTCGGCCACGACGCGCGCATCGCGCAGCGCGGCCCTGCGGTCGGCGGCCTGCTTCGCGCGGCCCAGCACCGAGTCCACGAGCGGTGCGAACAGGTCGGTCTCGAAGATCGAGCGCCTCCCCTGCAGGATGAGCGCGAGGCGCTCGATGCCCATGCCGGTGTCGATGCCCGGGTTCTTCAGCAGCTCGAGCCTGCCGTCGGGCTGCGCGTCGAACTGCGGGAACACGAGGTTCCAGAACTCCATGTAGCGGTCGCCGTCGTCGCCCGGCACCTCGCCCCAGAAGGCGTCCGCCGGCAGGTCGTCGGGGCGCTTCTCGCCGAGGTCGAAGTAGATCTCGCTGCACGGGCCGCACGCGCCCGCGCCGCCGGCCGGTCCCCAGAAGTTGTCCTTCCGGCCGAGCGCCACGACGTGGTCGGACTTCACCCCCAGCTTCTGCCAGAGCGCCGCGGCCTCGTCGTCGCGCGGGATGCCGTCCTCGCCGCCGAAGACCGAGACGTGCAGCCGCTCGCGCGGCAGCTCGAGCACCTTTGTCACGAACTCCCACGCGAGCGCGGTCGCCTCCTCCTTGAAGTAGGCGCCCTTCGCCTTCGGCCCGAACGAGAAGTTGCCCAGCATCTCGAAGAACGTGTCGTGCCGCGGTGTGAGCCCGACGTTGTCGAGGTCGGTCAGGCGCAGGCACTTCTGCACCGACGTCGCGCGCGTGTACGGCACGTCGTCGCCGGCGGTGTAGTAGGGCTTGAACTGCACCATGCCCGCCGTCGTGAACATGAGCGTCGGGTCGCCGTGCGGCACGAGCGGGCTCGAGGGCACCTCCGTGTGGCCGTGCCGGACGAAGAAGTCGAGGAAGGCGCGGCGCAGCTGGGCGCCGGTCTCGAGTGTCGGGTGCTGGGACATCCGGTCTCCGGGTGGGTGGGCGCGGCCGGACGCGAAGGCGAGACGCGGCCGGGCCGGGGAGTGCGGGTCGGAAACCGCGAGAAGATAACGGAAACGCCGGTAATCGT
This sequence comes from uncultured bacterium, assembly GCA_964589945.1. GTDB lineage: Bacteria > Eisenbacteria > RBG-16-71-46 > RBG-16-71-46 > RBG-16-71-46 > CAIXRL01. The sequence continues at coordinate 74,318 of CAZPVG010000007.1, forward strand.
GCACGCGGCGCCGGTTTGCCCGGCTGCCGAGGGGGCCACCGCGCGTATCGCCCTTGAAGAGCGCCGCGGCCGGGTCCTAAGGTCGTGTCATTCCCGACCGGGAACCACCCCAATCGAGCGGACGCCCCGGCGTCCGCGGGCCCGGATCCGTCACCTTGCCCGCGATGATCCGGCCGAGGAGAGCGCCATGCGCCAGCCTCGATTCGCACCCTTCGTCTTCGCGGGCATTCTGCCGCTGCTCGTCCTCCCGCTCTTCCTTCCCCGGCCCGCGGCGGCCCAGTCCGGGACCCCGACGCTTCCCCGCGTGTCGCAGGTGACGATCGGCCAGCAGCCCGCCGGGTGCGACACCTGTCCGCCGGTCGCCTGCGTCGGCCGGCCCATTCGCGTGCGCGTCGCCGGGATGTTCCCCGACGAGTGCTGGTGGGTCGGCCGCGTGGAGCTGATCCCCTCGCCGGTCACGATGATCGCGCCGCCCACGCTCCGCATCGTGCTGGACGACGCGTCCTGCCTGGGGCGCGTGTGCCTGGCCCGGCCGACGCCCTGGAAGGTGGACACGCTGATCCCACCCCTGCCCCAGGGGGCCTACGAGCTGCCGGTGCAGATCGCGCGCGCCTCGTGCGGCTCCCCGTTCCCGCCCGAGTCGTCGTGGACGGCGCCCTTCCCGTTCGCGGTGCAGACCGACTGCCCGCCCACCGAGCTGGTGCCGTTCGTGGACGAGGTGGTGATCGGCAAGGCCCCGTGTGTGACCTGCGAGCCGGTCGTCTGCGCCGACGAGCCGTTCCCGGTCCGCCTCTCGGGCGTCCTGCCGGACGACTGCGTCGAGTTCCGCGGCCTGTCGCTCGTTCCGGTGACCAACATCCGGCCCGGGCCGCCGATCGTGCGCGCAACGTTCGCGGTGAACGACTGCCTCGGCGTGCCGTGCACGCTCCAGCCGCGGCGGTGGAGCGCCACGGCGCTGCTGCCCGCCCTGCCGGCCGGCGGCAACGGCCTCACCGTCCAGTCCATGCAGGTCTCGATGTGCGACTCGACGAAGGTGCTGGCGCTGGATTCGGGCGGCGTGCCCTTCACGGTGCAGGACACCTGCGCGAGGCTCGTGCCGTCCTGTTTCGTCTACGACTGGAGTCCGCCCGCTTCCTCGGGCTGCAACGCCCCGCTCGTGAACGACACCGCCAGCGTGGCGATGCGCATCGCCTCGCCCGTCGCGCTCGCCGGCCTGCAGGGCGTTCTGCGGGCGCAGCCGGGCCTGGAGGTCCGCTCGCTCGAGCCGGTCGGGCCCGCCGCCGGCATGACGCTGCAGTGGACGAAGCGCCCCGGCGGAGCCGCCTTCGTGATGTTCGCGACCCAGGGCGCGCCCATCTCGCCGGCCGGGACGGGCACCGACAGCACCCACGTGTCCTTCCTCCCGGTCCTCCGGGTCGGCGTGCGGTTCGTGGCCGACGCGGCCACGCCGGCCACGACGCCCCTCGGCCTCTACACGCTGCGGGCCGATTCGCTGTTCGGCTCCGACGAAACCGGCGAGGCGGTGCGGACGTGCCTGCTGCGGTGCGTGGACTCGACCGACGTCCGCTGCGCGCCCCCCGTCGCCCGCTTCTGCGTGCAGGCGTCCTGCGACGTGAACCACGACGGGCGCGCCGACGTGAGCGACCTCGTGCGCATGGTGCACTGCGCGGTCCCCGGCGGGAGCTGCCCGGATACCTCGGCGCGCTACGACTGCAACGGTGACGGCTCGTTCTCGCTCGACGACGTGATCTGCTGCGCGTGGAGGATCCTGCGCGGGAACCAGCCGCCCGCCGGCGGCGGCCGCATCGATCCGTCGGTGGCGTTCTCGTTCGGTGATCCGCAGGAGACCGGGCAGGAGGTGGAGCTGCCCATCACGCTGCTCGGGGCCGACCACGTCGGCGCCGCCCGCGTGTCGCTGCGCTTCCCGTCGGATCGCTACGACGTGGAGGACTTCGGTCTCGTCGGCAGCCCGGCCGGCTGGCTCGTGCTGCACGAGGTCTCGGGCAACCGGGTCCTCGTCGGGCTCGTCGCCACCGATCCGGCCGCGGCCGGCCCCTCGCTCCCGCTGCGCCTGCGCCTGCATCTGCGCACGGGCGCGGATCACGGCGGCGAGGTCGTGGCGCAGGACGCCGAAGTCTCGGGCATCGACGGCGCGGCGCTGCGGACCGCCATCCCCGGTTCCGGTGCGGTGATGGATCCGTCGGCGTCGGTCTCGTTCACTCAGGTCGGTCCCAACCCGGCCACGGGCGAGGCGCGCTTCTCGCTGAGCCTGCCGCGTGCGTCCGACGTGGACGTCGCCGTCCACGACCTGGCGGGCCGGCGCGTGGCGACGCTCCAGCACGGGCCGCTCGCCGCCGGCGTGCACCCGTTCACCTGGGACGGCCGCACGGACCGCGGCGGGACCGCACGTGACGGCGTGTACTTCGTGCGCGTGCGGGCGGGCGGCGTCGAGCGGGCCCGCAAGACGGTCTTCGTCCGGGGACACTGATCGGCGGCACCGGTAAGGGGCGCGGCTCCCACGGAGCCGCGCCCCTTCGCTTGCCCGCGCGATTCGCCGACCGGGACCGGCGGGACGACGACAGGCGCCGGCGGCGCGAAGCCGACGTGCGTCTCCGAGAGGTCGTAGTCGGGCCAGAACAGCGTGTGGAACGCGAGGGACCAGAACGCGTGCGCCGGCTCGCGGTCGCCCCAGGGCGCGTCGGGACAGGCCTCGCTCGCGTTCACGCGCGGGCGGACGCCCGGCTGGCGCGGTCGCGCGATGTGCGTATGCTGGCCGGGTCGGTGGACCTTCCTGCCGCGGGAGGAACCTTGTCCGAGTCCCGGAGCGAGCGCCTGCTCAACGAGTCGGAGCGGCCGTCGAGGCCGCACTTCGTCATCCTCGCGATGTGCTGGGCCGGATGGCTGTTCGACTTCTACGACCTGATGCTGTTCTCGTTCCTGATCGTGCCCATCCGGCGCACGCTCGGGCTCGACGACGCCGCGATGTCGCTGCTGCTCGGCGCGTCGCTCGCGGCGACCGCGATCGGCGGCATCGTGTTCGGCCGGCTCGCGGACCGCTTCGGGCGCCGTCCCGTGCTCTCGTGGACCATCCTCGTCTACTCGCTCGGCGCCTTCCTGAGCGGGTTCGCGAACGGGTTCGCCACGCTGCTCGCCTTCCGCATCCTCACCGGGCTGGGCGTGGGCGGCGAGTGGGCCACCGGGCAGACGCTCGTCGGCGAGACCTTCCCGGCCCGCATGCGCGCGCGCTACGCCGCCGTCATGCAGACCGGCGCGCCGCTCGGCATCGCGCTCGCCGCGATCGTGGGCGGCTTCGTCGCCCCCGCCTTCGAGTCCGCCTGGGGTGACCTGTGGGGCTGGCGTGCCTGCTTCTGGCTCTCGGTGCTGCCGGCGCTCCTCGTCGTCGTGATCCGCCGCCACATGCCCGAGTCCGACGTGTGGCGTTCCGGGCGCACCGCGCCGATCGTGCACGAGAAGGCCGGGGGCTTCTCCGAGCTCTTCGCCGCGCCCGCGCTGAGGCGGCTCTTCCTGCTCGGGCTCGTGCTCGCGCTCACCGACATGTCGGCCTACTGGTTCACCTACTCGTGGCTGCCGAAGTACCTCTTCGACCGCCTCGGCGACTCGATGGCGCGCTCGGGCGTGTGGATGCTCGTCACGCAGGCCGGTGCGCTGCTCGGTTACCTGAGCTTCGGCGTCGTCGCCGACGCCTGGGGCCGCCGCAGGGCCTACACGAGCTTCTCGTTGCTCTGGGCGGTCGGCCTGCTCGCGGTGACGCTGTTCTGGAACCACATCGCGGTGAACCCGCTGGTCACGCTGCCGTTCATGTTCGTCGTCGGCCTCGGCACGGGGAACTTCTCGGGCTACGGGCCGATCTTCGCCGAGATCTTTCCCACACGCGTGCGCAACACGGCGATGGGCACCGCGTTCAACCTCGCGCGGGGCGTGCAATTCTTCACGCCGCTCGCGATCACGCTCGTGGCCACGCGCTACGGGCTCGGAGGCGGCATCTCGCTGGCCGCGTTCTTCGCGGTGTTCACCGGCCTCTGGGTGTGGACGCTGCCCGAGACGCGCGGCACGCGCATCGGCGCGGAGGCGGCCGGCGGCGCCTGAAGCCGCGCCGGCTAGTCCGCTGGCGGTTCGTCCTCGCGCAGGTCGAGCGCGCGCCGGATCACGTCGCTGTCGAACCCGCGCCGGGCGAGCAGCGCCCAGAGGCGCTGGGCGCGCGCGCGCGGTTCGAGCTTCGCGTAGCGCGGGCCGGCCTGCGCGACCAGCCTGCGCGCCGCGGACAACTCGTCCACGGCGCCCTCGCGCTCCTCGATGAGCGCACGCGCCTCGCGTACGTCGGCGTCCGTGACGCCGCGGGCGCGCAACTCCTGCTGCAGCCGCTTCCACCCCGACGGCCGGCGGCCCCAGCGGCCGGCGAGGAACGCGCGCGCGTACTCGGCGTCGTCCACCAGCCCCACGTCGCCGAGCCTGCCGAGCACGGACTCGACCGTCGCGGGGTCGAAGCCGCGCTCGGCGAGCCGGCGCGCCAGGTCGGATCGCGTGCGCCGGGTGCGCTCGAGCAGCCGCAACGCCGCCTCGCGGCAGGCGTCCGCGTCGGTGCTGGGGGGCTCGCCCGCGGGCGGGCGCCGGCGGGTACGGAACGGCATCAGTACACCCCCGGAAGCAGTCGCTTCGTGCGCGCCATGTAGACGCGGTACTCCTCGCCGAAGTGTTCGAGCAGGAACTTCTCCTCGACCGCCATGCGGCGCGTCAGGCCGAACACCATCGAAGGGATGAGCGCGGTCCAGAACCAGCTCCGGTAGGCGAGCGCGATCCCGGCGCACAGCACGATCACCGACGTGTAGCTCGGGTGGCGCACCCAGCGGTAGAGCCCCGAGGTCACGAGCCGGTGGTCGGGCTCGACCGAGACGCGCAGCGAGAACATGCGCCCCAGTGCCACCATGGTGGCGACCCGCAGCGCCGTGCCGAACGCGAACACCGCGAGCCCCGCGAGCCGGAGCCCCTCGCCGCCCGGCATCCGCCAGATCCCGCGCGAGTCGAGCCACACCGTGACGAGCATCCCGAGGTTCGAGACCAGGTTTGCCGACGCCAGCACCCACGGGCTCTCGCCCGAGGGCCGCGCGTGCGGGCCGTAGCCCGTCGTGAAGACGATCGCGACGAGGTTGGGCAGCACGAACAGCGCCGCGGCCGCCGCGTAGAAGGGCGAGCCGAAGAACGCGCGTGGATCGCCCCAGGCGAGGCCCATCAGCGCGAGCGGCAGGAGGACGTTGAGCAGGACCCCCAGCCACAGCCCCCGCGGGCGCCCCTCGCCCGAGACCGCGTGGCGGGACGGGAACGGTTCCATGATGAGCGGACTGTAGCCGAAGCGGGGCGGCCCCGGGGGACCGCCCCGCCCGGGGTCAGCGCTTGCGGTCGGTCCCCGCCATCGCGGGCGCCGGGGGCCGCGCCGCATGCGGCGGCGCGCTCTTTCCGTCGGCGGGCGCCGGCCCGTCCGCCGGCGCCGGCGAGCCGGCCGGACGCAGGCCGAGCTGCGGCAGCAGCTTCGCCTCGATCTTCGCGCGCACGTCGGCGTGCTCGCGCAGGAAGAGCCGGGTGTTCTCGCGGCCCTGGCCCAGCCGTTCGTCGCCGAAGCTGAACCACGTGCCGGCTTTGCTGACCACGCCCTTGTCCACGGCGAAGTCGATCAGCTCGCCCTCGCGCGAGATGCCCTCGTTGTAGAGGATGTCGAACTCGGCCTCGCGGAACGGCGCGGCGACCTTGTTCTTGACCACCTTCACCCTCGTCCGGTTGCCGACGGCGGTGTCGGAGTCCTTCAGCGTCGCGATGCGGCGGATGTCGAGGCGCACGGACGCGTAGAACTTGAGCGCGCGGCCGCCTGCGGTGGTCTCGGGGTTGCCGAACATGACGCCGATCTGCATGCGGATCTGGTTGATGAAGACGACCGTCGTGTTGCTCTTGTTGATCGAGCCGGTGAGCTTGCGCAGGGCCTGCGACATGAGCCGCGCCTGCAGGCCGACGTGCGAGTCTCCCATCTCGCCCTCGATCTCGGCGCGGGGCACGAGCGCCGCCACCGAGTCGATGACCACCACGTCCACGGCGCCCGAGCGCACGAGCGTGTCGGCGATCTCGAGCGCCTCCTCGCCGGTGTCGGGCTGCGCGACGTGCAGGTTGGCAATGTCCACGCCGAGCTTCTGGGCGTAGCCGGCGTCGAGCGCGTGCTCGGCGTCGATGAAGACCGCGCTGCCGCCCGACTTCTGGGCGTTGGCGATGATCGTGAGTGCCAGCGTCGTCTTGCCCGAGGACTCGGGGCCGTAGATCTCGACGACGCGCCCGCGCGGCACGCCGCCGACGCCGAGCGCGAGGTCGAGCCCGATGGACCCGGTCGAGATGGTCGCGATGCCGGACGGGTCGTGGCCCTCGCCCAGCTTCATGATGGCGCCCTTGCCGAACTGCTTCTCGATCTGCTGCAGGGCGAGATCCAGCGCCTTCGACCGTTCCTTGGCGTTTGGCGGGGTCGTGTTCATGAGCCGCGTCTCCTTCGCAGGGGCTGCGTTTGCGGGGATCGGGTGGGGGCCGGCTGCGGTGCCGCGGGGCGGTCCGGGGGCCCGCCGCCACCTGTCTTAATGTGCGGCCGCATATTACACACTTGTGCAGTAGGCGCAAGGGGGTTTTCGGCGGCCCCGGGGCGCGCACCCCCGATGCTAGACTGCCGGGCATCGGCGAAGCCACCGGGAAGACGGAGGTGTCCCCATGAACCGCACCCTTCCGATCCTGTTCGCGGCGGTGCTGCTGACCAGTTGCCCGCACAACGGCCTGCGGCCCGGAGCACCCATCGACCTCACCCGCATCACGCCCGGCGCCCCGGCGCGCGTCTACTACTCGGGGCTGCGCGACGCCGGGCGGACGGCGGTGTTCGACGCCGCCACGTTCGAGACCGTCTGGCAGCACGCGTTCAAAGGCCTCGACCCGGCGCCCCCGGTGCCCGCCGTGGACTTCTCGCGCGAGTTCGTGATCGTCGCCGCGCTCGGCGAGCGTTCGAGCGGCGGGTACGCGATCGACGTGACGGGCGCGGCGCTGCAGGGCAACGTCGTCGTCGCGGACGTCCTGACGACCTCGCCGGGCAAGACCTGCGTCGTCACGCGGGCCCTGTCGCAGCCCCTGGACATCGTGAAGCTGCCGCTGCCGGCTTCGGGCAGGCCCGAGGTGAGCTTCCTCGAGCAGTCCGTCGTGAGGGACTGCGGGCCGTAGGGATCAGACGCCGGCCCCGGCCAGGCGTCCCTCGTGGACCGGCTCGTAGATCGAGCCGCGCGGCGACAGCGTGCTCTTCACGAGCAGCAGCCGGTCCACGGTGAAGCGCGCCTCGATCGCGGGCGCGCCCGCCACGCGACCCGTCCAGTCCGCGGGCGTGCGCAGCCGGCCCACCGTGAGGTGCGGCTCGAACGGCCGGTCGGCACGGCCGAAGCCGCGGCGCTTCAGGGCCTCCTCGAGCGAGCGGGCGAGGGCGCGCATCGCTTCCCCGCCCTCTTCGAGACCGATCCAGATCACGCGCGCCCGGCGCCCGTTCGGGAACACTCCGAACGCGCCCAGCGCGGCCTCGAACGCCGCGTGCTCCGTGGCCGCCTCGCGGGCCGCCTCGCCCGCACGCCTCGCGCCGTCGGCGCCGAGGTCGCCGAGGAAGCGCATCGTGTAGTGCAGGTTCTCGCGCTTCACCCACGAGACGCCGTCCCCGGGCGAGCGCAGCGCCTCGCACGCCCGCGCCGCCGCCGCCTGCGCTTCCGGCGGCGGGAAGACGGCGAGGAAGAGGCGCTGGGTGTCGCGCTCGCCTGCCCCTCCGCCGCTGCGGCCGGGCATCGCTACTCCAGCGCCGGGTCCACCGGCAGGCCGAGCAGGTGGCGGCGCAGCAGGTCGAGCGCCGTCTGGGCGCTGCGCTCGCGCACCGTGGCGCGCGAGCCGGCCATGCGGTGGACGCGCACGGCGCCGCCGAGCGGCGACGCGACGGCGAGGAACACGGTGCCGACCGGCTTGTTGTCGGTGCCCCCGTCGGGACCGGCGATGCCGGTGATGCCCACGCCTACCTCGACCCCCGCGCGCTCGCGCGCGCCCTGCGCCATCTGCTCGGCCACGGCGGCGCTCACGGCGCCCTGGGCCTCGAGCACGGCCGGGTCCACGCCGAGCAGCTCGAGCTTGGCCTCGTTCGAGTAGGTCACGAAACCGCGCTCGACGTAGCGCGAGGAGCCCGGCACGTCGGTGAGCCGCTTGGCCAGCAGGCCGCCGGTGCACGACTCGGCGGTGGCGATGCGCCAGCCCTTCTCGACCAGCGCGCGGCCGACCACCTCCTCCATCGTCGCCGCACCTTCGGCGTAGACGACGCTCGCGACCTTCGCCGACAGCTCGCGGCGGGCGCGCTCGGCGATCTCGCGGACGACGGAGGCGCTCGCGCCGGTCACCGTGACCCGCAGGTCCACGCCGAACCAGCTCGGCAGGAACGCCAGCGACGCGCCGGGCCAGCCGTCGGCGAGGTTGCCGAGGTGCTCGTCGAGCATGCTCTCCCACACGCCGTAGGTGCGCAGCGTGAACGTCTCGACGGCGCGGCCCGCGCGCTCGCGCAGGTACGGGATCACGTGGGCGCGCGCGAGCGCCTCCATCTCCTGCGGCACGCCCGGCAGCAGGATGACGGGCTTGTCCTTGTGCACGACGAGGATGCCGGGCGCGGCGCCCTCGGGGTTCCGCCACAGCTCGGCGCCGCGCGGGACGAGCGCCATGCTCTCGACCGACTTCGGGGCCCTGCGCTTGAGCCGCCGGCCGCGCTCGCGGATCGCCTCGAGCACGGCCTCGTCGAGCTGGAGCGGCCGCGAGAGCACCGTCGCGACCGTCTTGCGCGTCACGTCGTCGGGCGTCGGTCCCAGCCCGCCCGTCATGATCACGCCGTCGGCGCGCGAGAGCGCCGTGGTGAGGCCCTCGGCGATGCGCTCGCCGGTGTCGGCCACCGTCGAGTGCCAGCCGACCTGGATGCTGATCTCCTCGAGCGCCCGCGCGAGGAACGCGAAGTTGGTGTCGAGCGTGCGGCCTGCGAGGACCTCGTTGCCGATGGTGACGATCTCGATCTGCATGCGCGGGTCCGTCCGGGGTTCGGGGGTGGGGCGTCGAATCTGCCGGACGGAAGCCCCGGGAGCAAACACGGGTGGCCGGAATGCGGCGACCGCGCGCGAGCCCGGGAGTTCACGGCCGCGTGACGCGCGCGCGCCGCCGCGTCAGGACCTCGTGACGAGTCGCGTCCGCCGTTCGCGGAATGCACACGACCGGGACACGCCGGCCCGCTTCGCCCTTGCCCGCGGGGTCGCCCCGCACGACGCTCGGTTCGGACGACCCCCGAACCCCACACGGCCGCGTCCGAGCTGCTTCTCCCGATCTCGGAGGTGGGGAATGCGAAGCCGGTCGAGTCTCCTCGCCGCGACGGCGCTCGCGGCGCTCCTGGTGTTCTCCTCGGGGTGCGCGGTCACGGGCGGTGTCGCGTACCAGGCGCCGTCCCCGGCGTGGGCCGGTCGCACGGACGTCTCGCTCTTCTACAGCGCCCTCGCCCCCTACGGCCGCTGGTTCGCGTACCCGCAGTACGGCTGGGTGTGGACGCCGTACGACGTCGGCTACGAATGGCGGCCCTACCTCGACGGCCGGTGGGACTATTCCGACGCGGGCTGGACCTGGGTCGCCGACGAGCCGTGGGGCTGGGGACCGTTCCACTATGGCCGCTGGTTCTTCGACGAGAGCTACGGCTGGATCTGGGTGCCCGGCACGGTCTGGTCGCCCGCGTGGGTCGCGTGGCGCTACGACGGGGACGACGTCGGCTGGGCGCCGCTTCCGCCGCAGGCGGCGTGGAACGACGGGTTGAGCTACGACCCGCAGGCCCCCGGCGGCGAGATTCCGTCTTACGCCTGGTGCTTCACGACGCGCTCGCACCTGTTCGATTCGCACCTGAACGACGCCGTCTTCCCGATCGCCCGCAACGCGACGCTCACCTCGCGCGCTCCCCTGCGTTTCGACTACGAGGTGCGCGACCGGCGGCCCTTCGACCGCGGCCCGGACCCGATCGCGCTCGGCCGGTTCCTCCACCACCCCGTGCCACAGGTGCCGATCGCCGACGCCGGCGCGCCCGGCCCCGCAACCCGCAGCGGCAGGACGCTGCGTCTCTTCCGTCCGGCCCTCGCACCGGCGCCCCCGGACCTGGTGCCGCCCGCGCCGCCCGCCTCGAAGCCCACGGCCTCCCCGGTGGCCGCAGACGCACGAGGCGCCGCGCGGCGGGCGGCCGAGCAGCAACGCCTGGATCGCTTCTTCGCCCAGCGGCGCCGGCAGCTGCTCGCCGCCCAGCACCGGGAGGAGCGGCATCCGCCGGCGGGCACGACCCTCGACGCGCTGAGGCAGCGGCACCAGGCGGAAAGGGCCGCCCTCGAGCGCCAGCACCAGCGGCAGACCCGCGTGCTCGCCTCGCGCCTGGAGAAGGGCCTGCCGCCAGCGCGGTCGGGCGGCGGCCGGGGGGAGAAGCCCGCGCACGTCGCGTCCGGAGGCCGAAGGACGGCGCACGGCCGGGGGCGCTGAGCGAACGGCGGTGGGGCGGCGGTGAAGCGCGTCGGCCTTCCGCCTACTCCCCCGCCTTCGCCGCCTTCGTCCGCCGCTGGTAGGCGTACGAGAACGCCAGCATCGCCGCGCCGACCGCGATGGCGGTGAGGAAGCGCCAGAAGACGTCCACCGTCTGCAGGTCGAACGCCAGGAACTTGAGCAGCGTGAGCCCCATGAGCGCGAGGCCGCACCAGCGCAGGTAGGGCGAGTCGCGCAGCCAGCCGATCGCCAGCGAGACGACCGCCTGCGCGAGCCAGGCGACGCTCGCCAGCGCCGCGGCCAGCGCGCGCTCGCGCGGCTGCAGCGCTTCGCCGGGCGGCGGCGCGAACAACGCGTGCGGCCGGACGAACGCCACGGCGAGGTGCCGCGTCTCGCGGACGCTCCACAGCATGAGCGCGAGGCTCGCCGCGGTGGCCCATGCGCGCGCGGTCGAGCGGTCGAGGCCCTTCCCGGGTTCGCCCGGGCGCGGCGCGTGCCGCAGGGCAAGGACGATCATCACGGCGACGCCGCCCAGCTCGAGCAGCGCGAGCGGGTGCAGCATCGGCAGCAGGTCGATCCGCCAGCCGCCGTCGCCGATCGCAGCGAAAGTGAGCAGCGCGAAGAGCCCCAGGGCCGCGCTGGCGACCCGCCGCAACGCCGGCGTCCCGGCGCCGCGCCAGGCGAGCACGGCCGCCTGCGCGAGCCACGCCAGCGCGGCGAGGCTCCAGCCGAGCGCACCGCGGCGCGCGGAGAGGCTCGCACCCACCGGCGGCGGGGCGGCGTGGAAGCGCCCGCCCGGGCTCGCGAGGTCGGCGGCGAAGCGGTGCGCCTCGACGACGAACCATCCCGCGAGCAGCGCGTGCCCGCCGAGGGCCCACAGCTCCGGCGCCCAGCGCTCGACGGGCGCGAGACGCGTGCGGGCGCGCCCGAGCGCTACGCCCGCGGCGATCAGCACCGCGACGCCGAGCAGCGCGCGAACGGCGTCGCCGTCGAGGAACGGCGCCCGTGTCGATCCCGCGCGCAGGAGCGACCCGACGCCCCCCGCGAGAAGATTCAGGGCGCCGAGGAGCAGCACCCCGTGCCCCATCGCGCGCAGCCAGCCGCCTCGCGGACGCAGGCCCAGCAGCAGCAGCACGAGGCCCTCGACGAGCCAGGCGAGCGCCGTGTACACGGGCCCGAGCGCGCGCTCGAGGCCGGCGGTCACGAACAGCGTCGCCGCCGCGGTGAGCGGCACCCACAGGTCGCGCTCGGGACGCCGCGAGTCCACCCACAGGGCCGCGCCGAGCAGGATCGCCCCGAGCGCGAAGAGCAGCATCGCGACCGGCACGCGGGACGCCCACGAGAGGAACGGCGCCGAGGCCGCCAGCATCGCCAGCGGCGCCGCCGCGACGACCCCGAGGTCAATCGGCCGAAGGCGGCCCTCGACGCGGACGAGGCGCGGCAGCGGCGCGAGCCCGAGCACGGTGAAGAGCGCCGAGAGCGCGACCTGGGTACCCCAGCCCCAGTGCGGGCCGTCGAAGACGATGCGCCAGGTGAGCGCCGTAAGCAGCACGGCGAGCAGGTCGAGCGAGCTCCAGCCCGCGCGCGCGGCGAGCGCGAACACGACGAGGTCGATCGCCGCGACGTAGCCGAGCAGCAGCGGCGGGGTGACGTCGAAGCCGGGCATGCCCAGCCAGCGCGCCATGAACTGCGGCAGGAACGCGCCGAGGACGCCGAAGACCGCGATGGCCTGCACGCGGTAGCGTAGCCCTGCCCCGATCGCGACCACCGAGACCAGGACGAGCAGCGCGAGCGCCGCGGCCGCGTTCAGGACGTGCAGGCGCACGAAGCCGAGGTAGAGCGTGAGGTAGACGACGCCGAGCCCCACGCCGATGAGCGCGTGGCCGAAGCGTGGCGTGCGCCGGGCGACGCGGTCGCCGCGCCAGGAGAGGGCGAGCCCGAAGAGGACGCCGGCGATGACGAGCACCGGCGGCCCGAGCCGTCCGGAGGTGTAGCCCCACACGATCATGAGGAAGACGCCGAGCAGCAGCACGACCGACCCGAGGTTCTGGAGCCACACGCCGCCGACCAGCTCCTCGAAACGCGAGGCGTCGAACTCGCGCCGGCTGGCTCGCGCGGGGACCGCGGGCTGCGCGGGCGCGGGCGGCGGGGCGGGCGGCATGGGGACGGGTGTGGGCGCAGCGGCCGGAGCCGGCGCGGCCGGAGCAGGCGCCGGGGCGGGCGCGGGCACGGCCGTGGCGGGCGCGGCGGCGTGAGCCGGCGCTTCCGCGGGGGGCGCCGGCCTGGGCGGGGCGGCAGCCGCGGCACCCGGCGCCGCATCGGCCGGCGGTGCGGCGCGCAGCCTCGCCACCTCGGACTCGAGCGACTCGATCCGCTGCCTCAGCGAGGCGATGCGCACGAAGATCGCGATGGGCCCGGCCACGAAGGCCGCGAGCACCACCAGCCCCAAGAGGACGCCGAGCGCTTCCACCTGCGGCCCTCCCCCCTCCCGGGCGTCAGCCCAGCAGCGGCACGCCCAGCTTTGCGAGCCCGAACCGCAGCGCGTGGAACGCCACGCACGCGACCACGCCGGCGATCGCATCGTCGGCGACCACGCCCCAGCCGCCGGGCAGCGACTGGGCCCGGTTCGCGCCGAGCGGCTTCCAGATGTCGAACACGCGGAACAGCAGGAACGCCGCGAAGAACGCCGCCGGCGCGTGCGGCACGAGGAAGAGCGCGAGCGCCTGGCCCACCGCCTCGTCGATGCTGATCGCGTTGGCGTCGTGCCCGAGCACGTGCTCGGCCTCACCTGCCGCCCAGACGGCGAGCAGCGTACCGCCGGCGAGCAGCAGGAAGAAGAGCCAGACGGGCGGCACCGGCAGGAAGTAGCCGACCACCGCCACGACGAAGCTGCCGTAGGTCGCGCGCGGCCCCGGCACGAGCCCGACGGGCCCGAGCATCGAGAGCCACTTCGCGAGCGATCTCACGTGGACCGGGGCTTCTCGGGCGGCCGTGGAGCGCCGAGCGGCGCGCGCGGCACCGTGGGCGGCGGCGCGGCCGAGAACGCCGGACGCGGCCGCGCGGCCGGACCGGTTGCCGGGCGCGGCGGCGTGGGCGGCGACGCGGGCGCCGGGAACCCGGGCGGACGCGGCTGCGCGACCCGCACCGGCGCGGCGGGCCGCGGCGGCGGGGCGACCGCCGGGGCGGGACGCGCGGGTGCCGGCGTCGGGTGCGCAGCCGGGCGCGGGGCGGCGTGCGCGGCACCCGCCGGCTGCGCGCCCCCCGCCGTCGCGTGCGCGGGCACCGGGGTGCCGGAAGCGAGGCGCGCGAGCACCGCCTTGCAGGCCGCGCGCAGCGTCTCGCTCGCGCCGCGGCCCTCGCTCGCCACCGCCTCGAATTCCGGCCAGCCCTGGGGATTGAGGGTGGCGCGCAGGCGCTCGACCGGCGTCGCGAGCGGCACGTCGCGCTTGTTGTACTGGAACACCCACGGGATGCGCGCGAGCAGCGGCCCCGTGAGGCCGATCGTGCGCAGGTGGTCGTGCAGGTCGGCGAGCGACTCGCGGTTCGCGTGCTCGCGGGCCGGATGCGAATCGGCGACGAACACGAGGCCGTCCACGCCCTGCAGCACCGCGCGGCGCGAGAGCCGGTAGTAGACCTGCCCGGGCACCGTGTAGAGGTGGAAGCGGGTCAGGAAGCCGTTCACCTGCCCGAGATCGATGGGCAGGAAGTCGAAGAACAGCGTGCGCTCGTGGTCGGTGGCGATCGAGATCATCTTGCCGCGGCGCTCGGGCGGGAGGCGGTCGTGCAGCGCGCGCAGGTTCGTCGTCTTCCCGCACAGCCCGGGGCCGTAGTAGACGATCTTGAAATGGATCTCACGCGTCCGGTGGTTGATGAGGGCCACGGACGTTCCTCCCGAGGCGAGGCGTGGTGCGATCAGTCGCCGAAGAGCGCGTCCACCTCGCTCGAGGCCGCGATCGCGAAGTCGGGGGCGTCCGCGAATTCCGGCACCTGCACCTCGGTGATCCCGACCTTCTCGAACAGGCCGCGGAAGACGGTGTCGAGCACGTCGACGGCCTTGCGCGACCGGAATCGCACCAGCCCGAGCGTGCTGCGCTTGTCGAAGACCGTGCACAGGATCACCCGGTCCGCGAGCAGGCACGAGTGGACTGAGCGGTGGCGGCCTTCGCTGACGACGGCGGCCACGCCGGACTCGCCCAGCAACTGGGCCAGCTCGGCATTGGCGGTGAAGTCGGCGGCGACCAGGCTCGCGAAGGACATCGCGTCGAAGTCGTCGACGCGTCCGGCCGAGGTGATCAGCTGGCCCGAACGGTCGATGAGGTGAGCCGACAGGGCGTTGGTGCGCTCGAGCAGCTCGGAGAGGACCTGGTCAATGGTTCGAAAATCGTTTTCGAACAGAGTCCACTGCGGCATGAAGCCCCCCGCCTTGAGGATCTCCGAGGGGATACCTCAGAAATGGGAACTCTGTGGCACGTCCATGTTCCGGGCGGAGATGTACCACGCGGGCCGCCGGGGGGACAAGGCCGGATTGCCCGCACCGCCGTGCGACGCTCGCGCGTGGCTTCGCTTGTGCGCACTCCGGGCCGGTGGGAGCATGCCGCGCGCGCGGAAGCGACGCGCCTTCCGCCCTGCCGGGCCTGCCGCGGAAGGCAGGCCCCGTGGTTCCACCACTCCCAGCGGGAGGTCAGGTCTCCATGGACATCTACATCTGCGGTCATGGCGGCTGGAGCACCATTGGACGGCCGAGCGCCTTCACCCGCGTTCCGACGGGAACCGAGGTCGTCTTCTACAAGGAGATCGGCGACTTCCTGCTCGTGCGGGAAGCCGAGGAGATCCTCTCGCACTCGGGCAACGCGCCCGAGCCCGAGCGCATCGTTGGGGCGGGCCAGCAGGCGCCCGAGATGACGCTGTATCCCGCGCCGGAGTTCTGGAGGGAGTTCGGCGCAGCCGCGAGCGCCAGCGGCGTCAACTGGCACGCCGTGAGCACGGACACGCCGCTGAGCTACTTCCTGCAGCGGTACGCCTGGTCCCGGATCCACTGGATCGCCTGCTCGGTCCGCGAACTCCGGCCCACGAAGCGCTGACCCCGGCCTTCAGGACGGCCCGCGAACCCGCGCGGGCGGAGGCGGGCCTTCCGCCCTGCGGCCGCACGGCGTTCAGTCGTGCTCGTCCTCGATCTCGCCGACGATCTCCTCGAGGATATCCTCGAGCGTCACGATCCCCAGGAAGTGCCCGGCCGCGTCCTTCACCACCGCCATCTGGCGCTTCTCGCGCTTGAAGATCGCGAGCAGCCGCGCGACCGGCGCGTCGGGGCCGATGATCGTGGGCGGGTACATCGCGTCCATCAGGATCACGAGCCCGCGCAGGCTGAAGATGTGGAAGAGGTCCTTCGTGTTCACGATCCCGACGATGTTGTCGGGCGAGCCCTCCCAGACCGGCAGGCGCGTGTGCGCGCTCTCGCGCGAGGTCTCGAGGATCTCCTCCTCGGTGGCGCCGATCGAGACCGTCACGACCTTCTCGCGGGGCACCATGACGTCGCGCACGGTCTTGTCCGTCAGCTCGAACACGTTGCGCACGTAGCTGGCCTGGTAGGGCGGGATGATCCCGGCCTCCTCACCTTCCTCGACGAGCAGGTCCAGCTCGTCCACCGAGTGCACCTGCTGCTCGGCGCGCGGCTCGGGCACGCGCAGCCAGCGGATGACGAGGCTGCCCGAGCCCCGCATGAGCACGACGAGCGGGCGCGTGACGCCGCGGAACGCGAGCAGCGGGCCGGCCAGCAGCAGCGCGGTGCGTTCGGCGTGCTGGATCGCGATCGCGCGCGGGGCCAGCTCGCCGAGCACGATGTGCAGGTACGTGATGCACAGGAACGCGACCACGATGGCGGTGCCGTGCGCGAGCGACTGGGCGCCGAGGGCGGGCAGCCCCTCGAACCACGGCATCAGCATCCGCGCGAGCACGGACTCGCCCACCCAGCCGAGCGCGAGGCTCGTGAGGGTGATACCGAGCTGGGTGGCCGCGAGCGAGTCGTTCAGGTTCTCGATCGCGCGCTGGACCAGCCGGGCGCCGGTCACGTTCTCCTCGACGAGCTGCTCGACGCGCGTCCAGCGGACGGCGACAAGCGAGAACTCGATCGCCACGAAGACCGCGTTCAGCGCCACGAAGAGCGGAACGAGGACGATCAGCCAGCTGTCGACCATCGCGTCAGTCCACCTCTCGGCGGCCTTCGAGGGCGCGCGCGAGGGTGACGAGGTCCGAGTACTCGAGGTCCGATCCCATCGGGACGCCGCGGGCGATTCGCGTGACCTTCACGCCCAGCGGGGTGATGAGCTTCGAGAGGTAGAGCGCGGTCGCCTCGCCGTTCACGTTCGGGTTGGTCGCGAGGATGATCTCGCGCACCTCCCCCGAGCGCAGGCGCTCGAGCAGCTCGCGGATCCGAAGCTGGTCCGGGCTCGTGCCCTCGAGCGGCGACAGCGCGCCGCCGAGCACGTGGTACCGGCCGCGGAAGGTGGCCGTGCGCTCGAGGGCGAGCACGTCGCCCGGCTGCTCGACCACGCACAGCAGCGAGCCGTCCCGCTGCGGGTCGCGGCAGAGCGCGCACGGGTCGTCCTCGCTGAAGTTGCCGCACGTGCCGCAGAAGCCGACGCGCTCGCGCACGGCGCGGATCGCCTCGGCCAGGCGCAGGGCGTCCTCCCTGGGCACGCGCAGCAGGTGGAGCGCGAGTCGCATCGCGCTCTTCTGTCCGACACTCGGGAGCTTGACCAGCTCCTCGATCAGCAGTTCGAGGTATTTGGAGCTGTACACGGAGGGCGGCCGCGGATCCTAGATCGGCAGGTTGAAGCCGCCGGTGATCTTCGCGTACGCCTCGGTCATCTTCTCCGACGACGTCCGCTGCGCCTCGCCCACCGCGGTGATGACGAGGTCCTCGATCAGCGTGACGTCGCCGTCCTTGAGCGCGTCGGGGCTGATCTTGATCTCCTTCAGGATCTGCTTGCCGTCCACGACGGCCTTCACGATGCCGCCGCCCGCCGAGGCCTCGTAGCGCTCCTCGGCCAGCCGGTCCTGCAGCTCGCCCATCTGCTTCTGCACCTTCTGCGCCTGCTTCACCATGTCGCCGAAGCTCTTCATGTCGAGCGGTCTCCCCGGCCGCCTCGATCCAGCACTTCGCCGTCGAAGAAGGCGATGGCGCGATCGATGTTGGGTTGCACGTCGGCGGCGCTCGGCCGCCGGGGCGCCCGCTCTGCGGCGAGCGGCGCGCACTTGAGCTCGAGCGGCTGCCCGAACACGTTTGCCATCTCCTCGCGCACGATCGCGCGGTGCTCGGCCACGTCCACGACCGCGCGGTGCAGGTCGTCCATCGCGAGCACGAGCGCACCGCCGGCGACCCCCACGAGGCGGCTCTCCTCGAGGAACGCGCCGAGCATGCGCTTGCGGCCGTTGACCGCCGTGATCGTCATCTTCCAGCGCGTCTCGGTGGTCGCGTCCAGCTCGACCGCGTCGTCGGGCGCGGCCACCGTCGTCGCGACGGCCGCCGGCGCACCGCCCGGGGCCGACGCCGTGGGCGGCGACCAGCCCTCGCGCGGGGCCGCGGGCGGCGGCGCGGCGCGCGGCGGCGAGAAGCCGGTCGGCGGCGAGGCGGGGGCTGCGGGCGCGGCGAATCGCTGCGGCGCAGCGGAGCCCGGGCCATCGCCAGCCGCGCGCGGCGTGCCGGAATGCGCGCGCGAGCCGCCCGAGCGCCCGGCCGGGGCCGGCGCGGACACCGGCGCGCCGCCCAGGCGCTTCTCGAGTTGCTCGAGCCGCTCGATCAGCGCCGCGATGCTCTCGGCCGGCTCGAGCGTGGCCATCTGGAGCACGGCCGCTTCGAGGTGCACGATCGGCTGCGGCGAGTCGCGCATGGGCCACTGGCACTCCGCGGCGATCCGCAGCAGGCGCAGCAGGTCGCTCTCGCTCCACTCGGCGCCCTGCTCGCGCAGCCGCGCGAGGTCCTCGGCGCTCGCGGCCAGCAGGTCGCCGCCCTTCTCGGGGTCCACCTTCATGACGAGCACGCCGCGGAAGTGGTCGGCGACGCCCTGGGCCAGATCGCGCGGGTCCATGCCCTTCTCGAACGCCGCGTGAAGCTCCTGGAGCGTCGCCTTCGGATCACGCTTCGTGATCGCCGCACCGAGCCGGAAGAAGCTCTCGTGGTCGGGGATCCCGAGCACGCGCCGCACGAGCTCCTCGTCCACCTTCGTCTCGCCCGTCGAAACCACCTGGTCGAGCGCGCTCACCGAGTCGCGCATCGAGCCCTCGCCCTTGTGGGCGATGAGCAGCGCGGCGCCGTCGGTCAGCTCGAAGTGCACGCCCTCGGGGTCGGCCGCCTCGCGCTTCCGGATCTCGAGCAGCCGGTCGGCGACCTTGCGCAGCGCCACGCGCGCGAAGTCGAAGCGCTGGGTGCGCGAGCGGATCGTGTCGGGCAGCTTCTGCGGGTCGGTGGTCGCGAAGATGAACACGAGGTGCGCCGGCGGCTCCTCGAGCGTCTTGAGCAGGGCCGCGAACGCATCCTTCGAGAGCTGGTGCACCTCGTCGATGATCACGATCCGGTGCCGGCCGCGCGTCGGCGCGAAGCGCACCTTCTCGCGCAGCTGCTGCACGTCGTCGATGCCGCGGTTCGAGGCGCCGTCGATCTCGACCACGTCGAGCGAGACCCCCGTCGTGATCTCGACGCAGCTCGTGCACGCGTTGCACGGATCGGGCGACTTGTGCACGCCGGCCGCCCGCTTCTCGCAGTTCAGCGCCTTGGCCAGGATGCGGGCCGAGGTCGTCTTGCCCACGCCCCGGGCACCCGTGAACAGGAACGCGTGCGCGACCCGGCCGGACTCGAGCGCGCGCGCGAGCACCGCGCTGACGTGGTCCTGGCCGATGAGGTCGGCAAAGACCTGGGGGCGGTACTTGAGGGTCAACGCACGATGGGCCATGGGCGCAGTTTAGGGCCAGGGGACCAGCGGCACACCCGAAGGATTGCTTACCGCTGCTACCTTCCGGTCCTGACGGGGTTCACAAGGTCGGGTTGCGCTGGGCCTGGCCCAAATGGAAGTGGTGGAGATGATCGGATTCGAACCGACGACCCCCTCGTTGCGAACGAGGTGCTCTCCCAGCTGAGCTACATCCCCACCGAAGCTCGTGCTTTTGTAACGGCTTCCGCCGCGGGAGGGCCCGGGCGGCGCGTTGCGGCCCGGCATTCTAGCGGTTCGGCCCGCGCGGTCAAGCGGGGCTCCCGCACGCCGCGCAGCGCACGCTTCGCCCTCGGAGGCACGGCCGGCGCCGCGCCCGGGCGGCGCGAAGAGGCCGATGGGGCGCTCGGGGGCGCGCCGCCCATCGCCGCTCAGTTGCCCGTGCAGTTGCTGCACCTTCCGAAGAGGTACAGCTCGTGTCCCTCCAGCCGGAATCCCTTCGGCACGAGATTCTTGAGGTTGTCCGAGCACCCTTCCACGTCGAACACCTTCCGGCAGACGGTGCAGCGGAAGTGGTGGTGATGCGCCTTGCCCGAGATCTCGTAGCGCGGCGGCTCGCCCGGCAGGTCCACCTGCGCCAGGAAGCCGTCGTCGAGCAGTTGCTTGATGGCACGGTAGACCGTGGCGATCCCGAGACCGGGCACGTGGACGCGCGCCGAGTCGAAGATCTCGTTGGGGCCCATCGGGCGGCCGGAGTCCTCGAGGGCCCTGTGAATCGCCCTCCGCTGCGCAGTGCTCCGTTCCATTGCGCAGTCCCTTCACGAGCGATCGCCACGGCAATGCGCGTCACGCCGACTGCGGCCCGCGCGCGGTGTGCCGTCCCAGCACCGGCGTTCGCTCTTGGCGCCGGCACCCAACTGCTGGAAATGGCGGAGAGAGAGGGATTCGAACCCTCGAGGCGGTATTAGCGCCTACACGATTTCCAATCGTGCTCCTTCAACCACTCGGACATCTCTCCGCATCGACGTCTTCAACGGCAACGATGCCGGACTTTTCCCGGCGTATGGGCACCGACGGCACGATCGCTGGGGCGAGGCCGTATCGGCGACCATTGCGGTGGGCGCCGGCCCGCTCGGCGGACCGGATGGAGCGGTCCCGACGTGCGAGTTCCTGAGGATGGGCTTCCAGCCGCACGGCGAAGTTAGCCGCTCGTCCCTGCCCGTTCAAGACACGTCGCCACCTGCCTGCGGGAGCGCGCGAACCGGTCCTGTGGCAACGCGTCAGAAGCGGAGCCGGAATGGGGGAAGGCGGTCGGTGCCCGACCGGGACGCGTGGCCCCGGGCCGGGCTCAGGCCCGGGGCCGGCGGGCCAGGACCTGCACCGTCGCGCCGAGCCCCGAGTGGTACGTGCCCTCAAGCACCTCGCGCACGACCTCGCGGCCGATCTCGAAGTCGAGCCGGAAGAGCTCCTCGCGAACCGTGGCGAGCCCCGGCCGGCGGTCGGGATCCTCGGGCCCGCCCGACTTGTACTCGTTCTGCCCGGGCGCGTACTGCTCGAAGACGTAGAGTCCGCCCTCGGCGAGCCCGTTCATGACGCGCTCGTGGACGTCCCGGCGCAGGGCGTGCGGCAGGTGGACGAAGATCGAGACGATCGCGCTGAACGCGAGCGGCTCGATCATGAACTCCTGGAGGTCCGCGGCGATCGTCGTGATCTTCACGCCGCGCTCGGCCGCCAGCGACTCCGCGCGCTGCAGCCCCATCGGGGACTGGTCCATCGCCGTGACGTCGTGGCCGCGCTGCGCGAGGAAGACCGCGTTGCGCCCCTGTCCCTCGCCCAGGCAGAGCACGCGTCCGGGCGGAAGCCTGTCGGCGACCTCGCGCACGAAGTCGTTCGGTTCCGTGCCGTAGGCGTACGGACCTTCGGCGTAGCGCTCCTCCCAGAATCCGAGCGGGTGCGGGTGGCCCTTGGGGTTCACGTGCGACATGGGTCGGGAGTCTAGCAGAGGGGCGGCGCCGGAGGGTTATCGGCTTCGGGCGGCGCGGCCGCGCCGCCGGGCCCGCCCGGCGCGAGGCTTCGCCGCGCGAGACGGGCCCGGCGAACCGCCGTCCGCCGGGGCGCCGCCCATCAGCGCGGGCATCATCGCGACCGTGACCGACCACGCCGCCTTCGCCTCCCCCGGCGGCGAGGACCTGCCGATCGCCGCCACGCGGCGGAGGAACCGCAACACCTCCACGCGGACTTTCGCCCGTTTGGCCGCGGTCGCACCGACCAGGACCCGCGCGAGCAGGGGAAGCTCGTTCGGGTCGCACTCCTCGCCCAGCGAGCCCAACGCGCCCATGGCGTGCACGAACTCCTCGCGCGCGCGATCGAGCACGAGCGTCCCGAGCGCCGCCTGGTCCGCTACGCCCGCACCCGGCTTCGTCGTTCCGCGGCGGCGGCCGCTGCGGGCCGCGGCGGCAGCCTCCGGTCGATCGCTCGTGAACGACTGCGAGGCTACCTCGTAGTACTTCTCGATCGTGCCGCGGTTGGGCTTCGTCTCGCGCAGTCTCAGCAGCCCCACGCGCACGAGTGCCGCGACGTGGTGGTACAGGCGTGTCGGGGGCTGGCCCAGCTCGGCGGCCGCCTGCATCGTGGTCCGCGGCCCGCGCGCGAACAGCTCGAACAGCTGGAGCCGGAGCGGGTGCGCCAGCACGCGCACCTGCTCGAGCCGCGCCGGGCGCGCGGCGCGGCCCGCCCCGGCGCTGCTCCGGCGAACCCCGCGGGATGCCGCCACCTGTGAGCCTCCAATCGTACCCGCCGGTCCTGCGGTCGGCGCCGCGCGCCCGGGCGGCACGCGGCCACGGCATTCGCCGATTCGCCCACTTGACAGGCCGGGTCATTGTTCAAGTATTCTCGAATAATCGTCGGCAGTCGAAGATAACACGGACAGGAGGTTCCCATGCCCGCTCCGATCGATCTCGCCGTGGTCGTCACGCTCGCCGTGCTCTGGCCCGCCTGGGAGCACTACGTCGCGTGGCCGCGAACCGTGCGCCGGATCGACTCGGCTGCGCCGGGGGCGCGCGCGGGCGAATTCCGCCGCATCCTCGTCATGGAGTGGGCACTGGTCGCCGCCACCGCGATCGCGTGGCGGGTCCAGGGGCACGCGTGGGAGGCGCTGCCGCTCTACGCGCCGGGCGCGTGGCGGATCGTCGTCGGCGTCGTGATCGTGCTGGCGCTCGCCGGGCTCATGACGCACCAGGTGCTCGCCGTGCGGCGCAGCGCGAAGACGCGCGCCGCCATCCGCCGGGGCATGGCACGCGCGTCGGTGGACCGGCTCATGCCGCGCACGGCCTCCGAGCGCACGTGGTGGATCGCGCTGTCGGCGACCGCGGGCGTGTGCGAGGAATGGCTCTTCCGCGGCGTGCTCACCATGCTCCTGGCGTCGTGGTTCGGCCTGCCGATCGCCGTGATCCTCGCGAACATCGCCTTCGCCTTCGGGCACGCCTACCAGGGACCGAGGCGCGCCGTCGTCACCGGGTTCGTCGGCCTCGTGATGAGCGGCATCGTCCTCGCGACCGGCTCGCTCGTGCCCGCGATGATCGTGCACGCGGTGCTGGACACCGGCTCCGGCCTGAGCGGGCACTTCGCCGTGATGATGCCCGACCCGGAGGAAGGGACCGGCGAGGCCTCCGCGGCCGCCGGCTGAGAGACAGGCCGATCCGAGGAAGGGCCGGGCGGCGCACGAGAAGAAGCCCGCCGTCCTGGCGGGCTGCTCTCACGCGAGCTGGGGGCGCGAACCGCGCCCCTCGCTGGCGGAGAGGGAGGGATTCGAACCCTCGAAGGGCTTGCGCCCTTAACGGTTTTCGAGACCGCCCGATTCAGCCACTCTCGCACCTCTCCGCGGGGGTTTCTAACA
>CAZPVG010000008.1:0-77496 GCA_964589945.1 uncultured bacterium
TGGCCTTTGTGGCCACATCCAACTCGCACCGCTCGACGGCGACCTCCGCCACGCCGTGGGGCCGCGCCGCGAACTGGGCGTGCGCACGGTCTTCAACGTGCTCGGGCCGCTGACGAACCCGGCGGGCGCGACGCGCCAGCTGCTCGGCGTGTACTCGGACGGGCTCGTGCGGCCGATCGCCGAGGTGCTGGGCTCGCTCGGCAGCGAGCGGGCGATGGTCGTGCACGGCTGCGACGGCATGGACGAACTCACCGTCTTCGACAAGAACCACGTCGCCGAGCTCGAGCACGGGGCGATCCGCCAGTACGACCTCGATCCGGCGGCGTTCGGGCTCGCCCACACCGACCGCGCCGGCGTCGCCGGCGGGACGGCCGCCGAGAACGCGGCCCGCATCCGCGCGATCCTCGGCGGCGAGAAGGGTCCGGGGCGGGACATTGTGGTGCTGAACGCCGCGGCCGCGCTCGTCGTGGCCGGGGCCGCGCCCGACATGGCCGCGGCCGTCTCGAAGGCGCAGGGGGCCCTCGACAGCGGCGCGGCGGCGCGGAAGCTCGCCGACCTCGCCGCGTTCCGGGGCTGACCGGGAGGCCGCCGTGTTCTGCGCGCAGTGCGGTCAGTGGGTCGCCGACGGCGAGGTCGCCTGTGCCCGCTGCGGCACCGAGGTGCACGGCGCCGCGATCGGACCGACCGCGACGGTCGCCGCGCCGTTGCCCGCCCCCGAACCGCGCTTCGGGGGCTTCTGGAGACGGTTCGCGACCATGTGGGTGGACGGCGTGGTGATGTTCTTCCCGACGGCGATCGTGCGCGTGCTGCTGGGCGGCAGCGTGTGGGATACCTCGGGCCTCTTCGACAACGGCCAGGTGCTCCTCGCGACGATGATCAACCTCGGGCTCTGGTGGCTCTACTCGGCGGCGCTCGAGAGCTCGCCCGCGCAGGGGACCCTCGGGCAGCAGTTGCTCGGCTTGCGCGTCTGCGACGACCGGCTGCGGCGCATCTCGTTCCTGCGGGCCACCGCCCGGTACGCGGCCCAGTGGATCTCGATCCTGACGTGCGGGATCGGCTACCTCGTCAACCTGTTCACGAAGAAGCGCCAGACGCTGCACGACCTCGTCGCGGGCTGCGTGATCGCGAGGGCGGAATCGCTCCCGGCCGCGGTGCCCGTGCCCGGAGGCCAGTCATGACTCCCGAAGCCGAACCCCGCGGGCAGCAGTTCCTCGCCCGGATCGCCTCGGACCGCCGGCGCCGCGTCGCCGAGGCCCGCGAGAAGACCCTTCCGCACGTCCTGCGGTCCCGGCTGGGCCGGGCCGAGGCGGCCGGCCGGCTGGAGCGCGCCCTGCGCCGCGGCGGACCCGAAGGCCCCCTGCGCCTGCTGTGCGAGGTCAAGCGCGCGTCGCCCTCGAAGGGCGTGCTGCGCGGTGACGTGGATCCCGTGGCCACGGCCCGGCTCTACGCGACGGGCGGGGCCGCCGGGATCTCGCTCGTCACCGAGCCCGACCACTTCCTCGGCGACCCGGCGTGGGTGGACGCGGTCCGGCCGCACGTCACGCTGCCGCTGCTGCTCAAGGACTTCGTCGTGGACCCGTACCAGATCCTCGATGCCGCGGCGCGCGGCGCGGACGCCGTGCTGCTGCTCGCGGCGCTCCTCAGCGAGACCGAGATCCAGCGCTTCATCACCGAGGCGCGGCTCCTGGGCCTCGACGCCCTCGTGGAGGTGCACGACGCGGGCGAGCTCTCGCGCGCGCTGCGCGCCGGGGCGACGCTTGTCGGGATCAACAACCGTGACCTGAACACCTTCGAGGTCGATCCCGGCACGTCGATCGCGCTGCTGCCCGGCGTCCCGCCGCTGGTCACCGCGGTCGCCGAGAGCGGCCTGTCACGTCCCGAGGACCTCGCCCGGCTGCGCGGGACCCGCTGCGACGCCGTGCTGATGGGGGAGGTGTTCATGACGAGCCCCGACCCGGCCGCGACGCTCGCCACCCTGGCCGCCGCCGCCCGGGGCGGGCCGTGAACGCCGACCGCACGATCGTCAAGGTCTGCGGCCTGACGAGCTTCGAGGACGCGGCCCTCGCGCTGTCGGCCGGCGCCGACTGGATCGGCTTCGTCGTGCACGGCGAGAGCCCGCGCGCGCTCGAGCCCGAACGGGCTTCCGACATCGTCGCCGCGCTCGGCCGCGGCGTCGCGGTGGCCGTGATGGTGGGCACCGGGCCCGACGAGGCGCTCTCGATTGCACGCCGCGCGGGGGCCGCGCGCCTTCAGCTCCACCGCGTGGACCCGCGGGGCTGGCCGGCCGACTTCCCGCTGCCCTGCGCCTTCGCCGTCGGCGTGGACCAGGCCGGCGCGTGGCGGGACCCGCTGCCCGCCGAGCCGCACCTGCCGCTGCTCGACACCGCCCACGCCTCGCTCGCGGGCGGGACGGGGACGTCCTTCCCGTGGGCCGCGGCGCGCGAGCTCTCCGCCCGGCGGATGCTCATGCTCGCCGGCGGACTCGACGCCGACAACGTGGCGGCGGCGCTCGAGGCCGCCCGGCCTTTCGGCGTGGACGCCTCCTCCCGGCTCGAGCGCGCGCCGGGCTTCAAGGATCACGAGCTGGTGCGGCGCTTCGTCGCCGCCGTGAAGGATTTCGATGCCCGACACCCCCGCAGCCATTGAGACCGCCGGCCACTTCGGCCCCTATGGGGGCCGCTACGTTCCCGAGACGCTCGTGCACGCCCTCGACGAGCTCGAGCGCGCCTACGCGGCCGCCCGCGCCGACGAGGGCTTCGAGCGCGAGCTGGCCGCGGTGCTGCGCGATTTCGCGGGACGGCCGACGCCGCTCGTCAGGGCGCCGCGGCTCTCGGAGGCCGCGGGCTGCCGCGTGTTCCTCAAGCGGGAGGACCTGCTCCACACGGGCGCGCACAAGATCAACAACACGATCGGCCAGTGCCTGCTCACGAAGCGCATGGGCAAGCCGCGCGTCATTGCCGAGACGGGGGCGGGGCAGCACGGCGTCGCGACGGCGGCGGCCGCGGCGAGGTTCGGGCTCGAGTGCGTCGTCTACATGGGCAGCGAGGACGCCCGGCGCCAGCGGCTGAACGTCGAACGCATGCGGCTGCTCGGCGCCGAGGTGCGCGAGGTGGACGCCGGCTCGCGGACGCTGAAGGACGCCATCAACGAGGCGCTGCGCGACTGGGTCACCCGCGTGCGCGACACGCACTACGTGCTCGGCTCCGTGCTGGGGCCGCACCCCTTCCCGAGCATCGTGCGCGACTTCCACCGCGTGATCGGGGTCGAGGCCCGCGCGCAGTTCGAGGCCCTCGCGGGCGGGCGGCCCGACGTGCTCGTGGCCTGCGTGGGCGGCGGCAGCAACGCGATCGGGCTGTTCCATGCCTTCCTCGGCGACGCGGAAGTGCGCAAGGTCGGCGTCGAGGCGGGCGGGCACGGCCTCGCGAGCGGCCGGCACGCCGCGCGCGTGCCGGAGCACACGACCGGCGTGCTCCACGGCACGCGTACGCTCATCCTGCAGGACGAGCACGGCATGGTGCGCGAGACGCACTCCGTCTCCGCCGGGCTCGACTACCCCGCGCTGGGCCCCGAGCACGCCTGGCTCCTCGACCAGGGCCTGGCCGAGTACGCGAGCGCGACGGACGACGAGGCGCTTGCAGCCTTCGAAGCCCTCTCGCGACTCGAGGGCATCCTGCCCGCCCTCGAGTCGTCGCACGCGATCGCCTGGGCGCTGCGCGAGGGTCGCACCCTCGGCCCCGACGCCCGCGTCGTCGTGAACCTGTCGGGCCGCGGCGACAAGGACGTGGCCGAGGTCCTGCGCGTCACGGGGCGCGGCTGAGCCGGGCGCGAGTCCGCGCGCGCGATCAGGCCCGCCCGTCGCCCAGCAGGTAGCTCACGACGTCGGCCGCCGAGTACTGCGACCGGCCGGCGAGGAAGCGCCCGAGCAGGGCGAGGTCGTCGCCGCTCGTCAGCAGGGGCGGTTCGGGCCCCTCGTCGCGGGGCTGGGCGTGGCCGATGTTCGCCAGCAGCGCGTTGCACAGGCAGCGCCGGCCCTCGAGCTCGCCCGGCTGGCCGCCCTTGGCGACGTACTGATCGCCCGGCTCGCTGGCGCAGCGGTAGCCGACGCCGCCGCACGGCTTCACGTACGCGTTGCGCAGGTACCCGAGGTCGCAGATCCGCTCGCGCTTCGCGTCCGGCGCCGGGTGGTCGGGCCACTCCACGACCTTGAACGGGAACCCGGTGGGCGAGGCGCGCGAATCGGTCCGCACGCGCACTTCGCCGCGCGCGGCGCCCGCCAGGACCGAGCGTCGCAGGCCCTCGTCGAGCCCGGACTCCTCGCAATAGGCGAACAGCGTCCCGACCTGCACGCCGGCCGCGCCCGCGGCACGGGCCTCGGCGAGACGCTCCGGGGAGCCCGCGCCGCCCGCGACCCAGAAGGGCAGTCCGAGGTCGCGCATCCGGTCGAGGTCCGCCTCGTCCCGGGGCCCGTAGAGCGGCTCGCCGCCCCCGGTGAAGTGGCCCTTCTCGCGGGGCGGGGGATTGTGTCCGCCCGCCGTCGGTCCTTCGACGACGAAGCCGTCGATCCCGGGCGTCTTGCGCGCCAGCACGCCCGCGAGCGTGTGCCCTCCGACGATCGGCAGGAACCGCGGACGCCGGAGCGCGGGCACCGCGCCGTCCCAGTGCGACGCGGGGTCGAAGCGCAGGTACTCCTTGCGCCCGTCCGGTGCGTCCTCGAGATCGAGGCGCATGGCGGCCGGGCGGCATTCGGCCATCGCCTCGAGCGCGGCGGGGATGTCGCGGGGGATGCCGGCGCCCATCAGCACGAAGTCCACGCCCGCGAGCATCGCGCCGTAGAGCAGGGCGAGGTTCGGCATCTGCACCTTCGTGAGCAGGTTGATCCCGACGAGACCGCGGTGCCCTTCCTTCGCCAGCCAGACCTCGACGAAAGAGGCGAGCATCGTGAACTGCTCGCGTGCGCGGCTCACGGCCTGCTGGTACATGGGCAGCAGGTCGTAGGACGCGCCGTCGCGCTCGCCTTCCGGGCGGAAGAAGCGTTCGAGCGCCGCGACGGCCACGCCCGCCAGCGGAAAGTGCTCCATGGCCCGGCGCATGTGTCCGCCGGGGTCGCCCTCCTGCAGCCGGCGGGCGAGGACCGTGTCCACGACGGTGCCCGAGACGACGCCGAGCTGGCCGAGCGTCGAGACCGTGCGGGCGAGGCGCCAGTTGGAGACGCCGATGCCCATGCCGCCCTGGATGATGGGGGGAAGCGCGAAGGCCAAAGCCGGTGCGGTGCTCATGCGAGCCGGGCTCCTTCGGGGTGGGGGCCGACTCGCGTCTTCCCGGCGAGACTTCCCTCGGGTGGGTGGGTGAAAAGGTTCATCGCACCGTAGCACCCCGGGGACCCGACGTGCAGGGTTTTCTCCCCGTGCGGCCCCGGGTTTCGGCCGCGAGGCGTGACCGGCGGGTGCCCGTGTGCTATAAACGTCGCCCGCCGTGCGCCCGTAGCTCAATTGGATAGAGCGTTAGCCTCCGGAGCTAAAGGTTACAGGTTCGATTCCTGTCGGGCGCACCACTCACCGCGCGGCCCCGGATTCCCCAGATGGCCTCCGAACGCTTCGAGCCGCACGCTTCGCGCGCCATGGCGTCGATGTTCGACGGCGTCTCGGCGCGCTACGACCTCCTGAATCGCCTCATGACGCTCGGCCAGGACGGCGCCTGGCGCGAGGCGATGGCCCGCGCGGTGCCCGCGGACGCCCACGTCGTGCTCGACCTGTGCACGGGCAGCGGCGTCTCGCTCACCGGGCTGCGCCACCCCGGCCGCACGCTGCTCGGCATGGACGTGAGCCTCGGCATGCTCGAGGTGGCGCGCGACCGCCAGGGCAGCCTGGGCTGGGCGCCGCGGCTCGCTTGCGCCGACGGCTTCCGGCTGCCGCTGCGCGACGGCACGCTCGACGCGATCACGGTCGCGTTCGGCGTGCGCAACCTGCGGCCCCGGGCCTCGTCGCTCGGCGAGATGGCGCGCGCGCTCCGGCCCGGCGGTACGCTCGTCGTGCTCGAGGCGACGGCGCCGGGCCCCGGCCCGCTGCGGCCGGTCCTCGAGGCCTACGTGCGGCACGTGATCCCGCTGCTCGGCCGGCTCTCGGGCGACCCGAGCGCCTACCGCTACCTGAGCGAGTCCATCTTCGAGTTCGGCAGCGGCCCGGAGTTCGAATCCGACCTCGCCGGCGCGGGGTTCGAACTGGTCGCGCGCCGGGCCTTCCTGCTCGGCGCGGCCCGGTTGTGGGTTGCCCGCCGCGCGGGGGGCCTTGGTCAAAATCCCGCCGCGGCCCGGGAGAGATTGCAGGCTGCACGAGGGGAACCGGGCGAAAACGCGCACGACGCCCGGCCGGCGGGATCGGGCCTCGGCGAGCCGGCCGCGTGGCTCGCGGCCCAGGCCGTGCTGTCGATCCTGCTGACCGCATCGCTGGCCTGGGCGCTCGTCGTCTGGGCCAAGCTCAACGCCGACTTGCCGTTGACCCCGCAGCAGCGGGTCATCGGCTGGGCGCTGCTCGTTGCCGGGCTCGCCGGGTTCGGCGTCCGGAGCGTGTGGCTCGCGCTCCGCTTCAGGGCCGGAGCGCGCAGCCGCTGAGCAGGATTTCCCGCATGGCACAGGCATTGCGTTCTGTTCGTGGGATTTGCCCCACCGGTACGCGGAGTGACCATGCTCGGACGCAGGAAACTTCTCACCGCTTTGATGGAGCTCACCGGCCGCTCGGCGCCGCGTTCGCGACCCGAGCTCGTCGCGGCGTTGCTCCAGCACGCCATGCAGCAGACGGAGGCGGATGGCGCCGTCCTCTCGCTGGCCACCGGCCGCCACCTCGACCGCTACTCGGTGCGCCGGGGGGAGCCCGGCCCGGGTGAGGCGGAGTCGACCGGGCCGCCGACGACCTTCGACCGCTCGTTCATGACCGGGGGAGGGCTTCGCGTCTTCGCGGACCTTTCCGACGCGCGGCCCCCGGCCGTCCAGGCGTCCTGCCCCGGGCTCGAGTCCGGCCCCGCGCTCTTCGTGCCCGTGCGGCTGCGCGAGCACCAGATGGGCTACCTCGCCGTGTACCGGCGCCGGCAGTCGCCCCGCTTCCAGTTTCGCGACGCGCGCGCGCTGCTCATGCTCGCGGCGTGGGGCGCGGCGATGCTCGAGAACCAGCGCACGGCCGAGAGCCTCGAGAAGATGGCGGTTACGGACGACCTGACGCAGGTCTACAACTATCGCTACCTCAAGACGGGGCTGCGGCGCGAGATCAAGCGCGCGCTCCGCTTCCGCCAGAACCTCTCGCTGCTCATGGTGGACGTGGACAACCTCAAGACCTACAACGACCGCAACGGGCACCTGCGCGGCAGCTTCCTCCTGAAGGAGATCGCGCAGCTGTTCACCCGCCAGGTGCGGTCGTGGGACCTCGTCGCGAAGTACGGCGGCGACGAGTTCACCGTGATCCTGCCGCAGACCGAGCGCCCCGGCGCCGCGGCCGTGGCCGAGCGCCTGCGCGCCTGCATCGCCAACCACGCGTTCCCGCTCGCCCCGGAGGGCAGCATCACCGTGAGCATCGGCATCTCCTGCTACCCGGGGGACGGCGACACCGTCTCCTCCCTGATCGAAGCCGCCGACCGGGCGCTCTACACGGCGAAACGGAAGGGGCGCAACCGGGTGGAGGGCGTCGAACCGCTCGCCGCCTAGGGGCGCGGCGCGTTGACCCTCGGCTCGGGCGCGGGTTAGCTTCGCGCGTTCACGTGCGTCGTCCCGCTGGTCCCCGATGGAAACAGAAGTGGAGGATGCGGTGTCGGATCGAATCGGAATCGCGGTCGTCGGTACGGGGGATTGGGGAGCCAACCTCGTCCGCAACTTCTCGAACCTGCCGGGTGCGCGCCTCGTCGCCGTGTGCGACGCGGACCCGAAGCGCCTCGAGAAGACCGCCGCCCAGTATCCCGGAACGAAGGCCTGCACCGACGTCGCGCAGGTCGCGACCGACCCCGACATCCAGGGGGTCGTCGTGGCCGCGTCGGCCGTGAGCCATTACCCGCTGGCGAAGTCGCTGCTCGAGGCGGGCAAGGACGTCTACGTCGAGAAGCCCCTGACCCTCGAGGTCGCCCACGCCGAGGAACTCTGCCGGCTGGCGAGGCAGAAGGACCGCATCCTCATGGTCGGCCACCTGCTGCTCTACCATCCGGGTGTCCAGTACCTGAAGCGGGTCGTGAAGGACGGCACCATCGGCGACCTGCTCTACATCTACTCGCAGCGCGTCAACCTCGGGAAGGTCCGCAAGGACGAAAACGCGCTCTGGAGTTTCGCGCCGCACGACCTGTCGGTCGTGCTCCACCTGCTCGAGGCCGAGCCGCTCGACGTCGTCGCGCGCGGGTCCGACTTCCTGCAGAACGGCGTCGAGGACGTGGTGTTCGTGGACATGCGCTTCCCCGAAGGGAAGATGGCCCACGTGCACGTCTCGTGGCTCGACCCGCACAAGCTGCGCAAGTTCACCGTCGTCGGCTCGCAGAAGATGGTCGTCTTCGACGACATGGAGGCGAGCGAGAAGATCCGCGTCTACGACAAGGGCGTTGACCGGGCCGGCCAGGTCGTCTCGTACGGCGACGCGCTCACGGTCCGCAGCGGCGACATCCTGATTCCGAAGATCTCGCTGCAGGAGCCCCTGCGGCTCGAGTGCCTGCACTTCGTCGAGTGCGTGCGCGAGCGCAAGGCCCCGCTCACCGACGGCCTTGGCGGCCTGCGCGTCGTCAAGGTGCTCGACGCCGCCCAGAAGAGCCTCAAGTCCGGCGGCGCGCCCGTCGCGATCGAGCCGTTGCCGCAGGAGGTCGCATGAGCGCCGCCGTCCACCCGAGCGCCCGGATCGGCGAGGGCACGACCCTCGGCGAGTTCTGCGTGATCGAGGCGAACGTCACGATCGGGAAGGGCTGCCGCATCGGCCATCACGTCGTGATCCGCGAGGGCACGGTCGTCGGGGATACCGTCCGCATCGACGACCACGCCTCGCTGGGCAAGCACCCGATGAAGGCGGCCAACTCCGCGACGACGAAGGAACAGGAGCTGCCGCCGCTCTCGATCGGCGAGCTGTGCATCGTCGGCACGGGCGTCGTGATCTACCGGGGCGCGGCCGTCGACCCGAAGGTGCTCATGGCCGACCTCGCCACGATCCGCGAGAACGTCACCATCGGCCGCGGCACGATCGTCGGCCGCGGCGTGACGGTCGAGAACTTCTGCAGCGTCGGGCGCTACTGCAAGCTCGAGAGCGAGTGCTACATCACGGCGTACTCGACGCTCGAGGACCGCGTGTTCATCGCGCCCGGCGTCGTGACGTCGAACGACAACTTCGTGGGCCGCACGCAGGAACGCTTCAAGCACTTCAAGGGCGTGACCGTGAAGAAGGGCGGCCGCATCGGCGCCGGCAGCGTGACGCTGCCCGGCGTGACGATCGGCGAGGACGCCCTGGTCGCGGCCGGCTCGACCGTGACGAAGGACGTCGAGCCCCGAAAGATCGTCATGGGCACGCCGGCGCGCCCGCTGCGCCCCGTGCCCGTCGAACAGCTGCTGGAGAACCAGGGCTGGGTGGACGCGTAACCGCGCGGACGGCCCCGACCCGGACCGAGGGAGACCGAGACTCATGCCGACGAATACCATCGCGAAGGTGCCGCTCCTCGACCTTCGCGCCCAGTACGACACCATCCGCACCGAGATCGACGCCGCCGTGAAGGGCGTCTTCGAGAGCTGCCGCTTCATCGGCGGCCCCGAGGTCGCGTCGCTCGAGCAGGAGGTCGCCCGCTACTCGCAGACCGCGCACGCCGTGGCCTGCGCCTCCGGCACGGACGCCATCCTGCTCTCGCTGTGGGCGCTCGGCATCGGCCCCGGCGACGAGGTGATCTGTCCCACGTACACCTTCTTCGCCACCGCCGGGACCATCGCGAACAACGGCGCCACGCCGGTGTTCGTGGACGTGGACCCGAAGACCTACAACCTCGACCTCCACCTGCTCGAGAAGGCCATCACGCCTCGCACGAAGGCGGTGGTCGCGGTGTCGCTGTTCGGGCAGTGCGCCGACATCCCCGCGATCAAGGCCATCTGCGACAAGCACCAGCTCTGGCTGATCGAGGACGCCGCGCAGTCCATCGGCTCGGAGTGGGAGGGCAAGCGCTCGGGGTCGATGTGCGACTTCGGCACGTTCTCGTTCTTCCCCTCGAAGAACCTCGGCGGCGCAGGTGACGGCGGCATGATCGTGACGAACAACGCCGAGCTGGCCGAGAAGGCCCGCCTGCTCTGCAACCACGGCGCGAAGCCGAAGTACCACCATTCGGTGGTCGGCACGAACTCGCGTCTCGACGCGCTCCAGGCCGCGCTCCTCCGGGTGAAGCTGCGCCACCTCGACCGCTGGAGCGAGGGCCGGGCGAAGAACGCCGCGCTCTACAACAAGCTGTTCGAGGGCTCGAAGGTGGGCACGCCCCACCACGACCCCCGCACGCGCCACATCTACAACCAGTACGTCATCCGCGTCCCTCGGCGCGAGGAGCTCAAGAAGCACCTCGCCGAACGGAACATCGGGTGCGAGGTCTACTACCCGGTGCCCCTGCACCTGCAGAAGTGCTTCGCGCACCTCGGCGGGAAGCCGGGCGACATGCCGGTATCGGAAGCGGCGGCGAACGAGACGCTGGCGCTCCCCATCTACCCCGAACTGACGGAGGACATGATCCGCCACGTGGCGCAGACCGTCCGCGACTTCGTGGAAGGCTGAGCCGCCGCGGGCGTCCCGCGCCCGCAACGAGACACCGAAGCGTGCCGCCGACCCGCCCTCCAGGCGGCGCGCTTCCGACGGTCCGTCGAACCCCGCCGCGCCACCCCTGCCGCGGCGCTGACGCAGGTCCATGACCGAAGCGAACAGCCAGGCTCTGCGCGAGCTCCTGCGACGCGTGGACGAGGTCCGCGGGCTGTCCGACCGTTCCGCCGCCACGGCGGTCAGCGGGGTGGACGAGACCGAGACGATGCTGCGCACGCTCTCCGAGCTGGTCGAGGAGCTCGAGCGCAGCCATCGCCGCCTGATCGAGACCAACGTCCAGCTTGTTTCGCTGCGCGAGGTCGCGGGCAGCCTCACGAACACGGTCGATACCGCGGAGACGACCCGGACGGTGACGCGCTACCTCCAGCGTGCGTTCGGGTTCGACCAGGTGTGCCTGATGCTCGTGGACCGCGAGCGCGGCGTGCTGACGGGCGCGTGGACCGGCGGGGAGGAGGACGCCGCCCCGAGCGAGCTGCTCGAGGTGCCGCTCGTCGGCGAGCGCGGGGCCCTCACGCGAACGGTCTGGATGAACCGCACGCTGCTCCACCAGGACTGCCGCCGCCACCCGCCGGCCTGCCTGGCGGAAACGCATCCGCTCCACGAGCGCTTCCAGCGCGTCGGCTCGATGGCCAGTGTGCCGCTCCAGCGCAGCCCCTCCGGGCCCGCCGCGGACACGTGCGAGAACTGCCTCCTCGGCGACTCGCGAATGCTGGTCCCGCCCCCGGGCCCCGGCGCCGCGACCTGGTACGCGGACCTCGAGGCCGCCCAGAAGCGCTGCCTCGGGTGCGGGAGGCTGTCGTGCCTCGGCGTGATCGCCACCGCGCGGGCCGCCGGCGCGCCGCCCCTGACCGCGGCCGACGTCACGCTGGTCGAGTCCATCGCGCTCTCGGTCGCGCCGATGGTCGAGAACGCGCGACTCTTCCAGGACCTCCGCCGCAGCGAACGGTTCCTGCAGGACGTGCAGGACAGCATCGTCAGCTC
Source organism: uncultured bacterium (assembly GCA_964589945.1). Lineage (GTDB taxonomy): Bacteria > Eisenbacteria > RBG-16-71-46 > RBG-16-71-46 > RBG-16-71-46 > CAIXRL01. The sequence goes on from CAZPVG010000008.1 coordinate 11,772, forward strand.
GCTCGTGGCCGTGAACCTCGACGGCGCCGTCCTCGGCCTGAACCGCGCGGCCCAGGAGCTGCTCGGCTGGCCCGAGGCCGAGGCTCTCCAGCGGGCCGCCTCGGACGTCCTCGGCGACCACGTCGCCGAGCTGCTGGTGAGCGGCACGCTGGAGCACGGCCGCGAAGTGAGCCGGCACGAGGCGCTCGCGCGCTCGCGCGACGGGTCGGCGATCCCGGTCCAGCTGACGACCTCCCGCCTGCGGGATGACGCGAACGAGGTCTACGGCGCGATCGCGACGTTCATGGACCTCACCCCGATCAAGCGGGCCGAGGAGAACGCCCGCCAGCTCGACCGGCTCGCCGCGCTCGGACGCTTCACCTCGAGCGTCGCCCACGAGATCCGCAACCCCCTCACCGGGATCGGCATGGGCGTCCAGCACCTCGCCCGCGCGGTCACCGACAACCCGGGGCAGCGCCGCAACGTCGAGTTCATTCAGAGCGAGATCAAGCGCCTGGATCGCATCGTCCAGGACCTCTTCGACGTCACGCACCCCCGGCGGCTCGAGCAGCGGGCGCAGCCGCTCCTCGTCACGGCGCAGCGAGCGCACCAGTCGCTGGCGCCGCTGCTCGCCGAGCGCGGCATCGAGGTGACCTTCGAGGGGGAGCCGGGCACGCCGGACGTGGCGCACGACGCCGACCAGCTGCAGCAGGTGTTCATCAACCTCATCAAGAACGCGGCCGAGGCCTCGCCGTCCGGGAGCCGCGTCGCCGTGCGGGTGGCGCGGGAGGGTGACGACCGGCCGCCGCGCGGGCCCGGCGCGGTCGTCGCGACCGTGGCCGACCAGGGCCCGGGCATCGACGAGGAGACGTGCCGTACGCTCTTCGAACCGTTCTTCACGACGAAGCCCGGGGGCACCGGGCTGGGGCTGTACATCTCACACGACATCGTCAAACGACACGGCGGAAACCTGACCGTCCACAGCGAACCGGGCCACGGCGCCACGTTCCGCGTGGAGCTGCCGCTGGATTCCCAGGGAGGTCGATCATGAGCAAGGCGAACGTTCTGGTCGTGGACGATCAGGACTCCATCCGACACTTCGTGTCCCAGGCCCTCGAGGACGACGGTTTCACCGTGGTCACGGCGGGATCGGTCCGCGAGGCGCGCGAGGCGATCGAGCGGGACATGCCGGACCTCGCCATCCTCGACCTCAAGCTGCCCGACGGCACGGGGCTCGAGCTGCTGCGCGAGATCAAGCGCGTCCAGATCGAGGTCCCGGTGGTGCTCATGACCGCCTTCGGCGAGCTCGAAACGGCCGTCGAGGCGATGAGTGCGGGGGCCTTCTGGTTCGTGAAGAAGCCCTTCCAGAACGAGGAGTTGCTGGCTCTGGCCGCCCGGGCCATGGAATCGCAGAAGATCTGGCTGGAGCTCCGCCGTCTCCGGCACCAGGCGTTCGCCGACGAGGACTACCTGCACTCCTCGAGCCCGTCGATGCAGGAGGCCTACGCGATCGCCGAGCAGGTGGCGCGCGGCGACACGACCAGCGTGCTGATCGAAGGCGAGAGCGGCACGGGCAAGGAGTACTTCGCCAATCTCATCCACCGGATGAGCGCACGCCACTCGCAGCCGTTCGTCGAGATCAACTGTGCGGCCATCCCGAGCGAGCTGCTCGAGTCCGAGCTGTTCGGGCACGAGAGGGGGGCGTTCACGGACGCGCGCGCCCAGAAGCTGGGCCTCATGGAGCTGGCGAACGGCGGCACGCTGTTCCTCGATGAGATCGGGGAGATGTCGCCCATGCTGCAGGTGAAGCTCCTCCGCGTGCTCGAACGCCGCACCTTCAAGCGGGTCGGCGGAACGAAGGACATCGCCGTCAACCTGCGCATCATCTCGGCCACGAACCAGGACCTCGAGAAGATGGTCCGCGAGGGAACGTTCCGGGAGGACCTGTACTACCGGCTCAAGGTCGTGCCGCTCTTCGTGCCGCCGCTGCGCGATCGCCGGGAGGACATCGTCCCGCTGGCGCGGCTGTTCATGGAGCGCTTCGCGAAGCAGTTCAAGAAGCCCTTCCGCGACATCTCACCGGCGGCCCAGCGCGTGCTGATCGACTACGCCTGGCCCGGGAACATCCGGGAGCTGCGCAACCTGTTCGAGCGGACCATCCTGCTCGAGTCGGCCGAGTTGCTCGACGCGCCGCACCTGAAGCTGGCGGGCCGGGTCCGCCCGACGAGCGAGGCGTCGCTCGGCCAGCGGATCGACGAGGTGGTCACGGGCGTGATGCCGCCGTCGGGGATCCCGTTCGAGGCGCTCGTCGAGGAACTCGAGCGGGCCTTGATCCTGCGTGCCTCGTATGCTACCAAGTGGAACCAGAGTCGGACGGCGGAGATGCTGAACCTGAAGCGCGACAAGCTCCGCTACCGCATGAAGCTCTTCGGCATCCACGCCAAGGGCGACGACGACGAGGCCTCGAATCAATCTTCCGCAGCCTGAGACGAAGCCCCGCGCACACCGCGCGGCCCTGCCGGCCGCGCTGGCGACCGCGGGGCTTCTGCTTGCCTCCTGCGCCTACACGACGAGCCCGGCGCTGCTCCCCTCGCACCTGAAGTCGGTCGCGATCCCCACGTTCGAGAACTCGACCACCGAGTACACGCTCGACCAGGAGATCACGCAGGCCGTCGTCGAGCGGTTCGTGAAGGACAACCACCTGCGCGTCGTGGACGAGAAGTCGGCGAACTGCGTCGTGCGCGGGAAGATCACCCAGTACAAGAACTCGGTGTTCGGATTCTCGAACGCCGCGCAGGCGCAGGAGTACCGCGTCACGATCGGCGTGCAGGTCGTCTTCAAGGACCTCGTGAAGAACCGCGAGCTCTGGAACGACGAGATCATCCGCACGGCGAACTACTACGTGCAGGACGTACCCGGCCAGACGGCGAAGACGGAAGCGGATGGACGCAAAGAAGCCATCGACAAGATCGCGGACGAAATCCTCACCCGCTCGGTCGAAGGCTGGTGAGCCCGGCGCCGGTGCGCCGGCGCGGCGGCCCCCGGCACGCCGCGCGGCCGCACCCCGCGCCGCCGCGCCGGCCGACGGCCTCGCGCTGCTCCGGCGAGCCGCCTCGGGCGAGTTCGCGCCGTCGCTCTACGTCGAGGGCCACGACGAGGCGCTGAAGGCGGCGTTCCTCGCGGGCTACCGGCGTGCGTGGGCGGCGGCCGTTCCCGAGGCTCCCGCGGCCCGCGTGCTGTGGCCGGGGGAGGACGACGTGGACGCGGTGCTGAACGCCTGGCAGAGCGTCTCGATGTTCACCCCGCGCGAGCTGACGCTCGTGATGGGCGTCGAGGCGCTTGCCCGGAGCGAGAAGCGCGCCCGCGAGCTCGCGGAGGGCCTGGGCCGGCCCGGTGGGGAATCCTGCATCGTGCTGGTCGAGGCCGCCGCCGAGAAGGCCCGCAAGACGCTCGAGCCCGTGCGCGCGGCCTGCCGGGCGCTCTGGTCCGCGGCCCCGCCGGGCCAGCGCGAGCTGGCCGCCTGGGGCGAGAGCCGGCTCGCGGCCGAGTCGATCTCCGCCGAGCCCGAGGCGCTCGAGGCGCTGATCGGGGTGTGCGAGGGGGAGTCCGCGGCGTTCTTCAGCGAGCTCTCGAAGCTCGCCGGCTGGGCCGGACCGGGCGGCCACGTCTCGAAGGCGGACGTGCTCTCGCTCTCGCGACCCGTGATCGGCTCCGAGCTGCCCGGGTACCTGCTCGCCGTGGCCGCAGGCGACGCGGCCACGGCGGCCAAGCGGCTCGGCCGGCTCCTCGCGGCGCGCGGGAGCGAGGGCGAGCTGATGTTCGCGCTCGCGAACCTCGTGGGCGGGGCGCTCGGCGGCTGGGCGCGGTGGCGCGACCTGTCGGCGGCGCTCGGGCGGCGGCTCACGCCGCGCCAGCTCGCGCACGCGCTCGACGCCGTCTACCGCGCGGAGGCCGCGTGGAAGGGCGGCCGGACCGACGCGCTCGCCGCGCTGGAGCAGGCGACGCGCGAGGTGGCGGCAGGGTAGGGGCGTGGCGCGCCGGGCCGGAGCCTCGCGCTGCCGGCGACGCTCCGCTGGTACGACGCGGAGCGGCTGCGCCGCGCCGGCTCCCCGATGCGGTTCGCCCCGGCCGGGGGCACGTGGAAGGGCGCCCGGCCCGCTCGGGATGACGGTCCCGGGCGCGGTCCGTTATCCTCCGCGCCCACCCCTCACACGGACCGGTCCATGAGCAAGCGCTACCCGTTCTCCGAAGTCGAGCCCCGCTGGCAGCGGTACTGGGTCGAGCACAAGACCTTCCGCGCCGTCGAAGACGCCTCGAAGCCGAAGTATTACTGCCTCGACATGTTCCCGTACCCCTCCGGGGCCGGGCTGCACGTGGGGCACCTCGAGGGCTACACGGCGACGGACATCGTCAGCCGGATGAAGCGCATGCAGGGTTTCAGCGTGCTGCACTGCACCGGCTGGGACGCGTTCGGGCTGCCCGCGGAGCAGTATGCCGTCAAGACGGGCGTGCATCCGGCGATCACGACGAAGGAGAACATCGACACCTTCCGCGTCCAGATGCGGCGGGCCGGCCTCTCGTACGACTGGGACCGCGAGGTGAACACCACGGACCCGGCCTACTACCGCTGGACGCAGTGGATCTTCCTCAAGCTGTACGAGCGCGGGCTGGCCTACGTCGCCGAGGTGCCGGTCAACTGGTGCCCGGAGCTGGGCACGGTGCTCGCGAACGAGGAGGTCGTGGACGGCAAGAGCGAGGTCGGCGGCTTCGAGGTGGTCCGCCGGCCGATGCGCCAGTGGGTGCTGAAGATCACGGAGTACGCCGAGCGGCTGCTCGAGGACCTGAAGCTGGTGGACTGGCCGGCGAGCACCTACGAGATGCAGAAGAACTGGATCGGGCGCTCGATCGGGGCCGAGGTGGACTTCCTGCTCGAAGGCGTGAAGGGCCACCTGCGTATCTTCACGACCCGGCCGGACACGCTCTTCGGCGCGACGTACATGGTCCTGGCGCCCGAGCACCCGCTCGTCGGCGTGCTGACCTCGCCGGAGCGCCGGGCCGAGGTCGAGGCCTACCGGGACGCCGCCGCCCGCAAGAGCGACCTGGCGCGCCAGGAGGAGAAGACCAAGACGGGCGTCTTCACGGGCGGCCATGCCGTCAATCCCGTGAACGGTGAGAAGCTGCCCATCTGGATCGCCGACTACGTGCTGATGGGCTACGGCACCGGCGCGGTCATGGCCGTGCCCGGCCACGACGAGCGCGACTGGGAGTTCGCGAAGGCGTTCGACCTGCCGATCCGCGAGGTGGTCGCGGGCGGCGACGTGACGAAGGCGGCGTTCGTGGACAACGAGGGCGGGAAGGTCGTGAACTCGACGGCCCCCGACGGCTCGTTCACGATCGATGGCCTCGACCCGCCTGCGGCCCAGGCGAAGATCACCGACTGGCTCGAGTCACAGGGCACCGGGCGCAAGGCGGTCAACTACAAGCTGCGCGACTGGCTGTTCTCGCGCCAGCGCTACTGGGGCGAGCCGTTCCCGATCCTCTGGGTGGACGGCGAGTCCCGGGCGCTGCCCGAGGAGGCGCTGCCGGTGCGCCTGCCCGAGCTGTCCGACTACAAGCCGTCGGGGACGGGGGAGAGCCCGCTCGCGAACGCCCGCGAGTGGCTCGAGACCTCCGAACCGGCCACGGGCCGCCTCGCCCGGCGCGAGACGAACACGATGCCCCAGTGGGCGGGCTCGTGCTGGTACTACCTGCGCTTCCTCGACCCCGGGAACGACCGCGCCCTGGTCGACCCGGCGAAGGAGAAGTACTGGATGCCGGTGGACCTGTACGTGGGCGGCGCCGAGCACGCGGTCCTGCACCTGCTCTACGCGAGGTTCTGGCACAAGGTGCTCTACGACATCGGCGTCGTAAGCACGCCCGAGCCGTTCCGCAAGCTCGTGCACCAGGGCATCATCCTGGGCGAGGACAACCGGAAGATGAGCAAGCGCTGGGGCAACGTGGTCGACCCGAACGACATGATCGACCAGTACGGCGCCGACGCGCTGCGCATCTACGAGATGTTCATGGGCCCGCTCGAGGCCATGAAGCCCTGGAGCTCGAAGAGCGTCGAAGGCATCACGCGTTTCCTCGACCGCGCCTGGCGCCTGTTCGTCAACGAGGACGGCTCGCTCGCGGTCACCGAAGGCAGGGTTCCGCCCGCCGCGGTCCGGGTCCTCCACCAGACGATCCGCAAGGTCGGCGAGGACGTCGAAGCCCTGAAATTCAACACCGCCATCGCCCAGATGATGGTGTTCGTGAACGAGGTCAACCCGCTGCCCGAGCGCCCGAAGGCCCTCCTCGAGCCGTTCCTGAAGGTCATCGCGCCGTTCGCCCCACACCTGGCCGAGGAACTCTGGCACCGCCTCGGCCACGCCACGACGATCGCCTACGAGCCCTGGCCCGACTACGACCCCGCGCTTTGCGTCGAGGACACGGTCACGGTGGCGATCCAGGTGAACGGCAAGCTCCGGGCCACGATCGACCTGCCCCGGGGCGCCGGACAGACCGCCGTCCAGGAAGCCGCCTTCGCCGACGAGCGCGTGAAGAAGTACGTCGAGGGAGGCGCGATCCGGAAGGTGATCCACGTGAAGGACAAGCTCCTCAACGTGGTGGTGGGTTAGCCGCGCGCCAGCAGGGCAGAGGCAGCCCGCACCCAGGCGACTCAAGGGCCCATAGCCCGCGGTGACCCCGATATTATGTCCAACCATCCTTCGGATGGTTGACATAATATCTCTTATGCGACATGCGTTCGGACCCCTTTCACAGCTCCGGCGAGCCTCCTCGGCCCGCCCTCGCGCACCCCTTCCGGCGAACCCACCGGCTTCCCGCTCGCGACGCGGTCCCATGAAGGTCTAGCCTTTCACGATGACATGCGCCCGTGAGCGCCCGAGTTCACGCCTCCCGGAGGTCCCCGCCATGAACTTCGTCCGCCCGCTGTCCGTCGCCGCCGTCGTCGCGTTCGCCGCCGCGGCACCCGCCTTCCCGGCCGCGGCCGTCCCCGCCGACGCACCGCTGCCGATCGCCGGCCGCTGGGACGTGACCGTGACCGGGCCGGACGGCGAAGCCTACCCGTCGTGGTTCGAGATCCGCGAGGAGCCTTCCGGGCTCGCGATGCGGATGGTCGGCCGGGCCGGTGCGCCGTTCGACGTGCCCTTCGTCGCCTGGGACGGCAGCCACCTCGAGTTCCAGCTTGCCGACGGCAGCCGCTGGCGCGGCGACTTCAACGGCCGCTGGTTCGGGGGCACCCTGACCTCGCGGATGCAGTCGTTCACGGTGGACGATGCGCAGCGCCGCGCCCTCCTGGGCCACCGGTGGCCTCCGCCGCCCACGCCGCGCCCGGTCCGCTGGACCGCCGTCCGCGCGCCCGCTCTCGCCGGTCACGACGTGCGCTGGGGCCGGCCCGAGAAGCTCTTCGACGGCCGCACGCTTGCCGGCTGGCGCCCGCGCCACGAAGGCTCCTCGTCCGGCTGGACCGTGCGCGACGGCGCGCTCGCCAACCGGTTCCCGGGCGACGACCTCGTCTCCCTCGAGTCCTACAAGGACTTCAAGCTGCACCTCCAGTTTCGGCTGCAACCCGGTGAGGACAGCGGCGTTCACCTGCGCGGGCGCTACGAGGTCCAGCTTGTCGACCGCGACGATCCCGCGGCGTACGCCGGCTCGACCGGGTCCATCTACGGGATGATCGCCCCGTCGATCGAGGAGCGGGCCGAGCCCGGCGCGTGGAACACGCTCGACGTCACGCTGATCGGCCGGGTCGTCTCGGTCGCCCTGAACGGCATCCGGATCATCGACCGGCAGCCCATCCCGGGGATCACCGGCGACGCGCTCGACGCGAACGAGGGCCGCCCGGGACCGATCGTGCTGCAGGGCTACCTCGGCCGCGTGGACTATCGCGACATCGAGGTCACCCCCTCGCTGTAGCCGTGGCCCGAAGCCGTCCACCGGGCGTCGCCGTTCGCAACTGCACACTTGTGCAGGCCGGCCCCGATGCGCTATTCCTCGGGGCATGGCCCGGTCGGACTACCGCGAGGAACCCTGCCGCTCGGCGCTGAACCGCGTCCGCGGGATGCCGTTCGAGTGGTCGCTCAACCCCTACATGGGGTGCGCGCACCGCTGCGCGTTCTGCTACGTGCGCGCGTTCGAGCGCCGCGCCGACCGGCCCTCGGACGAGCGCTATGGCGATTCCATCCGGGTGAAGACGAACGTCGCGGAGGTGCTGCGCCGCGAGCTCGCCCGTCCCTCCTGGACGCGCTCGCTCGTCGCGATCGGGGCGGCGACCGACCCCTACCAGCCCGCCGAGGCCCGTTACCGGCTCACGCGCGCCTGCCTCGAGGCGCTCGCGGAGGCCTCCAACCCCTTCGGCATCGTGACGCGGGGGACGCTCGTCGTTCGCGACCGCGACGTCCTCGCGGCGGCCTCGGCGCGGGCGCGCGTGGTCGTGCACCTCTCGATCCCGACGCTCGACGAGACGATCACCCGCCGCACCGAGCCCGGTGCACCGCCCCCGCGCCAGCGCCTGCGCGCGGTGCGGATGCTCGCCGACGCGGGCATCCGGGTGGGGGTCGCGGTCGCGCCCGTGATCCCGGGCCTCACCGACTCGGCCGGGGGTCTCGCCGAGGTGGTCCGCGCCGTCCGCGACGCCGGCGCCGCGAAGCTGTGGACCGAGTTCCTCTACCTGCGGCCGGGAACGCGAGAGCACTTCCTGGGCGAGATCGGCCGCGCCTGGCCGGAGCAGCGCGCCGGGATCGAGCGGCTCTACGCGGGGCGTGCCTACCTCGACCGGGGGCGCTCGGAGCGGCTGCGGGCCGGCCTGGCGGCGCTGGGGCGCGACGTGCCGGTGCGTCCCGGGGTCCTTCCGCCGATCGAGCCGGAGCCGCCCTCCTTCGCGCGCCAGCTCGGGCTCGGGCTCTGAGAGCGCTCGCGCAGCTCCGAGTGCGCCCGGGAGGGCGACGAACGCGCAGGCGCGCGCCCCTCGCGTGACAGGAGGCTGACGAGCCCCGGAGCGGCTGGAGTAGACTGGCGTGCGTCTCTCGGAAAGACCTCCCGCCCCCGATGGGCGGTGCGGCCGCAGCGGACCCCCCAGGCTCCCCTATGTCGCCCTCCCGAAGTCGTTTTCCGGCCGCGGCCCGCGCGGCGACCCTCCCCCTTCTCTCCCTCCTCGTCGCGGCGGGATGTGCCGGCGGAAAGCAGGACCACCGCCCCCGCGTGCCGGTCACCGTCGCCACCGCCGTGCAGCGCGACATGCCCTTCGAGCTCATCGCCACCGGCACGGTCGAGGCGATCGAGACTGCGGACGTGGGCTCGAACGTCGGCGGCGTCGTCCAGCGCGTTGCGTTCCAGGAAGGCAGCCACGTGAAGGCCGGGGACGTCCTCTTCGAGCTCGACCCGCGCCCGTTCCACGCCGCCTACGAGCAGGCCCGGGCCGCTTTCGCGCGCGACCGCGCGCAGGCGGTGGCCGCGCGGCTCGACGCCGAGCGGGCGCGCCAGCTCTTCGAGAGGCAGCTCACGTCGCAGGCCGACTACGACCAGCGCACGGCGACCGCCGAGGCGCTGACCGCGGCGGCCGCCGCGGACTCGGCGGCGATGGAGGCCGCGAAGCTCAACCTGCAGTTCGCCTCGATCCGCGCGCCGATCTCGGGGCGGACCGGCCGGCGCATGGTCGGGGTCGGCGACTACGTCAAGTCGGCGACGAGCGACCCGCTCGTCACGATCAACCGCACGGACCCCATTCTCGTCCGTTTCAGCATTCCGCAGGACGCGGTCCCGCAGCTCATGCGCTACCGCGGGCAGGCCTTCGTGCTCGCGCGGGTTCCGGACGAGGACTCCACGACGACGCACCGGGGCCGCCTCGTTTTCGTGGACAACGCCGTGGACCCGCAGAGCGGCACGCTGCTGCTCAAGGGCCAGTTCGCGAACCCGGGCGAGCGCTTCATCCCGGGCCAGTTCGTGGACGTCCGGCTCGTGCTCTACACCGAGCCGAAGGCCCTCGTCGTGCCTTCACCCGCCGTGACGCTGGGACAGCAGGGCTCGTACGTCTACGTCATGAACGCCGACTCCACGGTCACGCCGCGGCCCATCGAGGTCGAGCGGGACATGGACGAGATGACCATCGTCGCGAAGGGCCTCGCCCCGGGCGAGACCGTCGTCACCGACGGGCAGCTCCGGCTCTCGCCGGGCGCCCGCGTGATGGTCCGCGCCGCGCCGAAGGCGCAGCCGTGAACGTCTCCGGGCTCTTCATCCGCCGGCCGGTCATGACCACGCTGGTCACGTTCGGCGTGGTCTTCTTCGGCGCGCTCGGCTACACCCAGCTGCCGGTCAGCGACCTGCCGAACGTGGACTACCCGACCATCTCGGTCTCCGCCAGCCTGCCGGGCGCGAGCCCGGAGACCATGGCGTCGGCGGTCGCGACGCCGCTCGAGAAGCAGTTCGCCACGATCGCCGGCATCGACGTGATGACCTCGAGCAGCGGCCAGGGCAGCACGAACATCACGCTGACCTTCGACCTCGGGCGGAACATCGACGCCGCCGCCCAGGACGTCCAGTCGGCGATCGCGAAGACGCTCCGCTCGCTGCCCTCCGGCATCCTGCCGCCGTCGTACCGCAAGGTGAATCCGGCGGACCGCCCGATCATGTTCCTCGTCCTGACGTCGCCGATGCTGCCGCTCCAGAAGCTCGACGAGTACGCGGAAGGCTTCCTCGCGCAGCGGCTCTCCATGGTGAGCGGCGTCGCCCAGGTGGCGGTCTACGGCTCTCAGAAGTACGCGGTGCGGGTGCAGCTCGACCCGCAGGCGCTCGCCGCGCGGGGCATCCCGATCGCCGATGTCACCCAGGCGATCCAGGCCGCGAACGTGAACCTGCCGACCGGCGTGCTCTGGGGGCCCAACAAGACGGCCACCGTGCAGGCCGGCGGCGAGCTGCAGGACGCTGCCGCGTTCGGCAACATCATCGTGGACTACCGCAACGGTTCGCCCGTCCGGCTGCGCGATCTCGGGCGGGTGCTCGACGACGTCCAGAACAACCGCGTGGCGAGCTGGTACCGCGGCCAGCGCTGCATCGCGCTCGCGGTGCAGCGCCAGCCGGGCACGAACACGGTGCAGGTCGCGCGCGACGTCAGGGCCACGCTCGAGCACCTGAGGAACCAGCTGCCCAGCTCGGTCGAGGCGCACGTGATGTCCGACCACTCGATCCCCATCAAGCATTCCGTGGACGACGTCCAGTTCACGCTCCTGCTGACGCTCTCCCTGGTCGTGCTGGTCATCTTCCTCTTCCTGCGCAACCTGCCCGCGACCGTCATCCCGAGCCTCTCGCTGCCGATCTCGGTCATCGGGACGTTCGCGGTCATGCACCTGCTGGGCTTCAACCTCGACAACCTCTCGCTGATGGCGCTGACGCTGTCGGTCGGCTTCGTCGTGGACGACGCCATCGTCATGCTCGAGAACATCCACCGGCACCTCGAGATGGGAAAACCCGCCCTTCAGGCGGCGCTCGAGGGCTCGCGCGAGATCGGCTTCACGATCCTCTCCATGACGATCTCGCTCGTCGCCGTGTTCATCCCGGTGCTCTTCATGGGCGGCCTGCTCGGCCGGCTGTTCAACGAGTTCGCCGTGACGATCAGCGTCGCGATCCTCGTCTCCGGGTTCGTCTCGCTGACGCTCACGCCCATGCTCTGCAGCCGGTTCCTGAGGGCGGAGCACCAGCAGCGGCACGGCCGCTTCTACAACGCCGTCGAGGGCGTCTACGACCGCGCGCTCGCCTTCTACGAGCGGACGCTGAACTGGGTCATGGACCACCGGCGGACGGCGATGCTGTTCTCGCTCGCGATCCTCGCGGGCACGGTGCTCCTGTTCCGCCTCGTGCCCAAGGGCTTCGTGCCGAGCGAGGACACCGGGCAGCTCTTCGCGACGACCGAGATGCCCGAGGGCACCTCGTTCGAGGCCATGGTGGCCCACCAGCGGGCGGTCGCGGCGATTCTCGAGGCCGATCCCAACGTCGCCGACTTCATCTCCTCGGCCGGCGCCGGCGGCCCGAACGCGAGCGGCAACCAGGGCCGCATGTTCATCAACCTCGTGCCCCGCTCGCAGCGGCGCCTGAGCGCGGACGAGGTGATCCGCGAGCTGATGCCGAAGCTCTCCCAGGTGCCGGGCATCCGCACCTACCTCAGCAATCCGCCGGCGCTGAACGTCGGCGGCGGGCACTTCACGAAGAGCCAGTACCAGTTCACCCTCCAGAGCACCGACATCGGGGACCTCTACGACGCGTCCGAGTCGCTCCTCGCCCGGCTCCAGAAGGTGAACGTGCTCGCCGACGTCACGAGCGACCTGCAGATCCGCAACCCGGAGGTGGACGTCCACATCGATCGCGACCGGGCCGCGGCGCTCGGCGTGAGCGCGCAGGCGGTCGAGCAGGCGTTGTACGACGCCTACGGCTCGCGGCAGGTCTCGACCATCTTCACCCCGAGCGACCAGTACTGGGTGATCCTGGAGCTCGAGCCGCGGCACCAGCGCGACGTGGCCGCCCTGCAGAAGCTGTACGTGACCTCGAATACCCGTTCCCTCGTGCCCCTCGGGGCGGTCGCGACGCTCACGCCGGCCCTGGGGCCGCTCAGCGTGAACCACTCCGGGCAGATCCCCGCGGTCACCATCTCGTTCAACCTCCGCGAGGGCGCGTCGCTCGGCGAGGCCGTGGACGCCGTCCAGCGCATCGCCCGGCAGACGCTGCCGTCGAACATCTCGACCAGCTTCGCGGGCACCGCGCAGGTGTTCCAGTCCAGCCAGCAGGGCCTGAACTGGCTGCTGCTGCTCGCCGTGCTCGTCATCTACCTCGTGCTCGGGATCCTCTACGAGAGCTTCATCCACCCGCTCACGATCCTCTCGGGGCTCCCGTTCGCCGGGTTCGGCGCCCTGCTGACGCTGTGGATCTTCCGCACCGAGCTCAGCATCTACGCGTTCGTCGGGGTCATCATGCTGGTCGGGCTCGTGAAGAAGAACGCCATCATGATGATCGACTTCGCGCTCGACGCCGAGCGCAACGACGGCAAGTCGCCGCGCGAGGCGATCCTGCAGGCGTGCGTCATCCGCTTCCGGCCGATCATGATGACGACCTTCGCGGCGCTGATGGGCACGCTGCCGATCGCAATCGGCTTCGGCACGGGTGCGGAGTCGCGCCGCCCGCTCGGGCTGGCGGTCGTCGGCGGCCTCGCCTTCTCGCAGATCGTCACGCTCTACGTCACGCCGGTGATCTACACGTACCTCGACGGCTTCCAGGACTGGCTGCGCTCCCGCGGCCCGGCGCGGCACCGCTTCGCGGAAGGCGGCGCCCCGGCGAAGCCCGATCCGGCGTAGGATGCGCGCGGCGCCCGGACGGCCGCGGCCCCGGGCCACGGGAGGCGACCGATGCTGCGATCCGTGAACCCCGCCACCGGCGGGACGCTCCGCGAATACCCCGAACACGACCTCGCCGCCGGCGCGAGGCTTCTCGACGCCGCCGGCCGCGCGTGGCGGGACTGGCGCGCGACGACCTTCGCCGGGCGCGCCGCCGTGCTCCGCGGCGCCGCGCGGAGGCTCCGCGCGCGCGCGGCCGGGCACGCCCGCCTCGCGACCCTCGAGATGGGCAAGCCGATCGTCCAGGCGGAGGCCGAGGTCGAGAAGTGCGCGTGGGTCTGCGAGTGGTACGCGGACCACGCCGAGGCGCTGCTCGCCGACGCCCCCGCCGCGACCGACGCGACCCGCAGCTACGTCCGCCGCGAGCCGCTCGGCGTCCTGCTCGCGGTGATGCCCTGGAACTTCCCATTCTGGCAGGTCTTCCGCGCCGCGGCGCCCGCGCTCGCGGCGGGCAACGTGGTGGCGCTCAAGCACGCCTCGAACGTGCCCGGCGTCGCGACGGCGATCGAGGAGATCTGGCGGGAAGCCGGCGCTCCCGAGGGGGTCTTCACGACGCTGCTGGCCCCCTCGCCGCTCGTCGGCGGCCTGATCGAGCATCCCGCCGTCGCCGCGGTGACGCTCACGGGCGGCGAGCCCGCCGGGGTCTCCGTCGGGCGGCAGGCCGGCGCGGCGCTCAAGAAGGTCGTGCTCGAGCTGGGCGGCTCCGACCCCTTCGTCGTCCTCGCGGACGCGGACGTCGAGTCGGTCGCGGCGCAGGCGGCGCTCGCGCGGGTGCAGAACAACGGCCAGAGCTGCATCGCCGCGAAGCGCTTCATCGTCGAGGCACCGGTCGCGGAGGCCTTCACCGCGCGACTCGTGGACGCGATGCGCGCGCTCGTCGTCGGGGACCCGCTCGAGCGCGCGACCCAGGTGGGCCCCCTCGCGCGTCCCGACCTCGTGGACGAACTGCACGCCCAGGTCGAGGGGTCCGTCGCCGCCGGCGCCCGGCTCGTCCTCGGAGGCGGGCGGCCGGGGGGCCCGGGCTGCTTCTACCCGCCGACCGTGCTCGACCGCGTCGAGCCCGGGAGCCCAGCGTTCGACGAGGAGACGTTCGGGCCGCTCGCCCCCGTGACGCGCGCGCGGGACGCGGGGCACGCGCTCGAGCTGGCGAACCGCTCCCGCTTCGGCCTCGGCGCCAGCGTGTGGTCGCGCGACGCGGCGCGCGCGGAGCAATTCGCGCTCGGTCTCGAAGCGGGGGCCGTGTTCGTGAACGGCATCGTGAAGTCCGACCCGCGCCTGCCCTTCGGCGGCATCAAGCGCTCCGGCCACGGCCGCGAGCTGGCGGCCGAAGGCCTGCGCGAGTTCGTCAACGCGAAGACCGTGTGGGTGAAGGAGCCCTGACGGGACCGGCCTAGCTAGCGCCCCCGAGCGTAGGCCGTCGTGATGAACGCGGCGTCCTCGCCCCCGAGCTTCTCCAGCATCCGCCGGAGCCCGGGAGTCGGCTCCGTGAGCACGAGCTCCCCGCCGGGCTTCTCGAAGCGCACCTTGATCCGGTGACGCTTCGCGGCCGACTCCACCCAGGCGTCGTCGAGCAGCCCGAGCTTCAACGTGTCGGCCTCGAGCTGCACGCGGGCGAAGAGGTGCATGGGAAGCAGGAGCGGGCGCGCGTCGCCGCCGGGCATCGACTCCGGATCGACGTGCAGGTCCGCGAAGAGCCGTTCCCCGAGCCGGAAGAACGTGACGTCGATGCGCATGTCCGGAAGGTCGGTGCGCGGCATGGCCAGCGCGTAGGCTCCGGTGCTGTCGCGTTCGAACTGCAGCGCGCCGCTCGGGTCCCCGGGGTCCCACCACTCGCCCTCGATGCCCGCCACTTCGACGCCGCGCCCCTCGGCGGCGGGGTAGAGGCTGGGGACGGGAATGCAGCCCGCGACGAGGACGCCGGCGAGCGCCACGAGGCCCAGCGCTGGGAATCGCATTACGGCCCTCCTTTCGTCCGGGGAGCTCCGGGCGCGGCACGCCGCGCGCCCGCGAGGCTACACCCTCGCCGCGGCGGGCGCAGCGGGCCGGACGGACCCTCGCCGTGGCTCAGACGCTCCAGTGCTCGGCCTCCCAGTCGGCGCCCGGCACGACCACGCGCAGGGGCTGCCCGGGCGGGAGCGTCTCGAGGCGCTCGGCGCCGCGGCCGAGGTGGAGCAGCAGCTCGAGCGTCCCGCCGGGCGGGACGCCCAGTGCCTCGAACGGCAGCGCGATCTCGAGCACGTCCTCCACCGCGGCTTCGCCCACCGGCTCGACGGCACCCTCCCGCCCGCGTTCGACCGCCCTCCGGCCCGGCGCGAGGAGCCCCACCCGCAGCCGGCCCGGCGCGGGCGAGAGCAGCTCGAGCTCGACGGCCACGTCGTCCTGCGGCGCCTCCCCCCCGGCGAACTCCACGAGGAGGAAGAGGTGCGTCGTGTCGAAGCCGTACTGGAGCCCGGACACCAGCGTCGCGCTCGCGCGGTGCATCGAGCCGCCCGCCGGGAACTCCCACGTGCCGGCGCCGTCCCACTCGTAGTAGCGCGTGCGGCGGCCGTCGATGACCGGGTGGATGAGCCCGGCGGGTTCCGCGTGCACCGCGGCCGACGCGGGACGGACGATGGGTGCGAGGACCGCGTTCGGGACGGGCAGTCCCGCCCTCTCGTAAATCGCCTGAAGATGGGACCGGAAGAGGCTGTCGAACAACGTCTTGTCGGCCGTGAAGTGGTCGTCCCCGAACCACCAGAACCAGTCCGACCCTTCCGCCGCCGCGAGCGATTCCCACGCCTCCGGACGGCCCTCGCGGGTGTGGCCGGCTTCGACGAGGGCCGCCCGTGCGCGGGCGAGCAGATCCCAGGCGCGATTCTTCTCGGGGTGGCCGGCCCAGACGTGGAGGTCCGCGTCGATCCACGAGCCGGTGTGGAGGAAATCGAGGACACCGGGCTCCGGGCCGTCGGCGAGGACTTCGGAGGGCGTGCGCGTCCGGACGTCCGGGGCGGACTCCAGCGCCCCGTAGAGCGCGTCGAGGAACGGACCCCCGTCCCCGGGGTAGTGCTCCCAGCAGTTCTCGCCGTCGAGGATCACGGAGACGACCGGGCGCCCGCGCAGCCCGGCGGCCGCATGTTCGGCGCCGATGCGCCGCAGTTGCCGCAGGAAGTCGGCGGCCGCGTCGGCCGCCTTCCAGCCCGCGTAGACGAACCCGATCCGGTCCGAGAGGTCGTGGTCGCGGAAGAAGATCGCGATCTCCCCCGCCTCCGTGCGGAAGGTCCACGGCCGGTAGAGCCCCTCCCGTCTCGCCCCCGCCGGTCCGACCGACTTCCACAGAACGAGCTCGTCGGTGGCGATCCACCGCACGCCGGCCGCCGCGAGGACTGCGGCCGCCTCCGGGCTCACGCTGCCCTCCGAGGGCCACATGCCGGCCGGCCGCACGCCGAAGGCGGAGGCGGTGCGCTCGAGCCCGCGCTCGACCTGCCAGCGGGCGTCCTCGGGCGAGGCGAGCTCGGCCGCGGGCACCGGCAGGTCGGGACGCGAGCGCCGTCCGGCGCGCACGTCCACGAGCAGCGGCAGGATCGGATGGTAGGCGGGCGAGCAGCTGATCTCGGCCTGACCGCGAGCCGCCAGTCGCCGGTAGGCCGGAACGACCCTCCCGAGCACGTCGGCGTGCAGCGCGAGGAGCGCGTCGCGGTCCGACAGTCCGGCCCGCCTCTCCGTTACGGCCGCCTCCGCGGCGGCCGCCGCCGGCTCGGAGAGCAGCAGCGGGTCGAGCCAGGCGAGCAGGAAATACACCGACAGCCGCATCAGCTCCGCGTCGGTCGCGACAGCCGGGGCGCGCAGGCGGCGGCAGAGGGCCTCGTAGCCCGGCCAGCGCGCGAACGCCCAGCGGGGCGCGGTCCGCATCCGGGCCTGGAGCTCCGCGCGTTCCCCTGCGCCGAGGGCCTTGGGCGGCCGGGCGAGCAGGTCGAACAGCAGGTCGCCGCCGCCGTTGCGGGCGTGGTCGAGCTGCTCGAGCAACGAAGGCACGAAGTTGAACGTCGCCTTCAGGCCCGCGTGGCGCTCGAGGCGGAGCGCCATGTCGAGGTAGTCCTTCGTGGCGTGCAGCCTCACCCACGGCAGGACCGAGCGCCCGTCGCGCGGATGGCGGTAGTCGGGCTGGTGATGGTGCCAGAGGAAGACGAGGTCGACGCCGGGGGACATGGGCCATCCAGGCGCGGCCCGGGGCCGCGGGTCAGCTGTGCGTGAGGCCCTCGAGCTCGGCGAGGCGGACGCGCGCGAGGCTCGCGGAGCTGGTCTCGCCGAACTCGTCCACCAGGCGCTTCAACTGCTCGATCGCCGCGGTCTTGTTGCCGAGCGCCTCCTGGCAGCGGGCCGCACCGGCGAGGAATTCCGCGCTCGACTCGCGATCGAAGACCCCGACGAGGCCGTCGTAGAGCTTCGAGGCCTCGGCGTACTGCTTGTCGTTTTCGAGCGCGTAGGCGAGGTTGCGGCGCACGACGTTGCCCATCAGGCCCGAGTCGTGCTTGGCGAGGTACGCCCGGTACGACGTGACGGCGGCCTTGAAATCGCCGTTCCAGTAGTCCGCGTCGCCGGCGATCCGCAGCGCGTCGAGGCCGCTCGGGGTGCTGCCGTACTGCTTGGCCACCTCGTCGGCGATCGTCTTCGAGCGCTCGTAGTCGCCCTGCCAGAAGAGCGTGTTGGCCTGGGCGAGCTTGGTGGAGGCCGCGGTCTCCTGCGTCTCGTTCGAGCGGATCGTGAAGTACGCGACCGCGGCGACCACGATCAGGGCCGCGAGGGCGCCGAGGATGATGCGGGCGTACCGCTCCCAGAGAGCGGTCACCCGGTCGACGAGTTCCGCGCCCGGATCCGAGAGCGCGGTACCCTTGCGAGACTCCAGCGACAAGCGAAACCTCCGGAGAACAAAGGCGAAGAGACGGGGCTTCCCAAGGCGAGAAACGGCAAGGACTTTAACGGGCGGCCCGCCCGGGGGTCAAGGCACCCGGGCGCGGCGCACCTCAGGCCCCGCCGGCGCACATGACGCAGGCGACGTGGCCGCGCGCGCGCACCAGGATCTCCGCCGGCCGGCCGCAGGTCGGGCAGGCCGGAAGCGCCGGCCGGCCGCGCGCCACGTCCACGAGCGAGCGGACCTTGACGTGCATGGCGCCCGACTTGAGCTCCTGCTCGAGGTCGGCCACGGGCCACGACCACTCCTCGAGGCCCCACAGCCGGACCTCGGTGCGCATCTCCCAGCGCTGCCGCACCTCGGCGGCGCGCCGCTCCCATTCGAGCTTGAGGGACGTCGAGTCGCCGGTGTCCATCTCGCGGTCCTCGCCGCCGGTGCGGCGGCGCAGGCGGTCTTCCTCCTCCTCGATCCGGGCCGAGAAGAACGCCCCCAGCCGGTCCAGCTCGAGGTCCCGCAGCCGGCCGACCGAGACCGCCCATTCCTGCTCGCGCTCGGAGGCGAGTTCCTCGAGCGTCTGCCGGGCGAGCTGCAGCCAGCGCTCGCGCACCTCGGGCTCGAGTTCCTCGCCCATCTGGTAGAGCCCCTCGCGCGGCCGCACGTCGGGAACCTGCGGCGCCTGGGCGCGCTCGAGCACCTCGCCGCCCGCGCCCACGAGCACGACCCACTGCTCCTGCCATGGCAGGCCGCCCCAGCGGGTGATGACCGCGTGGAAGGCCATGCGCCGCTCGTACCGCACCGGACCCAGCCGCGGCGTGCCCCACGTGAGGCCGCGCACCTTGCAGACCGTGGCGAAGCCGGCCGGCGGCGCCCCCGGCACGTGCGCCAGCGCCGTCCGGCGCGTGAACATCGGGGCGGCCAGCGCAGCCTCGAGAATCCGGCGCCCGGCCGCGCTGCCCGGCGCCGTGAACCACGCCCCGCGCGGGACGGTCGGGCGCGCCGGGTCGAACACGAGGCGCACCCGCTGGCGCCGCCAGCGCTTCTGCAGCGGCGTCGAGAGCTCCACCTCCCAGTCGCCCCGGGGCGCGTCCTCGACGCGGCAGCCCGCGCGCTCGAGCCAGCTGCCGACGAAGCGCCGCCATTCGGGCTGCTCGGCGGCGGTCTCGCCGTGCGGGATCTCGGGCGCCGGCGCACGGGATCTCGCGCGCGCCGGGGCGCGCCGCCGTCTCGCACGCACGGCCGTCACGAGGAGCCCTCCTCCTCGGCGTCCTGCGGGCCGCGGAACAGCCAGCTCTGGCTGTCGCGCTGCTGCTGGTAGAGCTTGCGCGCGGTGACGAGGTGCTGCGCGAGTTCGGTGAACCGCTTCTTGCGCACGCGCGGGTTGCGCGACTCCGTCCAGCGGCGGAAGACTTCCTCCTCGAACGATCCCTGCATCTGCCAGGTGCCGAGGATCTCCTCCATCTCGCCCACCACGAGCTCGAACATGCGGATCTTCCGCTCGAGGATCTCGAGCACGTAGGCCTCGATCGTGCCCCGTGCGACGAGGTTCACGACCCGCACCGGGTGCTCCTGCCCGAGCCGGTGGACGCGGCCGATGCGCTGCTCGACGCGCATCGGGTTCCAGGGCAGGTCGTAGTTGATCACGATGCGCGCGAACTGCAGGTTCCGGCCCTCGCCGCCGGCCTCCGTGCTGACGAGCACCTGGTCGCGCAGGCGGAACTGCTCGAGGGCCTCCTCCTTCTCGCGCCAGCCCATCTCGCCGTGGAACATCGCGTGCGTCACGCCCTCGGCGCGCAGCGCCTCCAGGATCGAGTCCTGCGTCGCCCGGAACTGGGTGAACACGATCGCCTTCTCGCCCCTGAGCGAGGCGATCACGCGCAGCAGCGTGCGGATCTTCCCCGGATCCTCGCGCAGCTCCGCGGCCCGATCGGCGAACGCCCGCACCCGCTTCGGATCGAGTCCGTCGGGGTGCGACGCGAGCTTGCGCAGCGTGCCGACAGCCGCCGCCCACGAGGAGCCCATTTCCTTCTGCAGGACCATGAGCGTGAAATAGTGCGGCTTGCCGGGCTGCCCGGCGTCGCCGTGCACGGCCTCGGCCACGAACTCGCTCACCTGGCGGTAGAGCTGCTTCTCGGCCGCGGACTGCTTGATCGCCACGGTCTCGACGCGCCGCGGCGCGAACGTGAGCTTCGTGTCGGCGCGGCGGCTGCGGATCATGACGCTCTGGAGCAGCCGGCGGAGCCGCGGCGTGTTGCGCGGCGTCCGCTTGTCGTGCGCGGAGAGGAAGTCGCGCCGGAACTGCGAGAACGTGCCGACGGTGCCCGGGCGGACGAGCGTGACGAGGTTGTAGAGCTCGCGCAGGTCGTTCTGGACCGGCGTCGCGGTGAGCAGCAGCAGGTAGCGCGGATTCAGGTCGTTGATGAACTTCCAGCCGAGCGTGAGGTGGTTGCGCAGGCGGTGCGCCTCGTCCACGACGACCATGTCGTAGTTCGCCCCGCGCACGCGACGCCGGTGGCGCTCGTGGCGCGCCGTCTCGAGCGACGAGATGACGAGCGGGTGGCGTCCCCACAGGCCGGCGGGCCCGCGCGAGACGACGAAGTCGAGTTCGAACTTCTCCCACAGCTCGGCGCGCCACTGCTCGCAGAGGGAGGCGGGAACGAGCACGAGCACCGTGCGCACCGCGCCGCGGAGCAGGTACTCCTTCAGCACGATGCCGGCCTCGACGGTCTTCCCGAGCCCGACCTCGTCGGCGAAGATGCCCCGGCCCCCGAAGTCGCGGAGCATGCGCAGGCACGCATCCACCTGGTGCGGAAACCGCTCGACGCCGCGCAGCGAGTCGAGCGAGAGCAGCCGGTCGGCGCTCGCCCAGCCGGCCCATTCCTCCGCCGCGGCGCGCAGGTCGAAATGCAGCTGCGGCTCGGCCTCGTTCTCGAGCCAGCGGCGGAGCAGCTCGTCGCCCTGGGCGTGCCAGTGCCGCGCCGCGGCCGACGGGCGCGCCAGCGCCACCTCGACTCCGTCCGTCTCCCCGCCCTCGGGCACCGTCGTGGGCGCCGCGCCGTCCACGATCGCCCACTCGCGCTGCGCCGAGAGCCGCCGCAGCTGGCCGCCGAAGACGACCTCGAGCACCTCCCGTCCGCGGTCGGTGTGCACCTCGACGATCAGCCCTTCACCGAACTGGGGGTGATGGAGGCGCTGTCCCACCTGGTAGCGATCGGTCAGGTCCACAGGTCGAACTCCTGTCCCTTCTCGGGCACGTGAACCGAGGCGGTCATGCGCTCGCGCAGCAGCCCCGCGAGCGTCTCGGCCGCCGGCGGCTCGCCGTGGACGAGGAAGATGGTGCGCGGCGCCGGATCGAGCGCGGCCACCCAGTCGAGCAACTCGCGCTGGTCGGCGTGCGCGCTGAAGCCGTCGAGCGACGCGATCTCGGCGCGCACCCGCACGGGCTCCCCGAACACGTTCACGGTCTCGGCGCCCTCCTCCAGGCGGCGCCCCAGGGTGCCGTCACCCTGGTAGCCCACGAACAGCACGGTGTTCCGCTCGTTGCCGAGGGCGTGCTGCAGGTGGTGGAGCACTCGGCCGCCCTCGGCCATTCCGGAGGCCGAGATGATGATGCACGGGTCGCGGCGGTCGTTGAGCGCCTTCGACTCGTCGGCCGACCCGACGTAGCGCAGCCGTCCGAAGCCGAAGGGCGCCCCGCCCCCCTGCGAGAACAGCGCGGCCGTCTCGGCGTCGAAGCACTCCGGGTGGCGCACGAAGATCGCGGTGGCGTTCCGTGCCATCGGGCTGTCCACGAAGATCGGCAGGTCCGGCAGCCGCCCGCCTTCGATGAGATCGTGGAGCGTCGCGACGAGCTCCTGCGTGCGGCCCACGGCGAAAGCCGGCACGACGAGCCGCCCCCCGCGCCCGACCGTGCGGGTGACGATGTCCACGAGGCCCTCGATCGTCTCGCTCTCGTCGGCGTGCAGCCGGTTGCCGTACGTGCTCTCGAGCACGAGCGTGTCGGCCCCGCGCGGCACCTCGGGGTCGCGCAGGATCGGGCGCTCCGGCCGGCCGAGGTCACCGCCCATCAGCAGCCGGTGCGTCCGGCCGTTCGCCGTGAATTCGAAGCTCGTCAGCGCCGAGCCCAGGATGTGGCCGGCGTCGTGGTAGCGGACGCGGATGCCCGGGAACAGCGTCCAGTCCTCGTGGTAGCGGTGCGTCTCGAAGCGACCGGTCACCGCGTCGACGTCGGACATCGTGTAGAGGGGCTTGCGGGGAGCGCGGCCGCCCCCGTATCGCCGGTTGACGTGCTCGACGTCCTTCTGCTGCAGGAACGCGCTGTCGGCCAGCATCACGCGCGAAAGGTCGGCCGTGGCCGGCGTCAGGTGCACCGGGCCCCGGAATCCCTGCGCCGAGAGCGTCGGCAGGTTTCCGGTGTGGTCGAGATGGGCGTGGGAGATTACGACGGCGTCGAGCTCCCCGGGTGGGAAGCGGAACGTCCGGTTCACGCGCTCGGCCTCGTCCCGGTGCCCCTGGTAGAGCCCGCAGTCGAAGAGGAACGAGCGGCGGCCGAAGCGCAGCAGGTGCCGCGATCCGGTCACCGTCCGGGCCGCCCCGTGGAACGCGATGCCGAGCGAAGTCGTCATGGGTCAGTAGGCCGCGTAGAAGATGATCCCCGCCGAAGCCTGGAGATTGTGGTTCACGGAGGAGGCGAGGAAGATCGCCTGGTAGCGGGCGCTGAAGTCCACCGCCCAGCTCCGGTAGACGTAGTGCTCCACCCCCCCGGCGGCGCTCAGGAACGTGCCGTCGCCGCCGATCGGGTACTGGATCTCGCCGCTCGAGAGCCTCGCCGAGATCTGCGCGAGCCCGGCCCCGAGCGAGAGCCAGCGCACGTTCTGGTTGCGCGTCCCGAAGAACTGGTAGAGCTCGATGCCCGTGGTCGTCAGGTTGAGCTCGTCGCGCGTGAGCAGCGAGTCGGCGGGCCCGAGCTCGTTGTTGAACGCGCCCGCCGGGTAGCCGAGCACCCGCGAGTCGAGCGTGTACTGGTCGAACGTCAGGCCGAGCCCGCGCTCGTAGCGCATGCGGTAGCGAAGCCGCACGCCGACGCCGAAGCCCGAGCCGAACTCCCGGCCGACGACGCCGGTGTTCGCGAGCGAGCCGAAGTCTCCCACCACCGCGATGCCGACCTGCCCGGCGCGCGGGAGCACGAGGGTGGCCGCGCCGGCCGTCCCGGCGAGCACCATCCCGATCCCGATCCCGGCGAACCACGCTGCGAGACGCTTCATCCTCTCCTCCACGACCCCGGTCGTCTGTCCCGCGCCTAGGCGCGGGGGTGGAACTGGCGATGCACCTCGCGCAGGTAGCCGCGGTCGAGGTGCGTGTAGATGGCGGTGGTGGTCACCGACGCGTGCCCGAGGAGTTCCTGGACGACGCGCAGGTCCGCTCCCCCCTCGAGCAGGTGCGTCGCGAACGAGTGCCGCAGGGCGTGCGGGTGCACGCGGGTCGCGAGGCCTGCCCGGCGCGCGTGCCCCCGCAGGATCTTCCACCAGCCCGCGCGGCTGAGCGGGCCGCCGCGCGCGTTGCAGAACACGCGGTCGTGGCGCGCCGACCGCACGAGCTGCGGCCGGCCGCGCTCGAGCCACTCCGCGAGCGCCGCGGCCGCGGCGCGCCCGAACGGCACGACGCGCTGCCGGTCGCCCTTGCCCGTCACGGTCACGAAGCGCCCCCGCATCTCCACCTGCCCGCGCGGGAGGCCGACGAGCTCGGAGACACGCAGTCCGCAGGCGTAGGCGAGCTCGAGCATGGCGCGGTCGCGAAGCGCGAGCGGAGCCTCGCCCTCAGGCTGCGCGAGCAGCCGTTCGAGGTCGGCCAGCGGGATCGCATACGGCAGCCGGCGCTCGCGGCGCGGGGCGGGCAGCACCGCGACCGGGTCTTCCGTCGCGTGGCCGACGCGCGCGAGGAAGGCGTGGAACCCCCGCAGGGTCGAGCGCCGTCGCGCGACGGTCGCTCCCGAGAGCCCGCGCCGCTGCAGCGAGGCGAAGTAGGCGTCCACGAAGGTCACCGTGGCCTCGCGCCAGTCGTCCAGCCGATGGGTCCGCGCGAAGGCCTGGTAGTCCTCGAGGTCCCGCCGGTACGCGTCGAGCGTCCGCGCGCTGAGCCGCCGGCCCTTCTGCAGCTCGTCGAGCCACGCCTCGACCGCCGGCCGCAGGGATGCGTCCCGCCGCCCCGGGGCCCCTGGCGTCGCGACGACCGGGCTCACGCCGCCCCCTCCCGGCCCGCGAGGTGCTCGGCCACCCGGCGCGCGAGCGCGAGCGGCACGTGCGCGCGCGCCGCGATGTCCGGGGCGTCCGCCGCGCGCAGCGCCGTGACCGACCCGAACGCCTTGAGCAGCGCCGCGCGGCGCGCGGGGCCCACGCCGGGGACGGTGTCGAGCAGGCTGCCGATGCGCGCCCGCGACCGCAGCATGCGGTGGTACTCGAGGCCGAAGCGGTGCGCCTCGTCGCGCAGCCGCTGCAGCGCCCGCAGCGAGGGCGATCGGCGCGGCAGCCGGACGTCGGGGGCGCCCTCGCGCACGATGGTCTCCTCGCGCTTGGCGAGCCCGATCATCGGGACGGGCCGCGTCGCGACGCGGTCGAGCGCCGCGCGGGCCGCCGAGAGCTGCCCGGCGCCCCCGTCGACCACGACGAGATCCGGGCGCGGCAGCTCGTCGGACTCGACGCGCGTCCAGTACCGCTCGACCGCCTCGCCGATCATGGCGAAATCGTCCGGGCCCGGACGGCGGATGCGCATCCGGCGGTAGAGCTTCTTGAGAGGCCGGCCGTCCTCCGAGGCGACCACCGCGGCGACGGCCTGGTCGGGCCCGAAGTTCGAGACGTCGAAGCAGACCATGCGATGGGGCGGCACCGGCAGCGCGAGCTCGCGCTGGAGCCCCGAGACGGCGGGTACGAGCCGCACGCGCCGTCCCGAGCGACGCGCCTCGATCTGCTCGAGCGCCGCGAGCGCGTTCCGCTCCGCGCCTTCGACGAGCCGGCGCGCCCGCCCGCGCACGGGCGCCACCAGCGCCACGGCGCGTCCCGCGTGGCGCGCGAGGGCCTCGGCGAGCGTGTCGTGATTCGCGGGCAGCGTGCCGACGAGCACCCGCCGCGGCAGGTCCGGGCGGGCGAGCGCGTACTGCGTGACCCAGGCCTCGACGAGCGCGCCGTCGTCGAGCCCGGAGGCGCGCTCGAGCAGCCGCGTCTCCTTGCCGATCACCCGACCCCCGCGCACGAGCAGCGTGGCGACGGCGGCCCGGTCCCCGTGCCGCGCGACGCCCAGCACGTCGGTGTCGCGCGGGTCGTTCGTCACCATGCTCTGCGGCAGCCTCGCACGCTCGAGCAGCCGCACCTGGTCGCGCCGCCGGGCGGCCGTCTCGTAGCGGCGCTCCGCGGCGGCCTCCTCCATCTCGCGGCGCAGCCGCGTGATCAGCTCTTCGTCGCGGCCCGTGAGCAGCATGAGGAAGCCCTCGACGAGCGCGCGGTAGTCCTCGCGCCGCACCCCCGCCCGCGAGTAGCACGGCCCGGCGCAGCGCTTGATGTGGAAGTACAGGCAGGGCCGGTCCTGCCGGCGGTAGTCCTCGAAGTTCCGGCAGGTGCGCAGCGGGAAGACCCGGCGCAGCTCGCGCAGTGTCCGGCGCAGGTGCTTCACGTCCGTGTACGGCCCGAGGTAGCGCGCGCCGTCGTCCCGGACCCGGCGGGTGACCGACAGCCGGGGGAACTCGTCCCGGAGCGACACCTTCACGAACGGGAAGCTCTTGTCGTCCTTCAGCAGCACGTTGAAATGCGGCCGGTGCTGCCGGATGAGCGTGGATTCGAGCAGCAGCGCCTCGGCGTCCGAGGCGGTCACGATCGTGTCCACGTCCACGGCCCGGGCGATCATCTCCTCCATCCGGGGCCGCTGCGGGTCGGGCGCAAGGTAGCTGCGCACGCGGGCCGCGAGGCTGCGCGCCTTGCCGACGTACAGCACCTCGCCGCGGCCGTCCTTGAACAGGTAAACCCCTGGAACGGCGGGCAAAATCGCGATTTTTTCGGCCAGCGCGCCCACAGAACCCTCCAGGCACACGTGCGGGGGTACCAGAGGGAAGCAGACTACACGCCTCGGCGGCGTCGGGACAACGGGGAATCCGGTCTCGTCCCGGCACGGGCCGGCGGTCCCTCCCCGCTCCACCGGGGCGCGCACCCTCCGGGTCTTGACAGGGTCGCCGTAACCCATTACTTTCCCACGGCTTTTTGACGATCTGCCGACCCTTCAGGAGGAGTCCATGCCGCATCACAAGTCCGCGGCCAAGCGCGTGGTGACCAACGAGAAGAGCCGCCAGAGGAACCTGGCGGCGAGCAGCCGGCTGCGCACGGCCGTCAAGACGGTCCGGGCGGCCAAGTCCCGCGCCGACGGCGAGGCCGCGCTGCGCGGCACCACGGCCGTTCTGGATCGCACGGCCGCCAAGGGGATCATCAAGCGCGAAGCCGCGAACCGGCAGAAGGCGCGCCTGGCGAAGTTCGTCGCCAAGCTTCCGGCCTGATCGGGACCGACATGCTGCGCCGCTGGGCGGCCGCGCTGATGCTGGCGAGTGTCGTGAGCGGCATGCCGAACGGGGCCGCCTGCGCCTGGGCGCGGGCGGCCGAACCGTTCGAGGTCGTACCCCGCCCCCCGGCCGACCGGCAACACCATCGCGCGGCCCTGGCCTGCGCGCTCGTCGGCGCGGGCCTCATCGCCGCCTCCTTCCCGCTGTCCGACCTCGCGGACCGGCGCTACGCCGCCTACCTCGCCGAGTCCGAGCCGTCGGCCGTCGAGGAGCGGTACCGCGCGACGGTCCGTGCCGACCGCATGGCGAGCGGCTCGCTGCTCGTCGGCGAGGGTCTCCTCGTCACCGCCGTCTGGCTGCGCTTCGTCCACCGGTCGCGCGAGCCGCGGGCCGGCCTGGTCGTGGGTCCCGACCGATGCGCCCTGCTCGTGCGCTTCTGATCGTCGCGGCGGCGCTCGCGCTCGCGGGCTGCAGCCAGCGCGACCGCTCGAACCCGCTCGACCCGGCGAACCCGCAGACCGGCGGGCGCCCGTCGGGCTTCAACGCGATCGCCGGCTACGCCTCGGTCCAGCTGCAGTGGAACCCGCAGCCCGAGCTCGGCGTGGACGGCTTCCAGGTCTACCGCCGGCTGCCCGGGGACTCGCTCTGGCGCCCCCTGGGCGGGCCGCAGCCTTCGAGCGCGTCGCGCTTCCTCGATTCCGGGCTCGTCAACGGGGAGCGCGTCCGCTACCGGCTCGACTGGTGGATCGACGGCGCCCCCGCGGGGCGCCCGGTCGAGGACGAGGCCACGCCGGGTCCGCTGCGCCCGTGGGTGGCCGACCCGGGCGCCGGGGCGGTCCTGCGCCTGTCCCCCGACGGCCGCGACGTCAACTTCACCCAGACGTCCTTCGGCGTAGTGGGCCGCATCGCGGTGGACCCGATCGACGGCTGGGTGTGGGCCTCGGACACCTTCGACGGGATCGTCTGGTCCTACGACCCGTTCTCGCGCCTGGCCGTCGCGATCCCGGGCGTCTCGCGGCCCGACGCGATGGCGATCAGCCCCTTCGACCATTCCGTGTGGGTGTGCGACCTCGCGGGCGGCGTCTCGCACTTCCGCCGCGACGGCTCGGTGCCGACGCCCGGCCGGCTCGCGCCGATCGACGGCCCGGCCGCCATCGCGGCGAACCCCGCGGACGCCTCGATCTGGGTCGTCGAGCGCGGCGGCAACCGCCTGCGCCACTTCGCCGCGAACGGCACGCCGCTCGGGGCCGCGAACGTGGGCGCGCCCTCGCGCGTCGCGGTCGACTCGCTCACGCGGGTCGCCTGGGTGACCTCGTACGAGCTCGGCCGGATCTGGCGGGTCGGCGAAGCCGGCCAGATCGTGGACTCGACGAGCGTGGCCAGCGGCCCCATCGGCATCGCCATCGACCGGCCGCACGGGCTCGCCTGGGTGGCCGACGACCGCGGCGGGCGCCTGCTCGGCCTCGACCTCAACTCGCTCGCGGTCCGGGTCACGACCACGGCCGCCGGGGCGCCCTACGACGTCGCGGTGGACGAGGCGACGGGCGAGGTCTGGGCGCTCTCGCGCTCGAGCCGCGCCGTCACGCGCCTCGCGCCCGACGGCACCCGGATCGACGGCCTCGCCGGCTTCGACGATCCGGTCGAGATCCGGATCGATCCCGGCCGGTGAGGCCGCTCCCCGCCGGAACGAGCGTCAGAAGTTGTAGGCGATGAAGAACACGTGGTACGGCGCGCGATTCTGGAACCGGTGCCAGTCCTCGCTGACCCACATCCAGTTCCAGCGGATCGCCGGCCAGTAGCCGCCTCCCAGGTAGAGCCCCCAGCCCGCCACGCCGATCCGCCGGTCCCCGGCCGGGTCGAACGTCCACGCCGCGTCCCCGAACGCCACGGCGTTGATCGTCGGCAGCATCCAGGGCGTCGGCACGCCGAGCACGAGGCCGCGCACGAGCGGGTAGCGCGTCTCGTGCTGGACCACGATCGTCTGCAGGCCGGCCGCGTACCGCGTGTCGGGCACGTGCAGTCGCGTGGGGCCGCCGAGGTAGAGGCGCTGGGCGTCGCGGCTGAAGCTGGCCCAGCCGCTGACCCGCCAGGCCGTGACGAGGTTCGGCAGCGGCTGGCGGTAGTGCCGCGCCTCGCCGTACAGCGTGCCGACGTCGGAGCGCCCGCCGGTGATGTCGCGTGTGAAACCCGCGGTCAGGTTGAGCCGCGTGCCGCCGATCGGGCCGCTCCAGGACCAGCGCGAGTTGTCGTGCACGAAGCTCAGGAAGTTCGAGACGAGGTCCACCGTCGGTGCCTCGCCGTCGCGGAGCAGGTGGTTCGAGGCGTGGCGCACCTCGACGGTGGCGTCCACGCGATCGAAGCGACTGAACGGGTAGCTCGCGATCCCGAGCAGCCCGACGCGCTTCTCCCGGCGCAGCACCTCGAAGTCCGGGTCGTAGAGGCTCGTCAGCCGGAACACGCCGACGCCGTAGTTGAGCCGCTGCGCCTGGTTGATGTAGGTGACGCCCCCCTCCCAGCCGTCCCAGAAGTCGCCGAAGTGCTCGCTGTCGTTGGCGATCGTGATGACGTACTGCTCGTTCCCCAGCATGTCGCTCAGCGCGATCTGGCCGAAGCTCTGCGTGTAACCGAACGCGGAGTTCGTCCCGATCATGTTCTGCACGAGGTCGAGGCCCAGGCGGCGCTGGTAGCGCTGCTCCGGTTCCTCGTGCGCGACCGCGGGCAGCACCGCGTGGTACGGGCCGGGCGTCTCGGGCTCGACCGCGAGCGACTCGGGCTTCACGGGGATCGCCCAGGTGCGGAACGTGACGGCCTGCTCCGCCGTGAAGAGCAGGGCGCGCCCGTCCAGAGTCCAGTCGGGATCGCTGGCCGGGCCGAGCAGCCGGGTGACGCGCCGCGCCTCGCGGGAGGGCGCCGAGGGCCGCACCCAGAGGTCGCTCGTGCCCCCGCGCGTCGATCGGAACGCCAGCCAGCGGCCGTCCGGCGACCATGCGGGCTGGCGGTCGTCGCCCGACCCGGCGAAGCTCACCCGCTCGGGAGTGCCGCCCGCGAGGGCGAGCCGGTAGAGCGCGTAGCGCCCGCCCTCGTTGCAGCGGTCCGAGGCGAACGCCACCCAGGCGCCGTCCGGCGAGACGGCCGGGTCCACGTCGTCGTAGTCGTCGTGCGTGAGGCGCTCGAGCCGCACCGAATCCGGCAGCATCGTCGCGCGGTAGAGGTCGCTCTGCCCGTCGTAGTCCTGGGCCGTGAACACGACGGCGCTGTCGCCCGGGACGAAGCTCGGGTCGTGGATCGCCACCAGCTCGGGAAAGTGGAGCTGGTGCAGCACGCGGCCCGACCGGGGGTCGATCACGAGGATCGCGTCGCGCCCGCCCTGCTGCGCGGAGACGACGATGAGCCCCGAGCGCGAGACGCCCGGCCGGTTCTGGAACAGGTGGAAGGACTCGAACATCGGCGTGCCGCCGCTGCGCAGCAGCCGCCGCTCGCGCCGTCCCCCGCCCGGTTCCGGCTCGCTCACGACGAGGTCCACGGCGCCGTCGTCCACCGCGAACCAGCAGAAGCGGTACGCGGTGTCCGGGCCCGCCGCGACCGGCAGCGCGCGCGGTCCGAGGTTGAAGCGGCTCTCCTGGCGGAACGGCCGCGCCACCTCCGCCGGGCGCGAGCAGGTCGCGACGGCCGGGTAGTAGCGCTTCTTCAGCGACTGGAACCACTCGTCGTCCACTTCCTCCAGTGGACGCCCGTAGGTCAGGCGGAAGCAGGTCGCGAAGTCCTCGACCCGCCAGGCGTTCTCGAGCAGGGCGATGATCCGGCGCTCGCCGTAGCGCGCCGAGAGCCACAACAGGAACGACTGGCCCTCCTTGTACATCATCACCGAGCCGGTGATGGGCTCGCTGCGCGTCACCGGGTAGGCGAGGCCCGAGACGACCATGTCGCGCAGCAGCCCCTCGGCGTCGGCGTCCCAGTGCGTGCCCATGTACTCCGCGAGGCCCTCGACGAACCACAGCGGCGGGAACCAGTTCTGCGCCTTGTGGTGGGCCTTGAAGACCTGCGAGAGCTTCTCGAGCATGTACGCGTGCACGAGCTCGTGCCGCGTCACCCAGCGCAGCCTCGTCCACGAGCCGTTGTGCGGCACGAGCACGCGGCCCTTGATCAACTCGGTCAGGCCGCCCGTGGACTCGGTGAGGATCTCGGGCGTGGCGTTCGTCTGCTGGAACAGGTGGTGCGCCGAGTAGAGCAGGATCGGGATGCGGTGCCGGGGCTTCATCCCGAAGCGGTGGTCGTATTCGACGGCCACGCTTTCGGCGAACGCCGTCATGGAGCGCGCCAGGCTCTCCTCGCGCGCGTAGTAGTGCACGCGCAGGTGCGGCGTCTCGAGGACGGCCCAGTGCAGGCGCTCGTACTGCACCTTGTTCTGGCCGAACGCCTGCGCCCGCGCCCCGGGCGGGGCGGCGCAGAGGACGGCAGCAGCGACCAGCGCGGCCGTGAGGATGCGCACGTGACGCAGCGCCAAGCGAACCTCCGGGGGATGTCGGATCAGGATGCGGAGCCGGGCCCGGTCAGGAGCGCCTCGATACCATACAGCCCCGGCGCGGCCTGTGCGACGAATCTCGCGGCCTGCAGCGCCCCGTGCGCGAACGCGGCGCGGTCCTGGGCGACGTGCCGCAGCTCGAGCGACTCGCCCTCCCCCGCCAGCAGCACCGCGTGGTCCCCGACCCAGGTGCCCCCGCGCACGGAGTGCACGCCGACCTCGGCGGCCGGACGCGGGCCCACGATGCCCTCGCGCCCGGCCCGGAGCGCCGCGCGCGTGAGCCCCCGAGCCTCGAGCACCTCGTCGGCCAGCGTGAGCGCGGTCCCGGAGGGGCTGTCCTTCTTGAGCCGGTGGTGGCGTTCGACGATCTCGACGTCCCAGGTGCCCGGGACGGCGGCCAGCGCCGCGGCGACCGCCCGGCGGAGCGCCGCGACACCGACGCTGAAGTTGCTCGCGCGCAGCACGGCCACCCGGGCCGAGGCCTCCCGCACGGCGCGCTCCTGGTCGGCCGACAGGCCCGTCGAGCCCGAGACGAGCGGCGTGCCGTGCCCGGCGCAGAGCGCCGCCGTGCGCGCCGCGGTGTCGGCGTTGCTGAACTCGATCACCACGACACCCGGCTCGAGGACCGGCGCGAGATCGTCCGTCCACACGCCGGGCAGCGCGCTGACCAGCTCGGGGCGGTCGGTGCGCGCCACGATCACGAGGTCCCGCGCGCCCTCCGCCGCGCTCTCGATGGCACGTCCCATGCGCCCCGCGGCGCCGACCAGCGCGACGCGGATCATGCCCGGGACGCCGCCCCGGCCAGGGTCACCCCGACGGCGCGCGCGGCGTCGAGCACGATCTTCTCGCTCGCCGGCTCGATCGGCACGAGCGGCAGTCGCAGCTCGTTCGCCATCAGGCCCATCTCGGAGAGCAGGAACTTGGCCGGCCCCGGGTTGGATTCCACGAACGCGGCCTTGAAGATCGGGTGGAGCTTCTCGTGCATCGCCCTCGCGTCGGCGACCTTCCCGGCGCGCGCGGCGTCCACGAGGGCGCGCATCTCGCGCGGCACGAGCTGGCCGACCACCGAGATGATCCCCTCGCCGCCGACGGCGATGCACGGCAGGGTCAGCGAGTCGTCGCCCGAGAGCAGCGTGAAGCGCGTCTTCGTCTTCACCTGCGACATCTGGTCCACGCTCCCCGAGGCCTCCTTGACCGCCTTCACGTTCGGCAGGTCCTGGACCTTCGCCAGCACGTCGGGCGTCGTGTTCGTGCCCGTCCGCCCCGGGACGTTGTAGAGGATGACCGGCAGCCTGGTGGACTTCGCGACGGCCGCGAAGTGCGCCGCCTGCCCCTTCGGGGTGGGCTTGTTGTAGTACGGGGTCACGACCATCGCGCCGTCGAGGCCGATTTCCTCGGCGATCTTCGTGAGCGCGATCGAGTCGGCCGTCGCGTTCGTGCCCGTGCCGGCCACGATCCAGACGCGGCCCTTCACGCGCTCCTTCACGAACGCCCACAGGCCGCGGCGCTCCTCGACCGTGCAGGTCGCCGCTTCGCCGGTGGAACCGCTCACGACCAGCCCCTGCACGCCGCCCTCGATCATCCACTCGACCAGCCGCGCGGTCGCCTCGCGGTCGATCGCGCCGTTTCGGAACGGCGTCACCATGGCTACGGAAAGGCCTTCGAACATCTCGCGCTCCCTCCTCGTCGGGCCCGGCGCGCTCGCGCCGGTCCCCGCATCCTATACGGCCGGCCCGGTCCCCGGCGAAGGGAAAGGCCACTCGCCCGTGAACGCGACGAGGGCCGGGCCGGTGAGGGTGGCCGTGCGGTCCTGCGGCCCCCCGGCGAAGTCCACGACCAGGTCATCGCCGCCTGCCGTCCGCACCGTGACCGACTCGGGGGCGCCGGCCTCGACGACGGCCCACAGGGCGCTGGCGATCGCACCGCTGCCGCACGCGAGCGTTTCGCCCTCGACGCCGCGCTCGAACGTGCGCATCGCCAGCCGGCCGTCGGGCCGGGGCGAGACGAAGTCCACGTTCGCACCCGCGGGCCCGAATCGCTCGTGGCGCCGCAGCGGCGGCGCGACCGACTCGAGCGGCACGGCCGCGACGTCGGGCACCGGCACGACGAAGTGCGGGACGCCCGCGACGAGCAGCCGTCCCTCGACCGGCCGGCCGGCGACCGTCAACTCCTCGCGCCGCCCCGGGCTCACCGGGCCGAACGCCAGCGCGATGCGTCCGTCGGCGAGCGCACGGGCGCGCTTCGGGCCCGCGGCCGTGCGGAACGACACCGAGCCGTCCGCGCCGAGGCCGCGGTCGAGCGCGAAACGCGCGAGGCAGCGGGCGCCGTTGCCGCAGAACTCCGCCGGTCCGCCGTCGGCGTTGTGGTAGCGCATTGAGAAATCCAGCTCGGCGTCGCACTCGAGCAGCAGCACGCCGTCCGCCCCGACCCCGCGCCGCCGGTCGCAGAGCGCCGCGAAGAGCGCGCGCGGGTCGCCGGGAAGGAAGGGCTCGCGATGGTCGATCACGACGAAGTCGTTCGCGGCGCCGTGCATCTTCGTGAACGCCAGGCTCATGGCGATTCCTCGCGGCGGTGCATGTAGAGCACGAACATCGCCCCCTTCACCTCGCCGCCGGGGGTGATCCGCACCTGGATCTCGTCGCTCGCGGGCTCCTTGTCCACCTCCCAGATCCGGTCGCGGTCGCGGTCCCGGAACCCGCGCACCCGGTAGGTGCCGGGGGGCCACTTGAGGTCGAAGCTGCCCGAGTTCGGCACCTCGTAGAGGATCTTGCGGCTCGTGTCGGCCAGCGACGTCACGATGAGCCGCAGCGAGCCCTGCCGGTCGCTCACCGTGTCGAGCACCACCCCGGCGAAGCTGCCGGGGGCCTTCTCGTCCACCATCTTGATGTTCACGCCCGTCGCGACCGGGTGTTCGTCGGTGAGCACGATCGTCGAGTCGCCGGGTTCCAGCAGGTCGGTGTCCGGTTCGTAGGAGCGGTTGTGGTTGAGGTCGGCGAAGGCCCACACCCGCCAGGGGTGACCGGTGGCGAGCCCCGCGACCCGGAAGGCGCCCGAGGCGTCGGCGACGCCGAGCGCGTCGAAGTCCCGGGCCGTGCTGTCGGGCTGGCGGCCGTCCTCGTAGCACCACAGCAGCGTTCCGGGGGCCTTGAAGCCCACCGCTTCGACGGTCCCCTCGATGACGCCCTTCGGGAATTCGGCCGCCGTCGTGAAGATGACCGTGCGCGACTCGGCGAGGTTGTTGCCGTGCCGGTCCCGGGCGCCGCTGCCGATGAAGAGCGTGTACGTCCGGTCGGGTTTGAGCGAGTCCGCGAGCACGAGCGTGAGCGTGTTCCCGCTCCAGCGGCGCTGCCGGACGTCGAGCGGCGGGGAGAACTCCATCGCCGCGCCGGTGCCGCGCGGCTCCATGCCCTCGCTGAAGGTGATCGAGACGCGCGCGTCGAGCGGCACGCCCGCGGTGCCGGAGTCCGGCGCGATCGAGACGATGCGGGGGGGCTCGAGGTCGGGCGGACCGCCCGAAGGCGGGGCCTTCTTCGCGCAGCCCGCCGCCGCGACCGCCGCGAGCAGGGCGACCGCCGCGGCGCCCGCGGCCCGCCCTGCGCCACCGCGCGGGTCAGGCACGGGGGTGCGCCTGCGCATAGGCCTCCTTGAGCTTCGAGCGCGACACGTGGGTGTAGATCTGCGTGCTCGCCAGCGAGCGGTGCCCCAGCAGCTCCTGGATCGCCCGCAGGTCGGCGCCCGCGTCGAGCAGGTGGCTTGCGAACGAGTGGCGCAGGGCGTGCGGCGACACCCCGAGCCCGGCGGCCACCGCGCCCAGGCGTCGCGCGACCACCCGCTGCACCGTGCGGCCCGAGAGCCGGCCCGAGCGGCCGGCGAAGAGCGGCTCGCCCCGCCCCGCGCGCGCGCGGTCCGTGGCGGCGAGGTGGCGGTCGAGCGCGGCGAGGGCCCGCGCGCCGAGCGGGGCGAGGCGTTCGCGCCGTCCCTTGCCCCGCACGCGGAGCAGCCGCCCGGTGCGGTCGAGGTCGCCGTGGTTCAGCCCCACGAGCTCCGAGAGCCGCAGCCCGGCCGAATAGGCCATCTCGATGAGGGCCGCGTCGCGGAGCGCCTGCGGGTCGCGCGCCGCCGCGAGGCGGTCCAGCGCGTCGTTGAGGTCCACCTGCGGGAGCGTGCGCGGCAGGCGCTTCGGCTTTCGCGGCGACGGCAGGTCGCGCGCGGCGGCCGCGGGCAGCCGCCCGCGCCGGAGAAGGAAGCGCTCGAACCCCCGCCACGCGGCGAGGGCGCGCGCGGTGCTGCTCGCGGCGTGCCCGGTGCGGTAGAGGTCGCGCTGGGCCCGCTCGAGCCCCCCGCGCGTCCAGAGCGCCGGGTCCACGGCGCGCTCGCGAAGCGGCGGGGCGCCGCCCGCCACCTCCTTCGCGATCCGCTCGTCGGTGCGGCCGTCGCGCGCGAGGAAGTCGAGCAGGGAGGTCAGGTCGCGCCGGTACGCGGCGACGGTGTGGGGCGACGCCCGCCGGGTCGCCGAGAGCTCGCGGAGGAAGTCCTCGAGCGCGTCACGCACCGCCGGTCTCGAGCGGGAAGCGGGACTTGCAGTTCGGGCACTGCAGCGTCGTGCCCGCCCGGCTCACCTTCTCGACCAGGAACGGCGCGCCGCAGCTCGGGCACGGCGTGGGCCGCGGCTTGTCCCACAGCGCGTAGTCGCACTGCGGGAAACGCGTGCACGAGTAGAACGTCTTCCCGCGCTTCGACCGCTTCTCCGCGATCTCGCCCTCGCCGCACTTCGGGCACTTCACACCCAGCGTGAACGGCTTCGTGAACTTGCACTCGGGCCGCCGGAAGCAGTGGATGTAGCGTCCGTAGGGGCCGTTGCGCGCGAGCAGGCTGCTGCCGCATTCGGGGCAGGTGCCCTCGACGGGTACGGGCAGCTCGGACTCGTCGAGCGGCTGCGTGTGCTTGCACTCCGGGTAGCCCGGGCAGGCGAGGAACGGGCCGTTGCGGCCGAACTTCTTCACGAGCTTGCGGCCACACGAGGGGCAGTCGATGTCGGTGGGCTTCTGCAGGCGCTCCTTGATCTCCTTCGTCCGGCCCTTGAGGTGCTCGAGGTCCTTCGAGAGCGGCGCCCACAGCTCGCGCACGACCGAGTGCCACTCGCGCTTGCCCTCCTCGACCTCGTCGAGTTCCTCCTCCATCCCGGCGGTGAACTTGACGTTGAACACGTCCGGGAAGTGCTCGACGAGCAGCTCCGTCACGAGCATGCCGAGCTCGGTGGGCTTGAGCGAGCGGCCCTCCCGCTCGACGTAGTCGCGCCGCGTGATGGTCGCCACGATCGTCGCGTAGGTGCTCGGGCGGCCGATGTTCTCCTCCTCGAGCGCCCGCACCAGCGAGGCGTCCGTGTAACGCGGCGGCGGCTGCGTGAAGTGCTGCTCGGGCCGTACGGGCGACTCGTGATCGCCCAGGGCGTCGCCGGCGACCTGCAGGTCGGTGCCGGTCCTGAGGTCGGGCAGGCGCCCCTCCTCGGCCACGTCGTCCTCGTCGCGACCGTAGACCTTGAGCCACCCGGGGAAGCGCAGCACGCTGCCCGAGGCGCGCAGGCCGAGCCGGCCGGCTTCGATCTCGACCGTCGTCGCGTCGTACTCCGCCGGGGTCGCCTGCGAGGCGACCGCGCGCTTCCAGATGAGGTCGTAGAGCTTGAACTGCTCGTCGGTGAGGAAGCGCCGGAGCTCCGAGGGCGTGCGCTCGATCGACGTCGGGCGGATGGCCTCGTGGGCCTCCTGGGCCCCCTTCTTGCTGCGGTAGAAGTTGGGCTTCTCCGGCACGTACTCGGCCCCGAACTCCCGCCCGAGCCAGCCGCGGGTCTCGGCGAGCGCCTCGTCGGAGAGCCGGAAGGAGTCCGTGCGCATGTAGGTGATCAGGCCCACGCTGCCCTGGCCCTTGATCTCGATGCCCTCGTAGAGCTTCTGCGCGACCTGCATGGTGCGCTGGCTCGTGAAGCCGTGCCGGTTCGAGGCGGCCTGCTGCAGCGCGCTCGTGTTGAACGGCGGCACGGCCCCCTTGGTCCGCGGGCGCGTCTCGATGCCCGTGATGCGCGCGGGCGCGCCGCGCAGCTCCTCGGCGAGCTCCGAGGCACGTCCCGCCGCGTCGTCGCCCCGGAGCTGGTCCTTCTCGAGCTTGTCCTCGCCGACGCGCACGAGCTTGGCCGTGAAGCGCTCGTCCTCCGGCGTCGCGTAGTCCACCTCGAGGGTCCAGTACTCCTCGGGCACGAACGCGTCGCGTTCCTTCTCGCGATCGCAGATGAGCCGCAGGGCGACGCTCTGCACGCGGCCGGCCGAGAGGCCGTACTTGATCGTGCTCCAGACGAACGGGCTCACCTTGTAGCCCACGAGCCGGTCGAGGACGCGGCGGCCCTGCTGGGCGTTGAACAGGTTCAGGTCGAGCCCGCGCGGGTGCTGGAGCGCCTCGGTCACCGCCCTCTGGGTGATCTCGTTGAACGTCAGGCGGCGGATCGGCCGCTTCGCGCTCTTGAGCACGTCGGCGAGGTGGCAGGCGATGGCCTCGCCTTCGCGGTCGGGATCGGGCGCGAGGTAGATGCTCGCCGCGTGGCGCGCCGCCGCGCGGATCTTCGCGACGACCTGGCGCTTCGACGGGATGAGCTCGTACTGCGGCTCGAAGTCGTTGTCGAGGTCCACGCCCAGCTGGCTCTTCGGCAGGTCCATCACGTGACCGTTCGACGCCAGCACCATGAAGTCCTTGCCGAGGAACTTGTTCAGCGTCTTCGACTTGGTCGGCGACTCGACGATGACCAGGTTCTTGCCCGCCGCGCGGCCGGCCACGGCGGCCATCGCCGCCTCGTCCTCGGCGTCCTCCGCCTTCGGCGCGGCCGCCGCCCCGCGCGAGCCGGCCTTCCGGCGCACGGCGGGCGTGCCGTCGCCCTCGCGGACGGCGGCACGGCGGGGCTTTGCGGCCGGCTTCGCGGCCGGCTTCGCCGCGCCCTTCTTCCCGGCAGCCTTCTTCTTCGCGGCCTTCTTCTTCGCGCCTCGGGCGGCCGACGCCGCCTTCCGGTCAGTGCGCGACTTCGATGTCGCCATGCCCCGCCTCTCCCGCGCCGCCCGGCGCGTGCTCGAGCGCCACGCGCGCCGCCACGTCCCGCGCGAATTCGACGCTCACCGGCCGCACGCCGCTCGTGGTGAGCATCTCGATCACGCGCTCGAACTGCTCCGAATCGAGTGTCCCCTGCAGGCGCAGGTCGAGCAGGTAGCCCCAGGCCTCCGTGCTCAGGGACTCGCGCTCCTCGGCGTTCAGCACGCGGGCGGCGTGCCGGCCCGGCGCGCCCGCGATCCACGCCGCGGGCTCCCCGCCGCCGGCGAGGCACCGGATCGCGAGGATCGCCGACGCGAGGTCCTCGCTCGTGAAGCCGCCCTCCTCCATCGCCTCGCCGAGCGTCTCGAGCGCGAGGTCGTCGCCCTCGAGGTGCTCCTCGAGCTTCGCGGCGAGCAGCGCGAGCAGCCGGGCCACCGGTTCCGTTCCGCCGCGCTCGCTCATACCCGCGTCTCCACGCCCTCGTCGCTGGGCATGTGGCACTTCTTGTACTTCTTGCCGCTGCCACACCAGCACGGGTCGTTGCGGCCCGGCCGATGCGCACTGCGGACCGGCTCGTGGGCCTGAGGCGCCGCGGACGGGGCTTCCCCGGCACGCGGGGCGCCCCCGGACGCGGCCGGCGCGCCTCCGCCGCCGAAGGTCTGCGCCTCGGGGTGCTGCTCGACCATCTGGCGCGGCGGCCGCGGCGCCTCGGCGATCACCTCGCGCGCGGCGGCCGGCTGCAGCTGCACGCGGAAGAAGCGCGAGACGAACTCCTCGCGCGACTCGGTCATCATCCTCTCGAAGGCCGTGAAGGCCTCCTTCTTGTACTCGACGAGCGGGTCCCGCTGGCCGTAGGCGCGCAGGCCGATCCCGCCCTTCAGGTGGTCGAGCTCGTGCAGGTGCTCGCGCCAGTGCTCGTCCACCGTATAGAGATAGAGGTGCCGCTCCAGCTCGCGCGCCACCGTCGGCGTGAACTCGGTCTCGCGCCCTCGGTAGGCCCGCTCGGCGATCGCCATCGCCTTGTCCGCCAGATCCTCGAGCCGCCCGGCCTCGAGCTCGGTGGCCGCGACCGGCGTCATGAGCAGGTACGAGAGCTCGTCGGCGAGGCCCTTGAGGTTCCACTCGTCGCGGTGCGCCTTGCCCCCTTCCGTGAACCGCTCGACGCGGTCGGCGACGACGTCCTGGATGTCCTCGAGCACGCGCGCGCTGATGTCCTCGCTCATCAGCGCCTCGTTGCGCTGCCGGTAGACCTCCTCGCGCTGCTTGTTCATCACGTTGTCGTACTCGAGCAGGTGCTTGCGGATGTCGAAGTTGTGCGCCTCGACCCGCTTCTGTGCGGTCCCGATCGAGCGGGTCACCAGCCCGTGCTCGATCACCTCGCCCTCCTCGACGCCCATCTTCGCCATGAGCCCGCTGATGCGCTCGGCGCCGAAGAGGCGCATGAGGTCGTCCTCAAGCGAGAGGAAGAAGCGCGAGGAGCCCGGGTCGCCCTGGCGCCCGGCGCGGCCGCGCAGCTGCCGGTCGATGCGCCGCGACTCATGCCGCTCGGTGCCGACGATATGCAGGCCGCCCAGGCCGGGCACGCCGGGTCCGAGCTTGATGTCGGTGCCGCGGCCGGCCATGTTGGTCGCGATCGTGACCGCGCCCGGGCGGCCCGCCCCCGCGACGATCTCGGCCTCCTGCTGGTGGAACTTGGCGTTCAGCACGTTGTGCTTGACGCCGCGGATCTTGAGCATGCGCGAGAGCAGCTCGCTGACCTCGACCGTGATCGTGCCCACGAGCACCGGCTGCTGACGCTCGTTGCAGCCCGCGATCTCGTCGATGATCGCCTTGTACTTCTCGCGTTTCGTCCGGTAGACAACGTCGTTCTCGTCCGCGCGCCGGATGGGCTTGTTCGTCGGGATCACGGCGACGTCGAGCTTGTAGATCTCCCAGAACTCGGCGGCCTCGGTCTCGGCCGTGCCCGTCATGCCCGCGAGCTTGTCGTACATGCGGAAGAAGTTCTGGAGCGTGATCGTCGCGAGCGTCTGGGTCTCGCCCTCGACCTGAACGTTCTCCTTGGCCTCGACCGCCTGGTGGATGCCGTCGGACCACCGGCGCCCCGGCATCAGGCGTCCGGTGAACTCGTCCACGATCATCACCTTGCCGTCCTGCACGACGTAGTCCACGTCGCGCTCGTACAGCGAGTAGGCCTTCAGCAGGGCGTGGACGCTGTGGATCTGCTCGTTCTTCTCGCCGTACGCGCGGTAGATCTCGTCCCGCCGGGCCACGCGCTGGTCGGGCGAGAGCGACTGGTCGCCCTCGATCTCCGAGAGCTGCGCGGTGAGGTCCGGCACGACGAACTGTTCGGGGTCCGACGGCGTCATGACCGTGCGGCCCTTCTCGAGCAGGTCCACGTTGCGCGACTTCTCGTCGATGGTGAAGAAGAGCTCGTCGTCCAGCTCGTGCATGCGCTTGTCGCGCAGGTACTCGAGCTCGACCCGCGTCGTGAGTCGCTTGAGCGCGGGCTGGTCGGACATGAGCTTCACGAAGCGCTTGTTCTTCGGGGCCGCCCGGCTGATCTGGAGCAGCTTGATCCCCGCTTCCCACTCCTTGTCGGATTCCTTCAGCAGGCGGTCGGCCTCGGACATGGCCTCGTTCACCCACTGCTGCTGGGCCCGGACGACGCGCTCGACGTACGGCTTGAGCTGGTCGTAGCCCTGGTCCCCCGCCTCGACGGGGCCCGAGATGATCAGCGGGGTCCGCGCCTCGTCGATCAGCACGGAGTCCACCTCGTCCACGATCGCGTAAGCGAAGCCGCGCTGGACCTTGTGCTCCGGCCGCACTGCCATGTTGTCGCGCAGGTAGTCGAAGCCGAACTCGTTGTTCGTCCCGTAGGTGATGTCGCAGCCGTATTGCTCGCGCCTCGTCGGCGGGTCCATCTGGTTCTGGATGCAGCCCACCGTCAGGCCGAGGAACTCGTAGATCCGTCCCATCCACTGGCTGTCGCGGCGGGCGAGGTAGTCGTTCACCGTCACGAGGTGCACGCCCCGGCCCCCCAGGCCGTTCAGGTAGATGGGCAGCGTGGCGACCAGGGTCTTGCCCTCGCCGGTGGCCATCTCGGCGATCTTGCCCTCGTGGAGCATGACGCCGCCGATGAGCTGGACGTCGTAGGGGATCATGTCCCAGGTGACCGGGATGCCGCAGACGTCCCAGGACTGCCCGCAAAGGCGCCGGCAGGCCTGCTTGACGGCGGCGTAGGCCTCCGGCAGCAGGTCGTCGAGGCTCTCGCCCCCCCCCGCCAGCCGGGCCCGGAACTCCCCCGTCTTGGCCTGGAGCTGCTCGTCCGTCAGGCTGTTCCACTCG
This sequence comes from uncultured bacterium, assembly GCA_964589945.1. Lineage (GTDB taxonomy): Bacteria > Eisenbacteria > RBG-16-71-46 > RBG-16-71-46 > RBG-16-71-46 > CAIXRL01. The sequence continues at coordinate 53,525 of CAZPVG010000008.1, forward strand.
GCGTCGAGCCGGTTGATCTCCTCGACGATCGGGCGGACTCGTCTCAGCTCCCGGTCGTGCTTGGACCCGAAGACGGACTTGAGAAGGTTCTCGAACATGGGCGGGAGAATAGAGGCTCGGTCAACCAAGGGCAAAAGCGGCGGATTCCGGCATGCGCGCGGCCCGGTGCGAAGCACCGGGCCGTGGGGGTCGACGGGCTGTGGACTTCAGACCTTGCTGACGTGCGCTGCTTCCGCGGTGGTCTCCTTGCCGCTCTTCAGTTCGAATTCCACCGTCTCGCCCGGGTGCAGGGTCCGGAACCCCTGACCTTCGATGGCCGAGAAGTGGACGAAGACTTCCGATTCCTCCGAGCCCTCCGTGGTGATGAAGCCGTAGCCCTTCTGGTCACTGAACCACTTGACGGTGCCACGCGCCATGTGGGGGACCCTCCTGTACCTCAAGATGACCGGAGTGAGCCCGGACCCGTCAGGAAGGTTGCCCCCCCGGGGTGCAACGGGTCAAGCGGCTTCGGACGAGTGCGCGAGGCGGGCCCGTGCGCCGGGGCGGCGCGAGGTCAACAGGTCGTGAAGCTGGCGCGCCGCGGCGTGGGCCGGCTCGCACCCGAGCACCAGGTCCAGCTGGTCGAGGGCCTGCTGGGTCCTCCCCGCCGCCTCGAGGGCCCGGGCCAGCTCGAGGCGGGCCGCGTGGAAGCCGGGGTTCAGCTCCAGCGCCCGGGCGAGCGACTCGATCGCGTCGTCGTGGGCGCCGAGCTGCAGCTCGTGGGCGCCGAGGAGCAGGTGCAGGTCCGGGTAGTTGGGACGCTCCAGGACCGCGTTGCGCACCTGCTCGAGCGCCCGCGGCATGTCACCGAGCAGCAGCAGCTCCTGGTAGCGCTGCATCTGGGTGTCGAGCCAGCGGTCGCCGGCGTCGAGCGCCTCGTGCAGCAGCGGGGCGGCGTCTTCGATGTCGGCGCGGCCCAGCCGCTCCAGCCCCTGCTCGAAGGATCGAGGCTCCGCGAGCCCGCCCTCCGCCGCCAGCACCCTCAGCGTCTCCATGGCCTCGCCGATGCGGCCCTCGCGGGCGTCCAGCAGCGCCCGCTCCACCGCGGCCCGGCGGTACCGCGGGTTGATGGCCAGCGCCCGCCCGAACGCGCGGCGGGCCTCGGCGGCCCGGCCCAGCTGCGTGCGGAGGCAGCCGACCTGACACCAGTAGTCCGCCCACTCCACCACGTCGGTCGCGATCTCGAGCGCGCGCAGGGCGACGTCCACGAATCCGGCCCCTTCCGCGGCGGCGGCGACGTCACCGAGCGCGGAGGCGAGGCGCTGGACTTCATCGGGGCCCGAGGCCGCCTCGAGGGCGTCGGCGAGGCAGGTCACGGCCTCGGCGAAGCGTCCTTCGTCGGCCAGCGACAGGGCCCGTGCCTGGGGGGCGAGCGATTCGGGGTCGGGAGCCGGCATTTCGCGCCGGTTATCGGCCGAAACCCGCGCCGACTTGCGCCGCGGATGGGGGCCCCGGCGAGGGCCCGGCCTCCCCTCAGCCGAGCAGCAGCTTCATGGCGTAGCCCGAGGCGAGCGTGATCCCGAGGTTGTCGTCGAGCGGGATGGGCAGCACCTCGACGAGCGTCGCCACGAGTGCGCCCGCCACCATCACGGGCAGGGTGAGCGGCGATGCCCAGGCGACGTAGCAGGCCCAGGCGACGCACGCGAGGAAGCAGCCCGCCGCGCCCTCGACCGACTTGTTGAACACCCGGTGACGGCCCCAGGCGCGCCCGACCAGTGCCCCCATCGCGTCCCCCAGCACCGTGAAGCCCAGCGCCGCCGCGGCGACGGGCTGCGGGAAGATCTCGATCGCGAGCAGCGCGGCGAGCAGCAGGTACGTCGAGCCGAGCAGGCTGAAGCGCTCGTGCTCTCGGATCAGCTCGCCGAGGAAGACCCGGAAGAAGCGCCGCACCCGGTCCTCGTGCAGCCGCAGCAGGTCGATGGCGATCGCGCCGGCGGTGAGGGCCACGAAGAGCAGCTCGAACTGGTGCCGGCCGCGCGGCCAGGGCAGGACCTCGTGGAGCAGGTCGAGCGGCAGCACGATGAACGCGGCGTGGATGGCCTTGCGGCGGGCCTCGCGGAGCCAGGACTCCGAGCGCAGCGGCTTGAACGGATCGGCTGGGGTTCGGGACGGCTCGGACACGCGCGCACGATAGCAGACCGGCGGCCCGATGCCGCCTGCTCAGGGCCCGGTCGTCGGCCGCAGCTCGCGGTAGGCGCCGCGGTAGCCGGTGATCCGCTTCACGTAGTCCTGCGAGTCCGCGTTCGAGGCGAACTCGGCGAACAGCGCCTCGCCGCCGCGATCGAGCAGCACGCGCCAGTCCGGCCGGATGGTGCCGGGACCGGCGTTGTAGGCGGCGAGCGCGACCGCGGTCACGTTCCCGAAGCGCTCGAGCATGCGGGCGAGGTAGCGCGCGCCGTAGCGGATGGACGTGTCCGGCGAGAACAGCGTGGATTCGCGCGGCGCGGGGTCCTTCATCCAGCGCGCGACGTCCCCCGCGGTGGAGAGCAGCAGCTGCGTGAGCCCGAGGGCGTTGCTGCGCGAGCGCGCGGTCGGGTCGAAGCGGCTCTCCTGCCGCATGAGCGCCCACAGCAGCGCGCGCCCGATGCCGAGCGACTCGGCCGCCGCGACCCGCGCCTCGAACGCGGGCGGGTACGCCCACGGCACGATCGCCCAGGCGAGGCTGTCGTCGCCGGCGTCCTCGGCCAGCGAGAACGCCCGCTCGGCCCACCGGGTCCCCTGTGCCGCCCGTCCGAGCCGGAACGCGATGTCGGCGGCGCCCAGCCAGCCGTGCGCACCGGGGGGATCCGCGGCGCCCGCGAGCGCGACCGAGCGCAGCGCGTCGTCGTCCAGCCCCCAGAGGGCCAGCGAGCCGCCGGGCCCGGCGCCGGGCGGCGTCGCCGCCGCGGCGATGCTCCCGTGCCAGCCGGTGACGCCGAGCGTCTCGCGCGCGGCCTCGCGGTAGAAGCCGTAGCCCGGCAGCCGGGCCAGGCCTTCGAGCAGCGAGTCGGACGCGGCGCGGTCGGTCGCGCGCAGCGTCACGCCGAGCCAGAACCGGCCCGCCTCCTCGGAGGAACCCCACCACCACGTCCGCGCCGAGTCCGGCTCGCCGCGCGCGAGCTGCACGATGCCCGCCCGCACGCGCGCCTCGGCGGCGCGGCGGCCGCCCGTGTCCGCCACCCGCCGCAGGCCGCGCAGCGCGGCGGCCCAGCGGCTCTCGTCCTCGGCCTCGCGCGCGTACTCCCACCAGGCCGTCTCGCGCAACGAGCGGCCGCCGGCCTCGGCCGCGGCGCGCGCGTACTCGGCGAGCGCCGCGCTCGTGCGGCCGCGGTCGCGCAGCGCGCGCGCGCGCTCGATCCTCACGCGGGCGCGTGCGTCGCCGGGGGGCGCCAGCGCCAGCGCCGAGTCGGCGGCCCGCGCGGCCTCGTGCCGGCGGCGCCCGGCCCGCAGCACCTCCGCGAGGCGCAGCGCGACCCGCCAGCGCCCGGCGGGCGCCTCGCGCGGCAGCAGGTGACGCAGCCGGGACGCCGCCGAGGAGCGCGCGCCGCGCAGGGCGTCCGACTCGGCCCCGGCCCGCTCGTCGGCCCGGTCGAGCGAGTCGCCGTGAAGGGCGGTGAGCGTGTCGAGCATCCGCAGCGCGGGGCCCGAGGGCGGCAGCGAGGGAAACAGCTTCAGCACCACCCTCGCGTGCTCCTCCGCCTCGAGGGGACGGCCGCGCGCGGCGGCGAGCTCCGCCCGCTCGAGCCCCCATTCCGCGCGGTCGGCCCCCGGCCATCCGGACGTTTCCGCCGAGGCGAGCAGCGAATCGGCGCGCGCGCTGTCCCCCGCCGCGAGCGCCGCGTCCGCGCGCAGCGAGAGCGCGGTCCATGCCCACGGCGACTCCGCGAGGCGCGGCGCGCCGAGGGCCGAGTCGGCGGCCGCGGCGAGCCCGCGCGCGAGCCGCGCCCGGCCCAGCTCGAGCAGCGCCACCGCCGGCAGGGACGGGTCGGCGGCGCGCGCGGCCCAGCCCGCCAGCGAGTCGCCGCGGGCGAACGCCGCCGCTCCGGGGTCGGTCGAATCCGGGGCCGCGACGCCCGGGCAGACCTCGCCGCCGCACCAGAGCGCGCGACCTTCGCGCGCGGTGGGGCCCCCCAGCGCCGGGGCGGGCAGGGCGGCATGCGCCGCGGTGCCGGGCACCGTCACCATCGCCACCGCAACGGCCGCGGCGCGGAGCCCGCGACCGGTCACTCCCATTCGATCGTCGCCGGGGGCTTGCTGGTCACGTCGAAGACGACGCGGTTCACGCCGCGCACCTCGTTGGCCACGCGGTTCGCCACGCGCGCGAGCAGGGCGGGCGGGAGCCGTGTCCAGTCGGCCGTCATGCCGTCCACGCTGTTCACCGCGCGCAGCGCGATCACCTTCTCGTACGAGCGCTCGTCGCCCTTCACCCCGACCGTCGAGACCGGCAGCAGGACGGCGAACGCCTGCCACGTGCGGTCGTACCACTTCGCGCGGCGCAGCTCCTCGAGGAAGATGGCATCTGCCTCGCGCACGATGGCGAGGTCGGTTTCGTTCACCGCGCCGAGGATGCGCACCGCGAGCCCCGGCCCGGGGAACGGGTGCCGGTCCACGAGGACGCCGGGCAGGCCCAGCTCGCGCCCGAGCGCGCGCACTTCGTCCTTGAAGAGCCACCGGAGCGGCTCGACCAGCTTGAGCGTCATCCAGTCCGGCAGGCCCCCGACGTTGTGGTGCGACTTGATCACCTGAGCGCCGTGGCCCGCGGAGGCCGACTCGATGACGTCCGGGTAGAGCGTTCCCTGCGCCAGGAACTCGACCGGCCCGAGCCGCCGCGACTCCTCCTCGAACACGGCCACGAACTCGTTGCCGATGATCCGGCGCTTCTGCTCCGGGTCGGTGACTCCCGCGAGCTTCCCGAGGAAGCGTTCCCGGGCGTCCACGACCTTGAGGTTCAGGTGGCGCCGCTCCCCGAGCTCGCGCAAGACCTCCGCGGCCTCGTCCTTGCGCAGGAGCCCGTGGTCCACGAGCACGCACGTGAGCCGGTCGCCGATCGCGCGGTGGACGAGCGTCGCGGCCACGGTCGAGTCCACGCCGCCCGAGAGGCCGCAGAGCACGTGCCCGTCCCCCACCTGCGCGCGCACGTCCCGCACCGCCTCGCGGACGAAGTTCTTCATGGACCAGCCGCCCTTCAGGCCCGCCACCTTGAAGAGGAAGTTCGAGAGCACGCGCCGGCCGTAGGGCGAATGGACCACCTCGGGGTGGAACTGGATGAGGTGGAACGGGAGCTTCTCGTGCCGCGCCGCCGCGAACGCGCAGCTCGACGTGTGCGCGACCTTCCGCCAGCCGGGCCCGAGCGCCTTCACCTCGTCGCCGTGGCTCATCCAGGCCCGGAAGCGCCTCGGCACGCCGGCGAAGAGCGGCGAGGGCGCGTCCACGACGAACGTCGCCGTGCCGTACTCGGCGTGCCTGGCCTTCGCGACCTCGCCGCCGGTCAGCTGCTGCGTCACCTGGAAGCCGTAGCAGATCCCCAGGAGCGGCTTCTTCAGGCCGTAGATCCCGGCGTCGGGCAGGGGCGCCTCGGCCCGGTAGCCGCTCGCCGGCGAGCCCGAAAGCACGATCGCGTTCGGCTTCTTCGCCCGGATCGCTTCGAGCGGCGTCGTGCCGGGCACGATCTCGGAGAAGACGCCCAGCTCCCGCACGCGCCGCGCGATGAGCTGCGTGTACTGCGAGCCGAAGTCGAGGATGAGGACGAGCTCCTTCGCCATGCGCGTCAGCTCCCCCGGCGCGCGCGGGCGCGCCCCTTCCCGGCCCGCGTCTTCTTCGCGGTCCCGCCGCGCTTCGCCCCGGTCTTCCGTCTCGCGTGCGGCGCGGCCGCGGGCCGCTTCGCGAAGTCGAGCGGCGGCACCCGGACGCCGCGGCGCGAGCAGTCGAGCAGGATCGCGAAGCGCCGCTCCCGCGTCGCCGCCTGCTTCGCGCTCATGATCCAGAATGTCACCTGGTGGTGGTAGCCCGGAGGCATCGAGCCGTAGTGCGCGCGCGCCTTCGCGTCGGCGGCGAGCCGGCGGGCGAAGTCCTCCGGGAACGAGTACCGGCGCACCTCGAAGGAGTAGCGATGCGTCTTCGCCGGGTCCCGCGCCGCGAACACCGCGCGGCCCGCCGCCGTCATCCGCCCTGCCTGCTCGAGCCGCTCGACGTGGCGCAGGTTGACCTGGCTCCAGAGGCTGCCCGCTCGGCGCGGGGAGAAGCGGATGGAGTACGCGCCGTCGTCGATTCCCCGCCGCACGCCGTCGATCCAGCCGAAGCAGAGGGCCTCGTCGAGCGCCTGCGCGTAGGTGAGCCCGCCCCGGCCGGTCGCGACGCGCTGGAAGCCGACGACCAGCTCCGGCGCGGCGGAGTGGTGCTTCGCGAGCCAGGCGCGGAATGCGGCCGCGGTCGCGAAGAACCGGGGCGCGGCTCCGCCCCGACGACCCGCGCGTGCCGGGCTCACGCTTCGTCCGCCTCGTCGCGTCCGCCGGAGCCGATCACGCCCCCGGCGGCGGCCAGCACGACCGGCAGCACGAGCCCGAGCCCGATCCCGCGCGTGTCGCCGGGGAACGGCGGGCGGTTCGTGATCTTCACGAAGCCCAGGTCGAGCGTGTTCTGCTTCTCGTTCCAGGTGGCCCACGCCCACGCGGGCTTGCCGAAGTACGCCACGAACAGGATCGCCGCGAGCAGGAACGCGGCCCCGGCCACGATACGGCGCTGGTTTCGGTTCACGGGCGCCTCAGTGCCGGAACGTCCGGAGGTCGGTGAAGATCATGGCGACGTCGAGGCGGTCCGCCTCGGCGATCACCTCGGGGTCGCGCATCGACCCGCCCGGCTGGACGATGGCGGTGATGCCGGCCTCGGCGGCGTGCGTCACGCTGTCGGCGAACGGGAAGAACCCGTCGCTCGCGAGCACCGCCCCGTGCACGTCGTGGCCGGCGCGGTGCGCCTTGAGCAGGGCGACGTCCACCGCGTCCACGCGCGAGGTCTGGCCGCTGCCGAGCCCGATCAGCTCCTCCCCGCGCGCGAGCACGATCGCGTTCGTCCGCGCGGCGGCGCACACCTCCCACGCGAAGGCCAGGCTGGTCGTCTCCTCGGCGGTCGGCGCGCGTTTCGTCACCGTCCGCCAGGGCGGCGGCGCCCCGGATCCCTCGCCCTGAAGCAACGCCCACGGCCCGACGAGGCGCACGCCCCAGGCGTCGGGGCTCGCGAGATCGGCGGCCGTGAGCTGCAGCAGCCGCGCGTTCTTCTTCTTCCGCAGGAGCGTGTCGGCCTCCGGCTCGATCGAGGGGAACGCGATGCACTCGACGAACTGGTCGTGCAGCGCGCCCGCGGTGGCGGTGTCCAGCGGGCGGTTGAACGCCACGATGCCGCCGAAGGACGACAGCGCGTCGGCGTCGCGGGCGAGCGAGTACGCGTCCACGAGCGAGTCCGCGCAGGCGACGCCGCACGGCTGGTTGTGCTTCACGATCACGCACGCGGGCCTCTCGAAGCGCCACACCAGCGTCACCGCGGCCTCGAGGTCGAGCAGGTTGTTGTAAGAAAGCTCCTTGCCCTCGCGCCACGACTGCAGCGTGCGCACGGTCCCGCCGCGCGCGTACAGGGCGGCGACCTGGTGTGGGTTCTCGCCGTAGCGCAGCGTGCGGGCCCGCTCCAGCACGAGCGCGTGCACGGCCGGCGGCTCGCCGGGCGCCGCGAGCCGGCGGGCGATCTCGGCGGCGATCGCACCGTCGTAGCGCGCCGTGCGCGCGAAGGCGGCCAGCGCCCAGCGCCGCCGGTCCTCCGGCGTGACGCCTCGGGCGAGCGCCTCGAGCACGTCGGCGTACTGCGAGACGTCGTGGACGACGATCACCGCCTCGTGGTTCTTGGCGGCGCCGCGCAGCAGCGCGACGCCCCCGATGTCGATCTCCTCGACCATTCCCGCGTCGTCGAGCGACGCCCCCTTCTCCTCGAACGGATACAGGGTCACCGCGACGAGGTCGATGGGCTCGAGCCCCCGCGATTCGAGCGCGGCGAGGTCGCCGGGCTCGGCCCGGCGCGCGAGGATGGGCGCGTGCACGTGCGGATGCAGGGTCTTCACGCGGCCGCCGAGCATCTCGCCGAAGCCGGTCCACTCCTCCACCGGCGTCACCGCGATCCCGGCCGACTTGAGGTGCGCGGCCGTCCCGCCGCTCGCCAGCACGCGCGTGCCGTGATCCGCCAGGGCGCGCGCGAACTCCAGCGCCCCGGACTTGTCCGAGAGTGACAGCAGCGCGGCGCGCGGCCAGCCCGGAGACCGCGTGCGTTTCTCGCCTGACTGCGGTGCGGACGCGGTCATCGCGGTCCTCCCGAGAGCCGCCGGATGGCCTCGAGGTAGCGCTCCTGCGTCTTCGCGACCACTTCGGCCGGCAGTGCGGGCGCCGGCGGCTCGTGGTCCCAGCCGCTGCCGTCCAGCCAGTCGCGGACGTACTGCTTGTCGAAGCTGATCAGCTTGCCCGCCTCGTACTCGCCGCGGTCCCAGTAGCGCGACGAGTCGGGCGAGAGCGCCTCGTCGATGAGCGCGAGCGCCCCGTCGATCCGCCCGAACTCGAACTTCGTGTCGGCCAGCACCAGCCCGCGGTCCCAGGCCCAGGCGCGGGCCTCCTCGTAGAGGGCGAGGCTCCTCTCCCGCAGCGCCGCGGCCGTCCCGCGGCCGGTGACCTCCGCCATGCGCTCGAAGGAGATGTTCTCGTCGTGCCCCGTGTCGTTCTTGGTGGCGGGGGTGAAGATCGCCGGCTCTAGCTTCGATCCGTCCTTCAGGCCCGCCGGCAGCCGGATGCCGCAGACGCTCTGCGAGGCGCGGTACTCCTTCCAGCCGCTGCCCGTCAGGTAGCCGCGCACGACGCACTCGATGTCGATGCGCTCGGCGCGCCGCACGAGCTGGCCGCGCCCCTGCAGCATCGCGGCACGCTCGCGGAAGGGCGACGGGAACGTCGCCGGGTCGTCGCTGACGAGGTGGTGGGGCCGGGCGCTCTTCAGGTGCTTCATCCAGAAGGCGCTGATGAGCGACAGGATCGCGCCCTTCCCCGGGATGGGCGTCGGCAGGATCGAGTCGTAGGCCGACAGCCGGTCGCTCGCGACGATCACGAAGTGCTCCGGCCCGGCCTCGTACACGGTGCGGACCTTGCCGCGCCGGAAGGGCTTCGCGCCGGGAACCTCGACGTCGGGCACGGCGTGCCGCGGATCGAGCAGCTCGGGGGCGACGACGATGGGTTCGGTGCTGTTCACGTTCTCCTCCTGCCGCCTCTCGGGACGGCCGTTCAGGTGATCGCCGCGTCGGTCCCCCGGGCGGCCGGGCCGGGGGTGGTGAAGTGTTCGTGCAGGTAGGCGGGCAGCCGGTCGATGGTCGAGACGGCCCGAGTGCGCTCGCCCGCATAATCGCCGAAGGGATCCAGAAGCACGAAGTGCATTCCGGCGGCCCGCGAGCCCTCCTCGTCCACCGAGCGCAGGTCGCCGACGTAGAGGGCGTTCTCCGACGCGACCCCCATCCGCGCCAGGGCCCGGCGGAAGATCTCGGGATCGGGCTTCTCAACGCCCTCGAGGTGGGAGTCCACGACGAACTCCAGCCCGTCTCGCGTGCCGGTTTCGATCAGGTGCTCCTCGGCCCGGCCGTCGGAGTTGCTGATGCAGGCCGCGCGCAGCCCCAGCGCGACCACGCCCGCGACGCACTCGCGGGCGCCCTCGTTGGCCCGCGCCCAGAGCATCCCGCCCGAGGCCTGGCGCTCCCACAGCTCCGCCACGGCTTCCTCGAGCAGAGGGTGGCGGCAGCCCGCGCCCTCGAGCATGCCGGTGAAGTAGGCCTCGATCGAGACGATCGTCGGCGTCACGCGCTGCAGGCCCGGGGGCACCCTGCCGAGGGCGGCCGCGGCGCCGACGGCTGCCGTCGCGTCGTACGCGCGACGCCCGCGCACTTCGCCGCGGCGCACGTCCTCGACGGTCGCGCCGACCCCGAGATCGCGGAGCATCTCCGCGATCCACTCGAAGTCGAGCCGCACAAGCGTCCCGCCGGCGTCGAAGAACACCGCTTCGAGCGGCGGTCGCAAGCCGTTGTCCCGCTCAGCCATGCGTGGCCTCCTTCGAGCGGAACACGAGCCTGCGACCCTGCTTCACCCAGGGCTGGGTGAGGAACCGCCGGACGGCCGCCGGGTAGAGCGCGTGCTCGGCCGCGTGCATCCGTTCGGTGAGCGACTCGAGCGACTCGTCCTCGCCCACCTCGACCACGGACTGCGCCACGATCGGTCCCGCGTCGAGCGCGTCCTCGACGAGGTGGACGGTGCAGCCCGTCACCCGGACACCGTGGCGCCACGCCTGGCCGATGGCATCGAGGCCGGGGAACGCGGGCAGCAGCGAGGGATGGATGTTGACCAGGCGGTCCGCGTACGCGCCCAGGATCGGCGCGTGCAGCCGGCGCATGAAGCCGGCGAGCAGGACCACGTCCACCGCGCGCACGGCGAGCGCGGCGAGCCACGGCCGCTCGTCCTCGAGCTTCGTCCGGAAGCGGCCGACCGGCGGCAGCACTGCCTCGACCTGCAGGCGCCTGGCGCGCTCGAGCGCGAACGCCGCAGGGTTGTCACACAGCAGCGCGACGATCGTGCCGCCCAGCTCGCCGCGCGCCGAAGCGGCGGCGAGGGCCTCGAAGTTCGAGCCATTGCCGGAAGCGAAGACGGCGATGCGGGCGGTGCTGGACGAGGGCACGCCGCAATCTAGCTTGGGGGTGCGGGAGCGGCAAGCGGGTCCGCCCGTCGATCGGGTGCGACGGGAAGCGTGCGCGCGAGCTGGCGTGTGGGGATGCCGAAGGCGAGGCCACCTACGTCGAGCATGCCGGGCCAGAAGTGGGCGGCCGAGAAGACAACCGACGTGACCAGGATCGAGGGCCAGGCCTTCCACCGGCGCATGAGCCCGCCCTGCACGTACCCGCGGAACAGCAGCTCTTCGCCGATCGCGGGAGTGAAGGAGGCGAGCAACGCCCACGCCACGAGGAACGCCGGGTGCCCGAAGGTCGGATGTGGCGGCCGGTGCCCGAACGTCGGCCGACCCCTCAACGAGGGGCGCGAGGACCGTGCGGCGCTCCGCGTGCTCGGGGGACGCGAGAGGCCTTCGGCCGTCGAGGAGGGCCGCGGCTCGTCCATGGCGCATCCTGCCACCTCGGCGGGTCACGCTCAGGGCGTCGGGTCCGGTGCCGGTGCGAAGACGGGGACGTCGAGGAGAAACCGGCGACTCCTCCAGTCCAGCTTCCTCGCGCCTCCCTCCCCCAGCTCGTACCAGACGGCCCCCTCGCGGTCGGTCCGGTCCACGACGACGCCGAAGGCGGCGAGGCGCACGAGGACGAGAGGGTGCGGATGGCCGTAGGGGTTTCGGCGGCCCGCCGAGACGATCGCGCGCGCGGGGCGCGAGCGCGCGAGGAACGACGCGCCGGTGGACGATCCCGAGCCGTGGTGCCCCGCCTTGAGCACGGCCGCGCCCGGCGCGACCGCGAGCGCCTCCTCGACGAGGCTGTCGGCGTCGGCCATGAGCAGCGCGCGGCCCGCGCCGTCGCCGACCTCGAGGACGAGCGCGGCCGCGTTGTCACCGCGGACCGAGATCGCTCCCCCGGGCTCGTCCGGGCGCGGCGGCCAGAGCACGCGCGCCGGCGGGAAGCCCGGCAGCGAGTCGCCGCGCGCGAGCGTGCGCGCCCCGAACCTCTCCGCGGGTCCGGGAACACCGGGGCGGGGCGCGGGCGCGAGCGTCGCGCGCACGGGGAGCGATCGCAGGACGGCGCGAGCGCCGCCGGTGTGGTCGCCATCGTCGTGCGTGAGCGAGAGCTGCTCGAGCCGCCGCACGCCGGCCCACCGCAGGAACGGCAGCACGGTGGCCTCGCCGGCGTCGAAGTGCGGCGTGCGCGGGCCCGCGTCCACGAGCCACCAGCGGCCGCCGGCCGCGACCGCGAGCGCGTCGCCCTGGCCGACGTCGAGCGCGACGAGCCACCACCGGCCGGGAGGCGGCGCGAGCGGCTGCGCGAGCAACGCGGCGACGAGCGCGACGAAGAAGAGCAGCGCGCCGGCCGCCGCGGCCGTGCGCGCCGCCCGCGAGCGGCCGAACGCTCGCGCGTCGATCGTGCGCGGGCCCGGCAGCCCGAGCGCCAGCAGCCCCGCTCCCGCGCCCGCGAGCCAGGGCAGCGCCGGGTGGCCGCCGCACGGCAGCAGCGCGAGCTTCGGCGACGCGGCGACTGCGGCGAGGGCGCCGAGCGCCGCGGCGAGCGGCTCGCAGGCGCGGATCAGAGGCGCGCCGGCACCGGGCAGCGCCGCCTCGAGCACCCCGCCCAGCCACGCGGCCGCGAGCAGCAGTTCGGCCACGGGCACCGCGGCGAGGTTCGCGACCAGGCCCGTCCACGGCAGGGCGTGGAAGCGCGCGAGCAGCAGCGGCAGCGCCGTCGCCTGGGCGGCGAGCGTCGTCGTGAACGGGACCGCGAGCCGTCGCAGCCGCGGGAACCGTTCGAGGGTCGCGGCGAGCGGCGCCGGGAGCGTGACGAGCCCGAGCGTCGCGGCGCACGAGAGCTGGAATCCGAGGTCGCCCGCCCACGCGGGCCGCGCGGCCAGCAGCGCGAATGCCGCGAGCGCGAGCGCCTGCAGCGGATCGAGTGCGCGCTGCGTGAGCCGCGCGGCGGCCGCGGCGAGCTCGCCCGCGCACGCCCGCATCAGCGAGGGCAGCGGCCCCGCGAGGAGCACGTAGAGCGCGGCGCAGGCGGCCCCGGCGACGGCGCGCGCTGCGGGCCCGCCGCGCGCCGCGGCGACGGCCGCGCGCGCGACAGCCGCGAGCCAGACGACGTGCAGGCCCGACAGCGCGAGCAGGTGCACGAGCCCCGCCGCGCGCAGGCGCGCGTCGGTCTCGGGCGTCATGGCGCTGCGGTCGCCGAAGAGGAGCGGCGCCGCCAGCTCGCGTGCGCGTGCCGTGAGCGTCCGCGCGAGCGCGCGCTCGATCGCCCGCCGCAGGCGGAGCGCCGCGGCGACCGGCAGGTGCGCCGCGCCGCGTGCGGGGAGGACCAGCACCGTGTACGCGCGGCCGTGCGCGAGCGCTCCGGCCGCCGCGGCGGCGCGCGCGGCGTCGAATCCCCCGGGATTGCGCGCGCCGGAGAACCGCTCGAGCCGGGCCAGCACCCGCACCGTGTCCCCCCAGTCGGCGACGCATCGTTCGGGAAGGCGGAGCCGGATCCGCGCGCCGCGCGGCAGCGCAGGCCTCGCGGCCACGACGCGCGCGAGCGCGACCGGCTCGCCGGACTCGCGGCGCGCGGGCTCGACCAGCACGCACGCCGCGCGCACGAGCGTTCCGTCGGCGGGCAGCGCCGCGAGCGCCGCCGCGTGACGGGCGTGCGAGGCGGCGCCGCGCGCCCCGCCCGCGAGCAGCGCGGCGATCGCCACGAGGGCCGCGCCCGTCCTCGGCGGCGCGATCCAGGCGAGCGCCCCGACGGCGAGCGCGACGGCGAGCAGCGCGAGCGCGACGCCGGCGCCCGCGCCGGCCCCGAGCGAAAGGCCCGCCCACGTCGCGACGGCGATCGGAACCGCGGTCCGTCCCCCCATGCCCGCGCGGCGGCGGCGAGAGCCGTGCCAGCGCGCGGCGCGCGAAAGAGGCGGCGCCGCCCGCGGGGCGGGCGGCGCCGTCGTTCACGTCGTGGGCGGATGCGTCAGCGCGAGGAACGCCCGCCGGAGCCGCGGGCGAGCTTCGAAGTCTGGACCTCGGAGTAGTACTCGTCTCCCTGCCGCGTCGTGACGCTCACGTACCAGCGCGTCTCGCCGTTGCGGTCGAACGCCCCGTCGGGGAAGACCGAAGCGACGACGAGCTGGCCCGACGACTTGAGCGGCGTCATGGAATAGCGGCGCCACAGCCCCTCGCCCGTCCGCACGCGCAGCCAGGCTTCGCCCAGGTCGGAGGCGGTCAGGCCCTCGACCCCCGCCGAGAGCAGCGTGGACTGGCCGGCCGCGAACGTCTTCGTGTCGCCGAGAGGCGTGACGGTCACGTTCTCGGTGTCGAGCCCGAACTGGAACATCGCGAAGCGCTGGTTTCCTCCCGGCAAGTCGATCACCTGAACGGGCGCCGATTCGCCGCGGTACACCACCCGCAGGCTGTGCGGCCCGCGCGGCAGCTCGATCGTGAGCGGCGTCACACCCTTGAGCGTGCCGTCCACGTAGACCTGCGCGCCGGGCAGCGGCGCCGAGCCCGTCTCGTCGTTGATCGTGGCCTGCGCCTGGATCACGCCGTCGGCCGGCGCGCTCATGGGCCGCGCCACGAGCTGGGCCGTCGCACGCACGCCGACTTCGACCGTCTGCACCCAGGCCGGCATGCCCGGCCCGCTGAAGTGCAGCTCGTGCAGCCCGGGCTCGATGCTCTCGACCTTGAGCGGGGCGTAGCCCGCCTTGCGACCGTCGATCGTGACCGCGATCGGCACGCTGGAATCGGGGTCGAGCACTTCGAGGGTGCCGTTCAGCGACTCGGAGACCGTCAGCTTCTCGCCCCGGCGGCCCTTGAGCGGGACGGTCACGCCGCCGAGCCCCGGCAGCAGCAGCTTCACGGTGTGGTCGCCCTGCGTGAGATCGAGCTTCGCGGGCGTCCGGGTCGCCTGGGGCTTGCCGTCGATCTCGATCTGGGCGCCCGAGGGCGAGCTGTCGATGCTGACGGAGAACTGCGCCGGGCCGAGCCCGATCGCGCGCAGCGCGCTGACGATCGGCCCTCCCCGGTCCCCCGGACTCGCGAGGCCACCGACGAGCCAGCCGACGAGGAACACGGCGACGACGCCGACGGCCCAGGTGACGGGCCGGCGGAGCAGCGGAACCTTCCGGTGAAGGGGCTCCTCGGGCGCTTCGAACGCGCGGGCGCGACGCACGGGCGCCTCGCCGCGGCGGCGATCCTCGAGCCACGGCACCGAGTCGTCCTCGAACGATGGCGCGGCGGCGCGCGCCTCGGCGGCCGGCGGTTCGGCGGCGCGCGGCGCCTCCGGCGCGGCCACCGGTTCCGTCAGCGCTGTCGTCTCGAGAGGGCGCGGCACGGGGGGCAGGTCGAGCTCGCGGTGCGCGAACTCGATCACGGGCGCGGGCGGCGGAGCGGGAGCGGGAGTGGCGACGCGCGCCTCCGTCTCCTCGGGAGCGGCCGCGGGCGGCAGCTCGGCGGCCGCCGGCGCTTCGGCGGAAGCGGGCGGGGGTGCGGGCTCGACCTCGGCCGCCGGAGGCGACGCCGGCTCGGGCTCGTGGACCGGAGGAGAGTCCGAGATGACGACGTGTCCCGTCACCGGCGGGGGGACATCGGCCGGCGGCTCGGGCTCGGGCGTGGCCGCGGGCGGGCTCGCGCCCTCCTGCCGGGGCACCTGCGGGATGGCGAAGGTCTCGTGGGCACCAACAGGCTCGTGGTCGATCCCGAGCGGCTGCTCCCCCGCCTGCGCGGGGACCTCGGGCGAGAGCCTGGGCATCGCCTCGACGTCGGCCTCTTCCATCTCTCGCAGCAGGTCCTGGAGCCGCTGGTTGACGGCGAAGGAACCCGAAGGCGAGTCCTGGTGGACGTGTGCCCCGGTGGCCGGCGCGGCCGGCTCCGACGCCGGCGGCGCGGGCAGGCGGCCGGCCGCTTCGTCCGTGGCGCGCGCGCCGAGAACGTCGGCGATCCCGGCGGGCCGGAGCCCCACGGGCTCCGCGGGCATCGCCGGGGCTGCAGCGGCTGACGGCGACCCGGCGCTTTCGCCGGCGAGATCCAGCGCGGTCTGCGCCGTGTCGTCCGGCACTCCGGGCTCGGAAATCAGCGAGTCGTACGCGGAGACGGGCGCAGCCTGGTCCTCCACCAGGGCCGGCTCGGGCCCGCGTGGTGCGCGGCGTCCCCAGCCCAGCACGCGCGCGAGCCAGCGCGCCACCGGATGCTGGGGCTTCTCCGGTTCCACCGCCTCCTGCTCCACTGGCGCGGCCTCGAAGCGGACGTCCTCTTCGGCGGCGTCGGGCTGCGATGCCGGCGGCTCCGCCGCGACGGGCACGCGCGCCGGCGCGATCTGCGTCGGCCGGGACGCGACGTCTGCTTCGAAACGCGCTTCGGGCTGCGCGGGCTGCGGCACATCGGCCGACCGCTCGTACGGATGCTCGGCCAGCCCGGGCTGCTGGACCGGCAGGGATTCGGGCAGGTCGGGATAGAACGCGCGCTCGACGGCCGGCGGGGCCGGCGCGGGTTCGACGTGCACGTCGGCCTCGGGCGCCGTCACGGCCGGTTCCGGCCGTGGCGGGGCGGCCGCGGCCTGGGGCGCCGCCTGGCCCGCGGCCGCGTCGCAGATCCACTCGGCTTCGAGCGAGGCCGGAGCGGGAGCATCGTCTGCTCCCTGCGGCCAGTAGTCGAGCGTCACGACGACGTCGGAGCCCGGGGCGAAGACCGCCGCGCGCGCCTCGCGACCGCCTTCGTCGCGCACGAGCACCCACTGCGGCTCGACCGGGTCGCCGTCCACGAGCACGTGCACGCGCGCCTCCCCCACCCAGCCGAAGGCGGCGCCTTCGGGGCGGTCCACGAAGGCGCTCGAGCAGGGCTTCGGCAGCTCGAGCCGGTCCCAGAGCTCGGAGTGCGAGAAGAGCAGGCCCGTGAGGGCGTGATGGAGCAATGCCGGAATCGCGCGGGTCCGGGTGTCGGCCCGGGACGTCTCCACGGCGACGCCGGCCAGGTCGTGCAGCCAGCCCTCGATCTCCGGCTGGCTGAAGCCCGCGGGCACGCCGAGCACGACCAGCTCCAGTTCCGAGCGGTTGATGCCGGCGGTCAGAACTTCGCCACCGGACCGCGCGGAAACGGCCCAGCGCGATGCGGAGCTGCTGGCGAGGGTCATCGAGGGGCTCCTTCCCCGAAACGTGGGCGCGCACGCTTCGCTGCGTACGGACGCGACGGGCGCACGCTAGCCAACGGCGTTGCAAGTGTCAACGGCGGACGGGGTTGTGGCATAGGTCTTGCCCTGATACTCCCTGTCCCCCGGCGGAAACGTCGTTCATTCCGCCCGAGGGTCGTGGGAACGGTTGCAAGTTGACCCTTCCTTGCGTTGCGAGATGCATGCCGGTCGCGCTAGCGTGCCGGCTGAACCATGCGAGAACGTAGATGGACCTGCTGACGGAGGCCTCCGCTCGAATGATCGATCGCAAGACCTTCCGCGGCACAGGCCTGGTCGCCGTCATCATCGCGGCGCTCCTCCCCGCCGGGGCCTGGGCCGCCGAGAACTCCGTGCCGGAGGTCCAGGTCTCCGCCTACGTGGACAGCATCCCGGCCGCCCAGAAGGTGGCGTTGCCGGAAGTTGCGCCCGCCGAGCCCACCCCCTTCCTGCCCGAGAGCGTGGCCGTGGACGAGGACGCCCCCGCGGACTCCGACACCGCGCTCCTGAACCAGCCCGCCATCGAGGACGTCGAGCTGCAGATCAACGCCGACGTGCTGAAGTGGGTCGAGTTCTACACGGGCGCCGGCCGCAGCACGTTCGAGCGCTGGCTCCGCCGCTCGGGCCGCTACATGGAGCTGTTCCGCAGCGTGCTCCAGAAGGAGGGCCTGCCGCCCGACCTCGTGCACCTCGTCTTCGTCGAGAGCGGCTTCAACGTGAACGCCCGCTCCTACGCCGCGGCCGTCGGCCCGTGGCAGTTCCTCCGTTCGACCTCCCGCCTGTTCGGGCTGAACGTCAACCAGTGGGTGGACGAGCGGAAGGACCCCGAGAAGGCCACCGTGGCTGCGGCGCGCTACCTGAAGCACCTCTACAGCATCTTCGGCGACTGGCCGCTGGCCATCGCCTCGTACAACGCCGGCGAGGGCACGGTGCTGCGCGCGATCAAGTCGCAGGGCACCACGAACTACTGGGACCTTCGCCTGCCCCGCCAGACCGAGCAGTACGTGCCGCAGTTCATGGCGGCGCTGGCGATCTCGCGCGACCCGGTGAAGTACGGTTTCTCGGACGTCGAGGTGGACGACCCGATGCGTTTCGACGAGGTCGCGTTCAAGGGCGCCGTGGACCTGCGCTCGATCGCGAAGCTCGCCGGCTGCAGCGTCGAGGATCTCAAGGAGCTCAACCCCGCCGTGCGCACGCTGCGCCTCAAGGGCAGGGACGGCATCACGTCGGTGCGTGTCCCCGAGGGCAAGGGCGAGGTGATTCAGCAGCGGCTGGCCGAGGGCGAGCGCCTGCCGGCCGTTCACCTGACGGTCCGGCACCGCGTGCGCAAGGGCGAGACGCTCTCCGGCATCGGCAGCCATTACAACGTGAGCGCGACGCAGCTGGCGGAGGCGAACGGGATCTCGAAGAAGAACCTGCTGCGCATCGGCATGATGCTTTCGATCCCGACCGCCCGGCGCGCCCCGGCGCCGACCGTCCTGACGGACACCGACGACCCGCGCGCCTCCACGGCCTACGTGCCGCCACGCAAGATCGGCGTCCCGGCCACCCTGCAGGGCAACAGCGACGCGGCCGACCGCGTGAACCACATCGTCAAGCGGGGCGAGACGCTCGAATCCATCGCCCGCGAGTACGGCGTGACCGTCGAGGACATCCGCCGCTGGAACAACCTCCGCAGCTCGAAGCTGCGCGTTCGCGAGCGCCTGCGCGTGCACTCGCCCGAGGACGCGCCGATCGCGAACGCCGCGGCCGACAGCGCGATGATCGCCAACCTCAAGGTGCCGCTCCCGAAGCATCACGGGTACGCGACGCGCGGCACGCACGTCGTTCGCCCGGGCGAGACGCTCTCGACCATCGCGAGGCGCCACGGCGTCAGCGTGCGGGCGCTCCGCCGGGTGAACGGCATCTCGGGCAGCTTCATCCGCGCGGGCCAGCGGCTTCGCCTGCCGGCCTGACGGCGGATCGGGAACGCGAAGGGCCCGGCGGTCGCTCGACGACCGCCGGGCCCTTCGTCGCGAAAGCCGGTCAATGCATGGCGTCGGGGCCGTCCACGACCCCTCCGGAAGGAACGGGCGCGGAGAAGTCCTTCTCGCTCACCGAGGCGCCGATGCGGGCGTTCGCGCCGATCGTGATCCCGCCCGGGATGCGCGCGCGCTTGCCGACGATGACGAGCCCGCTCGAGAGGTGCTCGGGGCACGCGCGGTTCGGGGCCCGCTCCTCACCGTGGCCGAGCTTCGCCCCGGCCCCGATCTCGACCTCCTTGTCCACGATCGCGCGGTCGAGCACCGCGCGCGGTCCGACGATCGTGTCGTGCATCACGATGCTGTCGCGAACGACGGCTCCGGAGGCCACGTCCACGCCCGGGAAGAGCACGGAGTTCACGACCTGCCCCGCGACGCGGCAGCCGTTCGCGACCATGCTGTGCTCGATTCTCGCGCCGTGCTCGACGCGGACGGGAGGCCGGTCCGCGCTCTGCGTGTGGATGATCCACGACGGATCGTGCAGATCGAGCGGCGGCTGGCTCGACAGGAACGCGAGGCTGCACTCGTAGTAGGAGTCCAGCGTGCCGACGTCCTGCCAGTACTCCGGGAAGTGGTAGGCGTACACACCCTCGTTCCGCGCGATCATGCGGGGCAGGATGTCCTTGCCGAAGTCGTGCCGGGAGTCCGCGATGGCCGCGTCCTCGACGAGCAGCCGGATGAGCGCGTCGCGGTCGAACAGGTAGACGCCCATCGAGGCGAGCCGCGAGCCCACCGGGCTCCTGGGCTTCTCCTTGAAGGCGGTGACGCGGCCGTTGGGCTCGGTCTCGAGGATGCCGAACTGGCTCACGTCCTTCTCGGGCACCTCGGTCACCGCGACGGTCATCAGGGCGCGGTTCGCACGGTGGAATGCGTACAGCACGTTGTAGTCCATCTTGTAGATGTGGTCGCCCGACAGGATCAGCACCTCGTCCACCCGGCGGCGCTTGAGGTGCACGAGGTTCTGGTAGATCGCGTCCGCGGTGCCGCTGTACCAGTCGCTCGTGAACGCGCCGGGTGCGGGCTGCAGCAGCTGGATGCCGCCGCGCGTACGGTCGAGGTCCCACGGGCGGCCGATGCCGATGTGCTGGTTGAGCGACGTCGGGCGGTACTGCGTGAGCACGCCGATGTCGTAGATGCCGGAGTTCACGCAGTTCGACAGCGTGAAGTCGATGATGCGGTACTTGCCACCGAACGGCACGGCGGGCTTGGCGCGCTTCTCCGAGAGCAGGCAGAGACGGCTGCCGACGCCGCCGGCGAGGATGAAGGCGTAGGTCGCGGCGTTCATCGGATCTCCTCGAACCAGAGCCGGTTCGGGATCACGGTGCCCGAGGCGACGCGGCCGTCGCGGAAGTCCTCGTAGCGCCCGCCCACCCCGATCGAGGCGGGCCGCTCGACCCGGCCGCCCGGCGGAATCCACGCGTCCTTGCCCACGAGCACCAGCCCGGCGAGCCAGGCAAGCTCGGGCGGTCCGGGGTCGGTGCCCTCGCCCACGACAGCGCCCTCGCCGACGCGCACGTACTTGTCGAGCACGGCGCGCTCGACGCGCGCGCCGGCTTCGATGCGCGTGTCGGGCATGACGACCGCGTCCGTGACCTCGGCGTCCCGCGCGACGTGGACGCCCGGGAACAGGATCGAGTGCCGCACGCGCCCCTCGACCCGGCAGCCGTTGGCGATCAGGCTGTCCTCGATCTCGGCCGTGCCCGAGACGATCACGGGGGGCCGCTCCTCGTCGCGGGTCAGGATGGGCCACCGCGCATCGTGGAGCTGCAAGCGGGGCTGCGGCTGCACGAGCTCGAGGTTCGCGCGGTAGTACGACGCCACGGTGCCCACGTCCTCCCAGAACCCGTTGAACTCGTGCGTGTAGACGCGTTCGCCCGCGGCGACGAGCGGCCGCAGCACGTCGAGCACGAGGTCCACCGGGTGCGTGCGGAGCATCTCGGCGAGCACGTCGTACTCGAACACATACACGCCCATGTTCGCGAGCGGCGTCACGCTGCGGTCGGGCTTCTCGTCGATGGCGCGCACGCGTCCCGTACGGTCGGTCGTGACCATGCCGAAGCGGTGCGTCTGGTCGGCCGGAACGCGCGCCACCGCCATGGTCACCGAGGCGCCACGCTGTTCGTGCGCCAGGATCAGCGCGCGGTAGTCCATGCGGTAGACGTGGTCCCCGGAGAGGACGAGGACGCGCTCGGGCCGCGCCTCTTCCAGGAAGTTCAGGTTCTGCGTGATGGCGTCGGCGGTGCCCCGGTACCAGCCCGCGTGGCTCCGCGTCTGGAAGGGCTGCAGGATGACCACGCCGCGAACCCGGCGGTCGAGGTCCCACGTGCGGCCCGCGCCGACGTGGTCGTTGAGCGAGGCGGGCGCGTGCTGCGCGAGAACGCCGACGCGCTCGATGCCCGAGTGGCAGCAATTGCTGAGCGAGAAGTCGATGACGCGGTACTTGCCGCCAAACGGCAGCGCGCTCACCGCGCGCTCGGCCGAAAGCACGCCGAGGCGCTCGCCCCCGCCTCCCGACAGCACCAGCGCCATCACGTTGCGCATCGATCCTCCCGCGTCGGCGGACCGCTCCGGGCACGCCGCGGGCACACTAGCCACGCGTTCGCGAGCCGGTCAAATCCCCGTGACGGCCGCCCCTCCAACAGGAACGCCCGCGCGATGGGGATTCGCGCGGGCGCCGCGGGGGATGTCGCGGTCACCAGCTGTAGGAGAGGCTCACGAGATGGGTCGCGTCGAGGTTCGAGTCGTTCGGGAACGACGGGTCGCTCGCCGCGAAGAAGCGGTTGAGCGCCGCGGCGTAGTCGGCGCCGAAGTGCCGGTAGCGGAGGCCGAGCCCGAAATCGAGGTCCTTGCCGCCGACACCCGCCCGCAGGGCGACGGTGTTGCGGTACCAGTACTCGAGGCCCGTGTGCAGCTCGGCGGTGCTCTTGCCCATCTGGAGCTGCGCGTCGTACGTCCGGTTCTCGAAGTTCCAGTCGAGGTCGAGGGCCCACGTCAGCGCGTGGCGCGGCGCCGGGTAGAAGTTGAAGCCCGCGGCGGTCGTGATGGTCGGCAGGACGGACTCGCGAACGCCGTTGTTCCAGCTGATGAACGTCGTCGTGAGGTCGTGCACGACCGCGGCGAGCGTCACCGCGTCGCCGGGCATGTAAGTGAGGCCGGCGTCGAGCCCGGCGCCGAAAGAGGTCGCGTGGTTGCCCGGCAGTGTGTCGGGGATGCTCTGGCGGATGAACTTCACCGTGCCGCCGAAGCACCAGCGCTCGCCGTACTGGCGCGCGTACGAGACGCCGACCGCAATGTCGCGGCTGCTCGCCATGAAGAGGTCGTCGGCGCTCAGCAGCAGCCGCTCGCCGGGATCCCACTTGCCGTTGCCCTGCCCGTTGCCGGGCGTGAGCGGGTCGTTGTCGGTGCCGTAGTCGAGCCACTGGCCCGGCTGCAGACCTCCCGGCCGCGGGGTGATCGGGATGTCGTTCACGCCCACCCACGTCATCGTGATGCCGAGCGCCGCTCGGCGCCCGTTGCCGGACTTGAGGGGCATCACGACGCCGCCGAAGTCGTGGTTCACCAGGCTGCCGAACTGCTCGGCGTGCTGCAGGAAGGCCTCGCGGTACGGCAGGTACACGAGCCCCGCGGGATTCCAGTAGGGCGCCGTCGCGTCGTCGGAGACGGCGGCGAAGGCCCCTCCCATGCCGACCGCGCGCGCCCCCACCGGGATCTTCATGAACTCGGCCGCGTACTTGGTCGCGAATGCGGGCGTCGCGACGAGCGTGGCCAGGGCGGCGGCGCAGAGGAAACGGGCGATCGCGCGGGTCATACGGGTCCTCGGGACGAAACGGGCTCTGCGGCTCGCGTGCCGCGCGCCGCACGAGGATCGCGCGCCGGGCGACGAAGGAGCCTAGGAGGCCGCCGGATTACGTGTCAACCGGTCCCGGGACGGGCTTCCACTCCGGCATGCTCGCCTCGCCGAGCGGCTTCGCGATACGCCATTCGCCGCGCACGCGCACGAGCTCGTTGCCGGTCCGGAACATCCTCTCCTCGCCCGAACCCGTCGGCCGGTAGTGAACCTCGTAGGTCACCAGCACCCGGCCGCGCGTCACGGGCAGGGAGTGGAAACCGTCCAGCCACAGCTCGTCGGTCGGCGGCAGGAACCAGAGGTCCCCCGGCAGGGGCAGGTCGTCACGCACCTCCGCGTAGCATTCGAGCACCTGCTGGCTGTCGCCCTCTCCCAGCGCACCCCAGTACGAGAGCAGCGTGCTGCTCGGGGACCGGAAGCGCGGATCGAGGCGATAGCGCTGGCCCTGGCCCAGGAGCGCCAGGGCGAGCAGGCCGACGAGCACGCACGTGACCGGACGGAGGCCCCGTCTCGGAAGGGCCGGCGGAGCTGCCGCCGGACCGACACCCGCTGGTACACCGGCGGGGCCGGCGGCCGTTCCGGAATTCTCGGGCGTCTTCGGGTTCAGCAGGTCGAGTCGCACGGGGGGACGTCCAGGCCGGCGAGGCGTCCGTGCAACGCAGGCTCATCGAAAAGGAAGAGCGCGGGCCGGCGATCCGGAGCCGCCCGCCTGAGGTTGCGACCCGGAGGCCTCCCGCACGTTTCGTTCCGCGCGCCGCCAGGCTCCACATGATGATGAGCGAACTTCGCGTGATACTGGAGGAGAATCTCGCAGACCTTGGCGCTTCAAGAGTTGCGGCCGCGCCTTCCGCCACGCTGCGGGCCGCGCTTCGGCCCCCGGCCGGCCGGGCCCGAGGCACGACGCCCCTTCGCGGGGCGATTCGGCCCATCGCCGCGTCCCCTTCGGGGTGAGAAGCCCCGCGACGGGCCGCGCTCGGAGGACCGCGCGGAGCGTGACGGGCCGCGCTCGGAGGACCGCGCGGGGCGTGCCGGGCCGCGCCCGGAGGACCGCGCGGAGCGCGACGGGCCGCGCTCGGAGGAGCGCGCGGAGCGTGACGGGCCGCGCTCGGAGGACCGCGCGGAGCGTGACGGGCCGCGTTCGGAGGACCGCGCGGGGCGTGCCGGCCCGCGCTCGGACGACCGCGCGGGGCGTGCCGGCCCGCGC
>CAZPVG010000008.1:77596-94067 GCA_964589945.1 uncultured bacterium
CGCGGGGCGTGCCGGCCCGCGCTCGGACGACCGCGCGGGGCGTGCCGGCCCGCGCTCGGACGACCGCGCGGGGCGTGCCGGCCCGCGCCCCGAAGCCGACCGCCCGGTGGCGCGCGTCCCCTCGCCCCGCTCGGGGCGGCGCTCGAAGCGCTGCGAGCTGCCCGTGCGCCCGGACCGCTGCGTCCGCTCGCCCGGGCGCTCGCGCCGGCCGGGCTCCGGACCTCGCCCGGCACGCGGAGTCCCGCGGTCCCGATCGCGCGGGCCCTCGCGCCGGGTGCGCCCGGCGGCTGCCTTCGTGCCGCGGCGGTATTCGGGCGCGTGCCACGGCAACTCCGGCTCGCGCCCCCGCGCGGCCTCGCCGCTCTCGAGGAACGCCTGGTCGCCGCGCGCGCGGCCGGGGCGAGCCGGCCACTCGGCGTCGTCGTCCGGCTCGCCCAGGTGTCCGCCACCCGGCACCCACGTCTCCCCCGCCTCGTCGTCGCGACCCGCACGCGACGGGCGCCGCGTCGCGGGCGGCGCCGGCCGCGGGGCCGGCCGTCTGCGGCTCGATCCGGCGGCCGCCTCCGGCGGCCGCCGTCGCGGTTTCGCGGACGCGGCGCGCAGCCGCGCGACCTCCGCCTCGGAGAGCTCGCGCCACATGCCGCGCGCCAGCGGCCCGAGCCGCAGCGGCCCGTAGCCGACGCGGTGCAGGCCCGTCACGACGAGTCCAAGGGCCTCGCACATGCGGCGCACCTGGCGGTAGCGCCCCTCGTGGATTGCGATCTCGATCATGATGGCGTCGAAGCCGGGGTCCACGCGGCGCACGCGCGCGGGCGCGCTCACGACCCCGGGCTCGAACTCGACGCCGTGCGCGAGGCGCTCCAGCTGCCTCGTGCCCGGCTCGCGATCGAGCCTCACGCGGTAGGCCTTCTCGACGCCGTAGCGCGGGTGCATGAGCCGGTGGGCCAGCTCGCCGTCGTTCGTGAGCAGCAGGAGCCCGCTCGAGTCCGCATCGAGACGGCCGACGGGAAACAGACGCTGGCCCCGTGGCAGCAGCTCGGCGATCGTGCGCCGGCCCTGGGGATCGTCGAGCGTGGTGATGACCCCGACGGGCTTGTTGATCACGAAGTACGCGTGCGCCTGCGCGCCGGGCAGCGGCCGGCCGTCCACCTCGACGCGGTCGCTCTGCTCCTCGACGGTCGTGCCGGGCTCGCGCACCACACGGCCGTTCACGCGCACGCGGCCCTCGGCGATTATCGTGTCGCACTTGCGCCGGGCCCCGAGGCCGCGCGAGGCGAGCAGCTTGTTCAACCGGATGGACATCGTCCGACCTCCCATGGGTTCATGGCGCGAGGCGCTCGATCAGCGCCCGCGCCCCGGGAAAGCGCGCGAGCAGCTCGTCGCGCGAGCCCAGCTCGAAATCCTCGTACTCGAATCCCGGCGCGCAGGTGCAGCCCGCGAGCGCGAACGACGCGCCCTCGGCGGGCTCGGCGCCGAACCAGGCGCCGTGCGGCACGAGGCACTGGGGCGACTCGCCGCCCGTGACGTCGTGCCCCAGCGTCAGCCGCCGGTAGCCCTCGCCCGGAACGAGCAGGTGCAGGTGCAGTGGCCCGCCGTCGTAGAGGTGCCAGACCTCGTCGGCGCGCAGCCGGTGCAGGCGCGAACGCTCGCCGGCGCGGAGCAGGTAATAGATGGCGGTCCCGAACGCGCGCGCTCCCGGGAAGCGCCCGGGCAGCCCGGCCGCGCTCTCCGCGGCGCGCCAGGTCTCGCGGAACGCGCCGCCCTCGGGGTGCGGTTCGAGCCGCAGCGCGCGGATCCAGTGCTCGGCGTCGCGAGTCATGCGTCCCCGGCGCGGCGGCGACGGCCGCTCAGCGTCCGCCGTCGTCGTGGCCGAGCGAAGCCGAGGGACGCTCGAGACCCTCGTCCGCCTCGTCGTCAGCCTCGTCTTCCTCGTCGTCGTCCTCGTACTCGTCCTCGTCGTCCTCGTATTCGTCCTCGTCGCCTTCGCCGGCGTCGTCGGACGACTCCTCGAGGTCGCCGGCTCCGGCGTGCACCGAGGCCTCGACGGATTCCGGGGCTTCCGACCCGGCGGGTTCCGCCAGTGCCAGCGCCGCCTCGGCGCGCGCCTGCTTCGCCTGCGCGATGGCGGCTTCGGCCTCCGCCAGAGAGAACGCCTCCTCCTCCGCAGGCGGCTCCCCGGCGGGTGTGTCGCCGTCGCCGGCCCCGGGAGGCGCGGAGGGCGCGAGCGGCATGCCGCTCGAGGGGTCCATCTCCATCATCTCGAGCTGCTCCGGCTCGCGGGCGGCCACGAGCGCGCGCAGCTCCTCGGGCCGCGGCAGCTCCGTCAGGTCGCGCAGGCCGAAGTAGTTCAGGAACTCGCCCGTCGAACCGTAGAGCAGCGGACGGCCGACGACGGTCGAACGGCCCTTGATCGTGACGAGGTTGCGCTCGAGCAGCGTCGCGAGCACGCCGCTCGCGTCCACGCCGCGGATCGCCTCGATTTCGCTCTTCGTGACCGGCTGCTTGTAGGCGACGATCGCCATCGTCTCGAGCGCAGCGCGCGAGAGCCGCGTGCGCCGCTTGCCGCGGAGCATGCGAGCGACCCACTCCGACTGCGCCGAGGCGGTCGTGAACAGCCAGCCCCCCGCCATCTCGCGAAGCTCTACGCCGGCCTCTCGAGCGGCGTATTCCTCGCCGAGGGACTTCAGCGCTCCCGCGACGTCCGTGGCCTCGGCCTCGAGCGCCTCGGCGAGCAGCATCAGCGAGAGCGGCTGGTCCGACGCGAACAGCAGTGCTTCAACCGCCGATCGCAGGTTCGTTGGGGGCATCGGTGTCGTTTCCCTCCGGCCCTCTCGGGAGGATCAGGATGTCGGCGAAGTTCGCCTCCTGAACCACCACGATCCGGCCCAGCTTGACGAGCTCGAGCAGCGCCATGAACGAGACGACGATCTCCATCCGCGCGTGCGCGCGCTCCATGAGGCTGGAGAAGGTCAGCCGGCCGTTCTCGGCCACGGTGCGGGCGATGAACGACATCTTGTCCTCGATGTCGTACGCCTCGGTGCGGACTTCGTAGACGGGCCGCTCGGAGCGCCGCGCGAGCACCCGGTTGAGCGCGTCGATCAGGTCGAACAGCGTCGCCGGCGCGAGCGGGAGCGGACCGGCCTCGTCCTCGGTCGGGACCATGCCCCGCTCGTAGAGCAGGCGACGATCCCCCTCCTGGGTCTTGAGCGTCCCCGAGGCCTCCTTGTAGAGCCGGTACTCGAGCAGGCGCTGGACCAGCTCCTCGCGCGGGTCGCCCTCGTCCTCCTCCTCGTCGGACTTCGGGATCGGGAGCAGCATCCTGGCCTTGATGCGCATGAGCGTCGCGGCCATGACGAGGAACTCGCCCGCGACCTCGAGGTCGAGCGCGCGCATGAGCTCGATCGTCTCGAGGTACTGCTGGGTGATGTGCGCGATCGGGATGTCGTAGATGTCGATCTCGTCGCGCTTGATGAGGTGGAGCAGCAGGTCGAGCGGCCCCTCGAACCGCGGGAGCCGGAAGGTCACCGCCGACCGCGCCGCGCGGACCACCGGCCCGCCGTCGCGGCTTCGCGCCGCCGGGCTCTCGACCAGCAGGTCGTGCGGCCGCCCGTCGCCGTTCGGGCCGTCGCCGTTCGGGCCGGCCCGGCCGGGTTCTTCGGTCGCCGCCCCCGCGGGATCGCGGGGGGCCGGCGCGTCGTCGCGCGCTTCGCTCAAACGGGCTCCACGACGGACTTGACGCCCATCGCGCTCCGAACCAGCTCCATGGTCTCGCGCGCCGTCTCGCGGGCGCGCCGGGTGCCCTCGTTCAGCACGTCGCGCACGCGGTCGGGATCCTTCTCCCAGCTCGCGCGACGTTCGCGGATCGGGCCGAGCGCTTCGGCCATGACCGCCGCCAGCCGCTTCTTGTCGGCGACGCAGCCCAGGCGGCCCGCGCGGCACTCCACGGCCACGGCCTCCGCCTCGGCGGCGTTGAACTTGCGGTGATACTCCCACACGACGCAGCCCGCATGCAGCGGTTTTCCTTCGGCGTCGAGTTCCGAAAGGTCGGCCTCGGGCCGGCCCGGGTCGTCCCTGCGGATCTTCTTCGGGTCCGTGTAGGCCTGCTTCACCTTCGCCTCGATCTCGGCCGGCTCGTCGGCGAGCAGGATCGTGTTGCCCAGCGACTTGCTCATGCGGTTGCCGTCGAGGCCCCGGAGGCGCGCGAACTCCGTGATCTGCGGCTCCGGCTCGGGGAACACCGGCTCGCGGTCCCGGCAGTAGACGTAATTGAAGCGGCGGGCGATCTCGCGCGTCAGCTCGACGTGCGGCACCTGGTCCTCGCCCACCGGGACGTGCGTCGCCCGGTAGAGCAGGATGTCGGCGGCCTGCAGCACGGAGTAGCCGAGGTGCCCGTACGAGATCGTCTGCTCGTCCATCCCGAGGTCGCGGATCTGCTCCTTCAGGGTCGGGATGCGCTCGAGCCGCGCCTTGCTCACGAGCATGCTGAAGAGCAGGTGCAACTCGGCGTGCTCCTTCACGGCCGACTGGACGAAGAGCACGCTTCGCGCGGGGTCGAGCCCGGCGCCGAGCCAGTCCAGCACCATGTCCCAGGTGTTCTGCTGCAGGCGGCTCGTGTCCTCGTAGCCGGTCGTCAACATGTGCCAGTCGGCGACCATGTGGTAGTTCGTCCACCCGGCGTCCTGCAGGCGCACCCAGTTCTCCAGCGCGCCCACGTAGTTGCCCAGGTGGAGGCGCCCGGTGGGGCGCATTCCCGACAGGATGCGGCCGGTCCGGCCGGTCGAAGCGGTCAACGCGGACTCCTCGAAGGTGAGAGGACGGAGAGAGTGCGCGGCAGACTATCGAACGCCCCGAAGGGGGTCAAGACTCCGGGCCTTCAAGTGATGCTTGAACCTCGCGCGGTTTCCCCGCGGCGGGAGCGGCCGCAACGGTGGCTCAGCCGAGCTTGCGCACGACGATGAGCGTGAGGTCGTCGCTCGGGCCCTTCTCGGCCGTCCACGCGCCCACGGCGTCCACGAGACGCGCGAGGATGTCCGCCGCCGGCAGGTGCGCGTGGCGCCGCGCGAGGTCCTCGATACGGTGCTCGCCGTACATCTCGCCGGTGGGGCTCTCGGCCTCGCTGACGCCGTCCGTGTACATCACGAGGACGTCGCCCTCCCGCAGCGCGACCGGCCGATCCTCGTATCGCGCGTCGGGCAGGACCCCCAGCGCGACGCCGCCCTCGACGAGGTTCTCGCAGGTGCCGTCGCGGCGGACGAGCAGCGGCGGGTTGTGGCCGCCGTTGCTGAAGATGAGCACGGCGTTCTTCCAGTCCAGCACGCCGTAGAAGGCGGTCACGAAGCGGTCGCGCTCGGTGCTCTCGTGCAGCAGCAGGCTCGCCTTGCGCATCACGGCGCGGATCGCGAACTCGTTGCGGATCTCGGCGAGCAGGCTCATGCGGAAACCCGCCATGATGAGCGCGGCGGGGATCCCCTTGCCCGAGACGTCCGCGATCGCGAGCCCCAGCCGTGTTTCGCTGACCGGGATGAAGTCGTAGTAGTCGCCGCCGACCTGGTCGTGCGGGATCGAGGTGCCGGCGACGTCGAACCCGGGCACCGACGGGGCCTTCGACGGCAGGAACGAGAGCTGGATGTCGCGGGCGATCGCGAGCTCACGCTCGAGCCGCCGGCGCTCGACGAGGTCGCGGGCGCTGCGCGCGCGCTGCACCGCCACCGCCGCCTGCGCGGCGAACGCCGACAGCAGCTCGAGGTGGCCCTCG
This sequence comes from uncultured bacterium, assembly GCA_964589945.1. Classification (GTDB taxonomy): domain Bacteria; phylum Eisenbacteria; class RBG-16-71-46; order RBG-16-71-46; family RBG-16-71-46; genus CAIXRL01. The sequence goes on from CAZPVG010000008.1 coordinate 83,352, forward strand.
TGGTAGGCGTCGCCCCGGTCGCTCTCGAGGTTGAAGACGCCGACCAGCTCGCCCTCGACGACCATCGGCGCGGCGAGTTCGCTGCGCGTCGAGGGCCGGGCGGCGACGTAACGCGGGTCGGCCGTGACCTCGGGCACGATCACGGGCTCGCCGGTCTTGGCCACCCAGCCGACGATGCCCTGCCCCACCTGCAGCCCGAACGCCTCCTCGGAGCCCTCCGGGTAGCCGGACTCGCTCACGAGCCCGAGCGATCCCGTCTTGCGGTCCACGAGGTAGATGGCGCCGGCGTCGTAGGCCACGACCTCGCGCAGGGAGCTGAAGATGGCCTCGATGACCTCGTCGAGGTCGAACGGCGCCGAGAGGGCGCGCGCGACGTCGAGGAGCACCTCCTTCTCGAGCGCGCGCCGCACGGTCTCCTGGTAGAGCAGCGCGTAGTCCACCGCGAACGAGACGCTCTCCGCGGCCACCTCGAGCCGGTCGAAGTCGGCGTCCGTGAAGGCCCCGCCGCGCTTGTCGAGGCACTCGATGGCGCCGAAGGGCTCCCCTCGCCTGAGCAACGGCAGGACGAGCGCCGTGCGGAACTCGGGCCGCTCGCCGTGCAGGCCCTCGGGCGGGGCTTCGTCCCCGGCCAGCCGGAGCGATCGCCCCCGGGCGACCACCCACCCGGCGAGGCCCTCCCCGGCCGCCAGCCGCCGCTCGACCGGCGGGCCCTCGTCGGGGAAGTCGCGCGCGACGAGCCGGCGGCCCCCGCGCCGGGCGACCCAGATGCGCACGGCTTCGCAGTCCACGAGCCGGCGGCAGTGGCGCGTCGCGGCGCGCAGCAGCTCGACGAGGCGGTCCGGCCCGGAGACGCCCTCGGGGCCGATGAAGGAGAGCGCGGATACGCGCGGGAGGATGGAGTCCTCGGGGTCCGAGGAGGTGACGGCGGGTCGTTCGCTCACGTCCGCACGCTACCAAGCCCGCGCACGCGGGCCAAGCGCCGCGGCGCGCCGCGCGCCGGCCGGCGGCGGCCCGTTCGGGCCTCAATCCCCGGGCCGGCCGGGCCGATACCCCGGGGGACGACCGCTCTCTCCTTCCGCCGGGACCCCGGGATGGCCAACGAACACAAACGACTCGGCGAGCTGCTGATCGAGGCCGGAATCATCGACGAGGCGCAGCTGGCCCGCGCCATCGACGAGCAGAAGCGCTCCGGGCTCATGCTGGGCGCAGCGCTGCTCAAGCTCGACTTCGTCACGGAGTCCGACCTGGTCGCGCTGCTGCACAAGCAGCTGCGCCTGCCCGTGGTGGACTTCGACCACACCGCCCCCGACGAGGGGGCGCTGGCGAAGATCTCCGAGGACCTCGCGCGCAAGTACCTCGCGCTCCCGCTCGAGGTCGGGCGCAAGGCGCTCGTGGTCGCCATGGCCGACCCGATGAACGTCGCCGCGATCGAGGACCTGCGCTTCCAGGCCGGGATGTTCATCCAGCCGGTCCTCGCCGCGCCCTCCCAGATCGCCGCCGCGATCGAGCGCTACTACCACCTCGACACCTCGATGAACGAGGTGATCCAGAGCATCATCCAGAGGGACGAGGACGTGGAGGTCAGCGCCGTCGAAGAGCAGGAGGATCGCGAGGCGACGGACGTCCTGCTCAAGGAGGCCGAGGGCCGGCCCATCGTCCGGCTGACCAACTGGCTGCTCCACCGGGCGGTCGAGGAGCGGGCGAGCGACATCCACATCGAGCCGCAGCACGACGACCTCGTCATCCGGCTGCGCGTGGACGGCCTGCTGCGCGAGGAGCAGCGGCTCCCGAAGTGGACGCAGGGCGCCATCGTCTCGCGGATCAAGGTGCTCGCGAACCTCGACATCGCGGAGAAGCGCCAGCCGCAGGACGGTCGCCTCGTGATCGAGATCTCGGGCCGGCGCGTGGACATGCGCGTCTCGACCCTGCCGCTCACGAACGGCGAGAAGGTCGTGATGCGCATCGTGGACCAGTCCGGCGGGGGTGTCGTCCTCGACGCGCTGGGACTCGACGACCGCGAGCTGACCCGCCTGAAACGCCTGCTTGCCCGGCCACAGGGGATCATCCTCGTCACCGGCCCGACGGGCTCGGGCAAGTCCACCCTGCTCTACTCGGCGCTGCGCCACGTGCATGACGTCACACGCAACATCACCACGGTCGAGGACCCGGTCGAATTCCAGCTCCCGGGCATCAACCAGGTGCAGGTGGACGAGAAGGCCAAGAAGACCTTCGCGGCCGCCCTCCGGTCGATCCTGCGCCAGGACCCGGACGTCATCATGATCGGCGAGATCCGCGACCAGGAGACGGCCCAGATCGCGTTCCGCGCCTCGGTGACGGGCCACCTCGTGCTGAGCACGGTGCACACGAACGACGCGGCCGGCGCGGTGACGCGCCTCGTGGACCTCGGGCTCGAGCCGTTCATGGTCGCCTCCTCCCTGCTCGGCGTGGTCAGCATCCGGCTCGTGCGGACGCTGTGCCCGAAGTGCAAGGAGACCTACGAGGTCGAGGCCTCCACGCTGAACCGCCTCGGCGGCAGCCCGAACACCGACGCCAAGCACGTGCAGCTCCACCGCGGGACGGGCTGCCCGAACTGCCGCAACACCGGCTACTCCGGCCGCACGGGCATCGTCGAGATCCTCGGGGTGGACGACCGGCTGCGCACGCTGATCATGCGCAACGCGCCCGACGCGGACATCCGCAAGGGCGCGATCGAGGCCGGCATGCGGCCGATCGGCGAGGACGGACTGGCCAAGGTGCTCGCCGGGCGTACGACCCTCGAGGAGGTCACGCGCGTCGTGTACCTGCCCGAGCACGGCGTGCGCATGTGCCCGCACTGCACGGGGGTCGTCTCGAAGGACTTCGAGTACTGCCCCTCCTGCGGCACGTTCGTGGGCGAGCACTGCGAGCGCTGCCGCAAGCGCCTCGACGGTGAGTGGCGGTTCTGTCCCTCGTGCGGCCTCGAGAACCGCGCCCGGACGGGCGCGCACCGGCCGAGCGACTCGCGCTTCCTGCGCGTGCCACCCGGGGCACGCAAGGCGTCCTGAGCCCGGCGGTCGCGCACGCTTCACGCGCCCGGGCGCGCCGTCCCCGATTCCCGCGCCGCGGCCCGGAGGCGCCGGTCCCACGGCGCCGGCCCAACGAATCGTTGAACACGGACCTCGGCGGCCCCTAGACTCCGGCGCCATCGCCGCCCCCGCCCGGAGGATTCCGTGCACGCGCTCTACCTGGTCCTGTGCGCCGCCCTCGTCGGCGCGATCGCCTACCGCACCTACGGCGTGATCCTGCTGCTCGTGGCGGTGGGCGCCGGCGCCTGGGTGCACGACTCCGAGCTGAAGCGCTTCTTCCTCTTTTCGGACCGTGGCATCACGATCGCCCTGATGATCTACGGCTTCGTCGCCTCGGTGCTGCCCGTGTGGCTCCTGCTCTGCCCGCGGGACTACCTCTCGAGCTTCATGAAGGTGGGCGCGATCCTGGTCCTCGCGGCCGGCATCATGCTCGTGAACCCGAAGCTGCACATGCCGGCCATCACGCCCTACGCGGCGGGCGGCGGGCCCGTGATCCCGGGGCCGCTCTTCCCGTTCGTCTTCATCACGATCATGTGCGGCGCCATCTCCGGATTCCACTCCCTGATCGCCTCGGGCACGACCCCGAAGATGGTCGAGCGTGAGCGCGACGTGCTGCCCATCGCGTACGGCGCGATGCTGCTCGAGGGCTTCGTGGGCGTCATCGCCCTCGTCGCGGCGAGCGCGCTCCACCCGGCCGACTACTTCGCGATCAACACGAGGCCCGAGGTCTTCGCGACGCTGGGGATGACCCCCGTGAACCTCTCCACCCTGTCGGCCCAGGTCGGCGAGGTGCTGGCGGGGCGGCCCGGTGGCGCCGTCTCGCTCGCGGTCGGCATGGCGCAGGTGTTCTCGTCGCTGCCGTTCCTCGGCGGGCTGATGGCTTTCTGGTACCACTTCGTCATCATGTTCGAGGCGATGTTCGTGATGACCCTCATCGACACGGGCACGCGCGTCACGCGCTACATGTTCCAGGAGGTGGGCAGCATGGTCGTGCCGGGGCTCAGGGGCTGGACCGGATTCGCACCCGCGACGGTCTTCAGCGCGCTCTCGGTGCTCGCCTGGGGCTACTTCGTCTGGACCGGGAGCATCACGACCATGTGGCCGCTCGTCGGCGTGAGCAACCAGCTGCTCGCCGCGATCGCGCTCGCCATCGGCACGTCGTGGCTCTTCAACACGGGCCGCGGCCGCTACGCGTGGACCACCCTGATCCCGCTCGCGTTCATGTGCGTCAACACGCTGACGGCCGGCTGGATGAACCTGCGCGTCAACTACCTGCGCGCCCAGTTCGCCGCCGGCGCGCCCGACCTGCTCGCCGCCTTCGCACGCGCGCCGATGCCGGCGCGCGTCCAGGTGGTGGTGACGCTCGTGGTGATGGGCCTCATGGTCGCGATCACGGCCGACTGCCTGTGGCGCTGGTTCGCGCGCTCGCGCGCCCCGCAGGGCGAGACGTCGGCCGCGGCGGCCTCCTCGTGACCGCACGCGCGCTGCTGATCGCCGCCGTCGTGGCGCTGGCCATCGGCCTCGTGTGGCGCTCGAAGCTCTTCACGGTGCAGGCCCCCGGCGCGGCGCCCGCGACGCTGCACGCGCTGCCGGCCGCGGAGCGACTGCCGGCGGACTTCGACGCGGTCCTCGCCGCCGTGCCCGCGGGGAGCGAGCGCGTCCTGCCCGGCCGGGGCGTGCTCGTCGTGCACTACTGGGCGCCGTGGGAGCGCCACAGCGGTGCGCAGGTGCAGGGGCTCGACTCGCTGCGGCGCGTACTCCCGCCCGGCGCCGTGCGCGTGGCAGTCGTCTGCTTCGATCCCTACCCCTCGGTGGCCCGCTACGTCGCACGGCTGCGGCTCCGGCTTCCTGTGCTTCTCGACCAGCGCCGGGAGCTGGTGGACCACCTCCCGTGCCCGAGCATCCCCTACACCTACGTCTTCGACCGCGACGGGCGCATCGCGATCGCGCAGGCGGGCGAGGTGGACTGGCTCGCGCCCGGGACGATCTCCGCGATCGAGGGCCTGCTCGACGAGGTCTCGCCCGCGAGGCCGCCCGCGCCCTCGGGGCGCATCGCGTCCTGACCGCCGGGAACGACGACGCCCCGACTCCGGGGAGCCGGGGCGTTCGCACGAAGGTGGCGCGTCAGACGCGCGCGGCTTCCGCCTCGGGCCGGCGGACGTACCGGCGGACCAGCGCCCAGAGTCCGAAGAGCGCCGTCACGTAGACCACGTCCGAGAGGAGCGTGTTGCGGAAGAACGGCAGCGCCGCCGTGTAGCATGCGCCGAGGCCGGCGAGCGTGCGCGGGTAGTAACCGCTCGCCCACATGCCGAAGTTCGAGAGCGCGAAGAACGCGACCGAGCTGGCCACCGTCGCCCCGGCGAAGCGCGGCAGCGAGCGGGCCCGCCCGAGGATGCCGGCGCCGAGCAGCAGGCAGGCCGCGAACCCGGCGTAGTTCCAGAACATGCTCATCGGGTGGTAGAAGCCCAGGAAGAGGTCCGAGAGCAGCAGGGCGGCGAAGGGGACGAGCCACGCGGCCCGGCGGTCGAGGGTGGCTCCCGCGAACAGCCCGATGGCCGCGACCGGAGCGAAGTTCGGCGGGTGCGGCAGCAGTCGCGACGCGACGGCGAGCAGGATCAGCACGACGACCATCGGAAAACCTCCCCGGGCACCACGTGTCATTCGTCCGGCGCCCGCCGGTTCGTGGCGGGTACGGCCGCCCGGCCCTCGGGCCGGAAAGCCGCGCATTCTAGAAGAGGAGTGGTGGAGCTGAACGGGATCGAACCGTCGACCTCTTGACTGCCAGTCAAGCGCTCTCCCAGCTGAGCTACAGCCCCACCCAGGCCTTGGGCCGCAAGTTTCTACTCCAGAGGGCCTTCCGGCGTCAACTGCTGGCGGCGTCGCAACGGCGTCAGCGTCGCGCGGGGAGGACGTCGTTGCGCAGCGCCTTCTGTGCCCGGACGCCTCCGGGTTGCATCTGGCGCAACCGGTCGCGCCAGTCCACCGCCTCCGGGTCTTCCCGCTCGGCGGTCGGGTCGAGCTCGAAGTAGCGTTCGAGGGAGGTCAGGGCCTCGGAGTAGTGGCGGAACTGCTGCTGCACGGCGCTCCAGTTGCGCCAGGCTCCTGCGTACCCGGGTGCGAATGCCGCCGCAGCGGCCGCTTCGAGAACCGCCGAGGCCGCCCGGTCCGGCTCGCCGGCGTAGATGCGGCTGAGGACGAGATGCGGCACCGGGTCGTACGCCGCATGCGCGGACGCCGTCTCGCCCAGCCGCCGCGCGGTGAGCGAGTCGCCCGCCAGCAGCGCGCGGCGGGCGCCGTCCCCCACCGGGCCGGCGTCACGCGCCAGCCCGAAGCCGAGGCGCAGCAGCTCGGTCCGCGCCGCCGCGGTGTCACCGAGCGACGCCCGCGCGATCGCGAGCCCGAACCGTGAGGACGCACGGCGCGGGTCGCGTGCGAGGTCGAGGGCGAACGCCTCGACCGCCGTCTCGGGGTGGTCGTTGAGCAGCCAGCCGATGCCGAGGTTGAACCACAGGTCGGGCTCGTTCGTGTGGTCCACGAGCCGGCGCGACTCGTCGTCCCAGGACAGCAGGAAGACGTCGCCGCGCCCGAGCAGGCTGCGGCGGAAGGCCGAGGCGAAGTACGAGCGCAGCGTCGTGTCGCGGTAGACGCCGCGCACGAGCGGGCCGTCCCCGACCTGGACCGCCGCGAACGCGGGGACGCCCGAGAAGAAGAACGTGCTCGACGAGGGCACCGACGGGTGCGCCGCGCGCAGGTCGTCCACGCAGCGTTCCATCACGCCCATGCCGCGCTCGAGGTAGAAGCCGTTCACGTGCGACTGCGCGCTCCAGGGCGAGGGCGCCGTCGCGAACTCCGGGAGCGCACGGGGCTGCGCCGCGGCCAGCCCGGCGAGGAGGACGACCCCCGCCGCCACGCCGCCGGGGGCGCGGGCGACCGCGAGCCCGGCCAGCAGCCCGACGCCCGCCATGGCGAACAGCAGGTAGTAGGCGCTCCAGACCGGCGCGACGGCCGCCACCGGCAGCGCGCCCGCGACGGCCCACGCCGCCGCGACCGCCCAGGCGCCGGGCACCGGGCCCGGAAGTGCGGCCGCCTTCGCCGCGCCGGCTCCCTTCTTCCCCGCCGCGGCGCCTCGCCCCGGCCCCGAGCGAACGACGACGAGCGCCACCGCGACGCCGGCCAGCGCGATCGCGACGAGCGCGGCGCCCCTCGGAACGGCGGGCGGTGCCCACGGCGCGTGTCCCGTGGCCCATTCGAGCCCGAACGCGACGCGCGTGAGGTCCGCGAGCGCCGCGAGCGCGCCCCACGGCGAGAGCGAGAGCCCCGAGCCGGGCGAAGCGCGCCGCGCGAACACGACGCCGGCGACGAGCGCCCACGCGAGCGCCGCGGCGGGGAGCGGCCAGGCCCGCCGGACGGCCGCGCCCCACTTCTCGCCGGGCCGGCGGGCGAGCAGAAGCGCGGGCAGCACCGCGACGACCGCCGTCTCCTTGGCGAAGGGCGCGAGGAAGAGGAGCGCCGCCCCGGTGCGGAGGCGGCCGTCCGCGACCGCGAGCAGTGCGCCGAGCGCGAGCGCCAGGGCCAGCAGGTCCTGCGCGCCGGAGGCCCACATCACCGGCACGTCGGCGGCGTAGGTGAGCGCGAACACGCCCGCGGCGACCGCCGCGACGCGATCGCCGCCGAGCCGGCGGGCGATCGCCCAGAGCATCAGGACCGAGGCCAACCAGAGCGCGAGGTTCGCGGCGTGGAAGAACGCCGCCGACTCGCCGCTCGCGTGGCCGAGCGTCCAGAACCACAGCACGCGGCCCAGCGGCCGGAAGAAGTTCCCGATCGGGTCGGGCGAGAGCGCCGCGGCCAGCAGCGAGCGCTGGCGCGACTGGTCGAGGAACAGCCAGTCGTCGGCGAAGAACGGCGCCGCGAGCGCGCGCCACTGCACGAGTGCCGCCGCCACGAGCGCGAGCACGGGGACCACCCACGCCGCCCATGGCGCCGGCGACGCCGCGGGCCGAGCCGCCGGGGCGGGGCGCGCCGTCGAGCCCGGCCGTGTCGCCCTGGACCGCGACCGGGCCATCAGCGGATCAGGTTGCGCAGCAGCGAGCCCGCGAGACTCGCCGTGGTCCGTCGCCGGGTCCTGCGCCGCCGTGGCGGCGCGCCGATGAGGGCGCCGAGCGCGCCGCGCGCGACTTCGCGCGTGGCCGTGCGCGCGACGTCGCGCACGAGCCGCGAGCCGAAGATCGCGCCCGCGATCGCCGCGGCGCCGCCGATCATCTCGGCCGCACGCTGCCCCGCGTCGGGCGGCGCGACCGGCGGCACGCCCGAAGGCGCCGGCGCGGCCGCGGGCGGCGCGGCACCCGCCAGGCGCGCCGCGAGCATCTCGCGCGCGCTCTCGCGGTCCACGGGCAGGGCGTACTCCTTCACCTGCTCCGACGCGCCGAGTTGCGCACGCATCTCGTCCGCGGTCAGCGGCCCCATGCGCGACGCGGGCGGGATGAGCCGCACCGCGAACGGCGGCGTCGGAGCGCCGTTCGGCGCGAGCACGGTGACGAACGCCTCGCCGATGCCGAGCGTCGTCAGGGTCTCCTCGACGTCGTAGAACGTGGTTTTCGGGAACGTCCGCGCCGCGGCCTTGAGCGCCTTCTCGTCGTCGGGCGTGAACGCCCGCAGCGCGTGCTGCACCCGGTTGCCGAGCTGCCCGAGCACGTCCGCCGGCACGTCCTTCGGGCTCTGGGTCACGAACCAGACGCCGACGCCCTTCGAGCGGACGAGCCGCACGACCTGCTCGATCTGGTCGAGGAAGCCCTTGCTCGCATCGTCGAACAGCAGGTGCGCCTCGTCGAAGAAGAAGACGAGCTTCGGCTTGTCGGCGTCTCCCACCTCGGGCAGGTCGGCGTAGAGCTTCGCGAGCATCCACATCATGAAGGTGCTGAAGAGCGCCGGCCGCTCCTGCACGTCGGTCAGCTCGAGCACGCTCACCACGCCGCGCCCGTCCGGCTCGACCTGCAGCAGGTCCTCGAGCTCGAACTCGGGCTCGCCGAAGAATCCCGCCGCGCCCTGCTGCTCGAGCTCGATCAGCTCGCGCAGCAGCACGCCGACCGTCGCCTTGCTCATGCCGCCGTACTGCTCGAGCGCGGAGGCCCCGTCGCCGGTCAGGTACTGGAGCACCGCCCGCAGGTCCGACAGGTCGAGCAGCGGCAGGTGGTGGTCGTCGGCGAACTTGAACACCATCGAGAGCACGCTCGACTGCGTCTCGTTGAGCCCCAGCACCCGCGCGAGCAGCAGCGGCCCGAACGAGGACACCGTCGCGCGCACCTGCGCGCCGTTCTTCCCCGTCAGGCTCAGGAACTCCGCCGGGCGGCCCTCCGCCTTCCACGCGAAGCCCGTGTCGCTCGCGCGCCGGGTGATCCGCGGCCCGGCCTCGCCCGGCACGGCGATGCCCGAGAGGTCGCCCTTGAGGTCGGCGAGGAACACGGGTACGCCGACGGCCGAGAACTGCTCGGCGAGCAGCTGGAGCGTCTTGGTCTTGCCCGTGCCGGTGGCGCCGGCGACGAGCCCGTGGCGGGTGGCCATCGCGAGCGGGAGCCGGGCGAGTGTCTCGGCGTGGCACTCGCCGCCGTGGACGATGCCGCCGAGGACGAGGGTGCCGTCGCCCTGCGGGAAGGCGCGGCGGGCGGCGTCGAGGACTTCGGGCTGCATGGGCGTTCCTCCGGGCGAATCGGGTCGAGGCCGCGCATGCTAGCCGAACGAAGGGCGCCGCGGCGAGCCGCGGCGCCCCCGGAAGACTGCGGGCGAGGCTACTTCTCCATGATCAGGACGACGCGCGCCTGCATCGTCTTCGCCCGCGCGATCAGCCGCACGTGGTCCACGCGCCGGCCGTCGCGGAAGTCGAGCAGCGAGTAGAGCCCGGGGCCCCGCGTGCCGTTGGAGAAGTCCACGACCCGCGTGTCGCCGTTCGCGAAGACGACCTCGGCGAAGTCGAACTGCACACGGCCCGACCTCACCTCGAGGAAGAGCCTCGAGCCGCGCTGGTCGGAGTCGAAGTACGTCTCGGTCCAGCCGTCGTAGCGGTCGAGCGTCTCGGCGTCCTGCCAGACCATCAGGTCGTGCGCGGGACGGGCGACGATCAGGGGCCGCCAGACGACGATGGGCAGGAACACGGCCGGCTTCACGCGCACGGCCACGTTGGGCCGGCGGACGATGACGGTCGGCAGCCTGCGGCGGATGGGGTGACCCTGCCGCACGACCACGGTCGTGCGCTCGCGCCTGGTCACCTTCTCCTTCTTGACGACCTTCTTGGTGTCCTTCTTGTTGTCCTTCTTGACGACGCGCTCCTTCTTGACTTCCTTCGTCTGGACGCGCTCCTTCGCGGCGTCGGCCGCCTGAGGAGCGATCAGAGAGAGGCCCATCAGGGCCGCCAGGGCTACGAACAGGATGCGCTTCACGGTGGGGCTCCTTTCCTGTGCTGGGGAGCACGGTCACTCGGACGTCCGGGTCCAAGTGCAGACCCCGTGCCGCCGGCAAACTCCTTCATTTCAATGCCCCGGCGCCAGAGGAATCGGGCGATTGTCCCCCGGGGTACACGCCCGGTGCGCGCGTCGCCCGCGGGCGCACGATGTCGCGGGCGTACGGCACAAATTCTGGACCGAGCGGGAGGGCGTGGCGC
>CAZPVG010000009.1:0-11458 GCA_964589945.1 uncultured bacterium
CGTCAGTTCTGCGGCTTCTCGGTCGGGTAGCCCTTGTCCGCCCAGTCCTTGTCGAAGTTGTCCGCGATCATGAGCGCCTTCGCGTTCGTGAACCCCATGTCCCTCACGGCGGCCCACGCGGGCTTCATGTTGGGGCAGTTCGCCGCCGGGCAGCAGCCGCAGTAGATGACGAGGTTCGTGTCCCGCGGCACGTCCTTGAGGAGCGCGCGCAGCGAGGCGATGCCCGCCGCGTTCGAGCCGGGGCCCGCGTAGCGCGAGCCCGGGATGGCGCCCGCGCGGTAGAGCACCGCGACACCCACGTGGACGAGCATCGGCTTCGCCGCGGTCGAGTCGGCGAGCTCGGCGGCCAGGTCGGCCGGCTGGATCAGGTTCGCGCCGCCCCACGGCCCGGCGGCCGGTCCGCCGCCGGAGCACCCGGTGACGGCGATGAAGAGCGAGAGGGAGAGCACGGCGGCGAAACGGCGGAGGCGCGGCGATTCGGCAACGCGGGACATCGGGACTTTCCTTTCGGCTGCCGCTTCACGCGGCGGCGTTGGAGCATCGGGAAGCGGCGCCTGCCGCGGCGCCGCGCGGGTCACTGGAAGTTGCGGATCAGCACGGCGTCGGACGCCACGGTCTGCACCTGCAGCGCGAGCTTGCGGCCGCCGGGCAGCCAGGCGACGTCCCCGGGCTGCTCGGGCGAGATCCTGGCGATGCTCCGCCCGCCCCCGCCCCGGGCATCGACGACCCGGAGGTCGGTCTGATCCCCCGACCGCACCACGAGGGCGAGGAGTCGGCCGTCGGGCGACCAGCGATGGAGCAGCACGCGGCCGTCCGTCACGTGCGTCAACCGGGTCCTCGGGCCGCCGGCGAGCGGCTGGCGGAACACGTTCCGGGCCGGATCCGCCTGGTCCACATAGGTGATCGCCTGCCCGCCGGGGTCCCAGGCGATGGCCGTGACCGTCTGCGGGAGCGGCAGCGACGCGGTCTCCGGGCCGCCGTCCACGGGGCGCACTACGAGTCGGAAGGCCGTCAGCCCGCTCGCGTCGCGCTGGGGGCGCAGGTAGGACACGCTCCGGGAGTCGGGCGAGAAGAGACCGCCGCCGGCGAAGTCGTCGATTCGGAGCATCGAGCGGCCGTCGGAAGTCGAGACGACCTCGGCGCTGTTCTGTCCCTTGCCGAGCAGGACGCAGACCAGTCGGCCGTCGGGCGAGAGGCCGAGGAGCCGCTCGCCGTCGCCGCTGGTGAGCTGGCGTTGCGAGCCTCCGTCGGGATCGCAGGCCCAGACGTGAAGCCCCGACGCGTCGAAGCGGTTGAAGGCGAGCACCCCACCGGCCTGGTGCGGATTGGCGCTGTGGAAAGGCCCGTGCGTGACCAGCACCGGCGGCCCCCCGGTGATGGGCACGCGGCAGATTTGCACGATGCCGTCGCGCGGCGTCACACCGAGCACCGAGGCGCTGTCGCCCGCTGTTCCCATCGTGATCGAGTTCTCGGAGCTGGTCGCCGACGTCAGGCGCCGGGGCGGCCCTCCGGCGGGGTCGGCGAGCACGATGTTGTCCGTGCTGCTCGTCCGGACGGCGGCCAGGAGCGGCTCGGTCGCCGCCGAGGTCAGCTGGGAGTAGCTGCTGAAGTCGTTCGTCACCGGAATCAGCGACCGGTGGCCCTTCGCGACGAGCGCGACCTGGTTGGTGACCGAATTCGCGAGGTCCACGCCGCTGACGGCGAGGCCGGAGCGGCCCGGCAGCCAGGCGATCGAGTTGAGGAACGTGCGGTCGAGCGACGCTTCGTCGTCGCGACGCCCGGTCGCCGGGTCGAACAGCGCGATCGCGCAGGGTACGTTCGCGCCCAGCTCCTGGATCCCGGCGGCGATTCGCCGGCCGTCGGGCGACCACACGGGCCCGGCGACGACGAGGAGCGGCGGCTGGAGGCGTGCGAGCAGCGTCTCGTGCCGCGACGCCAGGTCCAGGATCACGAGGCGGTCCTCGGTCGTATCGATGACATGACGCAGGAAGACGGCCCGCGTGCCGTCCGGGGAGAGGCTGGCCTTCGAGTCCACGTCGAACGCGACCTCCCGGGGCGCGCCCCCGAGGGAAGGCACCTGGTAGAGGGCCGAGTAGCGGGGATTGTCCGGCCGGGGCGCGCAGTAGAAGAGGTAGTTCCCGTCCGGCGAGAAGGAGGGACGGACGATCGTGGCGCCGGTGTCCGGCACGACGACCACGTCGCTGCCGGTCGCGACCTGCCGGACGCGCAGGCTGGCCCGGCCGGCGCGCCTCGAGAGGTAGGCGAGGAAGCGCGCATCGGGCGAGATCGCGGCGTCCAGGACGTCCCCCGACTGGGTCTGGGTCGTCATGCGCATCCGGAGGAACGGGGAGGCGGCCGGCCCCTTTCGTCCCAGGAACCACCAGGCCCCGGCGGCCAAGAGCACGACGGCCGCGGCGGCGATCCAGGGTAGCGGCGAAGACCGGCGCCCCCCGATCGCGGCGACCGCGGCGTGGCTGCCGGAGCTCCCCGAGGCCGAGAGCGAGTCGAACTCGGCCTCGATCTCGCGCAACTCGAGCGCGAGGTCCTTCATGGACTGCAGGCGCTGGTCGGGGTTCTTCTGCAGGCAGCGCCGGATCAGCCGCCGCAGCTCGGCGGGCGCCTTCGGGTTCAGCTCCTCGACCGGCACCGGCGCGTCGTGCAGGACCCGGTGCATCGTCTCGACCGGTGAGTCGGCGAGGAACGCACGGCGGCGGGTCGCGGCCTCGTAGAGGATGCAGCCGAACGAGAAGATGTCGGAGCGGTGGTCCACGGTCTTGCCGCGCACCTGCTCGGGTGACATGTACCCCGCGGTGCCGACCATCGCGCCGGCGCCGGTCTCGCCCTGGCCGACCGTGGGATCGCTCGTCGTCTCGGGGTCGGACTCTGGCCGCTCGGTGAGCTTGGCGAGGCCGAAGTCGAGCACCTTCGCGAACCCGTCGGACGTGACCATGATGTTGCCCGGCTTGAGGTCGCGGTGGACGATCCCCGCCGCGTGCGCCTTCGCGAGGCCGTCGGCCGCCTGCGCGAGCCAGCCGATCAGCGTGCGCAGCTCGGCGCGGTCCTCGTGGATGAGCGCCCCGAGCGTCTTGCCGCTCACGAGCTCCATCGAGATGAAGTGCACCGGGTCGGAGGAGGGCTCGCCGGAGGAGTGCACCGTGTCCTGCCCGATCTCGTGGATGGTCACGATGTTCGGGTGACTCAGCGACGAGGCCGAGCGCGCCTCGAGCACGAAGCGCCGGACGCGCTCCTCATTGCGGACGAGGTCGGCGGGCAGCACCTTGAGCGCGACGTTCCGGCCGAGCGTGCGGTCCTGCGCCAGGTAGACCTCGCCCATGCCGCCGGCGCCCAGGGGACCGACGATCCGGTAGTGCGAGAGCTCGTCTTCGGGCCGCAGCGTGCGCGCGGGCGTCGTGGCCATGCGGGCCTCCGGTGGGTCGGGTGGTTCGCGCGGCATCGTACCCGGTGGTCGTGCGGGGCCCAAGGAGGTCCGGGCCGAACACGTCCGGGACAATTTTCGCCCTGCGGTCCATGGCATGGGCTAGATTGCCGCGATGCCGCTTCCTCCCGGTACCCGGCTCGGCCCCTGCGAGACCGTCCCGTCCCTCGTCGCGTCCCTCGGCGACGCCGCGGGCCGCCTTCGCCGCGGAGGAGCCTCGTGACGAAGCCACGCGCGAAGATGTCCATGGTCCGCGTGAGCATGATCGTGGTCGTCACGACGTTCGGGTTCGCGAACGTGCCGGACAACCTGGCGCAGCTCGGGCTGGCGGCCATCCTCTCGTGGATCGCGGTGGGAGCGCTCTACTTCGTCCCGCTGGCGCTGATCCTGGCCGAGTTCTCGTCGGACGAAGCGGAGTCCCGCGGCGGGATCTACAGCTTCATGGCGCGCGGGCTCGGTCCGACCTGGGCGTTCGTCGGCACCTGGACCTACTTCGTCTCGAACCTCGTCTTCCTCCAGATGGTGTTCAGCCGGCTGCCCATCCGCGCATCGCTCGCGCTCCGCGGGACGGACGTCTTCGAGTCCCGGACCTGGATGCTGCCGCTGCTGGGCGTCGCGATCTGCCTGGCGCTGACCTGGCTGGCGACCCGTGGCGTCCGGCGCTTCTCCATCGGCGCGGACTGGCTCGGAAAGGCCACGCTCGTGCTCATGGCCGCCCTGGTCGTCGTTCCGCTCGGCGCGGGCCTGTTCGGGAGGCCGTCGGCCACGCCGATCAGCTGGTCGGGCCTCGTGCCGCACTTCGACCTGAAGTACTTCTCCACCTTCTCCTGGCTGCTCTTCGCTGTGGCCGGCGCGGAGGTCGCGGCCCCGTACGTCCACGACACGGAGGCCCCGCAGCGGAACTTTCCCCGCGCGATCCTCCTGGCCACGGCGCTCATCGGCGCCGCGTACGTCCTCTCCAGCCTGGCGGTCGTCATGCTCATGCCGGTGGACGCCGTGAGGAAGGCCACCGGCGCCTACGACGTCTGGCTGCCCTGGGCGGCGCGAGTCGGGTTGCCGGGGCCCGCGGTGGCCAGCCTCGCCACGACCGTGATGGCCCTGGGCGCGACCGCCTCCTTCGTCGTCTGGCTCGAGTCGCCGATCCGCGCGATGTTCGCTGACCTCCCTCCGGGGACCTTCCCGGCCTGGCTCACGCGGGCCGACTCGAACGGGACCCTGCACCCGGCGCTGTGGACCCAGGCGGCGGTGACGGTCGTGCTCATCCTGCTCCCGCTCCTGAACATCGTCGCCGGGATGGCCGGTTCCGATGCCTTCATCTCGCTGCTCAACGACCTGACCTCGCTCGCCGTCGTGGTTCCCTACCTCTTCCTCGCGGTCGCCTACATCCGCGCCCGGCGCCAGGGGATGGACGCGCCGTTCAAGATGACGCGTTCGACCACCCTGGCGGTGGCGATCGCCGTCCTGGTGGTCGCGGTCTCGGTGGCGGCCTACCTCGGAGCGGGGCTCTTCGCGGTCCAGGCGCGTCCCATCGACTGGCTCTATGTCGCGATCATCTACGGCGGCCCCGGGCTGCTGATCGTGCTCGGGCTCGCGCTGCGCGCGTGGTCGCTGAGGGCCCACGCGGCGGCCCGGGTGCGGCTCGAAGGCGCCGCGGAGGATGCGGCGACCACCTGAGCGGCCCCGCGGGGGGCGACCCGGGCGCAATCCGTCGTTCGCCCGGGCCGGGCCGTGAGGTAGATTGCGCGAGATGCCGCTCCTTCCCGGCACCCGCCTCGGCCCCTACGAGATCGTCGCGCCCCTCGGCGCCGGCGGCATGGGCGAAGTGTACCGAGCCCGGGACACGCGGCTCGGCCGGGAGGTCGCGATCAAGGTGCTGCCGCAGCACCTGAGCGAGAACGCGGAGGTTCGCGCCCGCTTCGAGCGCGAGGCGAAGACCGTCTCGAGCCTCAACCACCCGAACATCTGCACGCTCTTCGACGTGGGGCGCGAGCCCGGCGAAGGTGGCTCGGGCGGCACGGACTACCTCGTCATGGAGCTGGTCGAGGGCGAGACGCTCGCCGCTCGGCTCGCGAGGGGCCCGCTGCCCATCGCGGACGTCCTGCGCGTTGGCAGCCAGATCGCCGACGCGCTGGACCGCGCGCACCGCGCGGGGGTGATCCACCGCGACCTCAAGCCCGGCAACGTGATGCTGACGCGGAGCGGCGCGAAGCTCATGGACTTCGGCCTCGCGCGCGCCACGGGTCTCGGCGGGCCGGCGAGCGGGAGCGGCGCGACGGCGGCGGCGATGACGCGCTCGCCCACCGTGGCGCAGCCGCTGACGGCCGAAGGGACGATCGTCGGGACCTTCCAGTACATGGCGCCGGAGCAGCTCGAAGGCCGCGAGGCCGACGCGCTCAGCGACGTCTGGGGGCTGGGCTGCGTGCTCTACGAGATGGCGACGGGCCGGCGCGCGTTCGAGGGCTCGACGCAGGCGAGCCTCATCAGCTCGATCATGCGGGACGTGCCGCGGTCGATCGCCGAGATCGCGACCCTGTCGCCGCCCGCGCTCGACCGTCTCGTCCGCGCGTGCCTGGCCAAGGACCCGGAGTCGCGGCTCCAGTCCGTCCACGACGTGAAGCTCCAGCTCGAGTGGATGGGCGAGCCGTCCTCGGCCGCCGGCGTGCCGGCTCCCGCGGCCGACGCGACGCCGGCCACGCCGGCGCGCCCTTCGCGCGAGCGGCTCGCGTGGACCGTCGCCGGGATCTGCGCGGTGCTCGCGGTCGCGGCCCTGCTGGTCCCGCGGTTCCTCTCGCATCCGGCGGCTTCGCCACCGATCCGCGTGTCGATCCTGCCGCCCGAGGACGCGGTCATCGACTCCGACCCGATGCACACCGCCGTCTCTCCCGACGGCCGCACGGTGACGTTCGTCGCCACCGACACCACGGGCACTTCCCAGCTCTGGATCCGGCGCATGGAGGAGCCCGAGGCACGGCGCCTGCCCGGGACCGAGAACGCGATCCTGCCGTTCTGGTCGCCCGACAGCCGCTCGATCGGATTCTTCGCCGGCGGCAAGCTGCGGCGCGTGGACGTCGAGGGGCGCAACGTCCAGACGCTCTGCGACGCGCCCGACGGACGCGGCGCGAGCTGGAACCGCAACGGGCTGATCCTCTTCTCGCCGTCCTCCGAGAGCCCGCTCTTCCGCGTGTCCGAGGGCGGCGGAACGCCCCGGCCGGTCCTGGCGCTGGACTCGACACGGCAGGAAGGCGCGCAGCGTTTCCCGACCTTCCTGCCCGACGGCCGGCGGTTCCTCTACGTCTCGCTCACGCAGGGGGACACGATCCAGACGCGCCTCGGGACCCTCGACTCGAAGACCACGCGCCCGGTCCTGACCTCGGACGAGATGGGCGCGATGTACGCCGCGCCGGGCTTCATACTCTTCTCGAGGGACGGGGCGCTGCTGGCTCAGCACTTCGACGCCCGAAGTGCGCGCCTGCAGGGCGAGCCGCGCTCACTGGGTGCCTCCATCGCGTTCGCCAGTCGCTACAACGGGTGTCTTCCCGCTTCGGTCTCGACGAACGGCGTCCTGGTCCAGCGCTTGCGCCGGCCCAGCCTCACGGGGCTCGAGTGGTTCGACCGGCAGGGTCACGACCTCGGCGCGGTCCCGATCGCACCGGCGCAGTACACCAGTCCCAGCCTTTCCCCGGACGACGGTCACCTGGCCGTCACGCGGAACTCGCCGGACACCGGTGCGGACGTCTGGTCGATCGACCTCACGCGCGGCATCGCGACGAGGCTCACGGTGGACCGGACCTACTGCGAGAGCCCCATCTGGTCCCCGGACGGCCGCTGGATCTGGTTCGCGTACCTCTCGCAGAACGCCCGGTTCTTCGGCCGCGTGCCCGGCGCCGGCGCGGGCGAGCCCGAAGTCATGCTCCAGGCACACGGCCCCTTCGACAATCCGGCGGCATGGTCGCCCGACGGCCGGACGCTGCTCGTGCGCACGCTCAGCCCGACGACCGGTGAGGACGTGTGGGCCGTGCCCGGCGGCCGCGACAGCGTCTGGACGCCGGTGCTGCAGAGCCGCCACCACGAGGAGGACCCCGCCTTCTCCCCGGACGGACACTGGATCGCCTTCCGCTCCGATGAGTCGGGACGCCCCGAGTTGTACGTCCAGTCCTTCCCGGACCCGTCAACGCGCGTGCGCGTCTCGCACGAAGGTGCCGGCACCCAGGTCCGCTCGCCGCTCGGCCATCCGTTCTGGCGGCGCGACGGACGGGAGCTCCTGTACGTCTCGGGCGACGGCAGCTCGGTGATGTCCGTGCCGGTGGAGACCGCGGGCGGCCTGCACGTGGGCACGCCGCGGGCGATCTGTCGCCTGCCGGCGACGGTGTACCAGATCGCCGCGACCTCGGACCTGCAGCGCTTCCTCGCGATCGTGAACCGCAGCAGCGAGGAGACCGCCTCGATCCAGGTCGTGCTGAACTGGCCGTCGGAGTTCGCCAAACGCTGAGCGGCGCCGCACTCGACGCCCGCGGCCGGTTCCCAGGGCGGACGGCGGCCGTGGGGTCCGAAGCGGGGCTGGGTTAGAGTGCCGCGCATGCCGGGTGGCCTGCGGATTCCCCACGTCTTCGCGCTGCTCACGATGGTGACGGCCGTCGCCGCCGTCGCGACCTGGTTCGTGCCCTCCGGCGAGTACCGCCGCGAAACGCGGAGCATCGAGGGCCGCGAGCGCACGGTCGTCGTGCCGGGGACCTACCGGACCGAGCCCAAGGAGATCTCGCTCCGGGGCGCGCTCCTGGGCGGCGAGGCCCCCGAGGGTCGGTCGCGCCCCGTCAGCTTTCTCGGGCTGCTGTCGGCGATCCCTCGCGGGCTCGAGAACTCGGCCGACATCGTGTTCTTCATCTTCATCCTGGGCGGCACGTTCGGGATCCTCCAGCGCACCGGCACGATCCCCGCCGCCATCCGGGCGCTGCTCGAGCGCTTCGGGCACTCGGCGCCTCTGCTCACGGTGCTCATCATGCTGGCGGTCGCCGTCGGCGGGTCCACGCTGGGCATGGGCGAGGAGTTCATCCCGCTCATTCCGGTCTTCCTCGTGATCGCGAGCCGGATGGGGTACGACCGGGTCTACGGGCTCGCGCTCGTCATGCTGGCGGCCGACATCGGCTTCGCCGCGGCGACGACGAACCCGTTCACCGTGAACATCGCGCAGGGGATCGCCGAGCTGCCGCTCAACAGCGGCCTCGGGCTGCGGATCGTCTTCTTCGCCGTGGCCATGACGCTCACGATTCTCTACGTGCTCCGCTACGGTGCGCGCATCCGTGCGAACCCGGCCGCGTCGCTGATGGCCGGCGACGCCGAGCCGATGCCCGACGACCGGCTCGACGACCACGTCTTCAGCGGGCGCCACCGGCTGACGCTGATCCTGTGCGGGGCGATCTTCGCGCTGATCCTCTGGGGGGTTCAGGCGCTCGGGTGGTGGCTCAACGACATGGCCGGCGGGTTCTTCCTCATGGGCGTGGTCGCCGCGGCGGTGTGCCGGCTGCCGCTCGCCGAGACGATGAAGGCCTACGTCCGGGGCCTCGAGGACATGGTCGTCGCCGCGCTGGTCGTGGGGTTCGCGCGCGCGATCACGGTCGTGCTGAACGACGGCCACATCATGGACACGCTGATCCACGGTGCCGCGACCACGCTGGCGAACGCCTCGCCCCACTTCGCGGCCGAGGGCATGTTCGTGTTCCAGAGCACGCTCAACGTGCTGATCCCCTCGGGCTCCGGCCAGGCCGCGGTGACCATGCCGCTCATGGCCCCGCTCGCCGACGTGCTGGGGCTCACGCGGCAGACCGCGGTGCTCGCGTTCCAGTTCGGCGACGGCCTCTCGAACACGATCATCCCCACGTCGGGCGTGCTCATGGCGATGCTGGCGCTCGCGAAGATCCCCTACACGACGTGGCTGCGCTTCGCGCTCCCGCTGTTCCTGGCGCTTTCGACGCTGGCGGCGGTGTTCCTCGCCGTGGCCGTCGCGATCGGCTACCGATAGGCGCAGCGGTACGCGTCGGCGTGCGCACCGTTGGCAACTCTCAGCCGCCGGTCAGCAGCACGTCCGGGATCTCGTAGTGCTCGTCCTCGCCGAAGCTCACCGTGGTCGTGTCGCCGTCTCGCGCGGATTCGATCGGCCGGGTCGCGTCGGACGCCGCCGGGGCGCCCCTCACGAACAGGATGCGGCGCACGAACGCCTTCGGTCCCCGGAGTTCCACCGTCGCCGTGCCGCTGCGGCCGTAGCGGAGGACCGACGCCTCGCACTCGCGCACGTCCGGCGCGTAGGGGAGGACACACTTCACCATGGCACGCGCGTGGAAGGGTGTCCCGGGGAGAACCGCATCCTCGGACGTCGCCAGCGGCACGAGCGCCGTGCCGGTGACCCGCGCGGTGAGGGTGAACGCCGAGGACTCGTTCCGGCGCGCCGCGCTCCGCATCAGGTAGACGCGCACGACGTAGTCGCCGGCGATCGGGGCGACGCCGGCGAAGCGCCCGCCGCTGGTGCTGCCGATGAACATCGCCACGTCCTGCGAGCCCGGCGGCAGGACGTTGAAGTAGGCGGTGGTCCCGCGGGACCTCAGCCTGACGGAAAGCGTCTGTCCGGCCCCGGCGCGGATCGCGAAGTCGCGCCCGTCGTAGCCGCGAACGCTGCCGTGCGCGTTCGCGATACCGGTCTCCGCGGCGGGCAGCAGGCGGACAGGCGCCGGCGCGGGAGGGGCGGCCGCGATCGCAAGGAACCCGGCGACGACCAGGGGGGACCTGCCGACGAGGGCGGGACGCATGAACCGTTCTCCGGACAATGGCGCTTCGGGATGCCGAAGGCGTTGCGCCGTGGCGACAATTGCCCGCCCGCGGCGGACAGGGATCGAACGTCCGCTGCAGCCTAGCACCCCGGCCGCCGGTGGCCGGCGCTTCGGGCCCCGCGGCCCGCCCACGTGCCTAGGCGCCCAGCTCGCGCAGCAGCTCCCGAAGCTGCTCCATGCGCTTCGCGCCCAGGCGCTGCTCCCACTCGCGCTCGACCTCGGTGACGGCCTCCCGGATCACGCGGACCACCGACTTGCCGCGCGCCGTCAGGTGGATGCGCCTCGACCGCAGGTCGTCCGCGTCGTCCCGGCGCTCGAGGTAGCCGGAGCGTTCGAGCTGGCCGAGCAGGTGGTTGACGGACTGCTTGCTCGCGTGGAGCCGGGCGGCCAGCTCGGTGGGCCGGGCCCCGTGCGGGCCGGGGAACTGGAAGACGCTCAGGCGCGGCGCGTCGAGATCGTCGAACCCGTGCTCGTGGAGCCGCTCCAGCATGCGCCGGCGCACCGTCTCCCAGGGCAGGCGCAGCAACGCGCCGATGAGGGGCGGCCCGAACGGTCCCGGCCCGACCTTGGTAAAGGCACTTGACTTCTTCCTCGTGGCCATAGTAAAGTGACTTTACCGCTGATGGGCGGGCAGCGCCAGCTCGATCCCCTCCGCGTTCCCGGTCGCCCCTCCGTTCCATCCTCCAGCCCCAGGAGCCACCGATGTCAGCACCGACCGGCAACCTCCACGTCAATCCCTCCGACGAGACGCTTCGCCTCGGGCCCCTCGGCATCCGCTTCCTCGTCCGCGGAGAGGACTCGAGCGGCTCCATCGCCGTCTTCGAACTCTCGGTGCCCGCGGGGCAGCGCCTGATGGCGCCCGCCCACAGCCACGATCACTACGAGGAGACGATCTACGGCCTCGAGGGCGTGACCAGCTGGACGGTGGACGGCACGCCGTTCGACGTGGGGGCCGGGCAGGCGCTCTGCATCCCGCGCGGCGCGGTGCACCGCTTCGACAACAACGGCAGCCAGGACGCACGGGCGCTCTGCGTCGTCACACCCGCCGCGATCGGCCCGCAGTACTTCCGCGAGATCGCCGAGGTGATGAAGGCGGCCGCCGGGGGCCCGCCCGACAAGGTCCGGCTGGCCGAGGTCATGCGCCGGCACGGGCTGACGCCCGCCGCGCCGTAGGGCGGGCGAGGAAACGCCGGCCTTGGCCGGA
>CAZPVG010000009.1:11558-91450 GCA_964589945.1 uncultured bacterium
GGCGGCATAGCCAAGTGGTAAGGCGAGGGTCTGCAAAACCCTTATTCCCCGGTTCGAATCCGGGTGCCGCCTCCAACTCCCACCGTGCTTTGCGCGGCCACAGGGGCACCCCCGACGGGTGCCTCCCGAGTTCAGGCTTGCGTCGCCCGCGCGCCGGTCGCACCTTCGAACCGTGCGTCCCCTCCAGCGCCGGACGCGAGGCCCTGCGGGTGGCCGGCGCTTCCGGGGCGGCTTCGAGGATCCGCGGCCGGGTGCCGCGGCCGCCGCCCGGCGTATTCCGCACTTCGCGGCGCGAAACGCGCGCCGGCGAAGGACTCACCGGACGCAAACGCGCCCGGGGTTCCTCGATCCGCCGCGACGCGGTGGCCGACCCCCGCGGCCCACGGAGGCAGCGTGGACCTCAGTGAACTCGCCCAGCGCCTTGGAGTCGCCTCGAAGGGGCCCTCCGATCATCCCGTTCGTGGCATCCGCGACATCGAGCGCCTGACCGACACCGAGGAACTCGAGGACGACCAGGTCTACTTCATCGAATCGGCGGCCGTGCTGCGGCGCCATCCCCTTGCCGGCCCGCGCGGCATCGTGCTCACCGTGCCGGAGCTCGCGGACCGCTTCGCCTGCGCGCTCGTCGTGCCGCCGAAGGAGATCCGGCCGGCCTTCATCCGGCTGCTGTCGCTCTTCGAGCGCCGCACGAAGTTCCCCGCGGGCGTCGCGCCGGGCGCGCACGTGCACGAGAGCGCCGAGGTCGATCCCGCCGCCTCCGTGCTGCCCGGTGCGGTGATCATGGAAGGGGCCCGGGTCGGAGCACGGTGCGTGATCTATCCCGGTGCGGTGCTCGAGCCCCACGCGCAGGCCGGCGAGGACACGGTGCTCTATCCGGGCGCGGTGCTGGGGCACCACTGCACGATCGGCCGGCGCGGGATCGTCCACGGCGGCGCCGTCATCGGCGCCGACGGCTTCGGCTTCTACGACCAGCCCGGGCGCCGGTACAAGATTCCGCAGATCGGCAACGTCGAGATCGCGGACGACGTCGAGATCGGCGCGGGCAGCACGATCGATCGCGCCACGATCGAGTCCACACGGATCGGCGAGCAGACCAAGATCGACGACCAGGTGCACATCGGGCACAACTGCCAGGTCGGTCGCTACGTCTACGTGGCGGGCAACTCGGCCGTGGCCGGCTCGGTCGTCATCGAGGACGGCGTGCTCGTCTCGGGCATGGTCTGCATCCTGGACCATGTGCGCCTCGCGCGCGGCACGATGGTCATGGGCGTGAGCGGCATCGTGCGCGACACGGAGCCGGGCCGGGCCTACTTCGGGACCCCGGCGCGGCCGGCGAGGCAGATGCACCGGATCAACGCCACGCTCGATCGGCTGCCCGATCTGCTCACCCGGGTGCGCGAGCTCGAGGCGCGCCTCGCCGCGAAGGAGACGCTGGCGGGCGCGGACTAGCGGCGAGCGGAGTCGCGGGGCGTTCCGGTCACGCGGCGGGCGTTTGCCTTCGCCCGCGGAATCCCCCATGGTAGCGACGCCCCGTCGCGGGGCGGCGGCCCCACCCCGGCCGCTCAGGCCGGACGCGCGTCGAACGCGGTCCGGTCTCCTGCTCCTCATCGAGGAGAGCTCAACGATCGGAGTCGGCATGGCCTTCGGTAGGAACCCCAGTTATCTCAAGCGACAGAAGGAGCAGCGACGTGCGGCGCGCGCCGCGCGCAAGCGCGAGGAGCGCAACGCACGCAAGCAGGCAAAGGCCGACGGCGCTGGCGGGGATGAGTTCGGCTCGCTCGCCGACCTCGGCATCGGGCCCGACGTGGCCGGGTCGGGCGGGACGTCCGCGCCGCCCGCGCCGGAGGGCGGCGAGGAATCGAAGTAGCCGCGTCGCGCCCCGGGTTCAGTGACCGCCGGTGGTGAAGGCGACGCCCGGGTAGCCGACGAAGTGCCAGAGATCCGACGGGGCGGTGGGCCGCATCCCGACGTCGGCGAGCGACAGTTCGGGCGAGGCGATGGAGGTCGAATAGGCCACCGCGTGGCCGAACGCCCCGCCTTCGCCGCGCGTGAGACGGTCGAGCACGAGCAGGCCGAGCGGCACCGAGAAGCGGCCGCACCACGTCCAGCGATAGACGTCGGGGTGCTCCGGGTCCACGTACGTGTCGTAGAGCTTCTCGATCCCGGCCGTGGTCAGCCGCCCACTGAGCGGGCCGGCGAGCAGCGAGTGCTCCTTCGCCACGACCTTTTCGTAGGACTCGGGCGTGCCCTCGCCGAACGCGACCTGGTCGAAGTCGGGACCGTAATGGATCGCGTCGGCCGAGATGGCGATCGCGAGATCGCGGCCGAGCTTCCAGTGGCGCGCGTCCATCTCCGCGCGCAGCGCCGCCGCGAGGTCGCCGGCGATCGCTTCGAGCCGCGGGAACGGGGACGCCGGAACGAGGATCGGCACGATTTCGACGTCCGGGTTCACGTGCCGCAGCCAGCAGACGAGCGGCTCGAGCGAGTGCTCGAGGTCGGCGGCGGTCGTGTCCTGCGTCCAGTCCGCGCGCGGCAGGCGCGCGAGCAGCGTGTCGCGCACGGGCGAGACGGGCACCAGCCCGTCGGGGGCCATCCAGCGCCGGTAGGGATCGATCAGCACGCGGTCGTGCTCGCCGAAGCGGCGGTAGGCGTGGAAGACGCCGAAGAGCACCACGGTGCGCGCGGTGAGGAGCGGGATGACCTTGCGGTAGACCCGGCCGGCGTAGCTGAAGTCGTCGTGCGGGCAGATGATCGCCGCGACGCCGGGCGCCGGGCTCGCGGCCAGCGACTCGGGCGCGGGCGGCAGCGCCGAGCGAACCCAGACGGTCTCCATCGCAGCGGCGGACAGGGCATAGCCGAGCGAGTCGAGCCGCCCGCGCGTGTCGCCGCTCGAGGGCACGGCCATGTCGGCGCGCACCTGCGCGAGCGTGGGACGCGGCGCCGGCGGAGGCAGGGGCGCGGGCGATTGCGCGGCGGCCGGACCGGCGAAGCCGAGCAGGGCGAGCGTGAGCGTGCAGGCGTCGCGCCCGCGAAAGCGAAGCATCCGATGCACCTCGGTCGTCGAGTTGGGATCGTGGAAGAGGTTCCGGGGGGGGCCGCCGGCCGACTCTAGCACCGCGCATCGTCGTGCCGCGCGCGCCGGTCCCCGGGAGAACCGGGCGTGCGCTCGGACGGGCCGCGCGCCCGCGCCCTCGTGCAGCCGCGATTGCAGTCGCGGTTCGCTGCCCGTGCAGGTGATTGCGGGCAGTGGCGTTCCGAGAGGACTGGAACCGGGCACCGGGACGGGTGTAGTTGGAAGTGTCCCCACGAAAGGCTCCCCGGCTCGAGTGGAGGCACGATGAAGAGCCAGTTCGCATGGCCGCGAGTCCTGCGCGACATCGAAGTCATCCTCTTCACCTTCACCGCGGCGGCACTTCTCGTCGCGATCGAGGCCGGGCTCCTTCATGGAGTGGTACCGACCTCGGGCTCCAGCCCGCCGGCGGCACACACGCCCGCCGCGGGCCTGCGGACGAACTGACTGACTGACGCCGGCGCAGGTCACGCCGCGCCAGTTCCCGAATCTCCGCCATCCCCCCACGCGAAAGACGACGAATCGTGCCCGGTCCGCCCTCGGCGAGGGCGGGACGCCCGTCACGGACGTGCCGCCGTTTCGCGGACCGGGCCTTCGACCACCACGGTCGCAGGAGGGGAGAGCCCGTGAATCGCATCCACGTCGCCACGCGCGTCGCGGCGGCCGGCTGGCCATTGCCTGGCCCCTGTGCGGCCACGCCACCCACGAGCGCTCCCGCAACCGGTTCGCACTCGTGACCTACCGGACATCCCCCGAACGCTGTCCGGAGCGGGCCCCGAAGGCCCGGCGGCACCCGCCGGCACCGCCGCGCGGGATCGGCAGCTGCACCAGAGCAGACGCATCGCCGCCGGGTTCTTCGGGGCCCGGGCATGCCAGCACCGGGGACCCGGGCCGGCATGCCCGCTCGCCGCCGGCTTCGTTCGCGGTGCGGCCGGACCCGGCGGTCATGACGATCGCCGGGCTTCCGGTGCACGTGCGGCAGGCGTCGCGGACCGCGTCCAGGTCCGTCGTCAGCGAAGCGTGGAGTGCGGCCCGGCGACTGGCAGGCGCCGGGCCGCCTCGCGCCGGGGTTCCCGCCGGGTGGCCGAGCAGCGGCAACCTCCGCGCCCGGCCGGCCGTAGCTCCTTCGTCCGCCCGCCCCGCCGACGACCACCCCGCGAGGTCCCGCCATGAAGCCCGTTCTCCTCGCCGCGCTCGCCCTGACGCTCCTGCCCTCCGGGCCGGTGCTCGCCCGCGGCCACTCCCAGGACGACGTCCAGATCGGCGACATCCACTGCTGCGACGCCCCGGTCCGGTGGGGTCCGCGGTACGACACCGGCGACTCCCGCATCGCGATCACGAATGAAGAGCGCAAGGTCACGCTGCTGCTCACGGACGACGTCGTCGCCTTCCAACTCTCGAACCGCGTCATGCACAAGGTGGACCGTGAGCTGCACCACGCCCGGTACGAGGACGACGACGACGGGGCGATCGGAGACGCGATCAAGTCCGCGGTCATCGGCGCCGTTCGCTCGCTCCTCCACCACAGTGCCGAATGTCCCGTGCGCGAGCTGCGGGACGTGCGGTACGAGCACGGCCGGCTCGTCTTCGTCACCCGCGACGGCGATCGCGCGTTCGAGCGGCTCGACGTGGACCACGAGGACGTGCTCGAGACGTTCGACGCGGGCGACGCGCGGGCCTTCGTCCGCGAGTTCCGGCGGCTGCGGGCTTCACGCTGAGCCTGAGTCCTGAAAAAAACCGGTTGACGCGACCCCTCCCGAGCGCCGATATCTACCCCACGTTCGCTCGCGCGGCTCGACCGCGCGCGGTCCCATGGCCCGGGCACGCCGGGGACCGGGAGGGTTGGGTCCCTCCGTGGAGGTACGCCCCGAAAAGGAGGTGATCCATTGGACAGTAATCGTTTTGGTTCGGTGGAGGTGACGTCCTCGTAGGGGACCTCCGGGAAGCGTGACGTACCGGTCGCCCCACGGACGGGGAGACCCAGCGTCATCGACACCGAAAGTCTCGAAGCCCCGGCTTGCACGCGAGCCGGGGCTTGTTTCGTCCGCCACGTGCTCCCGCCGAGGCTCAGGCGGGGTCGCGGGCGGCGACCCGCGCGACTTCGCGCCGGCCGCGCAGCCAGAGCCACCCGGTCTGCGCCGCGTTGCCGGCCAGCAGCGCGCCGGCGGCGAAGAAGATCCCCGGCGTCCGGCCCCAGGCGAGGCCCGCGCCGAGCACGCCGATGGTCGCGACCAGCAGCGCCACCATGGCCTCGGTGACGCCGCGCGTCCGTCCCGAGTGGACGAGCGATCCCTGGAAGAAGCTCTGCGTGACGCTCAGCGCCGGCGAGACCGCGAGGATCGGAAGGGCGGCGGCGGCGAGCGCGGCGAGGGGGCCCGCGAGCCCGGCGACGTACCGGAACCACAACCGTCCGAGCGGCGTGAACGCGAGCAGCGCGAGCGCCGCGGAAGCACCGGCCCCGAGCAGCGTCGCGAAGCGGCGCAGCGCCGGCACCGGGCGATGCGCCTCGAGGCTCGCGACGACGACCTCGTTGTAGGCGAAGCCGAGGCTGCGGAGGGTGAAGGCGATCCCGCTCAGGGCGGGCCAGATCGCGAGCGACTCGATCGGGAGCGGCATGCGGCTCATCGCGGCGGCCGACAGCGGGAGCGCGAGAAACGCGAGTGACGGCGTCACCATGAGCGGCACGTAGAAGCGCAGGAACCGGCGCAGGTCGAGCGGCGGCGTGACCCGGGGCGCCGCGCGCAGCTCCCGGCGGCGCAGCGGCCGGACCACCCACCCGGCGAACACGGCCTCGGAGACGACCCCGCCGGCCACCGCGAGCGTGCCGGCCACGATGCCCGTCATCCGCCCCCAGACGAGCGCGACGGCGAGCACCAGCACCAGCACCGTCAGCCGCACCGCGGTGCCCTGCGTGACCGCCTTCGGGCGCCCGAAGCGGATGAGCAGCCCCTGCTGGGTGCGCCGGTAGGCGACCGAGAAGGACCACGGCAGCATGATCCGCAGCCCGATCCGCGCGGGTTCGCGCACCTCCTCGGGGATGCCGAGCAGCTGCGCGACGACGAAGTCGAACAGCGGGGTGAACGCCAGCAACGCGTGCAGGAGCGTGAGCCCTCCCGCCACGACGCGCATGAACCGGCGCACGAGCCGGTAGGACGCCTCGTCGCGCGAGAGCGCCGTGCTCGCGGCGAGCAGCATGATGATGGGCGACTCGATGAGCAGCGCGAGCGGGAAGACGGCGCCGCCGTAGGCGGCCAGGCTCACCGTGGGATCGGGCAGCCGGGCGATCGCCGCGCTCACCAGCGGCAGCTCGAGGCCCATGAGCAGCCAGCTGCCGGCGAGCGGCGCCCACACCGAAGCCACCTCGCGCACGCGCAGCGGCGCGGGGGACGCCGCCCCCGCGCCCGTGGGCGGCCCCGCACCGGCGGGACCGGGCACGCCCGGCGCGGACGCCGGAGGGGCACCGCCCGCGGGGTGGGCCGGGTTCGGGGGAGGCGAGGGCGGCAGGGCGCTCATGGGGCGCGCACCTTAAGCCGGGCACCCCGGGGACCACCAGCGCCACGGCGTGGTCCCGCCGGTCTCGAGGGACCCGGCGGGACATGCGCCTCAAGCAGCCGGGGCCGGGCGCCGATACCCACCGGGACTTGGCGGGAACCGGCGGGCGCCCTCCCTGCGCGCCCGCGACCCTGTTGTTTCATCATCGCGAGGCCATATGAACGACCGCGCTTCCTCCCACCGGGCGGGCCATCCGGCACCGGCTTTTGCTCCGGCCATCGGGCTTCGGGAAGTCCTCGAGGCCTCGCCGGACTTCGTCTTCTGCTGTGACGCCTGGGGCCGCTTCGCGTGGGTCTCGGCCTCGTTCGAGCAGCTCGCGGGGTGGCGGGCGACCGAACTCGTCGGCCAGCCGTTCACGAAGCTCGTTTCCGCCGGCGAGCGGGTCGGGGCCGTGCGCGCCTACCTGCGCCAGCGCCGCCGGTCGCGCCCGGTCGAGGACCGCCGGCTGACGATCGTGCGCAGCGACGGGACCGAGCTGCCGGTGAAGGCCCGCGTGCGCCTCTACGAGCGCCCGGACGGCGACGCCTACTTCGTGGGCATCGCTCGCGAGGCGAGTCCCGCCGCCGAGGCCGCGGTGCCGCAGGCCGCGCCCCAGCCGGCCCCCATGGCGCCCGGTGACGCGTTCGCGGCGGACGAGGCGCTCGCCGCGGCGACCGCGGCGGTCGAGAACGCCACGGCCGCGACCGCGGCGGCCGAGGAGCGCGCGAAGGCGCTCGCCTCCCGCCTCGAGGAGGTCACCTCCCAGTCCCAGATGAAGGGCGAGTTCCTCGCCACGCTGAGCCACGAGGTGCGCGCACCGCTCGACGGCATGATCGGGCTCACGAACCGGCTCCTGCAGAACGGGCTCGACACCGCGCAGCGCCAGATGGTGGACGAGATCCTGCGCTCGAGCCAGACGCTCATGGCGCTCGTCTGCGAGGCCGTGGACTACTCGCGGATCGAGAACGGCGGCATGGCGCCGGAGTGCATCGACTTCGACCTGCGCGTCGGCCTCGAGCAGGCCTCGGCACGCCTGCAGGCGGACGCCGCCGCGCACGGCACCGCGTTCGACACGCTCGTGGAGGCGCTGGTGCCCTCGCGCCTGCAGGGCGACCCCGGCCGGCTGCGGCAGGTGCTCGTCAACCTCGGGCAGAACGTGCTCAAGGCGAACGAGGGCGGCCGCGTCCGGCTGCACCTCGCGCGCGACCGCGAGGACGACACCCACGTCACCGTACGGTTCCGCTTCGAGAGCGTCGCGGACACCGGCGCCTCGGGGGCTCCGGACGACGCCTCGAGCCGCGAAGGCGGCACGGCCCTGGCGCTCGCGATCGCGCGCCGGCTGGTCGAGCGCATGGGCGGGACCCTGGATCCGGAGAACACGATCGCCCGCGGCGGCTCGTGCGGATTCCGGCTCACGTTCGAGAAGCAGTCGCACGCGGTGACTCCGCCGGTGCAGGCCGACGTCCAGTTGCGCGGCCTGCGCATGCTCGTCGCCGACGGGGCGGAGGCCGAGTGCCGGACCACGTCCGAGATCCTCGGTGCGTGGGGCGTGTCGGTCGACTCCGCGGGCAACGGTCTCGAGGCACTCGAGATGGTGCGCAACGCGGCCGCCGAAGGCCGTTCGTATTCCGTCGCCATCGTGGACATGCAGCTCGACGGCCTCGACGGCGAGGCGGTGGGTTCCGCCATCCGGTCCGACCACGACCTCGACTCGACCCTGCTCATGCTGACGACCCGCGTGGGCCGGCCCGGTGATGCCGCGCGCATGAAGGAGATGGGCTTCTCGGCCTACCTCGTCAAGCCGCTGGAGGTGTCGCAGCTCTTCGAGGCGATCGCCGAAGTCGTGGCGTCCGGCCGCTCGTCGGTTCCGATGTCCGAGCGGGCCCTCGTCACGCGTCACTCCCTCGCGGAGGCGAAGCGCGGGCGACTGCGCATCCTCCTCGTCGAGGACGACGTCGTGAACCAGCTCGTCACCCAGAGCGCCCTCAACCGGGTGGGTTACAACGTCGAGATCGCCTCGAACGGGCGGGCGGCCATCGAGCTGACCGAGAACCAGCACTGGGACCTGATCCTGATGGACACCCAGATGCCCGGGCTCGACGGCTATCGCGCCACGGAGGCGATCCGCGCGCGCGAGCGCTTCTCGAACCGCACGCCCATCCTGGGCCTCACCGGGGACAGCTCCTTCTCGACCGACCGCGAGAAGTGTCTCGCGGCCGGAATGGACGAGGTGTTCCGCAAGCCCATCGACCTCGCGGAGGTGACCACCGCCGTCGAGCGCTGGACCCTGCGCGGCGACGCGCGGCAGTCGGACGCCGGGGAACCGGCGCACCAGCCCGCGCACGTCTTCACGGTCGTCTCGTCGAGCTTCGAGCCGCCGGCGGAGCCGCCGCGCGAGGAGCCGCACGACGGGCCGACGGAGGCGGTGGCCGTGACGCTCGAGGCGCCCGAGGGGCCGGCCATCGACCTCGAGCAGCTCAACACGGCCAGCATGGGCCTGCCCGCGCTTCGCACGTCGCTGCTGCACACCTATCTCGACGACGTCTACCCGCGCCTCGAGCGGCTGTCGCAGGCCGTCGGGTCGGCCGACACCCGGCGGGTGGAGTTCGAGGCGCACGGCCTGCGCGGCATGTGCGCGACGATCGGGGCGACGGGCTGCATGGCGCTCTTCGGCGAGATCGAGTCGGCGGCGCGGGACGACCGCCTGGAGGACGCCACGCGTTACCTCGAGCCCGCGCGCAGGGAGGTGGACCGGACGGAGGAGTTCATC
Source organism: uncultured bacterium (assembly GCA_964589945.1). Classification (GTDB taxonomy): domain Bacteria; phylum Eisenbacteria; class RBG-16-71-46; order RBG-16-71-46; family RBG-16-71-46; genus CAIXRL01. Next base: position 20,930 of record CAZPVG010000009.1, read on the forward strand.
CGCCGGCTCGAGAGGATCGTCAGCCAGCAGGCCGCCTGAGCGCCGTCGCCGAAGGACCTTCGCGGGTCCGCCCCCCCGGGCGGACCCGCGACGCCGTCTCGCGGCCGGCGCCCGGCGGCGGTGCGGGCGGGGCCCCCGCCGGGGCGCTTCGGTGCTAGGGTGCCGCCCGATGCGCCGCTTCCTCACGCCCCGCCTCGCGATCCTGACGGCCGCCCACTTCACGATCGACTCGTACTCGAGCTTCTACCTGCCGCTGCTCCCGCTCCTCGTCACGCGGCTGGGGCTCAACTACACGCTCGTCGGGACGCTGGTGGCCGTGGGATCGATGTCGTCGTCGTTCGCGCAGCCCGCCTTCGGCGTGCTCTCGGACCGGCTGCGGAGACCGTGGTTCGTGGCGCTGGGCCCGATCGTCGCGGCGCTGTTCCTGCCGGCCATCGGCGCGGCGCCGGGCTACGCGGCGCTGGTCGCGCTGCTCGTGCTCGGGGGCTTCGGCGTGTCGTCGTTCCACCCGCAGACGGCCTCGCTCGCCGGGCGGACGGGCCCCGACCGTGGCCGGGCGATGTCGTTCTGGGTGACGGGCGGAACCCTGGGCTGGGCCCTCGGCCCGATGTTCGCGACGACGGTCGTGGGCACCTTCGGCCTGGCACGATCGTGGGTGGCGGCCGCTCCCGGGCTCGCCATGGGGACGCTGCTGCTCGCGTGGTTCGCGCGCGTGCCGCCGCTCGAGCAGTCCCACCGCGAACGCACCCGGCTCGCCGAGCTCCTGCCCGTCGCGAGGCCGCTGACGCTCCTCTACTTCGCGGTCGTCGCGCGCTCGGCGGTCTCGATGGGATTCGCCACGTTCCTGCCGCTCTGGGTGCACGCGCAGGGCTGGTCGGTCGCGGCCGGCGCCGCGGTGACGACGCTCTACCTGGCGAGCGGCGCGATCGGCGGCTTCCTCGGCGGCTGGGTCGCCGACCGCGTCGGCGCGCGCCGAGTCGTGCGGCTCTCGTTCCTGCTCTCGGCGCCGTTCTACGCGGCCTTCTTCCTGGTCGGCGGCCGGGCGGGGATCGGCTTCCTCGTCGCGGGCTACGCGCTTCTGCAGTCCTCGCTGCCGGTCAACGTGGTCATGGGACAGGATCTCTCGCCGCGCCACGCGTCCACGATCTCGAGCCTGCTCATGGGCGCCGCCTGGGGCCTGGGGGCGCTCGCGATCGGCCCCATCGGGGCGCTGGCCGACCATGCCGGCCTCGGCGCCGGGCTCGCGGTGCTCGCCGCGTTCATCGTCCCGGGGTTCGCCTGCGCGATGATGCTGCCGGAGGTCCGCGCCCGCCACGACGAGGCCGAAGCCGCGCTCGCGCGCTGCGGCGAGGGGGAGGGCGCGTAGCGATCCGTCAGTGGCGGATCCGGGCGGCGACGCCGGCCGCGGGGCGCGAGCGCTCCGACGGCGGCGCGAGCGCGGGCGGCTTCGGGCGCTGCGCCCAGCACTGGAGCGAGAGCAGCGCCCACAGCGTGCGCCCGCGGTCCTCGCGCCCCTCGAGGTGGTCGCGCACGACGTGCTGCACCGCCCGCGCGTCGAGCAGCCCGGACTCCTCGATCGCCGAGGGCGAGAGCGCCTCGACCACGAGGCCGCGCATCGGGCCGCGCGCCCACGCCGAGAAGGGCGGCGAAAAGCCCTGCTTGCGGCGCGCGAGCAGGTCGGCCGGAAGCAGCGAGTGCGCCGCCTGCTTGAGCGCCCACTTGCCGCTCGTCCCGCGCAGCTTGGCGCCGTCGGGCAGCGCCATTGCGAACTCGACGAGCGAGGCCTGAAGGAAGGGCGCCCGCGACTCGACGCCGTGGGCCATCGTGCAGCGGTCCACCTTGGTGAGCAGGTCGCCCGGCAGGTAGGTCTCGAAGTCCAGCAGCTGGTACGCGACGAGCGGCGAGACGTCGGGCGCGGTGACCACGCCCGCATCCCGCAGCGAGCGCTCGAGGCGGCGCGCGTGCTGGAGGGGCGCCGACGCGCCCGCGGACTCCCGCAGCCCGGGGGCGAGCAGGTCGAGCGCCTCCCTCGCGCGGGCCGTCCCGAACCACGCGAGGTGCCGCTCGAAGGGCGACAGGCCGCGCACCCCGAGGAAGCGCTCGACGAGATGGGCCAGGGTGACGTGGTGGTGCTTCGGGCGGAGGCGCCGCGCCACGGCGACCGCGGCGGCCGCCAGCGGCGCGGGGATCGCCGAGGCGAGCGCGGCGTAGCGGTGGCCGAGGTAGGTTGGGTAGCCGCCGAACAGCTCGTCGCCGCCCTCGCCGGTCAGCACGACCGGCACGTGCTCCGAGGCGAGCCGCGCGAGCGCCCACGTCGGCAGCACGCTGGGGTCTCCGAGCGGCAGGTCCATGCCCGAGGCCCAGGTGTGGAAGGCCTCCTCGCCCTCGCGCGCGGTCATGACCAGCTCGTGGTGCCGCGAGCCGATGGATTCCGCGACCCGCCGCGCGAAGCCCGACTCGTCGTACCCGCGATGCTCGATCCGCATGCTGAAGGTCGGGAAGGAGTGGCGCACCGCGCGCGCGGCGAGCACCGCCACGAGGCCCGAGTCCACGCCCCCCGACAGGAAGACGCCGAACGGCACCTCGCCCGGGACGCGCGAGGCCACCGCCGCGGCCAGCGCCTCGCCCGAGCGCGCGGCGGCGTCCTCGACCCGCGCGCTGGGACCGCCGGCGAGCACGTCCCACGGCCGCCAGTAGCGGTGCAGCTTCTCGACGCCCGCGCGCAGCACGAGCGTGTGGGCCGGCGGGAGCTGCCGGATGCCCGCGTAGGCCGTGTCGGTGCCGGCGAACGCACCGTGCACGAGATAGCGCGCCAGGGCCGCGGGCGAGGGGTCGCGGGAGATCCAGGGAAGCGCCAGCAGCGCGTCCGGCTCCGAGGCGAACGCGAACCGCCCCGGCGCGTGGGAGACGAACAGCGGCTTCTCGCCCGCGCGATCGCGCGCGAGCGTGAGGGTGCGGCTCGCGCGGTCCCACAGCGCCGCCGCGAACATGCCGTCGAGCGAGCCGGGGAAGTTGCGACCCCGTTCCTCGAACAGGTGCGGGATCACCGCGGTGTCGGGGCCGTCGGGCACCGAGTGCCCCCGGCCGCGGAGCGCGAGCAGCAACTCACGGTGGTTGTACACCTCGCCGTTCACGACGGCCGTGAGGTCGCCCGACTCGGAGGTCATCACGGCCGCGACCTGCTGGGGTGCCACGATCGCGAGGCGCGCGATGCCGAGCGCGCACTCGCCGCCGTCCCAGACCGCCTCGCCGGAGGGGCCGCGGTGACGCAGGCGGTGCACCATCTCGCGCAGGTACTCCAGCCGCTCGGCTGGCGCGAGGTCCGGGGCGACGATTCCGGCGATACCGCACATGGTTCGAGGCGCTCCCGGCGCGGGTCAGCGGACGGTGTCGCGGCGGAAGGCCGCGAACCGCGTGTCCGAGAAGAACGGTTCGCCCCAGCGCCGCACGCCTTCCGCGCGCCGCCGGGCCGGCAGGACGACGACGTCGGTGGGCGGCGCCGCCTGCTCGGAGTGGTAGAGCCGCCACTGGCCCCGCGCCTCGAGCGAATCGCGGTAGCGGACCACGTAGTTGCTCGTCAGCACGTGGCCGCCCTTCGACACCACCTCCGAAACCCGTCCCAGCCGGAAATCCGACCCGGGACTATAGCAGTTGTCGTAGAGCACCGTGGTCGCGCCGGCGCGCTCGATCGCCGCGGCGAGCGGCTCGCCGGACTGCCCCGCGGCGTAGCGCACGATCCACGGCGAGCCCGCGGTGAGCGCGAGCGGCGCGAGCAGCAGGCCCGCGAGCAGCGGGCGCGGCACCCGGCCGGAGCGCACGCGCCAGCACTCGGCGCCCCACCAGGCGAGCGCGGGGATCGCCGGCAGCAGGTAGGTCACGAGCTTCGAGTGCGAGAGCGAGAAGAACGCGGCGGCGAAGAGCACGAACCCGGCCGCCGTGCGCGAGCCGGCCGAGCGGGGGAGGTGCCACGGCGTCGCGAGCGACCACGGCAGCGCTCCGCCGGCGAGAACCGCGGGCACGAACCACCACGGCTGGTCGCGCCGGAACGCCCCGCTCGTCATGCGCTGGAACGACTCCTCGACGAACGCGTAGCGCAGGTACTCGGGGTGCCGGTGCAGGGCGAGCGCGAACCAGCCGCCGGCGGTCGCGAACACGAGCAGCCAGCCCGGCCACCAGCCGAGCCAGGCGAGCGGCGAGCGCGAGCGCGAGACCAGCGCCGCGCCCGCGCTGCCGCCGATCGCCCAGGCGAGCATGATCGGCCCCTTGAGGAGCACGCCCGCCGCGACGGCGGCGAACAGGCCCAGCCGGCGCCGGTCCGAGCGGCCGGTCGCGGTCTCGAGCGCGACCCCGGTCCAGACGGCCGTCACGCACGCGGCGAGCGGCATGTCGAAGATGACGTAGGCGGCCAGGCCGGCGAAGAGCGGAGCCGCGGCCGTGAGCAGCAGCGTGTCCCGCGCGGCGCCGGGCGGGCCGAGCCGCCGCGCGGCGCGCGCGAGCAGGCCGAGGGTGACGAGCGACGCGAGCAGGGCGGGCAGCCGTACCGCGACCCGGTTCCGGCCGGCGACCCGCACCGCGAGGGCCCCGAGCGCGAACAGGCCCGGCGGCTTGTCGAGGTAGGGCAGGCCGGCGAGGTGCGGCACGACCCAGTCGCCGTCCACGGCCATCTCGCGCGCGACCTCGGCGTTGCGGCCCTCGTCCGGGTCGATGAGCGGGACGCGCCAGGCGCACCAGAGCGAGAGCAGGGCGGAGGCGGCGAGAACGGCCCAGAGGACGCGCGGGTGAGGCTCGCGGGGAGGGTCGGTCACGGGCGGCAAGGTAGCACACGCGGCTCGCCCGTTCGCCGATCGCGGCCTTCCTTGCCCGCGCGCCCCGCGCGCCGCATGCTGCCGGTGTGCGTCCCGCATCGGACGCGGCCCCGCGGCATCCATCCCCCTGAACGCCGGGGCCGGCCCGGATCGTCGGCGCGCGGCCCGCGCACCGGACGGGACCGGGGGCCGGGAACGAGGGAAGGAGCCGGAATGGAGATCGGGATCGTCGGACTCGGAAGGATGGGATTCAACATGGCGCGGCGCCTGCTCGAGCGCGGGCACCGCGTCGTCGCCTGGAACCGCCACCCGGACAAGGTGCGCGAGATCGGGAAGTTCGGCGCGGTGGCCGCGCCGAAGCTCGAGGACCTGGCGGACCTCCTCGCCGCGCCGCGCGCGGTGTGGTTCATGCTGCCCGCGGGGGCGCCGACCGAGGACACGATGCACGGGCTCCTGCCGAAGCTCGCCCCGGGCGACCTCCTCGTGGACGGCGGCAACTCGAACTTCCACGACGACGTGCGGCGCGCGAAGGAGTTCGCGGGCCGGGGGCTCCACTACGTGGACGCCGGCGTCTCGGGCGGCGTCTGGGGCCTCCAGGTCGGCTACTGCACGATGCTCGGCGGGCCCGACGAGGCCATCGCCCGCCTGAAGCCCGCGCTCGACACGCTGGCGCCGCCCGAGGGCTGGCTGCACTGCGGGCCGGCGGGCGCCGGCCACTATGCGAAGATGGTCCACAACGGGATCGAGTACGGCATGATGCAGGCGTACGCCGAGGGCTTCGAGATCCTGCGCTCGGGCGAGTACGAATACGACCTCGCGAAGGTCGCCCACCTGTGGAACCAGGGCAGCGTCATTCGCTCGTGGCTCCTCGACCTCGCCGAACGCGCGTTCGAGAGGGACCCGGGCCTGGACAAGATCCGCGGCTGGGTGGACGACTCGGGCGAGGGGCGCTGGACCGTGCTCGAGGCGATCGCCAAGGGCGTGCCGGCCGAGGTGCTCACGCTGGCGCTCATGCGCCGATTCCGCTCGCGGCAGGAGAACACCTTCACCGACCGCGTGCTGGCGGCCCTGCGGAACGAGTTCGGCGGGCACGCCGTCAAGGAGGCCTGAGGTGGCGACGCGCGTCGAGGTGCCGTTGGAGGGGCGACCGCCCGCGCGGACCGCGAAGTCGCCCCCCTGCGCCCTCGTGGTGTTCGGCGCGACCGGCGACCTGACGCGGCGCAAGCTCATGCCGGCGCTCTACACCCTCGCGACCGGCGGCCACCTGCCCGACGCGTTCGCGGTGGTCGGGTGCGCGCGCCGCGACTGGGACCGCGCGGGGTTCGCCGGCCGCATGCGCGAGGGCGTGGACGAGTTCTCGCGCTCGAAGCTCACCGACGAAGCGTGGCGCTGGTTCGAGCCGCGACTCGAGTACGTCCGCGGCGAGTTCCACGACGAGGCCACGTTCGCCCGGCTGCGGCAGACGCTCGAGGACATCGACGGCCGGCTCGGCACGGCGGGCAACCGCCTCTTCTACCTCGCCGTGCCGCCGGACGAGTTCGAGCCGATCCTGCGCGGTCTCCGCGCCGTGGGTCTCGTGGCGCCGCCGGGAGGCAGCGCGTACTCGCGCGTCATCATCGAGAAGCCGTTCGGCACGAGCCTCGAGACCGCGCGCGAGCTGAACGCGCTCGTGGGCGGCGTGCTCGACGAGTCGCAGACGTTCCGCATCGACCACTACCTCGGGAAGGAGACGGTGCAGAACATCATGGTGTTCCGGTTCGCGAACAGCATCTTCGAGCCGCTCTGGAACCGGAGGCACGTGGACCACGTCCAGATCACGGCGGCGGAGTCCGTGGGGGTGGGGACGCGCAGCCGCTTCTACGAATCCACCGGGGTGCTGCGCGACATCGTGCAGAACCACCTGCTCGAAGTGCTCTCGCTCACCGCGATGGAGCCGCCGAACACGGGGCACGCCGACGACGTGCGTGGCGAGAAGCTCCAGGTCCTCAGGGCGCTGCGCCCGCCGTGGTCCGACACGGTGCCGAGTGACGTCGTCATGGGGCAGTACGGAGGCTACCGCGCCGAGCCCGGCGTCTCGCCCACGTCCACGACCCCGACGTTCGCCGCGCTGCGCGTGCACATCGACAACTGGCGCTGGCAGGGCGTCCCGTTCTACCTGCGGGCCGGCAAGCGCATGGCGAAGCGGGTCACCGAGGTCAGCATCCACATGCAGCCCATCCCGCTCTCGCTCTTCGGCAGCGGGGACCTGTGCGAGCACGTCGAGCCGAACGTCTTCACGCTGCGCATCCAGCCCGAGGAGGGCATCCAGCTCTCGTTCTCGGCGAAGCTGCCCGGCCACGACTTCACGGTCACGCCCGTGGTGATGGACATGAAGTACACCGAGGCGTTCGGCGGCGAGCCGCCCGAGGCCTACGAGCGGCTGCTGCTCGACGCGATGCGCGGCGACGCCACGCTGGTCTCGCGGCGCGACGCCGTCGAGGCGTCGTGGGCGTGGATCCAGCCCATCCTCGACTGGTGCGAGGGGCCCGGCCGCTCGGACCTGCCCGTGTACGAGCCGGGATCGTGGGGGCCGGCCGAGGCGGATCGCATGATCCAGCGCGACCGCCGGCAGTGGCGCAACCCGTGACGGCGCCCGCGCCGAAGCCGCGGGTGTTCGCCGACGCGGCCGGCGCGGCCGACGCGGCGGCGCGGTGGATCGTCGAGACCGCCGGCCGCTGCATCGAGGAGCGGGGTGAGTTCCGGCTCGCCGTGCCGGGCGGCCGTTCGATCGTGGGCGTGTTCGACCGGCTCGCACGCGAACCCGAGCGCTCGCAGGTGGACTGGACGCGCGTGACGCTGCTGTTCGCCGACGAGCGGGCGGTGCCGCCCTCGCACCCGGACTCGAACTACCGCCTCGCCCGCATCGCGCTGCTGGACCCGCTCGGGGACCCGCTGCCGCGCGTGCGTCGCCTGCGCGGCGAGGCCGCCGACCTCGAGGCGGCGGCGCGCGAATACGACGCCGAGCTCGTCGTGCCGCTCGACCTCGTCGTGCTCGGACTCGGCGAGGATGGACACGTCGCCTCGCTCTTTCCGGGCTCGCCGCTCCTGTCCGAGCGCCGGCGGCGGGCCGCGGTCGTCACCGACAGCCCCAAGCCGCCGGCGCTCCGGCTGACGCTCACGCCGCGCGCGCTCACCGAGGCGCGCGAGGGGGCGGTGGTGATCGCGGTCGGCGAGGCGAAGGCGGGCGCGGCGCGCCGCGCACTCGGGGAGCCGGGAGGCCCCGCGTCGGAGTGCCCCGTCCGGCTGTTGCGCGGGGCGGCCTGGCTGCTGGACGCGGCGGCCGCGGGGCCACTCGCGTCGCACTGAGAGCGGCCGCGGGGCTCCCGGGGGCGCGGGCGGCGCGGCCCGAAAGGGAATCCGGACGCGAGCGTCAGGGAAGAAGGGGCGCGCCCGGCGGGCGCGCCCCTTCGCGCGGGAACGCCTACTTCTTCCTGCGGCGAGGCGCGCGGCGCGGCCCGCGGCCGGCCGGGCCCAAGAGCGCGTCGAGGTAGCTCGTGACCTCGTCACGCACGATGCCGGGCAGTATCTCGCGGACCTTCGCCTGAACGCCCGCTCGCACCTGGGCGGTCAGGGCGCCGCCCGTGGCGGCCCCGGCGGCGGCCTTGAACGCGGCCGGCTTGCGTCCGCGCGGGCCCTTGATGCCGGCCTTCTTCCGCCACGAGTAATAGGTGACCGGCTTCACGCCGAATTTTTTCTGCACTTGCTCGGCCGTGAGCTTCTGGTTGATAGCTGCGGACAGGATCTGCTTCCGCTGCGCCTCCGTGTAGGCCTTGCGCTCTCGCTTTGCCATGACATCCTCCTCGGGGTTGAGTCGTCCGGCATCGGGGGGGCGATGGGGTTTCAGCGCCTGTCACTCAAGACGCGACGACAGAGGCGCATATTTACGCGCGCAGGTCAATGGGGTTGTCACCACATTGACCTGTCAGGCGACGAATACGAAATGCTTGCCCTCCTTCAGGCCTGTTTCATCCGCACAGCGCCGCCAGCGGGCACGCGCCTCAGGGGCCACGAACGCGAGAACGAAGGGTGCCGCATGGCGCGCGAACGCCTCGGGTGCCGGCCGGCGGGCCACCACCGCGGCGACGACCCGGTCTCCGAGCGTCTCCCGCCAGAGATCGAGGCTCGATCCGACCCCCAGCAACGTCGCCCGGCGCCCGTGCGCGAGCAGGCCGCGTTCGAGCGCGTCCGCCTTGAGCGCGACGAACCGCTCGCGCGCGTAACGCCGGTCGGTGCGGGTGGAGCTGCGCGCGTGCTGCCGCCAGCCGTAGAGCGCGCGCGGCAGCTTCGCGAAGCGGGCGCCCGATTCGAACAGCCGCAGCCAGAGGTCGAGGTCCTCCGCCCAGCCGCGCTCGTGCCAGCCGCCGACCGCCTCGAGCGGCGCTCGGCGGAGCACGGCGGTGCCGTGCGCCAGCGGACTGTCGATCAGGCACTCGTTCCGCATGGCCTCGTGCGTGAGCAGGGCGTTGTGCCAGGCCGCCCACCGCCGCATGCCCGCGCCGTAGCCGCCCGCGGGGAAGAGGCGGACGCGCGAGCCGGCCACGTCGGTCCCCGGGTGCTCGCGCAGCCAGGCGACCTGCAGCGCGAGGCGGTCGCGGTGGGAGACGTCGTCGGCGTCGTGGCGCGCCACGAGCGGCGCACGCGCGCGCGCGAGCGCGGCGTTGAGCGCCGCCGGCAGTCCGAGCGGCGGCGTGTGGAGCACGCCCAGGCGCGGCTCGCGGTCGGCCGCCCGCTCGAGCCGCTCGCCCGATCCGTCGGTGGACCCGTCGTCCACCGCGATCACCTCGAAGTCCCGGAACGTCTGCCGCCAGAGGGATCGAAGCGCGCTGTCGAGCCAGGGCAGGGCGTTGCGGACCGGCATCAGCACGGACAGGGCAGGCATGCGAGCAGGCTATCAGAGTGGCCGGGCCCTTCGCGCCGCCCGTATGCTGGGCCCATGGCGGGACGGCGGCTCCTCATCCTGGGCGGCGGCTTCGGCGGCCTCGACGTGGCCCGTGCGATCGGTCGGTCGCGCGAGGCGCGGGGGTACTGGGACACGCTGCTCGTGGACAAGGAGAACTTCTTCCAGTTCAACCCGCTCCTGCCCGCCGTCGCCGTGGGCGCGGTCGAGACGCGGCACATCGTCTGGCCGCTCCGCCAGATGGCCCGTCACCGCCGCATCCGCTTCCAGAAGAACAAGGCCGAGAGAATCGATCTCGACCGCAGGATCGTGACGCTGCACAACGGGATCGAGGAGCACTGGGACACGCTCGTCGTCGCCGTGGGCAGCATGACGAACTGGTACGGCGTTCCCGGCGCCGAGGAGCACGCGCGCCCGTTCAAGACCATCGTGGACGCGATGACGCTGCGGGCCCGCGTCGTCGAGCAGTTCGAGATGGCCGAGCAGGCGCGCGAGGACGCGCAGAAGCGGCGCCTGCTCGCGTTCGTGATCGTGGGCGGCGGCGTGACGGGCGTCGAGGTCGCGGCCGAGCTGCTCGACATGACCCGCGAGACGCTGCTGCCGCGCTACCCGAGCCTGTCGGTCTCGCATCTTTCGGTCACGATCGTCGAGGGCGCCGACCGCGTCGTGCCCGCCGCGAGACCGGCGCACTCCGCGTACGTGCGGCGCCACCTCGAGACGCGCGGCGTCGGCGTGGAGACGAATGCGCGCGTGGTCCGCGTGGAGCCGCGCCGCGTGCACCTCGCCGACGGGCGCACGTTCGAGGGGTTCACGCTGGTCTGGACGGCCGGCGTCCGGCCGCCCGCGCTCGTCACCGACCTGCCGCTGGCGAAGCACCGGGACGGCCGGCTGCTGGTGGACGAGCACCTCCACCCGCGCGGCGAGGACGGGGCCGTCCGCGACGACCTGTTCGTGATCGGCGACTGCGCGGCGGCCGAGAAGCCCGGGGGCGGAATGCAGCCGCAGCTCTCCCAGACCGCGATCGCGATGGGCACGCACACCGGCGAGACGCTCGTGCGCGCGGCGCGCGGCCTTCCGGCGAAGCCCTTCCGTTTCCAGGACGCGGGGTACATCATCTCGCTCGGCCAGCACAGTTCCGTGCTCGAGCTGTTCGGGGTGCCGCTCTCCGGTCGCCTGGCCTGGCTCGCCTGGGCGGCCGCCTACCTCGTCAAGATGGTGGGCCTGCGCAAGCAGATCGAGGTGGGGCTGGACCACCTCACGCACCTCTTCTTCCAGCACGACACGTCGCAGATCCTCGCGCGCCGCGCGGTGCTGACCGACGACGAGCTGAACCTGACGCTCGCGGGGGGCGGGACCGACGGGGCGACCGACGGGGCGGAGCCGGGGCCCCGGCGGCCCGCCGCCGTCGCGAAGGACTGATCGCGGCGGGGACCGGCGGGCGCGGGGCCGCTCGCGCGACCGGCGCCCCGCACCAGGGAGAACGAACGCACCTCATGGAATCCTACGATCTCGTCGTCATCGGAAGCGGCCCGGGCGGACAGCGCTGCGCGGTGCAGGCCGCGAAGCTGGGCCGGAAGGTCGCGGTCGTCGAGCGCGAGCGCTCGATGGGCGGCGTCTGCATCAACACCGGGACGATCCCGAGCAAGACGATCCGCGAGGCGGTCCTCGACCTCTCCGGCATGCGCCAGCGCCGGCTCTACGGCGAGGAGTTCGCCCCGCGGCGCCGCGCGACCGCCGGGGACGTGCTGGCGCGGGCCCACCAGGTGATGACGGCCGAGCGCGAGGTCATCCGCGCGCAGCTCGAGCGCAACGGCATCCGCCTCGTCGCGGGCCACGGGCGGTTCACGGCGCCGCACACCGTGGTCGCCGAGGACGACGACGAGAGCGTGACGATGGAGGCGGCCTTCGTCGCCATCGCGGTGGGCACCGTGCCGGGTCTCCCGAAGGGCATCCAGGTGGACCACCGGACCGTGCTGACGAGCGACGACCTGCTGTCGCTGCCGGCGCTCCCCCGCCAGATGATGGTCGTCGGCGCCGGCATCATCGGGCTCGAGTACGGCAGCATGCTCGGCGCGCTCGGGGTCGAGGTCACCCTGGTGGACATGCGCACGGAGCTGCTCGAGATGGTGGACCGCGAGATCGTGGAGGCGTTCTCCTACCACGCCCGCGAGATGGGGCTCACGTTCCGCCTTGGCGAGGAGGTCGAGCGCATCGAGCCCGGCGCGAACGGCCAGGCGGTGGTGACGATGAAGAGCGGCAAGAGGACCGTCGCCGAGACCGTGCTGGTCTCCGCGGGCCGGCAGGGGGCGACCGCGGACCTCGGGCTCGAGAAGGCCGGGCTCGAAGCGGACGCGCGCGGCCGCCTCGCGGTGGACGGGCATTTCCGGACGAAGGCGCCGCACGTCTACGCGGTCGGGGACGTCATCGGCTACCCGGCGCTCGCCTCGACGAGCTCCGAGCAGGGCCGCCACGCGGCCTGCCACATGTTCGGCGTCGAGACGCGCGACGTCTCCGCGCTCTTCCCGTTCGGCATCTACGGCATTCCCGAGATCGGCTGGGTCGGCGCGACCGAGGCGGACCTCACGAAGCGCGGCGTGCCGTACGAGACCGGCGTCGCGCGCTACCGCGAGATCGCCCGAGGACAGATCCTCGGGGACCCGGACGGCATGTTGAAGCTGATCTTCCACATCGACACCCGGAAGATCCTCGGCGTATGGTGCCTCGGGACGCAGGCGACGGAGCTCGTGCACATCGGCCAGGCGGTCATGTCGCTCGAGGGCACGCTCGACTACTTCCTCAACACGGTCTTCAACTACCCGACGCTCGCCGAGTGCTACAAGGTGGCCGCGCTCGACGGCTTCAACAAGGTCCGCGCCCTGGGTGAAGCTGCTCCGGGACTCGCGGCGACCCCGGCCACGAAGAACCGGACACCATGAGAACCGAGGGAACACTCCACCTGCAGTCGGTCGAGGGAACGGGCCTCCGCTTCGAGGCCCGTTTTCCCAAATTCAGCTTCACCGTGGACAGCGGCCCCGACGCCGTCGCGCCCGGCCCGATGGTAAACCTGCTCACCGCGATCGCCGCTTGCGGCGCGATGGACGTCATCAGCATCCTGCGCAAGAAGCGCCTCGAGGTCACGGGCTACGAGGTCGCGATGGAAGGCGAGCGGGCCGAGACGCACCCGAAGCGCTACACCTCGGTGACCCTCGTGCACCGCGTCACGGGCCGGAACGTGCCGCTGGACGCCGTCGAGCACGCCGTACGCAAGAGCGCGGAGAAGTACTGCTCGGTCCGGCACACGCTCGACCCGGCCATGCCCGTCACGGAGCGCTGCGAGGTGATCGAGGCCTGAGGGGTGTCCGTGCCCGCCCGGGCCGACTTGTGTAGCATCCGGCCGGGCGTCCCCGCGACGCCCGGCTTCGACCTTTCGCGCGAAAGTCCCGGCGCGCGACGCGCGCCTTCCAGGAGCCTGTCATGCCCGAATATCGAACCGAAAAGGACAGCCTCGGCGAGATGAAGGTGCCCGCCGCGGCGCGCTACGGCCCGCAGACGCAGCGGGCCGTCGAGAACTTCCCCGTGTCGGGCCGGCCGATGCCGCCGGCGTTCATCCACACGCTCGGACTCATCAAGGTGGCCGCCGCGCGCGTCAACGCCCGGCTCGGCACGGTCGCGCCCGACGTCACGAAGGCGATCGAGGAGGCCGCGCTCGAGGTCGCGGGCGGGAAGTGGGACGCCGAGTTCCCGATCGACGTCTTCCAGACCGGGAGCGGCACGTCGTCGAACATGAACGCCAACGAGGTCGTGGCGCACCGCGCGAGCGAGATCCTCGGGCGCAGGGTGCACCCGAACGACCACGTGAACTTCGGCCAGAGCAGCAACGACGTGATCCCGACCGCGCTGCACGTCTCGGCCGTGCTCGAGATCGAGCGTGAGCTGCTGCCGGCGCTCGCGGGCCTGTGGCAGGTGCTCGACGCCAAGGCGAAGGAGTTCCACGACGTACTGAAGACGGGCCGCACGCACCTCATGGACGCGACGCCCATCCGTCTCGGCCAGGAGTTCTCGGGCTACGCCTCGCAGGTCCAGCACGGCATCGCCCGCGTCAAGGCCACGCTGCCCGACCTGCTCGAGCTCGCGATCGGCGGTACGGCCGTCGGCACGGGGCTCAACACGCATCCGGAGTTCGGGCGCCAGGTGGCGGCTGAGCTCTCGAAGCTCACCGGCCAGCGGTTCGTCGAGGCCCCGAACCACTTCGAGGCCCAGGGGGCCCAGGACGGGGCCTGCTGGGCGAGCGGCGCGCTGAACTCGGTCGCGGCGAGCCTGATGAAGATCGCGAACGACGTGCGCCTCATGAACAGCGGCCCGCGCTGCGGCCTCGGCGAGGTCTCGCTGCCCGCGATCCAGCCGGGCTCGAGCATCATGCCCGGCAAGGTGAACCCGGTCCTCTGCGAGTCCGTCGTGCAGGTGGGCGCGCAGGTGATGGGCAACCACCTCGCGATCACGGTCGGCGCGCAGTGGGGCCAGCTCGACCTGAACGTCATGCTCCCGCTCATCGCGCGCAACCTGCTGGAGAGCATCCACCTGCTCGCGGCGGTCTCGCGGGTGTTCGCCGACAAGGGCCTGCGCGGCCTCGTCGCGAACGCGGAGACCTGCGCGGGCTACATCGAGATCTCGCCGAGCATGGCGACGGCGCTGAACCCGCTGATCGGCTACGACAAGGCGGCCGAGATCGCGAAGCGCTCGTTCAAGGAGCGCCGCCCCGTTCGCGAGCTCGCGCGCGAGATGACGTCGCTCGCGCCCGCGGAGATCGACGCCGCGCTCGACCCCACGCGGCAGACGAAGCCGGGGTTCGAAGCGGGGGGCGGGGCCGGAGGCTGAGTCCCGTGACGTCCTGGGTCGCCGCGCACGGGCTGCCGGCGCACGAGACGCTCGCCGCACGCTTCTCCGAGGCGCGCGGCCGCGTCGCCGAGGCGGCCCATCGCACGCCGGTCGCCACCTCGCGCTCGCTGGACCACCGGTTCGGCGCGCGCTTCTTCTTCAAGTGCGAGAACCTGCAGCGCATGGGCGCCTTCAAGTTCCGCGGCGCCTGGAACCTCGTCGCGCAGCTGCCGGAAGGGGCGCGGGCGCGAGGCCTCGTCGCCTACTCCTCGGGCAACCACGCGCAGGCGGTGGCGCTCGTCGCGCGCGAGTTCGGGATTCCGGCCGTGATCGTCATGCCCAGCACGGCGCCGCGGGTGAAGCTCGAGGCCGTGCGCGGCTACGGGGCCGAGATCGTGCACTACGACCGGCTCGGCGAGACGCGCGAGGATCTCGCGGCTCGGCTCTCGGGCGAGCGCGGCCTCGTGCTCGTGCCGCCGTTCGACCATCCCGACATCGTGCTGGGCCAGGGCACGGCCGCCGCCGAGCTGCTCGAGGACGCCGGGCCGCTCGACCTGCTGCTCGTGCCGCTCGGCGGCGGCGGGCTGCTCTCGGGCTGCTCGCTCGCGGCGAACCTGCTCGCGCCCGGCTGCCGCGTCGTCGGTGTCGAGCCGGAGGCCGGGGACGACGGAGCGCGCTCGTTCCGCAGCGGCCGCCTCGAGCGGGCCGCGAACCCGGGCGCGACGATCGCCGACGGGGCCCGCACTCCGAGCCTGAGCGAGCTGACGCTGGGGCTCGTGCGCCGCTACGCGCACGACGTCGTCACGGTCTCCGACACCGAGCTGCTCGCCGCCCTGCGCCCGCTCTGGGAGCGGCTCAAGCTCGTCGTCGAGCCGACGGGGGCGCTGGGCTTCGCGGCCGCCGCGGCGGGCCGCGTCGAGGCGGCCGGCCGCCGCGTCGGCGTCGTGATCTCGGGCGGCAACGCCGACCTGGAGGCCGTGATCGCCGCGATGCGCGCCTGAGGCCGGCGGGCTACATCCCCGGGACGCCCGCCTCGGCGAGCGCGTCGCGCAGGTCCTCCTCGGGGTGCAGGCCGACCAGCGAGCGGACGATGCGCCCGTCGCGCCCGACGACCACCGTGAGGGGGATGGAACTCGCGCCGTACGCGGTGCTCGCCGCGCCCTCGGCGTCAAGCAGCACCGGGACCTGGACGTTCTGCTCCTGGACGTACTTGCGCACCCGGGGCTCGGGCTCGTGCGCGTTCACCGCGTAGAACACGACGCCGGGTCCGGCCGCCTCCTTCTCGAGCTTCGCGACGATGGGCATCCACCGGCGGCACGGCCCGCACCACGTGGCCCAGAAGTCGAGCACGACGACCTTGCCACGGAGGTCCGAGAGCCGGACCTTGCGTCCGCCGCCGTCGAGCACCGCCAGCGTGAAGTCGGGCGCCGGCTTGCCGGTGTCGTTCCGGTCGTTCGCCATCGTCGGGGCGAGGCGCCGCACGCGGCGAGAGCCCGGGGGCGGCTCGAAACGGAACTGCGAGTCGGGCCCGGCGGAGCGCAGGTCCGCGACGACGTAGCGCACTTCCTGGACCTGGCGCACCTGCCCGTACCGCGGGTGCAGGATCTCGACCGTGCTCGAGTCGCGCAGGAGCGCGCGCCGGGCCGCGTCGATCCACAGCACGCGCGGCAGCACGCGCTCGGCCGTCGAGTCGCCGAACACGTAGGTCGCCTCGACGCGCCGGCAGCGCACGGGACCGGTGGCGGTCCGCACCGTGTCGTCGCCGAGCCAGCGGGCCTTCTCGAGTCCCGTGGTCAGGTTCGCGGCCAGTGCGAGCACGGGATCGAGGGCCCGGGAGACCGAATCCGCCTCCGCGCCGAAGCGCAGGACGGGCGCCTTCTGGACGACGTACTGCTGCAGCGACGGCGCCGAGACCCAGAGCGACCCTCCGTCGGCCAGGACGGTCGTGGGCATGAACGGGTTCTGCGTCTCGTTGAGCAGCTTCCCGGGGCGCACCGCGGCGTAGCGGAACGGCACCTCGAGCAACTGCGGACGCTGGAGCCGGGCGCCGGTGGCCTCCATCCGGATCAGGCCCTCGAAGTGGTAGCGGGCGAGCCGGCCGTAGCCGGCCGCGACCGAGTCCACGAAGGCGCGCGCGTCGCCCTTCGTGGCGGCGTCCGCCGGCGCGACGGCCAGCAGGACCAGCGCCGCGGCCGCCGCGGCGCGTCCCAGACCGGGGGCCCGGCTCAGGAACCGGCTCCGCGCTGCGCGACCATCTCGCGGCGGCGCGACTCGAGGGTTGCGAGCAGGTCGTCGTAGGACTTCGCGAACGCCTTCACGCCCTCCTCCTCGAGCTGCCCGATCAGCTCCTCGGCGGGAACGCCCAGCGCGGCCAGCCGGCCGAACAGCGCGCGCGCTTCGTCCAGGCCGTGGTGGATGCGGCTCTCGACGACGCCGTGGTCGTTGAACGCGTCGAGCGTCGCGGGCGGCAGCGTGTTCACCGTGTCGGGGCCGATCAGCTCCTCGACGTAGAGCACGTCGCGGTACGCGGGGTTCTTCGTGCTCGTCGAGGCCCAGAGCGGCCGCTGCACGTTCGCGCCCTTCGCCTGCAGCGCCGCGAAGCGCTGGCCGCCGAAGACGCGCTCGAACTCGGCATAGGCCAGCCGGGCGTTCGCGACGGCCGCCTTCCCGCGGAGCGATTCGAGCTTCGAGCGCCCGGTCGCGCCGGCGGGAAGCGAGGCGAGCCGCTGCTCGATCGCGCCGTCCACCTTCGTGTCCACTCGCGAGACGAAGAACGAGGCGACCGACCGCACCCTGGAGGCGTCGCCGCCCGCGGCCACGAGCTGCTCGAGGCCGGCGAGGTAGGCGTCCATCACCTCGCGGTAGCGCGCGAGCGAGAAGATGAGCGTGACGTTGATGCTGAGCCCGGCCGCGATGGACGACGTGATCGCCGGCAGGCCCTCCTTCGTCGCCGGGATCTTCACCATGAGGTTCGGCCGATCCACGGCGCCGGCGAGCCGCTTCGCCGCGGCGACGGTCCCGGGACCGTCGTGCGCGAGGTGCGGGTTCACCTCGATGCTCACGCGCCCGTCGAGCCCCCGCGAGGACTCGAACACCCCGCGCAGCCGGTCGCAGGCGCCGCGGATGTCCTCGATCGCGAGGGATTCGAACAGGGGCTCGCCGGAGAGGCCGGCCGCGACGCCGGCAGCGATGGCCGTGTCGTAGTCGTCGCTCTTGCCGATCGCGTGCTGGAAGATCGTCGGGTTCGAGGTCACGCCGACGACGCCGGCATCCTTCACCAGGGCGTCGAACTCGCCGGAGAGGAGGTGGCCGCGGCGGATGAAGTCGAGCCACACGCTCTGGCCGAGCGTGAGCAACTGCTGCGCGCGACTGGACATGCTGGAGGCTCCTTGAGCGGGAAACGTGGGGTGGCGTGCGCGGCCCGGCGAAACGCGTCCGGCGGGGAGGGTCCAGTGGATTCGGTCGGGACCGGCGGATCGCGGGAAACCTGCCCGCGCCGCGCCTTTCCCCGCGAAGATGCCCCGGGCCGCGACGGGGCGCAAGCCCTCAGCGCGCCACGCGGCCGTAGGTGACGGCCAGCTCCCCGAGGCGCTCCGCCACCCGCCCGTCGAGCGCGCCGGGCGCGAGCCGCCAGGTCCAGTTCCCCGACGGACGGCCCGGGAAGTTCATGCGCGCCTCGCTGCCGAGCCCGAGGAGGTCCTGGGCGGGGACGACGCACGTGTCGGCGACCGAGCCCATGCCGGCGCGCAGGAAGTCCCAGCCGGGCTCGCTCACGTCGCGGCCGAGGTAGCGGCGCGCGTGGTCGCGATCCGCCTCGCGGGCCGTCGCCCACCAGCCGGCCGTGGTGTCGTTGTCGTGCGTGCCCGTGTAGACGACCGTGTTCGGCACGTAGCGATGCGGCAGGAAGATGTTGTCCGGCCCCGAGTCGAACGCGAAGTGCAGCACCTTCATGCCCGGGAACTCGAACGCGTCGCGGAGCTCCTCGACTTCTGGCGTCAGCAGCCCCAGGTCCTCCGCGAGGATGGGCAGCGGGCCCAGCGCGGCCTCGAGCGCGTGGAAGAGCGCGTGGGCCGGCCCGGGCTCGAAGTGGCCCGAGCGCGCGTCTTCGGCCCCGGCCGGGATGGACCAGCAGCGCTCGAACCCGATGAAGTGGTCGAGCCGCACGCGGTCGAACTGGGTGAAGATCGAGCGCAGGCGCGCGAGCCACCACGCGTAGCCGTCGGCCGCCATCACGTCCCACCGGTAGAGCGGGTTGCCCCAGAGCTGGCCCGTCTCGCTGAAGTAGTCGGGCGGCACGCCCGCGACCGCCGTGGGCTGACCGTCGTCGTCCAGCTGGAAGAGCCCCGGCTCGGCCCACACGTCGGCGCTGTCGTGCGCGGCGAAGATGGGGGCGTCGCCCACGATGGCGACGCCGCGCGCGGCGGCGTGCGCGCGCAGGGCGGCCCACTGCCGGGCGAACGTCCACTGCATGAACTCGTGGAGGAACACCCCGCGACCGTGTTCCGCACGCGCGTTCCCGAGCGCCGCGGCCTCGCGGCGGCGCAGCGGCGCGGGCCACTCCGCCCACGGCGCACCCCCGGCGGCGTCCTTGAGCGCCATGAACAGCGCGTACGAGCCGAGCCACGACGAGGCCTGCGAGCGCCACTCGTCGAACGCCCCGTGCAGCCGGCCCGCGTGGGACCGGCCGCGCTCGAAACGGTCCGCCGCGCGCGCGAGCAGGCCGCGCTTCCAGGCGATCACCGCCCCGTAGTCCACGTGGCCGGCCGGGAAGTCCGGCCGCGACTCGAGATCGGCGGGCTCGAGGAGCCCGTCGGCGACGAGCGCCTCGGGGCTCGTCAGAAGCGGGTTGCCCGCGAACGCCGAGAAGCACTGGTACGGCGAGTCGCCGTAGCCGGTCGGTCCGAGCGGCAGCAGCTGCCACAGGGACTGGCCGGCCGAGGCGAGCCAGTCCACGAACCGGAACGCCTCGGGGCCCGCGTCCCCGATGCCCCAGGGGCCGGGCAGGGACGTCGGGTGCAGCAGGACACCGCTGGAACGTGGAAAGCGCATCGCGGGCCTCGTCGGGTGGGAGGTCGGAGGGGGCGCATTCTGCGGCGAACTCCCGTCCCGGCTCAAGGCGCCGCCCGGCCCGCCGGGTTATCGTGGGGGACGGCCCGGTGGTGCCGGGCCGCATCCCTTCCGGAGGTTTCCATGCGCGCCGTTCGATTCGCGGCCTGCTTCGCCCTGCTCGCCTGCGCCCCGTTCGCGCCCGGCGCGACCCGCGCCGCGGAGCCCTCGGGCGCCTTCGTGCTCACCGCCGGCGGCGACACGCTCGCGATCGAGCGCTTCGAGCGCTCGGGCGGCGGGCTGCGCGGCACGCTGCTGTTCCGCCTCACCGGCACGCGCACGACCTGGCGCACGAGCGAGCTTCCCGGCGGACGCGTCGCGCGCTTCGAGGCCGAGTTCGCGGCCGCCGCCGATCCGCCCGGCGCACCGCCGAAGCAGGCGGTCGTCGTCGAGTTCCGGGGCGACAGCGCGATCGCCCAGGTCACCCCCGGCGGCACGCAGCGCTTCGGGACCGAGGCGGGGGCGAGGCCGTTCGTGAATCCCTCCGTGGCGCTCGTCGCCGACCTCGCGGTGCACACGATGCCGCCGCCGGGCGGGACCGCCACGGGCGCGCTCTTCCTGCTCGCGGGCGGGCGCACCGTCGAGGCGAGGATCACGCGGCCCGCGGCCGACAGCGTCGTCGTCGCATTCGGGGGCGTGTCGTTCTGCTTCGGGCTCGACGCGGACGGGGACGTCGTGCGCGGGCGCGTGCCCGAGCAGAACCTGGCGATCGCCCGCGTGGACTCGCTGCCGGACGACCTGCTCTCGCTGCCGCACGCGGACTACTCGGCCCCCGCGGGCGCGCCGTACACGGCCGAGGAGGTTACGGTTCCGACGCGCGGCGGGTTCACGCTCGCGGGCACGCTGACGCGGCCGGCCGGCGTGCGGCGCGCCCCGTGCGTCGTGACGATCACCGGCTCGGGGCAGCAGGACCGCGACGAGTCCATCGCGTTCGTCCACGGCTACCGGCCCTTCCGCGAGATCGCCGATGCGCTCGGCCGGCACGGCATCGCCGTCCTGCGGCTCGACGACCGCGGCGTCGGCGGCTCGGGGGGGCCCGTGCGCGGCGCGACGACGGAGGACTTCGCGCAGGACATCGAGGACGCGCTGGCGTGGCTGCGGAAGCGCCCGGACATCGACGGCCGGCGCCTCGCGCTCCTCGGGCACAGCGAGGGCGGGATCATTGCGCCCATGGTCGCCGCGCACGACTCGCGGCTCCGTGGCATCGTGCTCCTTGCGGCGCCCGCGTGGACGGGCCGGCGCATCCTCGAGTACCAGAACGCCTGGGCGATCGACCACCACGTGGCGGCGGCCGGGCGCGACTCCGCGCGTCGCGCCGCGGCGGCCGGCGTGGACAGCCTCGCGAAGCGCGACGCGTGGCTCGCGTACTTCCTCGACCACGACCCGCTCGCGACGATCCGCGGGGTGAAGGTGCCCGTGCTCGTGCTGCAGGGGGAGACGGACCGGCAGGTACCGGCGGAGCAGGCTCCGGAGCTCGTCGAGGCCCTTCGTGCGGCCGGCAACCGCGACGTGACGCTGCGCGAGTTCCCGGCGGTGGACCACCTGTTCCTCGAGGATCCCGACGGGGACCCCGCCGGCTACGCGCACCTCCGCACGAGCACGCTCGCGCAGCCGGTCCTGGACGCGATCGTGGAGTGGCTCGGGAAGCGGCTGCGCTGAAGCGCGGGCGGGCCGCCCCGCCCGCGCTTCAGCGGCGCGCCCACTCCAGCACGCGCTGCGCGACCGCCTCGCCCGTGAGGCCGAAATGCGCGGCGAGCGCCGCCGCGGGGGCCGACTCTCCGAAGCGGTCGAGCCCGATCGCGAGGCCCGACTCGCCGACGAAGGGCCGCCAGTACCACGTGACGCCGGCCTCGAGGCTGACGCGGCGGCCGCCGGGGGGCAGCACCCGGTCGCGCCACGCGGAGTCCTGCTCGAGGAAGCGCTGCGGCGCGGGCATGCTCACGACGCGCACGGCGACGCCCGACGTGCCCAGCCGCTCCGCCGCGTCCACCGCGACCCCGACCTCGGAGCCGGTGGCGATGATCGTGATCGCGTCACGCGCCTGCGCCTCGCGCAGCACGTAGCCCCCGCGGCGCAGGTCGCCGGGAGAGAATCCCGCGGGGCGCGACAGCGCGGGCGTGGACTGGCGCGTCAGCGCGATCAAGGTCGGCCCGTCGCGCCGCTCGATCGCGATGCCCCAGGCCGCCGCCGTCTCGAGCCCGTCGGCCGGCCGGACGACGAGCAGGTTCGGGATCGCGCGCAGCGCGGCGAGGTGCTCGACGGGCTGGTGCGTCGGCCCGTCCTCGCCGAGCAGGATGCTGTCGTGCGTGAAGATCCAGATGTTCGGCAGCTTCATGAGCGCCGCGAGCCGCAGGCTCGGCCGCGCGTAGTCGGTGAAGACAAGGAACGACGAGGCGTACGGGATCCAGCCGGCGGCGAGCGCGAGGCCGTTCATCATCGCGCCCATGCCGTGCTCGCGGATCCCGAAGTGGAAGTTGCGGCCCGAGAAGTCGCCGCGCTTCACGCCCGGCGAGCCCTTGATGAACGTCTTCGTGCTCGGCTCGAGGTCGGCGCTCCCGCCGACGAGCCCGGGCAGGAGGGCGGCCGCCTTCTGCAGCACCGCGTTGCCATGCGCGCGCGTCGCGCCCGCGCCGGCGGGCGCGTCGGCGCACAGGCGCTCGAGGAGACCGGCGGGCACGGTGCGCCCCTCGATCGCGTCCCAGAGCTCCGCCTTCGCCGGATTCGCGGCCCGCCAGGCCGCGAATCCGGACTTCCACGCGTCGTAGGCCGGGCGCAGCTCGGCCGCACGCGCCGCGAAGCGCTCGCGCACGCCGTCGGGCACGAGGAAGGAGGGCGACTCCGGCCATCCGAGCGCGCGCTTCGCCCCGGCCAGCTCCTCGGCGCCGAGCGGCTCGCCGTGCGCGTGCCGCGTGTCCTGCTTCTTCGGCGCGCCGTAGCCGATGTGGCTGCGCGTGATCACCAGGCTCGGGCGCTCCCCGTCCGCCACGGCCGCCGAGAGCGCGCGCTCGAGGTCGGCATGGTCGTAGGGGTCCGCCCGGAGCACCTGCCAGCCGTAGGCCTCGAAGCGCTTCCCGACGTCCTCGCTGAACGCGAGCGAGGTGTCGCCCTCGATGGTGACGTGGTTGTCGTCGTAGACGAACACGAGGTTGCCGAGGCCGAGGTGCCCCGCGAGCGAGGCGGCCTCGTGCGAGACGCCCTCCATGAGGTCACCGTCCCCGCAGATGCCGAAGACCCGCCAGGTGACGGGGGAGAAGCCCGACCCGTTGAACCGCGCGGCGGCCATCTTCGCCGCGAGCGCCATGCCCGCCGCGTTGCCGATGCCCTGGCCGAGCGGTCCCGTCGTCGTTTCGACGCCGGGCGTGTCGCCGTGCTCGGGATGCCCGGGCGTGCGGCTGCCGAGCTGGCGGAAGCCCTGCAGGTCTTCCATCGAAAGGTCGTACCCGGCGAGGTGCAGCGTCGCGTAGAGCAGCATCGAGCCGTGCCCGGCGCTCAGCACGAAGCGGTCGCGGTCGGGCCAGGCCGGATCCTGCGGCTGCCAGCGCAGGAACTTCGTCCAGATCACGTACGCGACGTCCGCCATGCCCATCGGCATGCCGGGGTGCCCGGAGTTGGCCTTCTCGACCGCGTCGGCCGCGAGGAAGCGGATCGTGTTCGCGCACCGCTGGTCGAGGGCCGGGTTGACCTGGGTCGGCAGGGGAGTCATTCGGGTTTTCCTCTCCGCGCGAGGGCGGCGGCGCCCCAGAGGGCGGTCTTGGAATCGAGCACCACGGAAACCGGGATCCGGGAGAGCAGCGGGCTCAGGCGGCCCTTGTCGAAGAAGGCGTGGACGAAGCGCCCGCGCGTCAGGATCGGCAGGAGCTTCGGCGCGATGCCGCCGCCCACATAGACGCCCCCGAGCGCCAGCGCCTTGAGCGCGAGGTTGCCGGCTTCGGCGCCGTAGACGTCCACGAACAGCTCGAGCGCGAACCGGGCCCGCTCGCAGGAGCCGTCGAGCGCCGTCTCGCTCACGACCACCGCCGGATCGGGCGCGGCGTCGAAGCGCATCGCCGCCGAGGCCGGCTCCTCGCCGCGCTTCACGTCGCGGCAGAAGCGGTAGACGTCGGCGATGCCGGGCCCCGAGAGGATGCGCTCGTAGCTCACGCGCCCGTACTTGCCGCGCAGCCAGTGGAGCAGCTCGTCCTCGAGCACGTTGCGCGGGGCGAAGTCCGTGTGCCCGCCCTCGGACGCCATCGGCTCCCAGGTCCCGCCGTCCCAGTGCAGGATCGCCTCGCCGAGTCCCGTGCCCGCAGCGATCAGCGCGCGGTTGCCCTGCGCCGGCTCGCCGGGCTGCAGCCGGAGCAGGTCGGTCTCGGCGAGGACGCCGAGCCCCCAGCCCGTCGCCTCCAGGTCGTTGAGCAGCGTGACCGGGGCGCCGAGGCTCTTCGAGAGCTCGTCCCCGTCGATCTCCCAGGGGAGGTTCGTCGTGACGCAGCGGTTGTCGGCGACCGGTCCCGCGATGCCCAGCACGCAGCGCGTCGGACGCGCGCCGGCGCGCCCGACGAAGGCGTGCAGGATCGCGTCGAGCCCCGGGGAGCCGTGCGTCGGCACGCGCTCCTGGACCGAGGGGGCGCGTGGCTCGGCGCCGGGTGGGAACAGGGCGAGCTGGGCCTTCGTGCCCCCGATGTCGCCGGCGAGAATCATGCGAGAGCCCACTCTAAGGTCGCCGGCGGTGCGGCGACAACCGGCGCCCGCCGCGGGCCCAACGGGAGCTTGATGCGCCGGTCCTTCCGCGCCTAACGTGCGTGGTCCGGCCGCGAGCCCGCGTCCCCGAGGAGTCCATCCGCCCGTGAACGCCCCGCTTCCCGAACTGACGCCCGACGAGCTCCGGCGCTACGGCCGGCATCTCGTGCTGCCCGAAGTCGGACTCGAGGGCCAGCGACGCCTGAAGGCCGGGAGCGTGCTCGTCGTCGGCGCGGGCGGGCTCGGCTCGCCCGCCGCGCTCTACCTCGCGGCCGCCGGCGTGGGACGCCTGGGGATCGTGGACTTCGACGCCGTGGACGAGAGCAACCTGCAGCGCCAGGTCGCGCACGGCACCGCCGCGATCGGCCGCCCCAAGCTCGACTCGATGCGCGAGCGGCTCGCGGACCTGAACCCGAGGGTCGCGATCGAGACGCACGACGTGCGGCTCGACCGCGACAACGCGCTCGGGATCCTCGGCGGATACGACGTCGTACTCGACGGCACCGACAACTTCGCGACGCGCTATCTCGTGAACGACGCCTGCGCGCTGCTCGGGAAGCCGAACGTCTACGGCAGCATCCTGCGCTTCGAGGGTCAGGCAAGCGTCTTCGACGCGGCGCGCGGCCCCTGCTACCGGTGCCTGTTCCCGGCGCCGCCGCCGCCGGGGGTCGTTCCGAACTGCGCCGAGGCCGGCGTGCTCGGCGTGCTGCCGGGCGTCATCGGCTCGATCCAGGCGAACGAGGCGATCAAGCTGCTGCTCGGCGGCGGCGAGACCCTGCTCGGGCGGCTGCTGCTCTACGACGCGTGGTCGCTCACGTTCCGGGAGCTCGAGCTGCGCAAGGACCCCGCGTGCCCGCTCTGCGGCGACTCGCCGACGATCCGCGAGCTCGTGGACTACGAGGAGCTCTGCGGCACGAAGGCCGAGCCGCCCGCGCGCCGCGGGCGTCGCGAGCGGGTCTCGGCCCGCGAGCTGGCGGAGTTGCGCGCGAACGGCGCGGCGTTCACGCTGCTCGACGTGCGCGAGCCGTTCGAGCTCGCGATCGCCGGCCTCGACGGCGTGACGCACATCCCGATGGGCGTGCTGCCGGTGCGCGCGCACGAGCTGGACCGCTCGCGCCCGGTCGTGGTGATCTGCCACCACGGCACGCGCAGTTCCCTCGCGGCGCGCTGGCTCCGCGAGAACGGCTTCGAGGACGTGACGGACCTGGAGGGCGGCATCGAGGCGTGGTCGCGGGAGGTGGACCCGTCGGTGCCGAGGTACTGAAAGAGGGAGGACGGAATCGTGATCCGACGACTCACGGGGCGGCGCGCCGCGGGGGTGCTCGCGGGCGTCGTGCTCGCCGCGGCGCTCGCGGGCTGCGCGACGAATCCGGCCACGGGCCGGCGCGAGTTCTCGCTCGTCAGCGCCGAGCAGGAGAAGCAGATCGGCCGCGAGGGGTACCCCGCGACCCTCGCCGAGTACGGGCAGTACGACGACGCGGCCCTGGCCGCCTACGTGGACAGCATCGGCCAGCGACTCGCGAAGGTCAGCGAGCTGCCGAACCTCGACTGGCACTTCACCGTGCTCGACGACCCGGTCGTGAACGCGTTTGCGATGCCGGGCGGCTACATCTACATCACGCGCGGGATCCTCGCGCACCTCGAGTCCGAGGCGCAGCTCGCCGGCGTGCTCGGGCACGAGATCGGCCACGTCACCGCGCGCCACTCCGCGAAGCAGATCACGCAGCAGCAGCTCGCCGGCCTCGGCCTCGGGCTCGCAGGCGTCTTCTCGTCCACGTTCCGCCAGTACAGCGGGGCGGCACAGCAGGCTCTCGGGCTGCTCATGCTCAAGTACAGCCGCGACGACGAGACGCAGGCCGACGCGCTGGGGATCCGCTACGCCTCGGCCGCCGGCTGGGACCCGCGCGAGATCCCGAAGACCTACGCGACGCTCAAGCGCATCACCGAGCGCAGCGGCTCCAGCCTGCCGTTCTACCTCTCGACGCACCCGGATCCCGGCGACCGGGAGGAGCGGACGAGCCGGCTCGCGGCCGAGGCCTCGGCCGGGCGGAAGGATCTGGTCGTGCGGGGGCACGCGTACCTCGGGCACCTCGCGGGGCTCGTGTTCGGTGACGATCCGCGCGAGGGTTACTTCGAGGGAACGCACTACTTCCAGCCGACAATGGGTCTCGAAGTCCTCTTCCCGCAGGGCTGGAACGTCCGGAACGGCCATTCGGGCGTCGTCGCCCGGCAGGCGCAGCAGCACGCCGGGCTCCAGCTCACGGTGGCACCGAATGCGGAATCGCGCACGCCGGCGGAGTACCTCCAGGCGCTCGAGCGAGAGGGCCGCGTCGCGAGCGCCACCGGCGGCGCCGAGACGCTCGGCGGCTGGCCGGCGTGGGTGGGCCGGGTGGCGCTGCCGCCGGCCCAGCTGGACGCGGCGCCGGTCGTGCTCGATGCGGCATGGGTGCGACAGTCGCCGGACCGGCTGCTGCAGTTCCTCGGGCAGTCCGCGCTCGCGGGCGACGCGGACGACGACGCAATCTTCGCCGCGATCCGCTCGATCCATCCGCTTCAGGACCCGGCTCGTGCGCATCCCGTGCCCGATCGCCTGAAGCTCGAGACCGCGCCGGCCTCCGGCACGCTCGCGCAGCTCCTGCCAAGGCTCGGACCGAGCGCGCTGTCCCTCGCCGACCTGTCGATCCTGAACGGCGTGGACTCGACCGCCACTCTCCCGAAGGGGGACTGGATCAAGATCGTCGAGCCGGGACGCCGGCGTTGAGCCGCGGCGTGCAGGTGCGTGTCCCGGCGCGCCGCGGGCGGGTCGCCGGAATGCCCCTCGCGCGGCGCACGGGGCGCTCCGGATGCCCGCAGTCAGGTCGCGTTCCCGGAACGATTTGACAGCGGCGGCGCCTCCACCCTAGGTTGCCGCCCTGCCATGAAGAAACTCATCGTCGCTACCTCCGTCCTCGCGGCGCTTGCGATCGCTACGGTCGCCTTCACGCAGTCGTTCGGCGTACAGCTGGGCGAACGCAAGGGGCCGAAGCAGCCGATCGCGTACAGCCACAGGATCCACGCAGGCAAGCTCGGCATGAACTGCCGCTACTGCCACTACGGCGCCTACAAGTCGCCGTGGGCGAACATCCCCGCGATGAGCACGTGCATGGGCTGCCACAAGATGGCCGTGGCGGACCGGCCCGAGATCCAGAAGCTTGCGGACTACTACGAGCGCGGCGAGCGGATTCCGTGGGTCAAGGTGCACTACCTGCCCGACCACGTGAAGTTCAACCACAAGCGCCACCTCGCCGCGGGCTTCGCCTGCCAGACCTGCCACGGCCCCGTGCAGGAGATGGACGTCGTCTACCAGTACAGCTCGCTCAAGATGGGCTGGTGCATCGACTGTCACCGCAAGTACCTGAACGACCCCAAGCATCCCGCCACGCTCGACTGCGTGGCCTGCCACCACTAGAGGACGCGGACACCCATGTCGGATTCGGTGGTCTTCAATCGCCGCGACTTCCTGAAGCTCGTGGGCGTGGGCGTGGCCGGCGCCGCGGCCGGGTGCGCGAAGCCACCGGCGGAAAAGCTGATCCCCTTCCTGCTGGCGCCCGAGGACATCCTCCCGGGCGTTCCGTACTTCTATTCCAGCACGTGCCGTGAGTGCCCGGCCGGCTGCGGCATCGTCGTGCGCTCACGCGAGGGCCGCGCGATCAAGGTCGAGGGCAACCCGGACCACCCGGTGAGCCGCGGATCGCTCTGCGCGCGCGGCCAGGCCGCGGTGCAGGGCCTCTACAACCCGGACCGCCTCAAGTCGCCGATGGTGAAGGAGAACGGCAAGTGGCGGGAGGCGAAGTGGTCCGAGGCGCTCGGGCTGGCGACCGCGAGGCTCTCCGACGCAAAGGGCAGGCTGCTGGTGCTCACCGGCCGCGAGACCGGGACGATGCGCACGCTGGCGGGGGAGATCGCGAAGGCCGCGAAGGGCCGTCACGTCATGTGGGAGCCGTTCGCCTACGAGGCCGTGCGCGCGGCGAACAAGCGGACCTTCGGGATCGCCGCCGTGCCCCGCTACGACCTGTCGGCGGCGCGCTGCGTGATCTCGTTCGGCGCGGACCTCTTCGAGACCTTCGGCTCGCCGGTTGCCCAGATGCGCGACTGGGCCGCCATGCGCGGCAAGCGCGACGACGCAGCGGGCTGGTTCGTGTCCGTTGAGCCGCGCCTGTCGCAGACCGGCGCGAACGCCGACGAGTGGGTCGCGATCCGCCCGGGCACCGAGGCCGCGCTGGCGCTCGGCATGGCCAACGTGCTGTTCGCCGAGAACCTCGCCGCGAACGTGCCGGAGCGCGCCGCGCTCAAGGCGGCGGTGGACGACTGGACGCCCGAGGCCGTCGCGCAGCAGACCGACGTCGACGCCGAGTCCGTGAAGCGCCTCGCGCGGCTGTTCGTCAAGGGCGGCGCGGGCCTCGCGGTCGCCGGCGGCGTCGCGACGCAGAGCACGCAGGCCACCTCGCTCGTGGCCGCGGTCAACCTGCTCAACTACGTCGCCGGCAACGTCGGGCGCACGCTGATGTTCGACCGGCCCCTCGACTTCGACGGCGTCTCGAGCTTCGCCGAACTCACGGACGAAGTGAAGGCCATGAACGGCGGCGCCTACGACATGGTGATCGTGCACGGCACGAATCCCTCGTACGCGATGCCGGCGTGGGCCGGCTTCGGCGAGTCGTTCTCGAAGGTGCCGTTCAAGGTCGCGCTCGCGACCTCCATGGACGAGACCGCGGACGCGTGCGACGTCGTGCTGCCGGTCGTGCACTCGATCGAGGCGTACGGCGACGACTTCGGCTCGAAGGGCGTCTATTCGCTCCAGCAGCCCGCGATGAAGCCGCTGCCGATGTTCGCGGCACGCGAGCCCGGGGACGTGCTGCTGCAGCTCGCCTCCGCCTCGGGCTTCGCCGCGAACCCGCCGGTTGCCTGGTACGACTACCTCAAGGCGCACTGGAAGCCGGTGCACGCGCGGCTCGGCAAGGGCCGCGAGTTCGACCAGTTCTGGCTGGACGCGCTGAAGGCCGGCGGCGTCTGGGAGGACGTGCCGAACCCGAACGTGCGCTGGATCGGGACGCCGAAGTTCGAGACCGCGGCGTTCTCGGGCGAGGGCGACGTGGCGCTGGTCGTGGTGCCGTCGAACAACTTCTACGACGGACGCGGCGCGAACCGCCCCTGGCTCCAGGAACTGCCCGACATGACCAGCAAGGCCGTGTGGGGCTCGTGGGCCGAGGTCCACCCGGAGACGGCGAAGCAGCTCGGCCTCGAGTCGGGCGACACGATCCGCGTCGAGACGTCCGCGGGCGCGCTCGAGCTTCCGGTCTACCCCTACGGCGGGATCCGCGCCGACGCGGTCGCGCTGACGCTCGGCCAGGGCCACACGAGCTACGGCCGCTACGCGACCGACCGCGGCGTGAACGCGGTCGCGCTGCTGCCGCAGGCCACCGACGCCGCCTCGGGCGCGCTGGCCTACCTCGGCGCGAGGGCGAAGCTCTCGCACGCCGGGAAGGCGCCTCCGCTCTACATGCAGCAGGCCTACAAGGACCAGTACGGCCGCCACATCTCCCGCGTCATCCCGGTCGCGGCGCTGCTCAGCGCCGAAGGCTCGCTCGAGCACTCGGTCGGCGCGACGCACGGCGACATCGGCGAGAACCAGCCGCGCAAGTACCCGTTCCCGGGACAGTACCCGGCGGGCGAGGGCGTGCAGGTCGAGCCGACGCCGGCGATGACCAAGAAGGGCAAGTACACCGAGCCGCTCGCCCGTCCCGAAGGCTACAAGCCGCCGGCCCACGCGATCACCGCGTTCGATCCCGAGCTGAAGGTGCGCGGACCGAGGGAGAACCCGGTGGACGTCGGCAGCTACGCGAACGCGACCCACCGCTGGGCGCTGGCGGTGGACCTCGACAGCTGCACCGGCTGTGCGGCCTGCGTCGTCGCCTGCTACGCGGAGAACAACATCCCGGTCGTGGGTCCCGAGCTGGTCAAGAAGGGCCGCGAGATGGCCTGGCTGCGCATCGACCGCTTCGAGCAGAGGCTGGAGCCGGGCGCCGCGGACATCCGCTTCATCCCGATGATGTGCCAGCACTGCGGCGACGCGCCGTGCGAGATGGTGTGCCCGGTCTACGCGACCTACCACACGCCCGAGGGCCTGAACGGGCAGGTCTACAACCGCTGCGTCGGCACGAAGTACTGCTCGAACAACTGCCCGTACAAGGTGCGCGTCTTCAACTGGTTCGACTACTCGGCGCCCGAGAAGGTGACCTTCGCCTTCCCCGAGCCCCTGAACTGGCAGCTGAACCCGGACGTCACCGTGCGCTCCAAGGGCGTGATGGAGAAGTGCACGATGTGCATCCAGCGCATCCTCGAGGGCAAGGGCAACGCGAAGGACGAGAACCGTCCGGTGCGTGACGGCGAAATCCAGACCGCCTGCGCGCAGACGTGCCCCGCGCGCGCGATCACGTTCGGCGACCTCGCGGACGAGACGACGGCCGTCTGGAAGGCCAGTCACGACCGGCGCCAGTACTGGGTATTCGAGGAACTGAACACGAAGCCCGGCGTCACCTACCTGCAGAAGGTCAAGCGGGACACGATGAGCGGGGGACAGGCGTGACGACGACGACGCTACGCAACGTCGCGGTGGACGGCGTGAACGACGTGGAGGACCGTCCGATCACGCAAAAGTCGCTCAACGACGACGTCCTCCGCATGATCAGCCTTCCGGGAAAGGTCTGGATCACGCTGTTCGTCCTGGACCTGATGGTGCTCGCCTGCGGGCTCGCCGCCGTGCGCAACATGATCGTGCTGGACTGGGGCGTCTCGGGCATGACGCGGCCGATCATGTGGGCGGTGGACATCACGAACTTCGTCTTCTGGGTCGGCATCGCCCACTGCGGCACGCTCGTCTCGGCGGTGCTGTTCCTCTTCCGGTCGCACTTCCGTCGTGCGGTCTACCGGACGTCGGAGGCCATGACGGTCTTCGGCGTGCTCACGGCGGCGTTGTTCCCGGCCATCCACACCGGCCGGCCGTGGTTCGACTACTGGCTCTTCCCGTACCCGAACCAGCGCCAGATCTGGACGAACATCCGCTCGCCACTCCAGTGGGACGTGTTCGCCGTCAACACCTACCTCACGATCTCGACCATCTTCTTCCTGGTCGGCCTCATCCCCGACGTCGCCGCCGCGCGCGACCGCGCGAAGCACCCGGTGATGCGCCTGATCTACACGATCATGTCGTTCGGCTGGACGGGCGCGAACTACCAGTGGAAGCACTACTACGGCGCCTACCTGTTCTTCGCCGCGCTGGCGACGCCGCTCGTCTTCTCGGTCCACTCGGTCGTCTCGTGGGACTTCGCGATGGCCCAGGTGCCCGGCTGGCACTCGTCGCTCTTCGCGCCCTACTTCGTGGCCGGCGCGATCTTCTCGGGCGTCGCGATGGTGATCTTCCTGCTCATCATCATCCGCAAGGGTTACAACCTGCAGCACATCGTCACGATCGACCACATGGAGAAGCTCGCGAAGCTGGTGCTGCTGACCTCGACGATGGTCGGTTACTCGTACCTGACCGAGTTCTTCATGGCCTGGATCGGCCCGAGCAAGGTCGAGCGCGACGTGTTCTGGTTCCGCGCGGTCGGCCACTACTGGTGGGCGTTCTGGATCATGTTCAGCTGCAACGTGATCTTCCCGCTCCTGCTTTGGTTCAAGGGGGTGCGGCGGAACATGAAGGCCCTGTTCGTGATCGCGATCCTGGTCAACGTGGGCATGTGGTTCGAGCGCTTCACGATCATCGTCACGTCGCTCACGCGCGCCTTCAACCCGGCCAACTGGTTCTACTACCGGGTCTCGCTCACCGAGCTCGCACTCATCGCCGGCTCGTTCGCCTGGTTCTTCATGTTCTTCCTGATCTTCGTGCGCGTCCTGCCCGCCTTCTCGATCGCCGAGATCAAGGAGACGCTGGCGATGCCCCGCCGCCGGGGAGGAGCCCACTGATGTTCGGCCGCATGCTGGAGGGCATCCTGAATCCCGTGTCGCCGAAGTTCAACGGCGTCATGGGGATCTACTACTACGTGGACGACGCGGCGGAGGCGGTGAGGGCGCTGCGGCAGGCCGGGCACCGCAACCTGAACGTCTTCTCGCCCGTGCCGTACCACGAGATCGAGCACGAGCTCGAGCACGGGCCCTCGATCGTGCGCTGGGTGACGGCGGTCGGCGGCATCCTGGGGGTGAGCGGCGGCTTCGGGCTGTGCTTCTACTCGATCTGGGCGTGGCCGCTCGTCATCGGCGGCAAGGAGCTCTACGACCTCCCGCCCATGACCGTGATCGCCTATGAGTCCATGATCCTGATCGCGGGCCTGTCGAACCTGCTTGGAATGCTCGCGCTGGCACGTCTGCCGCAGGTGAAGCAGGTGGCGCCGTACGACCCGCGTTTCCAGGAGGACCGCATCGGCGTCTGGGTGCCGTGCGAGGGCCAGGCGGCCGCACGCGTCGAGCAGATGATGAAGGGAAGCGGGGCCGAGGAGGTGCAGCTCCATGCCTAGGACCCTGCTGCTGCTGGGCGTGATCGCGCTGTGGTCGGTGTCCTTCCAGCAGGGCTGCAAGGACCTCAAGAGCTCGCTGACGCACTGGCGCTACTACCCGATCCGCGACATGCGGCAGACCGTCGTGATCGACCCGCAGCGCTACGACCCCACGCACCCGCAGTGGCTGACCTTCCGCGGTCCCGACTCGCTGGCGGTGCCGTCCATCGACGTGGACCGGCACATCGGCGAGGCGCCCTACGAGGAGACGGCGGGCCTGATCCACGACCCGGGCGTGTCGACCCCGGCGTCGATCGTCCGCGGCGACACCCTTTTCCACACGATCTGCACGCCGTGCCACGGCATGACGATGAAGGGCGACGGCACCGTCGCGCCGTTCTTCATGCCCCCGCCCGACCTGCTCGCCGAGCAGACGCGCAAGCGGAGTGACGGCTTCATCTTCAGCTACGTGCGCCACGGCGGCGTCGTGATGCCGTCGTACGGGAACGCGCTCTCGGCGCACGACGCATGGGACGTGATCCACTACCTCCGCCACATGCAGAAGGTCAATCCGCGATGAACCGAGAGGCCGTACTCCGCGACATCGCCGGCAAGCTGCCGGTGAAGCCGAACGCACGCAAGCGCCAGATCTGGATCGCCTGCCTGCTCGTCGGCGTCGCGTCGTTCGCGTTCCTGCTGGTGACGAACCCGCTTCGCGCCTGGGGCTCGTGGACGGTCAACACGCTCTACTTCCTCGGCATCGCCGAGGGCGCGCTCGCGTTCGCGGCGGCCTACCGGCTCGCGAACGGCAAGTGGGGCGGCCCGATCGTGCGCATCGCCGAGTCGTTCTCGGCCTACCTGCCGATCGGCATCGCGACGCTCGTCGTCCTGCTCGTGGCCGGGATCTGGAAGTACCTCTCGTGGACCCAGGCGGTCGAGCCGCGCATCCAGCCGTTCCTGAACGTGCCGTTCCTCTACGTGCGCACGCTGGGCGGCGCGCTGCTCTTCTGGTGGCTCGCGCGCAAGATGGTGCGCACCTCGCTGCGGCCCGACCTGCAGGCGCTCAAGCCGCACGTCTCGCCCGAGCTGAAGCCGGAGTACGAGAAGCTCACCGCGAACTGGAAGGGCGACGAGGCCGAGCGCGACTGGAACCGCCACGAGCTCGCGCACCTCTCGCCGCAGGTCGCGCTGGCGTTCGCGGTCTTCTTCACCGTGCTCGCGTGGGACTTCATCATGCTGCTGACGCCGAACTGGGTGACGGGCCTGTTCGGCTGGTTCGTCTGGGCCGGCGCGTTCATCTGCGGCGTCGCGGCGACGGCGCTCATGGCCACGCAGCTGCGCTCGAAATACCGGCTCGAGGCCTACATCCGCACGAACATGTTCTGGGACATCGGCAAGGTCCTGTTCGCCTGGTGCATCTTCTGGGGCTACCTGTTCTGGTCGCAGTACCTGCCGATCTGGTACGCGAACATGCCCGAGGAGACGTGGTGGGTCTTCCTGCGCTTCGAGGAGCCGTGGCGCACGTTCTCGTTCGCGGCGTTCACGCTCATCTTCGTGATCCCGCTCGTCGGCCTGCTCAACAAGACCTCGAAGACGAACCCGATCCTGCTGCTCTCGTTCTCGCTCATCGTCCTCGCCGGCGTCTGGATCGAGCGGCACGTGCTCGTGATGCCGTCGCTGAACGCCGAGCACGCGTGGATCGGCCTGCCCGAGGTCGGCGTGACGATCGGGTTCCTCGGGCTGTTCGGCTGGGCGGTGCAGGGCTTCCTGACCAAGTTCCCCGCCGTGAACGTCATGGACGTCTTATCCGGCGCGCACGGGCCCGAGCACTAGCGAGCGTTCACGCACCTTCGCGCCCGGGTCCGTTCGATGGACCCGGGCGCGCGTGTTTTCCGCCGGCGGGCCGCGGCGCGGCGCCGGCACGGTTGGCGCCGGGATGGCGAAACTGGCAGACGCAGCGGACTTAAAATCCGCTGGGCTTCGGCCCGTGCAGGTTCGATCCCTGCTCCCGGCACCAATCGCGCGCGTTCACGATGCGCGTGGAGGGACCCGCTGCAGGCCTAGCGGAGCCAGACGAGCCGCCGCGACTGCGATTCGCCCGCGCGCGTGAAGCGCACCCAGTACAGCCCGGGCTGTGCACGGCCATTGTCGGACTGGCCGCGCCAGCGCAGCGTGCCGGTCGCGGGGCCGAGCGCCGCGCCCCAGATCCGACGGCCCGAGAGGTCCAGGACTTCGACTCGTCCGGCGGATCCCACCGAAGGCGGCACGAACTCGACGCTGCCCTGCGCGATGGTCGGGCGAACGGAGAAGGAGAGTCGTGGAGTGGTCGTCGCAACGGCAGTCGTGTTCGGGCACGATTCCGGCAGCGCGCCAATGAGGCCGTAGAGGCCGCCCGCGCCGCACGGGGAGCCCTGTTGCAGGCCCAGGTCGCCCGACGCGAGGTCGCAGAGCCTCGGATCCACCGTGAGGTTGCTGTCGAGGGACGACCACGCGCCAACGAACGGCGCGACGTAATTGTCCCAGGCATCGTTGAAGGCGAACGACCCCGGGGACTGCGTCGGAAACGCGCCTCCATACCGGGCGTTCAGGACCGAGAGGTTCCGCTGGACGACCACCGGCGATCCGGTTGGCGGGTTCGGAGACTCGACGCGCAGGCCGTCGCCACCGTTCAGCACGCAGGTATTGGACGCCAGCGAGTCGGGCATATCCGGCGGTGGATACGACCCCGGTTGCAGCACGATGCCATCACCGCTGTTGGCCCATGCGACATTACCGACGACCGAAACCCCGGTGGCGTCCAGCCGGAAGCCCGCGCCGCCGTTGTGGTCGCTCTGGCAGTCCCAGACCGTCGATGTGAACCACGGGGGATCCGATGCCGTCGTCGTCTCGGCGATGAGGCGGATGCCATCACCCGCAACATGGGTGACACGCGAGTGAACAAGTCTGAGGGCACTGTACTGGTTCCTGAGGCGAATTACGATGCCGTCAGCTTCCGCACCATCGACCAACAGGTTCGTCAGATAATGGCCTGGGAAGTGCGCCCAATCCGGCGCAATGGTGAGGGCGTCCCCGGTTGAGGAAAGTACGGTGTCTGCAACGAGTCCAAGGACTGGAGCATAGGAAGCTGGACATGGCAGCCAGCGAATGGCGCTTCCACAACGCTCGAAGCGGGAGTTCGAAACGAAGAGTTGCGTGTCGTGGATGGTGGTGGTGTCGCATTCTGCGTTCGACTGCTCGAGCCAGATCGCGTTGCCAGCGATATCTTGCACTACACAGGACTCGAGATCGGTGACTCCGTTGCAGACGACCCCGTTCGACGCAGTCTTGAAGTGACAGTTGCTGAAGATGACCGCATCGGGGGTGCTTCCCCGAGCGAGCACGAGCGTATCTGCGGGTCCTTC
Organism: uncultured bacterium; assembly: GCA_964589945.1. GTDB lineage: Bacteria > Eisenbacteria > RBG-16-71-46 > RBG-16-71-46 > RBG-16-71-46 > CAIXRL01. The sequence goes on from CAZPVG010000009.1 coordinate 57,300, forward strand.
AAAAGAGCAGTTCTCAAAGGAGACGGGCCCCGTGGCGCAGGTGGAAGCGTGCAGCGGCGCGCTGTGAAAATGCAGCCCGTCGAAGCGGAGAAGATTGCTGCTATCGTAGCACTCTAACCAGGTCCGGCCGCAGAAGTCGCAGTTGTGAAAGTTCGGTCCCCCGGGCGCAGCCACGGAGTTCACCCGGCCCAGAAAGACGCAACTGCGAAACTCGACGGCGATTCCGTCCAGGCTAACCCCCTTTGCATAGGTCAGGCCCACGACGTGCCAGCTACTCGAAGATAACCGGGGCGCGTCAATGCTGCTTGCCGTCGTTACCGCTGGCCCACCCGACCCCACGATGACGACAGTGGGAATAGCGAAGGAGAAGCGGAGTGTGTCCGGGTACTCCCCGGGGCTTACGAGGATTGAATCCCGCGGCGAAACGACGAGTTGGTCGATCGCCGGCTGAATGTTTGTGAAATCGCCGCCGCCGTTGATGTCGACGAGATAGTGCGAGGCGCGCGCCGTCGAGGGCGTGAGCAAGGCCGCGAGGCAGCCCGCGATGATCAGCGCGAGAGGCGCGCGGGAGAGTCGCGCGAGGGGAGCGTGCATGGCTGTTCCTCCGACCGACGGCCGCATCCATGCTTCGTAGGGTGACCTTGGTGGGAATGCTAGCACCCGTGAGCCGTAGCGCCGAGACGTTGCCTCCGACGATCTCGCGGTTGGTACCCCTCGCCAGGACTGCACGGACTCAACTAGGTGTCCGGGTGAGGGGCGGGGACGTCTTGGGTGGGTTCGGGGTGTTGCGGGTGTTGCGGCTGTTTCGGGCTCCAAGGAGGGGCGCCTCGACGTGCCCGCCATTGCGCGAGGACATGTTCCTTGTCCAAGGATGCAGGCGCCTCCGAGTGATCGAACGTCACACGGGCGGGTGCAGTTGTCCCGCAGTTGGCGCTCGGCGCTGGACGCTGGTCTAGAGCGCCAAGGATGCCTTCTGCTGGCCTCGTGAGAGCTGTCTTGATTCAACACTCACGCAGGATGCGGGGACGTGCCACGGGGCTGCCGTGCATAGCCAGCTTTGGGGGAGACGACGCCGCCGACCTGGTCCCGCGTATGTGAGCGGGTCCCCGGTCGAGACATGAGCAGCCCACCGCGCCCGTCTCCATACCCCCCGGGTTGCGCTGTGCTAGTTCTGTGTCAGAACCATCCGGAGCGACCGGTGGCTGTGTGTTCGAATCAGTCACTACGCCTCTGGGGCGCCACGCATCGCAGCCGCCAATGATGCCCGTTCGGACGCGTTCGGCACCGATGCTTCCGACCGCGCCAATTGCGGTGCTAGCCCTTAAGACCCGCTGGGCGAAAGCCCGTGCAGGTTCGATCCCTGCTCCCGGCACCACAACGGCGACTCGGTGCGACGGGCGACGGTCCCCGTTCTGTCCCCGAGTGACGAATCGCTCGCGGCTTCACGGGCTCGGGTGAATCGGCGCTGCTCGCCGGACCGCGCTACTTCTTCTCCGCCGGCTCGACCAGCTTCGCAACCAGCGTCCGCAGCGCCGAGCGCCACGGCTCCATCCCGCCTTCGGCGGGGGCGACGATCGAAGCCAGGTCGTCCTCGGTGAGGGTCTCCTGGGCGCCGAGCACGGAGGCGCCGAAGCGCGTCCGGCGGGCGAGGAGCCCCTCGGCGCCGACCCGCATGACGCGTCCGGCGGGCGTGAGCACCACGCCGGTGAGCTGCAGGACCTGCACCGGTGTGTCGAGCGAGGTGAGCCAGGGCACCGGCATCGTGCGGTCGGTGCCGATCTCGATGACCTTCCCACCCTTCCAGGTGGCCTGGCGCACCCACTGCTCCTCGAACCCGAGCTGGATCGCGACGACCGCGTCGATCGAGTCGCCGGCGCCGGCGATCGCGCGCTCGCGCCAGGCGCGGCCGGGCTCCTCGACGCCGAACGTCATGCGGCGCGGGGGGCCGGGGTCGATCTCGTCCGATCCGCGGGGCAGGCCGTCGGGCCCGGTCCCGCCGCGCCGGCAGCCGAAGCGCACGTTCGGTCCGTCGCGCAGGGGCCAGTCGCCGCCGGGCAGCGGAGCGGTCAGCTCGATCCGGTCCAGCTCGAGTCGGAGCGAATCGAGCAGCGCCGCGAGGGCGGGGGAGCGGTCGGGCGTGGGATCCAGCGAGGCCGGGTCGTCGCGGAAGGAGACCGCGACGTGCGCGACGCGGTCCTCCGCGGCGGGCGGCTTGCCGTGATAGAAGGGCGGCCGGTCGAAGTCGCCGCGGAAGACCTCCGCGGCGGCGGGGGCGGCGGACAGTGCGACCAGCAGGCCGAGAAGCACGAAGCGCTCCGGGCGCGCGGCCCGCATTCCAAAGGTGGGGTTCATTGGCGCGGCAACCTAGACGTGGCCGGTTGGCCGGTCAAGAAGCAAGGACGCCGGCCTCGGCTCGCTCCCGGCGACCCTTCTCGCATCGCCTCCCGCGTCGGGACCGGCCCCCGGCGATGCCGCCGCGTTCGTCCGAGGGAGCCACGTTTCAACTGTTCCCACGGACCAGAATGCTCTCCGGCGCTTCGCATCACTCGCGAACGTGGACGCACGAGAGTTCTCGCTCGCACGACCCGCGACCGCCAATGCCCCGTCGGGAGAAACCGCCGCCCCCCCGATTGCAGGGTCCTGACTCATGCCAGCAGACTGCCCGCTGACCGACTACGGGAGTCCCGGAGGGTCATGCTACTTCCGGATACTTGCGCGTTGTTCCTTGAAGGTTACTCTGTTTCCTGAATCACGATCCTGATGCTGGGGTCAGTACACAACCAGGTTCAGTCCGTGCCGCGCTGAGCCGAGACATCTTTCGGTGGGAGTTCCGCTCGGCGCGGCTTGATGGAATGGGCCGCGATCCTGTTGGGGTGCGGTCCCGTTCCGGCGGGATTGGAGCCGTTCGCAAGACGGCCCCGGTCCCTTGACACCGGCAACACGACAACAACGCGTCCCTGCGGGATTCGAAGGCCCGAGCAAGTCGCATCTCGGCCCGTGGTGCGCGACAGGATTCGCAAGCAACAGGCACGAATGCCGAGGGAACACCACATGTCACGTGAGATGGCGTTGCGACGTCTGCCCCTCATTCTCGCGTTGTTTGCGGGTCTGGCGGTCCTGGCCGGCTTCTCCGTGGCGAAGCCGAGCGCCGAGACCGGGGTTCACGAGAGCCAGGCCTGCCTCGATTGCCACGACGGGATGGACGCGACGCTCGTCGGCACGGCGCACCGGGTCACCGGCAAGGGGGCCCGCGTCGCCTGCACCGACTGCCATGCCGGGCCGAGCGCGCACTGGGAGGACGACCCGGAGAAGAACCCGATGCCCAACCCGGGGAAGATGACCTCCACGGCGGAGGCCCGGGTGTGCACCCAGTGCCACGAGAACTCGCACCAGCAGAACATGCTCGAGAAGAACGTGCACGCCATGAACAACGTGGCGTGCAGCGCGTGCCACAGCGTGCACGGGTCGAAGCACTACTCGCTGCTGCGCAAGCCGCAGAACGAGCTGTGCGAGTCCTGCCACACGCGCGTGGCCGGCCAGTTCGCACGGCCGTACCGCCATCCGATCGAGGAAGGCGTCATCCAGTGCACCGACTGCCACATGACGCTCGACCGGACCACCCGGCCCCTTTCCAAGGACGGCACGAACGTCTGCCTGAAGTGCCACGGCGACCTCGCCGGGCCGTTCCCCTACGAGCACGAGGCCACGCTCGATCACTCGACCGAAGAGGGCGGCTGCATCTCGTGCCACGACCCGCACGGCTCGTCGCTTCCGCGCATGCTCAAGCAGCCTTACCAGCCGCCGCACGAGCAGCTCTGCACGCAGTGCCACTCGATCCCGCCCAAGCACCTCTCGAACCGGATGCACGGGACGCGCTGGAACGGCGTGGCCTGCAACGAGTGTCATACCGACATCCACGGCTCCTACGACAACCGGTGGCTCCTGAGCACGTCCCTTCGGGCTCAGGGCTGCATGAACGGGGCCTGTCATGGCCGCTAGGACGGTGTCCGACATGCGAACTCAGAGGATGGCAGTGGGGATCGCGGCGCTGATGCTCCTGGCCGGCGCGAGCGTGGCGGGAGCGGCGAAGCTGAACGGCACCGTGAAGGTGGGCAACATCTTCCTGGACGAGACGGGCGACCGCTCGACGGTCCAGGAGACCTTCGACATCTACGACGGCTTTGCGGTCAGCCAGGTCCTGCTCGACGGCAGCCTGCAGCCCCAGAGCCGGTTCGTGCTCGACCTGCGCGACATCAACCTCGACTCGCGCCAGGGGAACTTCAACTATCGCCTGCCCGGCCTCTTCAAGGTGCGGGCGGCCTACGACCAGAACCGCTACGTGTTCGATCCCGGCCGCGGCGTCACGTCGGAGCGCAAGAACTGGCAGGTCGGGCTGCAGGTCACCCCGATGAAGTCGCTCGTGCTCTCGGGCGACCTCAACCGCATCACGCGCACGGGTGACCGGCTCTCGTTCCCGCCCGAGCCGGGAACGCTGCTCGGCACCGTCAGCTCGCTCGGGACGCGCTACGACAACGCGCTGCTCAACTCACAGTTCGGCGCCGAGTACCACCGGGGCCGCGCGGGCGGGGCCGTCTCCGTCCAGCTCTCGGACTACTCGGACGACCTCAACGGCACGGCCGACCGGAAGGGGCAGGTGTGGGCGGCGCGGCTCTACGCCCCGATGCCGTTCTACAACCGGTGGAACAACCTGTTCCGGGCGTCGTACGGCACGCGCAAGCTCACCGACGGCGGGGTCGAGTACAAGATGTCGAGCTTCCAGTACACGGGGATCCTGGCGCCGCGCGAGTCCTACCAGCTGCGGTACGCGTTCGAGGCGAGCCGCGTGAAGGACAACGCGCTCGACCTGCAGACGGACCGCATCCAGAACGACCTCGACGCGACCTGGTTCCACAAGTACGGGAACCTCAACGCCGGCTTCGGCTACGAGACGAACGACGACGACATCACGCTGACCGACTACATGAGCTGGCACGCGGGAGGCTCGTTCCGCCCGGACAAGCGCCTGAACGTGCGGTTCGAGTACAACGGGCGCGTGAAGAACGACCAGGAAGACCTGACGCTGCTCAAGGACATTGAGTCGGCGAGCTACCGCGGACGCCTCGAGATCCGGCCGAACGATCGCATCACGCTCGGCGGGGAGTACGCGAAGCGGCGCCGCGAGATGCCGGACATCCAGGTCGTGGTGAGCGGCATCACGGCCGGCGCGTTCGCGAGGTACGAGCAGCCGAAGTGGGGTGCCGCGTCGCTCGACTACACCCACGCCATCGACGAGTACGACGACCGTCTCGCGCCGTTCAATGTCGTGACCGCGATCACGACGGCGCGGGTGGATCTCTCGCGGATCAAGAACCTGGATCTCGCGAGCGGCGTCACCTACCTCGACATCGGACGCGACCTCGACATCGAGAAGTCCATCGTGTTCGTGGAGGGGGGATACAAGTTCGCGGGCCGCTATCACCTGGATGCGAAGTACAACGTCTACAACTACGACGACTACATCCTGCTCGACCGTTACTACACGGCGAACGTCGTCCGGGTGAACCTCGGATACGACCTGTAGCCGTGACGCAGTGGAAGCGGGGCCTGACTCCGGTCGGGATTCCGCGTGATCTCGATTCGGAGATGAAAGTGCAGAGTGCAATGGGCCGATTCAGCCTGAGGGAGGGTGCGGCGATGCTTCTTCTGAAGAGGGTGGTGTTGCTGTCGGCGGTCGCCTTGGTGGCGTTCGGCTTGACGGCGTGTGAGCGCAAGATCACGCGGATCGAGCTCGCCTCGGGACCGCTGACGTGCGCGGACTGCCACAACACGAGCAGCCTGATCACGGGCAAGGAAACCGAGTGGGCGGAGTCCGTGCACGGCACGGGCACGGCCTACCTCCGCGGGACGAGCGCGGGCTGCGCGGGCTGCCACTCCGGCGGCGCGTTCGTGAAGATGATTGCGGCGGGCCAGAACCCGGGTACGGTCACCGAGGGTGACCCGGATCCGACGCGCCAGGACTGCCGTACCTGCCACAACATCCACACGACCTACACGATGGCGGACTTCTCGCTCCGGACGACGGCGCCGGTGAACCTGTTCGCGATGGATACCCCGACGGTCTTCGATGGCGGCGAGGGCAACCTGTGCGCGAACTGCCACCAGCCGCGGCGCGACGGCCCCGTGGCCGTGAACGGTACGATCACCGGGATCTCGACCCACTGGGGTCCGCACCACGGACCGCAGAGCGCGATGCTCCTCGGTGTCGCGGGCGCCGGCGTCACGGGCACCCCGGCCGGCCACTACCAGGGCGTGCCGAACACCTGCGTGACCTGCCACCTGGGTTCCGGGCTGGACCACCACTTCGAGCCGTCGGCCACGACGTGCGCGAAGTGCCACCCGGGCGCGACGAACTTCGACATCGACAACGTCCAGACCGAGATCGCGGCCCTCGGCGACTCGCTCGGCGAGATGCTGCTGAACCTCAATCTCATCAGCGAGAACAGCCCGGACGGGCACCCGACGGTCACTTCGGCGCCGGAGGCCCAGGGCGTCGCGCTCTACAACTGGCTCTACGTCATGCACGAGGACAAGAGCATGGGCGTCCACAACGCCGACTACGCCCGGGCGCTGCTGCAGAAGGGCCTCCAGGAGCTGTCGCCGGCTCCGAAGGGCGTGGGGGCGGTCGCCCGGCGGTAGGGAAGCGAATCTCGAATCCCGCACCCGGGCCGCCCGGGTGGGCGGCCAGCAGTCCGCAGCCGCGGCCGGCATCGCCGGCCGCGGCTGCTGCGCTTCCGCGGCCCGGGCCGGTGCCTTCCCGGCGGCCCCGCCTCCGGCCCCCCATGGTCCCGCCTGGCCGGGCCAGCCCCCTCAAGCCGGAAGGCCGCTCCTGCCGAAAACGAGGACCGGGTCTCCGTACCGTTCTCCCCCCGGGGACGGACCCTGACGCTCCCCGAGGGGCCCGGTGCCATCTGAGATATGGTGCCGCCCATCCATCCTCTGACCGTGACCTTCGGAAGCCGCGCACGGTCCGAGCGCGCCGTTTTCCGAGGGAAAAGCATGTCCGGACCACACGATTTCGTCCTGCGCGCGAACGCCGACTACATCGACCAGCAGTTCGCCCGCTGGCAGGCCGATCCGTCCTCCGTCCCTCCCGAATGGGCCCTCTTCTTTGCCGGCGTGGACCTGGGCTCCCGCCGGGAAACGGGCGAGGTCCCGACCCAGGCCCGCTCCGAGGCGGGGGTCCGCAGCCTGATCCACGCCTATCGTGAGTTCGGGCACCTCGTCGCCCGGCTCGACCCCCTCGGCACGGGCGAGACCCGCCATCCGCTCCTCGAGCTGGAGGCTTCGGGGCTCGGTCCTGCGGACTTCGACCGGGAGGTCCGCGGGGCGCCGTTCCTCGGCGAGTTCGGCGGAACGCTCCGGCAGCTCGTCGAGGCGCTGCGCACGACCTACTGCGGTACGCTCGCGGTCGAGTACCTCGACATCGCGGACGCCGCCCAGCGTGACTGGCTCGCGGACCGGATCGAGCGCGGTCTCAACCGCCCGAGCCTCTCGCCGGCCGAACGCATCCGCATCCTCCGCTCGATGCTCGTCGCCGACGGGCTCGAGCAGTTCCTGCACGCGCGCTACACGGGGCAGAAGCGCTTCTCGCTCGAGGGCGCCGCCAGCCTCATCCCGATGTTCGAGGCCCTGACGATCGAAGCGGGGCTGCTCGGAGTCGAGTCGCTGCAGATGGGCATGCCGCACCGCGGGCGGCTCAACTTCCTCGCGAACATCATGAAGAAGCCGCTCGAGGCGATCTTCAGCGAGTTCGAGGCGAGCTTCGCGCCGGTGGACGTGCAGGGCCACGGTGACGTGAAGTACCACCTCGGCTACTCGAGCGTCATGCCGTTGCCGAACGGGCGCAGCATCGCGCTGAGCCTGTGCTACAACCCGAGCCACCTCGAGTTCGTGAACCCCGTCGTGCTCGGCTCCCTGCGCGCCAAGCAGGAGGCGGCGGGGGACGCCGCCCGCACCCGCGGCGTTCCGGTGCTGATCCACGGCGACGCGGCGTTCGCGGGCGAGGGCATCGTGGCGGAGACCCTGGCGCTGGGGCAGCTGCCGGGCTACGTCACGGGCGGCACGATCCACGTCATCGTGAACAACCAGATCGGGTTCACGACCTCGCCGAAGGCCACGCGCCCGACCCGGTACCCGACGGCGATCGCGCGCGCGCTCGACGTCCCCGTCTTCCACGTGAACGGGGACGATCCCGAGGCCTGCGTGCGGGCGATGTCGCTCGCGCTCGCGTGGCGCATGCGGTTCCAGCGGGATGTGTTCATCGACCTCGTCTGCTACCGCAGGCACGGCCACAACGAGATGGACGATCCGACCTTCACGCAGCCCGTGATGTACAGGGCGATTTCCTCGCACGTGCCGGCATCACGCCGGTACGCCGAGCGGCTCGTGGCCGAGGGTGTTCTCGACCAGGCGGCGCTCGGCAAGATCGAGACCGAGATCGACTCCAGCTTCCGGGCCGCCCACCGCCGGGCGACGAACGCGCCGGTGCCGCCCGTGCGCGGCACGCCCTCGGGCATGTGGCGCGGCCTCGACTGGGCCGCCGAAGACTGGTCGGCCGACACGCGCGTGCCGCGGGAGACGCTCGAACAGGTCCTGCACGGACTCACGAAGCTGCCGGAGGGGTTCCAGCCGCACCGCAAGATCGCCCAGCTCGCGGCCGACCGCCGGAAGATGTTCCTCGAGGACCGCATCGACTGGTCGCTCGGCGAGGCGCTGGCCTACGGATCGCTGCTGCTCGAGGGGCGCAACGTGCGCCTGACCGGGCAGGACTCCGGGCGCGGCACGTTCACGCACCGGCACGCCGTCCTTCACGACGCGGAGGACGGGCGGATGTGGACGCCCCTGCAGCACCTCGCCCAGGAACAGGGCCGCTTCGAGATCCTCGACACCATGCTGAGCGAGGCCGCCGTGCTCGGCTTCGAGTACGGCTACAGCACGGCCGACCCGCACACGCTCTGCCTCTGGGAGGCTCAGTTCGGCGACTTCACGAACGTGGCCCAGGTGGCGGTGGACCAGTTCGTCGCGAGCGGCGAGGCGAAGTGGGGCCGCATGTCGGGGCTCACGCTCCTGCTGCCGCACGGCTACGAGGGACAGGGGCCGGAGCACTCGAGCGCCCGCCTCGAGCGGTTCCTCGAGCTGTGCGCCGACCGCAACCTGCAGGTGTGCAACCTCACGACGCCGGCGCAGCTCTTCCACGCGCTGAGGCGCCAGCTCCACCGGCGCTTCCGCAAGCCGCTCGTGATCATGAGCCCGAAGAGCCTGCTGCGGCACAAGCTCGCGGTCTCGGCCGTGTCCGAGTTCGAGTCGGGCACCTTCCAGCCCGTGATCGACGACCGGAAGACCGATCCGGCCGCGGTGAGCCGCGTGCTCGTCGTCTCGGGCAAGTTCTACTACGCCCTGCTCGAGGCCCGGGCCGCCTCGAAACGCGACGACGTCGCGATCATGCGGCTCGAGCAGCTCTACCCGTTCCCCGGCGGCGAAGTGAAGGCGGCGCTTGCGCGCTACCCGAACCTCCGGGACGTGCTCTGGGTGCAGGAAGAGCCGGCGAACATGGGGGGCTGGCGCGCGATGCGACACCGCATCGACGGCGTCACGCCGCCCGGCGCGCGCCTGCGGCGTGTCTCCCGTCCGTCGTCGTCCTCGCCGGCGACGGGCTACTACCTGCTGCACCAGCAGCAGGAGCGGCAGATCCTGGCGGAGGCGTTCGAATCGGCCGCCCCCGGCGACGGGGCGGCGCCGGCCGCCGCCGGTCGCACTTCGAAGGGAGTGAAGCGATGACGATCGAGATCCGGGTTCCCCGCCTGGCGGAGTCCATCTCGGAGGCGGTCCTCGTCGAGTGGCTGAAGTCCGACGGCGCCGCCGTGAGGACGGACGAGCCCGTCGCGACGCTGGAAACCGACAAGGCGGCGGTCGAGATCGTCGCCGACGCCGCGGGCGTACTGCACCACGGGCGAAAGGTCGGCGAGACCGTGCAGGTGGGTGACGCGCTCGGCCAGATCGAGGCTGGAACCGTGAAAGCGCCCGCGCCCTCACCCGGCAACGGCGCCGGGGGCCACGCGCCATCGGCCGGCGCCGCCGCGACCCCTGCACCCGCGCCGGCCGCGGCGGCGGCTTCCGCCGCCGTGCCCGCGGCGACGGCGACGTCTCCCGACCGTCCGCTCTCGCCCGCCGTGCGCCGCATCGTCGAGGAGAACGGGCTCGACGCCGCCGCGATCCGGGGAACGGGTCCGGGGGGTCGCGTGCTCAAGGAGGACGCGCTGCGCGCCGCCGCCGCGCCCGCCTCCGCCGCTGCGGCCGAGGCGCCTGCAGCCGCGCCCGCCTCCGCCGCCCCCGTCGCGACGCCCGAGACGGCCCCGGGCGAAGGGGAGCGGGTCGTGCCGATGAGCCGGATCCGCCAGCGCATCGCCGAGAAGCTCGTGCGGGCGCAGCAGTCGGCGGCGATCCTGACGACCTTCAACGAGGTGGACATGACGCGCGTGCTCGACACACGCGCGCGCTGGAAGGAAGCGTTCGAGAGCAAGCACGGCGTCCGGCTGGGTTTCATGAGCTTCTTCGCGCGGGCCTGCCTCGAGGCGATGCGCGACGTGCCGGAGGTCAACGCGGAGATCCGCGGGACCGACATCGTCTACCACGACTTCGTCCACCTCGGCATCGCGGCCAGCACGCCCCGCGGTCTCGTCGTGCCGGTCGTCCGCAACGTCGAGCGGCTCGACTTCGCGGGGATCGAGCGCGAGATCGCACGCCTCGCACAGCGTGCCCGGGACGGCGCGCTGACGCCCGAGGAACTTTCGGGCGGCACCTTCACGATCACGAACGGCGGCGTCTTCGGATCGCTCCTCTCGACGCCCATCCTCAACCCGCCGCAGAGCGGCATCCTCGGCATGCACAAGATCGAGAAACGCCCGGTCGTCGTGGACGACGCGGTCGTCGTGCGGCCGATGATGTACCTCGCGCTCTCCTACGATCACCGCCTGATCGACGGGGCGCAGGCCGTGACGTTCCTCGTGCGCGTGAAGGAGCGCCTCGAGGATCCCGAGCGGCTGATGCTCTCGGTGTGAGCCGCCGGTGAGCGAGCCCGTCTTCGACCTCATCGTCATCGGCTCGGGACCCGGGGGCTACACGGCCGCCCTGCGCGCGGCGCAGCTCGGCATGAAGACCGCGTGCGTCGAGAAGTACCCGGTGGTGGGCGGGACCTGCCTGAACGTGGGCTGCATCCCGAGCAAGGCGTTGCTGGATTCGAGCGAGCACTTCGACCTCGCGCGGCACGGCTTCGCCCAGCACGGCATCCGGGCCACCGTCGAGCTCGACCTGCCGGCGATGATGAAGCGCAAGGACGGCGTCGTGCGCGATCTCACGCGGGGCGTCGAGGGCCTGTTCCGCCGCGCCGGGATCGAGCGCGTCGAGGGCACGGGCCGCATCGCGCGACCCGGCCTCGTCGAGGTCGCGACAGCCGGAGGGACGCGCGCGCTCGAAACGCGCCGCATCCTCGTCGCGACGGGCAGCAAGGCGGCGGCGCTGCCCGGCATCCCGTTCGACGGCCGGCGGATCGTCCACTCGACCGACGCGCTCGCGCTTCCCGAGGTCCCGAAGCGGCTGATCGTGGTCGGGGCGGGGGCGATCGGTCTCGAGCTCGGCTCCGTCTGGCGGCGTCTCGGGGCCGAGGTCCTCGTGCTCGAGTACCTGGGGCGGATCACGCCGACCATGGACGAGGAGGGCGCGAAGCTCCTTCAGCGCGCGCTCCAGCGTCAGGGCATGACGTTCCGCTTCGGCGTCTCGGCGAAGTCCGCGCGGGTCAAGGGCGGCCAGGTCCTCGTCGAGGTCGTGCCGGCGGAAGGTGGCGAAGCGACGGTGGAGACCTGCGACGTGCTGCTCGTCGCCGTCGGGCGGCGCCCGTACACCGAGGGCCTCGGCCTCGCCGAGGCCGGGGTGCGGACGGACGAGCGCGGCCGGATCGAGGTGGACGCGCACTGGAGCACGAACGTGCCCGGCATCTGGGCGATCGGCGACGTGATCGCCGGCCCGATGCTCGCGCACAAGGCGGAGGAGGAGGGCATCGCCTGCGTCGAGCGGATGAACGGGCTCGCGGGCCACGTCGCCTACGAGGCGATCCCGAACGTCGTCTACACCTGGCCGGAGTTCGCCTCCGTCGGGCTCACCGAGCAGGAGGCGAAGGAACGCGGGCACGAGGTCGCCGTCGGGGCCTTCCCGTTCCTCGCGAACGGACGCGCGAAGGCGATGGGCGAGAAGGACGGGCAGGTCCGCATCGTGGCGGACGCGAAGACCGACCGCATCCTCGGCGCGCACATCGTCGGCCCCCGCGCGAGCGACCTCGTCGCCGAGCTCGTGCTCGCGATCGAGCTGGGCGCGAGTGCCGAGGACGTCGCGCGGACCGTCCACGCCCACCCGACGCTGCCCGAGGCGGTGCGCGAAGCCGCGCTCGCCGTGGCCAAGCGGGCCCTGAACGCCTGAGCCGGAGCCTCGCCGCCGCGCGGCCCTTTCCGACGACCGCCCCGCGGGTCCGTTCTCTTTCTATAAGGAGCGTCCGGGATGGTGAAATCCTCCCTCCGGCCGCCTCCGGGCCGGCCCCGGACCGGCGCGAGGACGTTCGCAGGCAGGTGCTCGGGCCTAAGTCACTGAAAAAGCGCTTGCTAGCGGCCGGTGGTCCAATGCTAGACTCGTTGCGTCAGTGAGCTGTCGAAGGACCCGTCTGCGCGCCTTTGGTCCCCCCTTCCGCGCAGGCCGCCGGCGGCACGGCTGCCCCGGTGACTCCCGTACGGCATACGCAAGAGGCAACTCAAGGAGAACCGCCGATGAGGCTGAAGTACGTCCTCGGGGTCGTGGCGCTCGCCTGCACCGCCGGCGCACTCGCGATGCCCGCGAACGCCGCGGGCCCCGTCCCTGTCGTTTTCGGGACCAGCTGGGACGGGCCCTCCCACACGCTGCAGGGCATCGTGGACACCTACCTCGGTGTGCCGGGCGCGATCGACGTGCACGCCGACTTCATCGGTGCCCGCGCCGGCGACCTGGATCCGTGGTTCTGGGTCGGCAGCTCCATCCCCGCCCTGATGATCACGGAAGTGGCCGGCAACGCGGGCACCAACCAGCTCGGCTGGTACAAGGAGACGCTCGCGCCGCCCTTGATCGACGGAACGGACGACGGCGTCGTGTTCACGGGGTCGCAGGGCACGGATGCCAGCGTCGTCGTGCTGGTTCCGACGGGCACGACCAAGTTCGGCTTCTACCTCGACCCGCAGCCCTGGAACGCGGCCCCGCACGAGCGATTCTTCACGAACCGCTTCCTGAACACGCCGGGGCCGAACGGGACCGGCGCCGTGCACGCTCCCTACGACGGCGACGTGCAGGCGATCGTGTTCGACGTCTCCCGCTGGAAGGGACCGAACACCTGGCTCGTGTGCTTCGAAGACCTCGACGCCGGCAACCCGATCACGCCCTGCTGTTCGGGAACGGACGACGACTACAACGACATGATCTTCCAGGTCACGGCTCTCGGTGCGACCCCGACCCGGACGCTGACGTTCGGCGGGCTCAAGTCGCGATTCAACGGCCGCTGACCCGGCGAGACCGGCATCCTCCCGGGCGCCCGGCCCCCGTGGCCGGGCGCCATGCCATTTGACCTCGCGCACGCGCGAATCCATCTTGCCCGCCATGCCGACGCTCCGAATGGGTGACTGGACGCTGCACACGATCGAGACCGGGTTCCTGTGGCTCGACGGCGGCTCGATGTTCGGCTCCGTGCCGAAACCGCTCTGGAACCGGACGAATCCGGCCGACGAGCGCAACCGCATCCGTCTGGCGATGCGCTGCCTCCTGCTCTCCGGTCACGGCCGTCACGTGCTCGTGGACATCGGCGTGGGCGGAAAGTTCGACGCGAAGCTGCGCGACATCTACCGGCTGGAGGACGAACCACGGCTCGCGGACTCGCTCACGGCCGCCGGGGTCGCGCCCGAGGCGGTCACCGACGTGGTGTTGACGCACCTGCACTTCGACCACGCCGGCGGGGCCACGGCCCGCAGGGACGGCCGGCTCGTCCCGGGCCTGCCGAACGCGCGCTGGTACGTGCAGCGGCGCAACTGGGAGAACGCCCACGCGCCCAATCCCCGCGAGCGGGCCTCCTACATGCCCGAGAACTACGATGCGCTCGAGGAAGCGGGAGTCCTGGAGCTGTGGGACGGTCCGGTGAGGCCCTGGCCCGGCGTGGAGATGATCACGGCCGAGGGCCACACGCGCGGACAGCAGCTCCTGAGGGTCGAGGGCGGGGGGAGCGCCGCGTACTTCGTGGCCGACCTCATCCCGACCGCTGCGCACGTGCGGATCCCGTACGTGATGGGCTACGACGTGGCCGCGATCGAGACGATGGACGAGAAGCGGCGGCTGCTCTCCCGAGCGGCGGCCGAGAAGGCCTGGATCGTGCTCGAGCACGATCCCGAAACGGCCCTGGCCCGCCCGGTCGAGGAGCACGGCGACTTCGGGTGGGCCGAGCGCGTTCCCGCTTCGGCGGCCTGACCTCCGGCCGAGGCCGGCAAGCCCGGGAGTTCCATGTTCCACCAACTGTTCGCGACCTGGATGCGGCTCACCCTGGAGTGGGGCTACGGGGGCGTCTTCGCCCTCATGGCCATCGAGTCCACGGTCTTCCCGCTGCCGAGCGAGCTCGTCGTGCCCCCGGCCGCCTACTGGGCGCAGCAGGGCCACCTGTCCTTCTGGGGTGTGGTGCTGGCCGCGACGCTGGGCTCGTGGTTCGGGGCGACGCTCTCGTACGCCTTCGCGGCCTGGGTCGGGCGGCCGGCGATCCTCCGCTACGGCAAGTACTTCTTCGTACCCGAGAAGAAGTGGCTGCTGGCCGAGGGCTGGATCCTCCGCTACTCGGCCGTCGGCGTGTTCTTCGCCCGGCTGCTGCCCGTCGTCCGGCACCTCGTCTCGCTGCCCGCCGGCGCGGCGCGCATGAACTTCCGCGTGTTCTCGGCGATGACACTGCTCGGCTCCTTCGCCTGGTCGGTCGTGCTGGCGTGGTTCGGGGCCCGCGTGCTGGGAAGCGAGCCGCGCCTGCTCCAGGAGCCCGACGCGCTCATGCACGTCCTCAAGGCCAAGCTCGCCTGGTTCGTCGGGGCGGCCGCCCTGCTGCTCGTGCTCTACATCGTGGTGGACCTGCTCGGCCGCCGGGTCCGGCAGAACGCGACGACGGACGCCTGAGCCTCCCGGCCCGGGGCGCCCTTTCCGGGGAGGCGGCGCGATCGTCGCCCGGCGGTTGATTCGGGCTCGCGGCGTGGACTAACGTGCGTGCGTTCACCCAGTCTCGCCGCCCCCGGCCCGGAACCGCCGCCATGCCTTCCGTCGAACTGTCCAAGCTCGGCAAGACCTACGGTCGAGGCCAGAAGGCCGTCGACAGCGTCGATCTCGTGATCCGCGACGGCGAGTTCCTCGTGCTCGTCGGTCCCTCGGGCTGCGGGAAGTCCACCGTGCTGCGCATGGTCGCGGGGCTCGAGGACATCTCGGACGGGCAGGTCCGCATCGGCGACCGGGTCGTGAACGACGTCGCGCCGAAGGACCGCGACGTCGCCATGGTCTTCCAGAACTACGCGCTCTACCCGCACATGAGCGTGTTCGAGAACATGGCGTTCGGCCTCCGCCGTCGCGGCATCGCCGAGGGCGAGGTCCGACGCAAGGTCGAGGAGACCGCGGAGATGCTCGGCCTCTCCGGCTACCTGCAGCGGCGGCCCCGTGAGCTGTCGGGCGGCGAGCGCCAGCGCGTGGCGCTGGGCCGGGCGATGGTGCGCAAGCCGCAGGTCTTCCTGTTCGACGAGCCGCTCTCGAACCTCGACGCGAAGCTGCGCGTCCAGATGCGCGCCGAGATCAAGCGGCTCCACCAGCGCGTCGGCGCGACGATGATCTACGTCACGCACGACCAGGTGGAGGCCATGACGCTGGGCGACCGCATCGCGGTCATGCGCAAGGGCGTCCTCCAGCAGTGCGCGGACCCGTTCACGCTCTACACGTCGCCCGCCAACGTGTTCGTGGCCGGGTTCATCGGCAGCCCCCCGATCAACTTCTTCCCGGCGAACGTCACCGCCGACGGCGCGGCCGTCGAAGCGGGCGGCGTCCGCATCGCCCTCGACTCCCCGGGGCGCGCGGCGGTCTCGGAGCGGGCCGGCGCCGAGGTGACCGTGGGCGTGCGGCCCGAGGACCTGCGCCTTGCCAACGGCGCCGGCGGCCTGGCGATCCCGGCCACGGTCGAGGTCCGCGAGCCGCTCGGCAACGAGACCCTGGTGCACTGGCGCTGGGCCGCGGGCACGCTCGTCTCGCGGGTGCCCGGCCAGAAGGCGCCCGGGGTGGGCGAGAGCGTGACGCTGCACTGCTCGCTCGAGAAGCTGCACTTCTTCGACCCCGCCTCCGAACGCTCGCTGGCCGCGGCCACCGTCGCGGCCTGACGCGCCGCGGGCCTCGGGATCCGTCAGCCACGCTGGCAGGGCCGAGACTGCCAATCTGGCCGCGGGCCCGAACGCCCTCCGTGCCGGCCGCTGCCGCTCCCCCTGCGCTTCCCCTTGGGCCCGAACGGGTTCGGCCGGATTCCTGAGTCGCCCCGCCGGCGGGGCATGTGGCACGCGCATTGCGGCCCCGGGAACGTGCTCGCAGGGGAAGCGGGAGGGTCCCATGAAGATCGTGCTCGGATTCGACGATTCGCCGCACGCGCTCGAAGCGCTCCACTGGATCCGCCGCCAGGCGTGGCCCGCCGGCACGCGCATCATCGTGGTCTCGGCCGTCAGGGCTCCGGTTACCGCCTACGCCGAGGTCTACGCCCCGGCTGTTCCATACCCGTCGGAGATGGTCGAGGAGCTGACCCGCCACCACGAGGAGCTGACGATGAAGGCCGAAGCCGAGCTTCGCGAGTCCGGCTTCGCCACGACCGCGCGCGTCCTTCAGGGTGACCCGCGCGAGGTGCTCGTCGAGGCGGTGAAGTCCGAGGGCGCGGAGATGCTCGTCGTGGGCTCGCACGGGCGGACGGGGCTCGCGAAGCTCCTGCTCGGCAGCGTGGCCACGTACGTCGTGGCGCACGCACCCTGCACCGTCGTCGTCGTCAAGCGCCGCTGAGGCGGGGAGGGGTGGAGGTGGACGCGCCGGTCCGGCGTCGATGCGCCGGACCGGCGGCGACGCGCCCGGCCGATCAGCCCGGGCGGCGCGCGAGCAGGCGCGCGAGGATCGGACCACCCTCCGGGGCGTCCTCCTCGTAGGCCTCTACCTCGAGCCCCGGGAACGCGCTTCGCAGCTCGCCCGGCTCGAGCAGGAAGCGCGGATTGCGCGGACGCCCGTAGCGCTCCTGCCCGGCGAGGAACGTCTCGTAGACGAGCGCCCCACCCGGTGAGAGCGCCCGCCCGATCCAGGGCAGGAGCGGTCGGTGCAGGAACCGCACGACGACGATCACGTCCCAGCCCGGTTCCGCCGCGGGGGGCTCGGCGTCCTCGAGCTCCACGAGGCGCGTCACGAGCGGCACCGGGATGGTGGCGGCGAGCCGTCGCGCCCGATCGAGCGGGACCGGATCGTGATCCCACGCCTCGGCGCTCCAGCCGTGCATCGCGAGGTACACCGCGTCCCGGCCCGAGCCTGCGGCCAGGTCGAGGGCCCGCCCGCGCGGCAGGCGGGGCAGCACGCGCTCGAGCAGCGGCGACGGCCGCCACAGCCGCGCCGGCGGGTCCGTTTCGGCCCGGCTGCCCGGCAACGTCGCCAGCGGCACGTCGAGCCAGAGGACGTCCCGGTAGCCGAGCAGCGCGAGCGAGGTCGCCGCGCGGCGCGCCTCGGCCGGGTCGTCGTGCACGACCAGAATCGGCGCGGTGCGCGGCGGCAGCTCGGCCCGGCGCTCCCGGAACTCCGCGTGCGCGATGCGCCCCGCGCCGGCGACGTGGCCCCGCGCGAACTCGCCGGGAGCGCGGGCGTCGAGCACGAGGCGGTCCGCGGAGCGTGCGGCGGCCTGCGCCGGCGTCACCGCGTGTGCGTGGCCGCGCGGCGGCGAGCCGCCGACCGGCGGCCGGCCGTCGGTCGTGGCGCCGGGATTCCCCGGGATCGCACCGGGGAGCGGGTGGGGAGCGCGCGTGCGGATGGGGCCTCCGGGTGGACGGAAGGGTGTAAGGCTAGCCCGGACACGCGCGGTGGCACAACGAGGTTGATGCGCGCGGATGCGGGAGGCCATACTCGGCGTTCCGCGGCCGGCGTCACGATCCGACCGGCACCGCCGGTCTCCCGAACATGAAGATTTCCCTGATTCCCTGCGTGTTCGCCGCCTGCCTCGCCCTCACCGCAGGGCCCCGGCTCGCGCACGCCACGATCCGCCCCGGGACCCCCGACCGCCCCTCGCGCGAAGCGGCGAGCCTCGTCGAGCGGGCGACGGAGCGCCTCCGGCGGGGGACCGTCGAGGCGAGGCGGGGCGCCATCGCCGACCTCGAGCAGGCGGTGAAGCTCGCCCCGTCGCGGCCCGAGTACCAGCTCCTGCTCGCCCGCGCCTACATGGCGGCGGGCTTCCTGCGGCTGGCCCGCGAGCGGTTCGCGCGCGTCACCGCGTTGGCTCCCGAGGACGCCGAGGCGCGGTTCGGGCTCGGCCGCATGTGGCGGCGCGACTACCTCAAGTACCTCGACACGACCTCGCTCGTGCGGGCCGTGGACCAGCTCGCCCAGGCCACGCGGCTCGACCCCGCGAACGTCGCGGCGTGGGTGATGCTCGCCTCGCTCGACCTCGAGCGGGGCGAGCTCCATGCGGCGCTGTCGGCGGCCCGGAGCGCGTGCGGCCGGGCGCCGCGATCGCCCGAGGCGCTCTCGGCGCTCGGCGCCGCGCGCTGGCGCCTGGGCGACGTCGAGGGTGCCGACAGCGCGTTCACGGCGGCGATGCCCCGCCTGCCGCGCAACGTCCGGGAGCGGTTCGACGACATCGCCCCGCTCGCCACGGAGCGGGACACCGCGTACTACAACCACCTGCCTCCGGAAGGGAAGCGCGAGTACGCGCGACGCTTCTGGTCCGAGCACGACCCGGACCTCACCACGCCCGAGAACGAGGCGCGCCTCGAATACTGGGCGCGCGTCGCGCAGGCCTGGTTCCTCTGGTACGACACGAAGCACGAGGAGTGGGACGAGCGCGGGGAGGTCTACGTGCGCTTCGGTCCGCCCGAGCGGCAGGTGTACAACCCCGTCGGCACGAGGCTCTCGGCCCCGGTGGCGGCCACGTCGCAGTTCTTCTTCCCGATGAACGTGCTGCGCTGGGAATACCCGGCGCTGGGCATGAGCGTGACGCTGCAGGACCGCCTGCTCTCGGAGTACTACCTGCTGCAGCGCTACACGGACCGCGAGCCCGACCCGCACCCGGACCCCGACTCGCTCGCGAGACTCGGCATGGTCGCGACCCCGGAGGCCCGGGGCGTCTTCCCGCCGCTCCCCCCGCGGTCCCACCGGATCCCGTTCAAGGGACAGGTCGCGCGCTTCGAGGGGGCGGGGCGCCCGCGGCTCGTCTCGACGCTCGAGGTCGCCGCCGCGCCGGCCGACTCGCTCGTCGCCGGGTACGTCGTGCTCGACAGCACCGACCACGTCGCGACCCGGGGCTCGCGGTCGCTCTCGCCCTCGGCCTGCGAGCCGGACCGCTTTCGCGTCGCGGACTTCGCGAGCGACCTGCCGCCGGGCGAGTACCGGGTCGGGCTCTCGCTCCACGGACCGGGCGGCCGCGGGGCGCTCCGCCTCCCGGTCACCGTGCCGCCCCCGGACTCCTCGCTCGCGTTGAGCGACCTCGTCGTGACGTGCGGGACCCCGGCGCCGCTCGAGGCCGCGGTGCGCCTGGCGGCGAACCCTTCCGGACGAGTGCCGGGTGACGGGCCGCTCACGGCGTACTTCGAGATCTACCGGCTGGCGACCGACGCGCACGGCGACGCCCGCTTCGAGATCGGCTGGGTCGTGCGCTCGGACGAGCGCGACCCGCGCATCTGGCTGCAGCGGGCACTGGCGCCCCGGCGCGCGACGCCCTCGATCGAGGCCACGCGGCGGGTGACGCAGGCCGGACCGCTGCGCCGCCAGTTCGTGAGCGTCCCGGTCACGTCGCTGCCGCCCGGCCGCTACCGGCTCGAGGTCACGGTCCGCGACCTGCTCTCGGGCGCGGAGGCCACCGGGATGGCGCGATTCGTGCGGCCGGCGGGGCCCTGAACGACCGCCGGAATCCGGGGTGGAGGGCCGGGAACCGGCGTCCGATAACGAGGACGAACGATTCAACCCCCACCGTGAATGGAATCCGACATGCCCGAGTCCCGCCCCCGCGTTCTCATCGTGGACGACGAGCCCGACCTGCGTTCGGTGCTCCGCTTCGGCCTCGAGGCCGAGCGCTTCGAGGTGCTCGAGGCCGCCGACGGGGAAGAGGGCCTGCGGCTCGCGTGCGACCAGGTCCCGGACCTGATCGTGCTGGACCTGATGCTGCCGCGGATGGACGGTTACAAGGTCTGCCGGGCGCTCAAGTTCGACGACCGCTACCGGCGGATCCCGGTGATCATCCTGAGCGCGCGACAGGGCGAGACCGACCGGCGGCTCGCGCTGGACCTGGGAGCGGACGCCTACCTGACGAAGCCCTACGACATGAAGGACCTCGTCACGCGGATCCGCGAGCGCCTGCAGGCCCGGGCGGCCGACGCGGCCTGAGCGGCGGTTCGCCGGGCCCGGCCCGCGTCAGCCTGCGGGCGCGCGGTGCGCGGCCGGGTGCCGCGCGAGCACCTCGAGCAGCCGCGGGTGCAGCGCCGGTCCCGACGCGCAGATCTGGCGGCCGTCGAGCCGGAAGGTCCCGCCCGAGTAGTCGGTGACGACGCCGCCGGCCTCGCGCACGACCAGCGATCCGGCCGCGACGTCCCATGGCGAGAGGTTGCCCTCCCAGAAGCCGTCGAAACGGCCCATCGCGAGATAGCAGAGATTGAGCGCCGCGGACCCGTCGCGGCGCACGCCCTGCGCCCGGACGAGGAAGTCCTGGAAGAGCGGCACGTGCCGCTCGGGCACCTCGCGCACGTCGTAGGGGAACCCCGTCACGAGGAGCGCGTCCTCGAGCCGCGCACAGTCGCTCGTGCGGATCGGCCGGCCGTTCAGCGTCGCGCCCGCGCCCGCCGCGGCGGCGAACGTCTCGTCGCGCACCGGGTCGTGGACCGCTCCCGCCGCCATCGCGCCGTCCAGCTCGACGCCCACGGACACGGCGAAGAACGGGTAGTTGTGGGCGAAGTTCGTGGTGCCGTCGAGCGGGTCGAGGATCCAGCGCACGCGGGGCGCCTCGCCGCCCGCGTGGACGCCGGACTCCTCCGCGAGGACGGCGTGGTCGGGGAACGTGCCGCGCACGAGCGTGAGCAGGCGCTCCTCCGAGCGGCGGTCGTATTCGGTGACGAGGTCGATGCGGCCCTTGCGCTCCGGGGCGTGCGCGCGGCCGTGGCCCTCGCGCACGATCGCGCCGGCATCGCGCGCGAACGCGATCGCGGCGTCGCGGAGCCGGAGGGGATCGAGTTCGCTCATGGGTCCTTTCGGCCTTCAGCCGCGCGCGGCGCTGTGCAGGCAGAAACGCGAGTACGGGCAGTAGCCGCACTTGCGCTGGTCGGGGTCGGGCGGGAACTCGGCGCGGCGGATGCCGGCCGACGCCGTCCGGATGCGGCCGAGGGCGAGGTCGTAGTGCTTCGGCTCGACGTCGGCCGAGCCGACGACGCCCGAGCCCACGAAACCGAGCTGCACGCGTACGGGGTCGCGCCCGCGCGTCTCGCGGTAGGCGAGCGCGTACAGGCCCAGCTGTTCGTTGCGCAGGCTCTCCTTCGCGCGTTCGTCGGCCTTCTCCGGGTCGGGGACGTCGCCGGTCTTGTAGTCCAGGAGGACGATCCCGTCGGGCGCCTCGTCGATGCGGTCCCAGCGGCCGCGCACCACGTCCCGGCCGAGTGCGAAGCGGAAGTCCATCTCGACCGCGAGCGGCGTCCGGCCGGAGGCCTCCTCGCGCGCCACGAACTGTCGCAGGGCTTCGCGTCCCTCCGCCTGGCGCAGCTCCTCGTGCTCGAGAGAGTAGAAGCCCTCGCTCGACCACGCGCCGTCGAACGCGGCGATCACGTCGTCCACGGCGATCGGCAGCCCCTTCATGCGGTGCTGCAGGTAGACGCGGATGGCGTGGTGGATCGCGATGCCGTACATGGCCCGCGGGTCCGAGGCGAGCGGCACGCGCACGACGTGCGCGTAGCGGTACTTGAGGGGGCAGGTGAGGTAGTCGTCGATCTGGCCGTGCGAGAGGTCGAGCACGTCGTCCTCGCCGAGCGGCCGCACCTCCGGCGTGGGGGACTCGGCCGCCGGCGCGAAGCGGTGGATCGCCTCTTCGGCATCCGCCTTGCGCCGTGTCTTCGGGGCGGGCGGCAGGTCCAGCGCCTCGACGACGAACCGGCTGGTCTTGACCGTGCGGCGGCCGCCGTAATCCTCGGCGTGCGTGAGCACGAGGCGGTCGCGCGCGCGCGTGAGTCCGACGAAGAACAGCCGGCGCTCCTCGCGCTCGTGGTCGGCGCGCGGGTCGCCCGGGCCGTGCGAGAGCTCCAGGGGGAACGGAAGCGTCTCGCCCCGCCGCGCCATCGGGAAGCGCCCTTCGGCGAGATTCACCAGGTAGACGACGCCGAACTCGAGGCCCTTGGCGTTGTGCGCCGTGAGCAGCTGCACGGCGTCCTCGTCGGCGTCGGCCACGGCGGCCTGCGGGTCGTCGCCGGCGGCGATGAGCAGGTCGAGGTGGACCATGAACTCCGGCACGCGGTCGCTGCGGAGCAGCGGCCCGACGCGCTGCACGATGCCGAAGAGCTTGTTGAGGTTCTGCACCTTCTCCGCCGCCTCGGCCGACTCGTCCTGCGAGAGGCGCCCGAGCAGGCCGCTTTCGGTCACGAAGGCGTACAGCACCTCGGTCGTGGGCCGGCGGGTCGCGTTCTCCGCGAGCGCGTCCCACAGCGCGAAGAAGCGGCTCAGGGCCTCGCGCGACGCGTCCGAGAGATCCGCCGGCGCGCCCAGGGCGGCGCGCGCCGTGCGCAGCAGGCCGCGCCTCGTGCGGTTCGCGGCCGCGTTGAGGTGGAGCAGGTCGAGCGCCCCGACGCCGAAGAGCGGGTCGCCGAGGACGCCGTACGCGGCGGGGCCGTCGTCGGGGTCGGCGATCGTGCGCAGCAGGTTCAGGCAGAGCAGCACCTCGGGCCGCGCGTACAGCCCGCGCGAGCTGCGCCGCTGGAAGGGCACACCGCGGGCGCGCAGGCCCAGGGCGAACGGCTCGAGGTGCGAGTGCGCGCGCGCGAGGACCCCGAACTCCGAGGGCCGGCGCGCGCCGGAGGCGATCGACTCGGCGATCTCCGCCGTGACGGCGTCCACCTCGTCGGCGCCGGTCGCGAACGCGTGGTGCTCGACGACCCCCTCGATCCCGGTCCGTGCGGCCACCAGGCGCTTGTCGTACTTCACCGGGTCCAGCGCCTCGAGACGTTCGGGGTTGTTGAACTGGATGGCCCGGTGCGCGATGTCGAGGATGCGCTGCCCCGAGCGGTAGTTGAGCTTCAGCTTCACGACGTGGGCCCCCGGGAACGAGTCGATGAACCCGGTCATGTTCTCGACCTTCGCCCCGCGGAACCGGTAGATGCTCTGGTCGTCGTCGCCGACGACCGTCAGGTTGCCCGAGCCGCGGTCGCCGGAGGCGAGCAGTTTCACGAGCTCGAACTGCACGTGGTTCGTGTCCTGGAACTCGTCCACGAGGATCCACCGGTAGCGGCCCTGGATCTCCCGTCGCACGTGCGGGCGTTCGCGCAGCAGCCGCAGCGCGAGCGAGATCTGCGAGCCGAAGTCCACGCGGCCGTGCTCGAGCAGCAGCGCCTGGTAGGCGGCGTACGCACGCGCCTTCTCGAGCTCGGCCGCCGCGCGGTCGCGCTCCGCCTCGTCGGCGGCGCGGGCGGCCAGCCCTTCGGCCCATTCGCGGTAGGTGTCGGGCGTCACGTCCTCGTCGCGGGCGCGGTCGAACACGCGCACGAGAGCACCGAGGTGCGTGTCCGGGGCCCCCAGCGGGAGGTAGCGCGAGAGGCCGAGCTCGAACAGGTGCTCGCGCAGGAAGACGAGGATCTCGGCCGGCTGCTCGACGCGCAGCTGGGCCGTGATGCCCAGCTCGACGGCGTGCTCGCGCACGAGCCGGTCGCAGAACGCGTGGAACGTCGAGATCGTGAAGCCGGTCAGCCCGAACGGAACCTGCTGATCGACGCGCTCCTCCATCTCCGCCGCGGCCTTGTCCGTGAACGTGAGCGCGAGGATCTCCTCGGAACGCGCGCGCTTCGTGGCGATGAGCCACGCGATGCGCTTCGTGAGCACGTTGGTCTTGCCGGTCCCGGCGCCGGCGACGATGAGCAGCGGGCCCCCGCCGTGGGTCACCGCCTTCCGCTGCTCGTCGTTCAGCCCGGCGAGGATGTCATCGGCGGCCGGGGGCGCCGCGCCGGAGACGCTCATCGGCCGGAGGGCGGCCGCAGGTCGAAGGGCGCGTGGTTCAGGCGTCGAGCGCCGTCCCCGCCCACGACGACGATGTCCTCGAGCCGGATGCCGAATCGGCCCGGGAAGTACACGCCGGGCTCGACGCTGTGGACGTTCCCCGCCACGAGCGGCTCGCGGTTGCCGCGAACGAGGTACGGCGGCTCGTGGGCCTCGAGGCCCAGGCCGTGACCGGTGCGGTGCGTGAACTGCTCCCCGAGCCCGGCGCCCTCGATCACCCCGCGGGCCGCCGCGTCAACGTCCTCGCAGACGGCCCCGACGCGCGCGGCGGCGATGCCCGCCTCGCGTGCCCGGTTGACGACCTCGAAGGTGCGCAGGACCTGGCGCGGGGGCTCGCCGAGGAAGTAGGTGCGGGTGATGTCCGAGCCGTAGCCGCCGGTCGAGGCCCCGAGGTCGAGCAGCAGCACCTCGCCTTCGGCAAGCGTCCGGTCACCGGTCACGTGGTGCGGGTCGGCCGAGTTCGGGCCCGAGGCGACGATCACCCACGCCTCGGTATCGCCCAGGGCCTCGAAGCGCTCCACGACGAAGCGGGCGACCTCGCGCTCGGTGCGGCCGGGGCGGGCCCAGTCGGCGGCCGCCTCGACCACCTCGTCCGCGTGCGCCGCGGCGGCCACGAGCCGCTCGATCTCGGCGGCGTCCTTGACGGCCCGCAGCGGCCCCAGCACCGGGGCGGCCGGGGAGCAGTCGGTCGTCGCCGCGAGGCGCAGCACGTGCGGAACGCGCAGGCCCTCCCCGAGCAGCACGCGGCGACCCGGGGCCAGGCGCGCACGCTCGGAGAGGCGCAGCAGCGGGTCCTCGTGCTCGTCCCAGACGAGCATCTCGATCCCGTCGCAGGCTCGCGCGAGCGCGTCGGCCTCGAGGCGCGGCGCGACGACGAACGGGTCTCCGGATGCGGGAAGGGCGAGCGCGACGAGGCGCTCGGTGACGCGCGCGGTCGCCCCGGTGAGCCAGCGGAAGTCGGGGGAGGCGGGGACGATCAGCCACTCCGCGCCGGCATCCGCCAGGGCGGCTCGCGCCCGCTCGAGTCGCGCGCCGCTTTCGGCGTTGCTGGCCATGCGGGGCAAGCTAGCAGCGCGCCCGGCGGCCGGTCAACGCCCGGGCTCGTTTGCCGCTGCTCGCGGCCCGCTCCTAGACTGCGCCCATGAGCCCGCCCGCACGGATGCGCGTCCGGCCGCTTCTCGTCCTCCTCCCGCTGCTCGCCCTGTTCGCCGCCGGCTGCTCGCCGCCTCCACGCGCGAAGGTCGTGCGCCGGTGGGTCGTGGGCGGCGTCGAGCCGTCCTTCGATCCCGACGGCCCTCCGAACGCGCTGCGCTGGGCGCTCGAGCGGCTGCTGTCGCGAGGCCTCGTCGAGCGCGACTCCTCGGGACGCGTCGTGCCCGCGGCGGCCGAGAGCATCGGCGTCTCGCGCGACGGCCGCACCTGGACGTTCCGGCTGCGGAAGGGCCTCGCGTACACGGACGGATCGCCCGTGACGAGCGCCGACTTCCGCGCGGCACTGGTCGCCGGCCTCGGGCGAGAGGACCACGCGACGCGCCAGTGGCTGCTCGCCGCGGTCGCGGGCGTGAGCGGCGTGCGGCCGGGCCGGCCGCTGCCGCCGCTCGGGATCGCGACGCCCGATGCCCGTACGCTGGTCCTGAAGCTCACCGCGCCCGACACGCTGCTCGCCGAGAAGCTGGCGCTCCCGGGCGTGGCGACGCCGTGGAAGCGCCGCGACGCCGCCGGCTGGGACCGTGCGGTGGGCCTCGGGCCCTACCGCGTGCTCCGCGCCGCGGGGACGCACTCGCTCGAGCTGGTCGCGACACGCTCCCGGGTCGGGGCGGCGCCGCTCGCCGACACGCTGCAGGTGCACTTCCTCGTCGGCGCGGTGCGCGTGCGCGACGCGCTCCGGCGCGGACAGCCCGACGTCGTCTGGCCGCTGCCGCCGGACCTGCTGTCGCAGGCGCCCCCCGAGGGCTACCGTCTCGCCGGCGCGCCCGCCGATCCGGTCCGCAGGCTGCTGCTCGTGCTCCGCGCCGACGTGCCGCCCACGACGAGGGCCGCCGCGAGGCAGGCGCTCGCCCACGCGATCAACCGCGCGGCCCTGCTCGAAGCGCTGGGCCAGCGCGGCCGCGAGATGCTCACCTGGCTTCCCGGGGGAGGCGAGTTCGACTTCCCGAGCTTCGACGCCGGCGAGTCGCGCCTGTGGATGGACCGGGGACGCCTCGGGGCGTCGATCCACGTCACGCTCTCCTACGACGCCGACGGTCCGGGCGCCGAGATCGCCCGCGAGTTGCAGGGCCAGTGGGCGCGGCAGGGCTTCTACGCCGACCTCCGGGGCCGGCGGGGGCGGGCGGCCGCCGCGGAGGCGCTGAACGCCACGGCCGGCCAGGCGCAGCTCGTGGTCTCCCAGGCCCTCGTCCCGGGTTCCGTGGGCGAGCTGGCCGGCCTCGTGATGCCCATCCGCGGCCCCGCCGTGGGCAGTTTCCGGACCGGCTGGCGGACGCGGGAGTTCGACCGCTGGCTCCTGCCCGGACGGCGTTCCGGGCGGCTGGACCCGGTCGCCGCCCAGGCCCGGATCGCCGAGGAGCAGGCGGCGCTGCCCCTGGCCCGCCTGCCCTGGGAGTGGGTCGAGCGTACCGGGCCCGCGGCGGTCCGCGTTTCGCCGCGATTCGGGCCGGAATTCGCCGTTTCCCGGCCGGGAACAACGGTGCCGCGGGGAAGTCGTTGACCCCGTCACCCCCCATTCCCTAGCATTGATGCGCATCACGTTCGGGCCGTCCCGACCTGCATCCTGCCACTGCGTGAATCGGCCCCCCCGGTAGAGTCGAGGGACGCCGGTGTCACGGCGTCGTCCAGCGGCGCACGCCTCGCCGACTCCCGGGAGATTTCACAAATGTTGTCACTCCGTTCGTCACTCGTCCTCTCGCTCCTCCTCGTGGCGACGACGGGCACAGCGCATTCCGCGACCGTGATCGAGCGCGACATCCCGCTCGACCCGGCGCACGTCCACGTGACGAGCCGCGACGGTTTCGCGCAGGTGGAGGCGGCGGGGGCGATGCGCGAGTTCCGCGCCGGCCGACCGGACCTCCCGTGGATCAGCCAGCGTGTGGACCTGCCGGACGGCATGCGCGTGGTGTCGGTCGAGGTGGTGGACCAGGCGTTCGAGCCGCTCGCGCGCGGCGTCCGCCTGGCGCCGGCCATGGTCGCGCGGCCGGGCCTCGGCCCGGTCGAGCGGACGGCGCCCGACCCGCAGTATTTCGGCGCTTCGGCGCCGCAGCCCGAACAGCTCGTCGTGCTGGGCGAGCAGGGCTTCCTGCGCGGGCGGCACGTCGCGTACCTCCGCGTGAGCCCCGCGCGCTGGAATCCGGCCACCGGGCTCGTCGAGCGCGCCACGCGCCTGCGTGTCCGATTGACGCTCGAGCCGGGCGGAGGGGAGCCCGTGCCGCGCGAGCGGATCGTGCGCGAGTGGGAGGACGGCGGCCTGCCGAGCGGCACGCCCACGCGGCAGCTGGCATCGGCGCTCGCCGCGGGCGAGGTCGGGGTCAAGGGACCGGCTCAGCCCTACCGGCCCGAGCAGCTCCCGTCGGTGCTGGGCAGCCCGGTCGAGTACCTGATCGTGACGAGCGACGAGCTCGCGCCCTACTTCCAGCCGCTCGCCGACTGGAAGACCCAGTCCGGCGTCCCTGCGGCGATCCGCACGACCTCCTTCATCCGCGGGCAGTACCCCTCGGCGGCCGACGACGCCGAGCGCATCCGGATGTTCATCCGCGACGCGTACTCGCGCTGGGGCACGAAGTGGGTGCTCCTCGGCGGCGACACCGAAGTCATCCCGACGCGCTACGCGGTGACGCTCTTCTACGGCGGCGAGTCGATCGCGACGGACCTGTACTTCAGCTGCCTCGACGGCAACTGGAACGCGGACGGCGACAGCATCTACGGCGAGGGCTACGCCAGCACCCAGGCCCCGGGCGACTCGTGCGACCTGCTCCCCGAGGTGTACGTGGGGCGCGCGCCGGTGATCACGCCCTCGGACGTGCAGACGTTCGTGAACAAGACGCTGCAGTACGAGAAGACGCCGACCGGCACCTACGAAAACACGTTCCTGATGTTCGCCGAGGTGCTGTTCCCGCAGCCGTGGACTCCGGGCAGCCCGACGCAACTCGACGGCGCCGAACTCGCGGAGGACCTGCTGCCGCTCACGGACCAGGTCCCGGACCTCCACGTCGCGCGCATGTACCAGAACTACACCGACGGCCGATGGCGGCCCGGATCGGTTCCCGAGACGTACGCCGCGGTCAAGGACTCGCTGAACGACGGGTACGGGATCGAGCTGCACATCGGGCACGGCTACCGGAACGTGATGGAGGTCGGCGACGGCGCGCTCGTGAACGCCGACGTCGAGGGCCTTCACAACGGCGATCGCCTCCCGAACCTCTACGCCATCAACTGCACGTCGAGCGCGATCGACTTCCCGTGCATCGGCGAGGCCTTCCTCCTCAACCCGAACGGCGGCGCGGTCACGAACGTCGGCTCGACGCGTTTCGACTTCCCGAGCGCCGGACGCTCGTACCAGTACGAGTACTTCCGGCTGTTCATCGAGGACAGCGTGAACGCCGTGGGCGAGCTGCAGGCCCGCCAGAAGCTGCCGTTCGTCGCGTTCTCGAGCTACGACGGCGTGAACCGCTGGACGCAGATGACCCTGCTCGAGCTGGGCGACCCCGAGCTGCGCATGTACCTCGGCAACTGGCGCACGCTGAATGTCCTCTACCCGTCGCAGATCGCCCTCAGCGATTCGCAGTTCACGGTCAACGTGACGAGCACGGGCAGCCTGCCGGTGGCGGGCGCCCGCGTCACCGCGTACCGCGCCGGGGACGAGTACACGAGCGTCACGACCGACCCGTTCGGATTCGCCGTGCTGCCGTTCCACCCGGACTCCGCGGGCTCCTTCGTGCTCACCGTCACCGCGTTCAACGCGAAGCCCTTCCAGGTCACCATCCCGATCGATCCCTCCGCGGTGGCGACGCTGGTGGACGGCGCGGTCGCCGTGGACGACGGCACGGTGCCGGGTACGACCGGCGACCAGAACGGGCTGGTGGACGCGGGGGAGACGGTGGACCTGCGCGTGGCGCTCCAGAACCGCGGCGCGCTGACCGCCACGAACGTCAACGCGACGCTCTCCACGACGGACCCGCAGGTGACGATCGTCACGCCGACCGCCGTCTACGGGACGATGGACCCGGACGCGGTGATCGTGCCCGCGGCGGGCTTCCGCATCAGCACGCCCTACACGACCGAGGACCAGCGCGAGATCCCGTTCACGCTGGTCGCCCACGCCGACGGCGGGCTCGACTGGACGGAGACCTTCCAGGTCACCCTGCACGCGCCCGAGGTGCGCTCGTACCGTCACGACGAGACCGAGCCGGTGGGCAACGGCGACGGACGCCCGCAGCCCGGGGAGACCGTGGACTACACGGTCTGGATCCGTAACCAGGGCACCGGCGTCGCGCACTCCGTGGTCGCCAGGCTGCGCAGCTACGACGGCCTCGCCACGGTGACCGACAGCGTCGCTTCGTTCGGCGACATCGCGCCCGGCGCCGCCGTCGCCGGCGACGTCGTGCAGTTCCAGCCGTCCTCCTTCGGCGCGAAGCTCGCGCTCGTGATCAGCGACATCGAGGGCGAGCGGCTGGTGCAGACGCTCGACCTGCTCCACCCGGCGGCTCCCATCACGCTCAAGGGGCTCGGGGCCGCGAGCAGCATCGCGCTCACGTGGCACCGCAACAGTGAGCCCGACCTGTTCGGGTACAACATCTACCGCAGCTCGGCGTCGAACGGCCCGTTCACGAAGGTGAACTCGGTACCCACCGGGCGCACCGCCTACTACACCGACGGCGGGCTCGTCCCGCTGACGCGCTACTACTACAAGATCACGGCCGTGGACTCGTCCGGAAACGAGTCGTCGCTCTCGGCCGTCGCCGCTTCCAGCACGAACCCGCCCTACCATTCGATCTTCCCGGTCCCGACCGGCCGCAACACGCCGGCCCCGGTGGCCCTGGATTACATGTACTCGGGCTCCCAGATGGACATCGCCGCGGGGGCCGACCTCGTGTACGTGCTCCACGCCGACGGCACCGCGCCGGTGGACGCCGACGGCTCGGGAGCGACGCTCGGCGACTTCACGACGCTGGGCAGCTACTACGCGGCGGGCCCCTCGCTCGCGCCGCTCGCGCCCGGCGAGGGCTGGAGCGTCGTCGCGCCCTCGTGGGAGACGCACCAGGTCTTCGCCTGGGACAAGGACGGCAACGTGAGGCCCGGATTCCCGTTCGCGACGCAGGACGACCTCTGGAGCTCGATCGCGATCGGCGACCTCGACGGCGACGGCTCGATGGAGCTGGTGTTCGGATCGAACGGCAGCAACGTCTACGCGATCCACCACGACGGGTCCGAGGTGATCGACGGCGACGCCAACCCCGCGACGCCGGGCGTGTTCAAGCACCTCTCGGGCGCTCCGAACTTCTGCACGCCGGCGCTCGCCGACATCGACAACGACGGACTGCCCGAGATCATCTTCGCCTCGGGGAACGGCCGGATCTACGCCTGGAACGGCGACGGCTCCGACGTGCCCGGCTTCCCGGTCGTGACGAACGCCTACTTCAACAGCTCGCCGGCCGTCGGGTACCTCGACGGACCCGGCGACACGACGCCCGAGATCGTCGTGCCGGGCACGAACGACTCGATCTACGTCATCGAGCCGGACGGCACGCGCCGCCCCGGGTGGCCCGTGTGGAACCGCTGCGACGGCACGAGCAAGTGCCCGTCCCCGGCGATCGCCGACATGAACAACGACGGCTACAACGACATCGTGTTCCAGAGCACGAACGGCTACCTGTTCGCCTACAACCGCGACGCGACGGGGATCTGGCCGCTCTCGGCGATCAAGTACTCGACGCTCACTTCGGGCACTTCGGAATGCAGCCCGGTCGTGGCCGACCTGAACGGCGACGGCCGCAACGACGTCCTGATGGGCGACGAGACGGGCAACCTCGTCGCGATCTCGGGTCTCGACGGCACCGTGCTGCCCGGCTTCCCGATCCAGCTCGCGGGCGAGGTGCGCGGCGCGCCGGCCGTCGGCGACATCGACGGCGACGGCATGACCGAGATCGTGGTGGCCGACTGGGACAAGAACGTCTACGTCTGGGACTACGACTTCCCGTTCCAGCCGAACGGCCCGGCGCCCTGGCCCCAGTTCCACCATGACGCGCGGCGCACCGGTCTCGCGACGGCGCCGCTGTACGTCGGCGTGGGCGACGATCCCTCGACCGGGGGCGCGACCGCCGTGCGCGAGCTCGAGTTCGCGCCGCCGGCCCCGAACCCGGCGACCGCCGGCACGCGGATGTGGTTCGGCGTGCCCGCGGACCTCGCGGGGAGCACCTACGATCTCTCGATCTACGACCTCGGCGGCCGGCGCGTCCGCCAGGTCGGGTCGGGCGAGGCGAAGGCCGGGCGGTTCTCGCTGCCGTGGGATCTCCGCGACGACGCGGCGCGTCCCGTGCGGGGAGGAGTCTATTTCGCGCGCTTCTCGATCGGAGGGAAGCACCTCACGCACAAGCTGGTCGTCGTGCAGTAGCCGCCGCACGCACGCGAGCGGCCGCGTCGGTCATCTCGGCGCGGCCGTTTCGCCGTCGCGGCCCCGCGGTCGCGGTTTGACCGCGTCCGGGCCGGCTCCGTAACCTGCGCGGCCCGCACCGCACCCCTTCCGAGGAGCCGCTCGCGATGAGCGTTCGCGTCCGCTTCGCCCCGAGCCCGACCGGCTTCCTGCACGTCGGCGGCGCCCGCACGGCGCTCTACAATTACCTCTTCGCCCGCTCGCGCGGCGGCACGTTCGTGCTGCGCATCGAGGACACCGACGCCGACCGTTCGACCGAGGAGTCGGTGGGCGCCATTCTCGCCGGGATGCGATGGCTCGGCCTCGCGTGGGACGAGGGGCCCGGCGCCGGCGGGGAGCACGGTCCGTACTTCCAGGCGCGGCGCGGGGCGATCTACGGTCGCTATGCCGATCGGCTGCTCGACTCGGGCCACGCCTACCCGTGCTGGTGCACCGCGTCCGAGCTCGAGGCCCGGCGCGAGGCCCAGCTCGCGCGGGGTGAGGACCCGAAGTACGACGGGCGCTGCCGGTCGGTGCCGGCCGCCGAGCGCGAGGCGCGCCTGGCCGCAGACGAGCCGCATGCGCTTCGCTTCGCGGCGCCCGCCGGGGGCGAGACGGCATGGGACGACGTCGTCCGGGGGCGAGTCACGTTCCGCAACGATGTGCTCGACGACTTCGTGCTCGTGCGGACCGACGGACTGCCGACCTACAACTTCGCCTGCGTGGTGGACGATCTCGAGATGGCGATCACGCACGTCGTGCGCGGCGACGACCACATCTCGAACACGCCGCGGCAGCTGCTGATCTACCGCGCGCTCGGCGCCGAGCCGCCCGTGTTCGCGCACGCCTCCATGATCCTCGGGCCGGACGGCAAGCGGCTCTCGAAGCGGCACGGCGCGACCTCGGTCGAGGCGTTCGGCGGGATGGGATTCGTGCCGGAGGGCATGGTGAACTTCCTCGCGCTCCTCGGCTGGTCGTACGACGGAAAGACCGAGCTGTTCACGCTCGCGGAGCTCGAGAGACTCTTCACGCTCGAGAAGATCGGGGCGAACCCGGCCGTGTTCGACACGCAGAAGCTGGAATGGGTGAATGCCCAGCACCTCAAGCGGCTCGACGAGGCCGAACGCCTCCGGCGCGTGGAGGCCTTCCTCACACGGCGGGGCGTCGACCTCTCGACCCGCCCGCCCGAGTGGCGCCTCGTGTTCGTCCGGGCGCTGGGCGACCGCCTGCGCACGCTGGCGGACGCCGAGACGATCGGCGCGTTCGCGCTTCGCGATTCGCTCGAGGTCGAGCCCGACGCCTGGGCGGACCTCTCGGCGCGGGAACAAGCCGGCCCGCGCCTGCGGGCGCTCGCGGCCCGGATCTCGGCCGACGCGACATTCTCGCTCGCGAGCCTGGAGGCGACGACGCGCGGGCTCGCCGGGGAGCTGGGCGTGAAGGCGGGCGAGCTCATCTCGGCGGCGCGTGTCGCGCTGACCGGGCGTCGCGCGGCGCCGGGCATCTTCGAGGTCATGTGGCTCGTGGGCCGGGAGCGCTGCGTCGCGCGCCTCGAGGGCGCCGCCGCGCGCTGGGAAGCCGAGTCGCCGCTGGCCTCGCGGTAGGGCCGAATGGGCTTCCCGCGAGCTTGCAATGGGTGCCGGAATGCGGCTAGATTCCCGCCCGCGATTCCCCGGTAGTGTAACGGCAGCACGACAGGTTCTGGCCCTGTTAGTCGAGGTTCAAATCCTTGCCGGGGAGCCACCTTTCCGGGCGCGCCGGAGACGCAAGTCGCCGGCGCCCCGCGTTTCGGACGGCGGTCTTGACGCTCCCGGAGCCGCTTCAGTAGATTGCCGCCCGCTTCGCTCCAGAAGGAGCGGGCTCGAGACCCAGTGGCGCTATCGTCTAGGGGTCTAGGACGGGTGGTTCTCAGCCATCAAACCGGGGTTCGAATCCCCGTAGCGCTACC
>CAZPVG010000010.1:0-21829 GCA_964589945.1 uncultured bacterium
ACTACCGGCTCGTCGAGGGCGACCGGCGCCACTACATGGACTTCACGGGCTGCGGCAACACGCTGAACATGACGCACCCGCGCGTGCTGCAGCTCATCATGGACAGCCTGCGCTACTGGGTCATCGAGATGCACGTGGACGGATTCCGCTTCGACCTCGCGAGCGCGCTGGCGCGCGAGCTGTTCGCGGTGAACCGCCTGGGGACGTTCTTCGACGTCATCCACCAGGACCCGGTGATCTCGCAGGTCAAGCTCATCGCCGAACCGTGGGACCTGGGCGAGGGCGGCTACCAGGTCGGCAACTTCCCCGTGTTGTGGACGGAATGGAACGGGCGCTTCCGCGACGCGACGCGTCGCTTCTGGCGCGGCGACGGCGGTGCGGTCTCGGAGCTGGCGACGCGGCTCGCGGGCAGCTCCGACCTCTACGCCCACAACGGCCGCCGGCCGTACGCGAGCATCAACCTCGTCACCTCGCACGACGGCTTTCCGCTGCAGGACCTCGTGAGCTACGAGCGCAAGCACAACGAGGCCAACGGCCACGACAACACCGACGGCGAGGACCACAACCTGTCCGCAAACTACGGCGTCGAGGGCCCGACGAAGGACCCCGACATCCTGGCGCTGCGCGAGCGCCAGAAGCGCAACCTGCTCGCGACGCTCCTGCTTTCGCAGGGCGTGCCCATGCTGCGGGCGGGCGACGAGCTGGGACACTCCCAGGGCGGCAACAACAACACCTACTGCCAGGACAACGCGACCAGCTGGCTGGACTGGGACCTGGACGACGCCGACCGGGCGTTTCTCGAATTCGCCCGGCGCGTGGTACGCCTGCGCCAGGAGCACCCGGCGCTGCGGAGGCGGCGCTTCCTCGAGGGCGAGCCGCTGACCGGGGCCGGCGAGAAGGACGTCACCTGGCTCACGCCGGGCGGCCGCGAGATGAAGGAGCGGGACTGGAACGTCGGCTTCGCGCGCAGCCTGGGCGCGCGGCTCGCATTCGAGGATCCGCTGGGGCGGCATCCGGACGCCCCGCTCGAACCCGAGACGCTCGTGCTGCTGTTCAATGCCGCGCCCGAGCCGCTGGCGTTCCGGCTGCCGCCGCTGCCGCCGGACGCGCGCTGGGAGCTCCTGCTGGACACGCACGAGGAGGAGCGGCCCGCGCGGCCGTTCCGCGGCTCGCACCGGTACGACCTGCGGGGCAGGACCGTCGCGGTCCTGCGCCGCATCGACGTTCCGCACAGGGAGGCACGATGACGGACACGGGACGCACGAAGACCGGCCGGGCCGCGACGGCGGCCCCGCGGAGCAGGGGGGCGCGTGCCACCGCGCCCGCCGGCGGCGCCGCGCAGCGCCCGGTGCCGGCCGACGGGGACCGGCGCGTCGTGGTCGAGGACGTGCGCCCGCACGTGGACAGCGGGCGCTTCGCGATCAAGCGCACGGTCGGCGAGACCGTCGAGGTGCTCGCGGACGTGTTCGCCGACGGCCACGTGAGGCTGGGCGTCGTGCTGCGTCACCGCCCGGACGGCGGCCCGTGGAGCGAGACGCCGATGGAACCCCTCGGCAACGACGTCTGGCGCGCGGCGTTCACGCCCGCGAAGGCCGGCTTCCACGAATACGCCGTGGAGGCGTGGATCGACGCGTTCGGGACCTGGCGCGACGAGCTGTCGAAGAAGGCGGCGGCCGGCCAGGACGTCGCGAGCGAGCTGCTCGAGGGCGCGGCGCTCGTGCGCGCGGGGGCCTCACGCGCCGAGGGACGCGAGCGCACGCGGCTCGAGGAGCGCGCGGGGGCGCTGGCGGGCGACGCCCCGCAGGCGAAGCGCGTGGCGGCGGCGCTCGACGGGACGCTCGAACAGGACATGGCCCGGGTGCCGGACCGCCGCCGCTCGTCGACGTCCGAGCCCGTGCTGCGGCTGTGGGCCGACCGCGAGCGCGGTCGCTTCGGCGCCTGGTACGAGTTCTTCCCGCGCTCGGCCGGCCCC
This sequence comes from uncultured bacterium, assembly GCA_964589945.1. Lineage (GTDB taxonomy): Bacteria > Eisenbacteria > RBG-16-71-46 > RBG-16-71-46 > RBG-16-71-46 > CAIXRL01. The sequence goes on from CAZPVG010000010.1 coordinate 1,973, forward strand.
GACCGGCGGCGCAGCGCGACGTTCGCGGAGGCGTCGGGCCGTCTCGCCGACATCGCCGCGATGGGCTTCGACGTGGTCTACCTGCCGCCGGTCCACCCGATCGGGCGCGCGCACCGCAAGGGGCCCGGCAACACGCTCGTCGCGAAGCCGGGCGACCCGGGCAGCCCGTGGGCCATCGGCGCGCCCGAGGGCGGGCACACCGCGGTCGAGCCGGGCCTCGGGACGCTCGTGGACTTCGACCGCTTCGTCGCGGCCGCGGGCAGGCACGGCCTCGAGGTGGCGCTCGACATCGCGTACCAGTGCTCGCCGGACCACCCGTGGGTCCGCGAGCACCCGGAGTGGTTCCGCCACCGGCCCGACGGCACGATCAAGCACGCCGAGAACCCGCCCAAGAAATACCAGGACATCTACCCGATCGACTTCGAGTGCGAGGACTGGCGCGGGCTCTGGAACGCGCTGCTCGACGTCGTGCTGTTCTGGGTCGGGCACGGCGTGAAGATCTTCCGCATCGACAACCCGCACACGAAGCCGTTCCGGTTCTGGGACTGGCTCATCGCCGAGGTCCAGCGCGAGCATCCGGACGTGCTGTTCCTCGCCGAGGCGTTCACGCGCCCGCGCGTCATGCGCCGGCTCGCGAAGGGCGGGTTCACGCAGTCCTACTCGTACTTCACCTGGCGCAACGGCAAGCACGAGCTGACCGAGTACTTCACCGAGCTCACGCAGACGCCGGTGCGCGAGTTCATGCGACCGAACCTGTTCGCGAACACGCCCGACATCCTCCACGAGTACCTGCAGACCGGCGGGCGCGCGGCGTTCCAGGCGCGGCTGGTGCTGGCGGCGACGCTCGGGGCGACCTACGGCATCTACGGGCCCCCGTTCGAGCTGTGCGAGGGCCGCGCCGCGGCGCCCGGGAGCGAGGAGTACCTGGCGTCCGAGAAGTACGAGATCAAGGCGTGGGACCACGACCGGGCCGGGAACATCCGCGACCTGGTCACGCGCGTGAACCGCGCCCGGCACCAGCACCCCGCGCTGCAGTTCGACCACCGGCTGCGCTTCCACGCCGCCGACGGCGACCAGCTCCTGTGCTACTCGAAGACCACCCCGGACTTCTCGGACATCGTGCTGGTCGTCGTGAACCTCGACCCGCACAACGTCCAGCACGGCTTCGTCACGCTGTCGCTGGGCGCGCTCGGCCTGCCTGACGGGCCGGCCTACCAGGTCCACGACCTGCTCACGGACGAGCGCTACCTCTGGACCGGGCCGCGCAACTACGTGCGGCTCGATCCCGGCGCCTGCCCGGCGCACCTCTTCGCCGTCCGGCGGAAGGTCGCGACCGAGCGGGACTTCGACTACTACCAGTGACGCGACCGGCGACGCCGCGCGCCCGCCGGCGCGGCGCCGTGGCCGGCGCAAGCGAGGCCGCGTGAGCGGGGAGACGAGCCTGGGCGCGACGCCCGTGGAGGGCGGCGTGCGATTCCGAGTGTGGGCGCCCGACGCTCGCTCGCTCGAGGTCGTGCTCGATCCGGACGGCCGGCGGGTCGCGATGGCGAAGGACGCGCGCGGCGTGCACGAGGCCTTCGCGCCCGGCGCGCGGGCGGGCGGGCGCTACCGGATCGCGGCCGACGGCGGCCCGGCATGGCCCGACCCGGCCTCGCGCTTCCAGCCCGAGGGCGTGCACGGCCCCTCCGAGATCGTGGACCCGTCGCGGTTCGCGTGGACCGACGACGCGTTCCGGCCGCCGGCGCTCGAGGACCTCGTGCTCTACGAGCTGCACGTGGGCACGTTCACGCCGGAGGGCACGTTCGCCTCGGCCGCGGCGCGGCTGCCGGACCTCGTGGACCTCGGCGTGACCGCGGTCGAGCTGATGCCGGTCGCCGACTTCCCGGGGATCCGCAACTGGGGCTACGACGGCGCCGCGCTGTTCGCGCCGGCCCGCTGCTACGGGACGCCCGACGCCCTGCGGCGTTTCGTGGACGCCGCGCACGGCCTGGGGCTCGCCGTGCACCTCGACGTCGTCTACAACCACTTCGGGCCCGACGGGGCCTACGCCGCCGCGTTCAGCCGCCGCTTCTTCTCGGAGAGCCACCGCAGCCCGTGGGGGGCCGGCATCAACCTGGACGGACCGCACGCGGACGGCGTCCGCGGCTTCTTCGTCGCGAACGCGCTGCACTGGGTGCGCGAGTACCACGTGGACGGCCTGCGGCTCGACGCCACGCACGCGATGGTGGACGAGGGCCCGCGGCACTTCCTCGCCGAGCTGGCGGAGCGCGTGCACGCGGGCGCGGACGGGCGCGAGGTGACGATCGTGGCCGAGGACGCCCGCAACCTCGACCGGCTCGTGCGGCCCGGGTCCGACGGCGGCTGGGGACTCGACGCCGTCTGGTCCGACGACTTCCACCACGAGGTGCGCCGGCTGCTCGCGGGCGACTCCGAGGGCTACTACGAGGACTACCGCGGCGACCTCGGCGATCTCGCCGCGATCCTGCGCCGCGGCTGGCTCTACTGCGGCCAGCACTCGGCGTACCTCGGGCGCCCGCGCGGCACGGACCCCGCGGGGCTCGAGCCGCGGCGCTTCGTGTTCTTCGTCCAGAACCACGACCAGGTGGGCAACCGGGCGCTCGGCGAGCGGCTGCACCACCAGGTCGAACCCGCGGCCTACCGCGCGGCGGTCGCGCTGCTCCTCTGCGCCCCGCAGGTGCCGCTCCTCTTCATGGGGCAGGAGTGGGCGACCGGCGCCCCGTTCCAGTTCTTCACCGATCACGGCCCGGAGCTGGGCCGGCTCGTGACCGAAGGCCGGCGCGAGGAGTTCAGCCGCTTCGCGTCGTTCGCGTCCGAATCGGCGCGCGGCCGGATCCCGGATCCCCAGGACCCGGCGACGTTCGAGCGCTGCCGCCTGCGCTGGGAGGAGCGCGAGGCCGAGCCGCACGCGTCGGTGCTGCGGATGCACGGCGCGATGCTCGCGCTGCGGCGCGCCGCGCCCGCCCTGCGCGCCGCGCGCGCGGCCACGCACGAAGTGCTCGTGGCCGACGCGGGCACGCTCGTGCTGCGGCGCGAGGCGCGCGGGGGACCGCCGGTCGTGCTCGTCGCGCGGCTTGCCGGCTCCGGCGCGGCGGACGTGCCGGCGGAGATGCTGCGGGGCGTCCCGCCCGCCGCCTGGTCGCCCGCCCTGCACACCGAGGAGGCGCGCTTCGCGCCCGACGCGCGGCCGGTCGCGCTCGCGGCGGGAGGGACGGGCCTGCGCGTCACGCTCGAGCGGCCGGGAGCCGTGCTGCTGGCCCCGGCGGGGAGGGTCGTGTGAGCGCCGCCCTGCCCCGCGCGCCAGTCTCGACCTGCCGGCTGCAGTTCCGGCCGGACTTCGGCTTCGCCGACGCGGCCGCGCTCGCGCCCGCCCTCGCGGGGCTCGGCTTCACCGACCTCTACCTCTCGCCGTGCTTCCAGGCCCGCCCCGGGAGCCCGCACGGCTACGATCTCGCCGACCACAACCGGCTGAGCGCCGACCTCGGGGGCGAGGAGGGCTGGGCCGCGCTGCGCGCCTCGCTCGAGCACCTCGGCATGGGGGCGGTGCTCGACTTCGTCCCCAACCACATGGGTGTGGACGACCCGCGGGCGAACCCGTGGTGGTGGGACGTGCTCGAGAGCGGCAACTGCTCCCCGTACGCGCACTTCTTCGACATCGACTGGGACCCGGTCAAGCCGGAGCTGCGCGGCAGGCTGCTGCTGCCGGTGCTCGGCGACCAGTACGGCCGCGTGCTCGAGCGCGGCGAGCTGCGGCTCGACTGGGCCGACGGCGCGCTGCTGCTGCGCTACTACGAGCGCACACTCCCGATCAATCCCCGCCGCGCGCCGATGGTGCTCGGGCTGCACCTCGACGACCTCGAGCTGCGGCTCGGGGCGGACGACCCGGACCTGCGCGAGTACCTCAGCGTCCTCACGGCCCTCGGCAACCTGCCGTCGGTGCGCGAGACCGACCGCGAGCGCGTGATCGAGCGCCAGCGCGAGAAGGAGGTGGCCCGCGAGCGTCTCGCGCTCCTCGCCGCGCGCTCGGAGGCGATCCGCGCGCACGTCGAGCGGTGCGTGACGGAGGTCAACGGCCGGCCCGGCGACCGGGCCAGCTTCGCCGCGCTGCACGAGCTGCTCGAGCAGCAGCCGTACCGGCTCGCGTACTGGCGGACCGCGTTCCACGAGATCAACTACCGGCGCTTCTTCGACGTGAACGGTCTCGCCTCGCTCCGCATGGAGGACCCGGAGGTCTTCCGCACGGCGCACCGGCTGCTCCTGCGCCTCGTGGGCGGGGGCGCGATCGTCGGGATCCGGCTCGACCACATCGACGGCCTCTCGGACCCGCGGGCCTACCTCGACCGATTGTCGCTCGAACTGCGCACGGCGCTCGAACAGCCGGACGACGGGCTTCCGGCCGAGGGGCGGGAGCCGCCCGTCTGGGTCGTGGTCGAGAAGATCCTGTCGCCGGGCGAGCGGCTTCCCGGGCGCTGGGCGGCACACGGCACGACGGGCTACGACTTCCTGAACGAGGTGAACGGTCTCTTCGTGGACCCGGCCGGCCGCCGCCCGCTGCAAAGGCTGTTCGAGGCCTTCACGCGCCGTCACGGCGTGTTCGAGGACGTCGCCTACGACAGCAAGAAGGCGGTCATGGAGAGCGCGATGGCCGGCGAGCTCAACATGCTCGCCCACGCGATGAACATCATCTCCGAGGGCGACCGCCGGTCGCGGGACTTCACGCTGAACAACCTGCGCGACATGCTGACGGAGGTCGTGGCGTGCTTCCCCGTCTACCGGACCTACGTCTCCGACGACCACGACCCGGAGGACGTGCGGCTCATCCGCCTCGCCCTCGCCCATGCGATCGAACGCAACCCGGGCGAGGACGCCTCGGTGTTCGCGTTCTTCGAGGACGTCGCGATGAACCGCTTCGACGGCGAGCTGCCGCCGTGGGAGTACCGCCGCCGGCGCGAGTTCATGCTGAAGTTCCAGCAGTACACGGCGCCCGTGCACGCGAAGGGCGTCGAGGACACCGCGTTCTACCGCCACTTCCCGCTGCTGTCGCTGAACGAGGTCGGAGGCGCGCCGCAGCGCTTCGGGGTCTCCGTCGCCGACTTCCACGAGGCGAACCACCGCCGCCGCGAGCGCTGGCCGCGAACCATGCTGTGCACGTCCACTCACGACACCAAGCGGGGCGAGGACGCGCGGGCACGCATCGACGTGCTCTCCGAGATCCCCGAGGAATGGCGGCACGCCGTCTCGCGCTGGTCGCGCCTCAACGCGGCCAACCGCACGCGCCTCGGGCGCGCGTGGGCGCCCGACCGGGGCGACGAGTACCTCTTCTACCAGTCGCTGCTCGGCGCCTGGCCCGCCGGGCCGTTCGACCTGGCCGCGTTCACGGAGCGGATGCGGGAGTGGATGCTCAAGGCGATCCGCGAGGCCAAGCTGCGAACGAGCTGGATCCAGGAGGACGCGGACTACGAGCGCGCGACCGTCCGGTTCGTGGAGCAGTCCCTCACGGGCCGGCGGGCAAGGGCGTTCCTCGACGCCTTCGAGCCGTTCGCGGCACGGGTGGCCCGGGCGGGCGTCGCGAACTCGCTCGCGCAGGTGGTGCTCAAGTCGGCCTCGCCGGGCGTGCCGGACTTCTTCCAGGGCACCGACCTGTGGGACCTGAGCCTCGTCGACCCCGACAACCGCCGACCCGTGGACTTCGAGCTGCGGCACCGGCTCCTCGACGAGCTCGGGCCCGCGCTGGCCGCGGACGCGCCGCCGGAGAGGCGGCTCGCGACCGCGCGCGAGCTGCTCGGGCGCTGGGAGGACGGCGCGGTCAAGCTCTACGTCACGGCCCGGGCGCTGGTCCTGCGTCGCGAGCGGCCGCAGGTCTTCCTCGAGGGCACCTACGAGCCGCTGGACGTGTCGGGCGAGCGGGGCCCGAACGCCGTCGCGTTCGCGCGCGCCCTCGGGGACGAGGCGGTGATCGCCGTCGCGCCGCGGCTCCCGACGAAGCTCGCGGGCGGCGCGCCACCCCTGGGCCTGGAGGCCTGGGGCGACACGGTCGTGCGGCTGCCCGGTGCGCTGGCCGGCCGGGCGTGGGAGGACGTGCTCACGGGCGCGCCGTGCCCGGTGCTGCCCGGCGAGGACGGCGGAACGCTGCGCCTGGCCGGCCTGTTCGACGCGCTGCCGGTCGCGCTGCTCGCGACGCGCCGCGCCTGACCACGTACGCGAAGGGGGCCCGGGCGGAACGCGCCGCCCGGGCCTCCTCGCGTGCGGGTCCGGCTTCAGGCCCGGTGCTGGTCGTGCGCCGCGACGATCTTGTTGAGCGGGAAGCTCATCAGGAACAGCACGACGCCGGCGGCGACCGCGATGCCGCAGAGCATCATGAAGAAGGTGTTGTGCGGCATCTTCTCCCAGAACGTGCCGAGGTAGCCGGTCATGTAGTTGCCGATGAAGTTCGCGAGGAACCACACGCCCATCATCATCGAGACGATGCGGGCCGGCGACACCTTGGTCACGAACGACAGGCCGATGGGCGAGAGGTAGAGTTCGCCGATCGTGTAGACCGCCGTCGAGCCCACCAGCCAGAGGATGCTGCGCTTCGCATCCGGGGCGATTCCGGTCGAAGCCACGATCATGACGACGAAGCCGAGGCCGAGGATCACCGCGCCCATCGCCATCTTCGTGAGGCTCGCGGGCTCCTGGTTGCGCTTCGCCTGCCACGCCCACAGCGAGGTGAGCGCCGGCGTGAAGAACCAGATCATGAACGGGTTGAAGGACTGGAACCAGCTCGACGGGATCGTGAACCCGAGGATGGTCGGCCAGACCGTGTTCCGGTCCGCCCACACCTGGAGCGTGTTGCCCTGCTGCTCATACACCGCCCAGAAGGCGGCCACGATGACGCACGCGATGGCGATCGCGATGACCCGAGGCCGTTCGTCCCCCGGCAGCCGGGCGATCCAGAGGATGGCCGAGAGCACCGCGAGGACGGCCAGCGTGAGCGGGATCCAGTTCGGCAGCGTGAGCAGGAAGAGCAGCGCGCCGATGCCGATCGGCACGCCCAGCAGGTAGCCCACGAGGCCGGTGATCGGCGCGGTCTTCGACTGCGTCGGCGGGGGTTCGACGGGAAGCAGCTTCTGGTTCAGCAGGTAGATGATCAGGCCCAGGACCATGCCGGCCCCGGCCGCGCCGAAGCCCCAGTTCCAGTGCTGGACGCCGTTGATCGGCGTCTGCGCCAGCGACCCGCTGATCAGGGGCGCGAGGAACGCGCCGACGTTGATGCCGACGTAGAAGATGGAGAACGCGCTGTCGCGCCGCCGATCGCCGGTCGCGTACAGGCCGCCGACCTGGGTCGAGATGTTCGGCTTGAAGCAGCCGTTCCCGAGGATGAGGAGCATGAGCCCGGGGAAGAACAGGGCCGGCGACATCAGCAGGAACTGGCCCGCCGCCATGAGCACGCCGCCGACGATCACCGAGTAACGCCGTCCGATGAGGCGGTCGGCGAGGATGCCGCCGAACAGGGGCGTCAGGTAGACGAGCCCGGTGTAGAGCCCGTAGATCCAGGACTGGAGCGGTTGCGCCTCCCACGCCGTCCGGAAGAGGTTCTGGTAGACGTGGCTGATGAAGTCGAAGCCGAGGACGTGCCGGCCCACCTCGGGCTGCACGAACAGGAAGTTGAGCATGTACAGCGCGAGGATCGAGCGCATGCCGTAGTAGCTCATGCGCTCCCACATTTCCGTCATGAACAGGATGAACAGCCCTCGCGGGTGTCCGAGCCACGTTCCTTGATCGGGGACTGGGGCCGAGGTCGGCGCGGCATTCGACATTCGGGGGTTCCTCCGGAGAGATCGGGTGTCGGGACGGACGCGGCAGGATAGACGGCCCGGTCCGGCATCGCCACCTTGCCGGGCACGGGCGCGGGCGACGCCCCGCTTGCCGCGGTGCCGGGCACGGCACTAGGTTCGGGGGGTCCTTCGCCTCTCCGGGCCCCCTCGGCCCACATCCGGAAAGAGACGCCATGAAGACGCTGCTGAGCACCTCCGTCCTCGAGCGCTTCCTGCGCTACGTGACGTACGACACGCAGTCGGATCCCGACTCCACCACGGTCCCGAGCACCGCGAAGCAGCTCGTCCTGCTCGACCTGCTCGTCGGCGAGCTCAAGGCGCTCGGCCTGACCGACGCGAAGCGCGACGAGCACGGGATCGTCACGGCCACGCTGCCCGCGAACACGAAGAAGAAGAACGTGAAGGTCATCGGGCTGCTCGCGCACGTGGACACCTCGCCGGAGATGAGCGGCGCCGGCGTGAAGCCGGTCGTCCACAAGGGCTACGCCGGTGGGGACCTCGTGCTCCCGGACGACCCGACCGCGGTGATCAAGGCGGCCGAGAACCCCGACCTCGTCGCCAAGAAGGGCGAGGACATCGTGACCGCCTCGGGCAGGACGCTGCTCGGCGCGGACGACAAGTCCGGCGTGGCGGTGGTCATGGCGCTGGTCCAGTACCTCAAGGAGCATCCCCAGATCCCGCACGGCACGATCCGTATCTCGTTCACGCCCGACGAGGAGGTCGGTCGCGGCGTGCGCCATTTCGACGTGAAGGGCTTCGGCGCCTACTGCGCCTACACGCTCGACGGCGCGGCGGTCGGGACGTACGAATGCGAGACGTTCTCCGCCGACGCGATGAACGTGACGTTCCAGGGGTTCAACACCCATCCGGGCTTCGCGACGGGGATGATGGTCAACGCGATCAAGGTCGCGGCGGACTTCCTGAACCGCCTGCCGAAGGACGGCCTCGCGCCCGAGACCACGTCGGGCCGCGAGGGGTTCGTGCACCCGCATATGATCGATTCGTCGGTGGACCGCTCCACGGTCAGGTTCATCATCCGCGACTTCGTGACCGCGGGCCTCGCCGAGAAGGAGGCGCTGCTCGAGAAGCTCGCGCGCGCGACGGTCGCCGACTGGCCGGGCTCGAGTTTCACGGTCGAGGTGAAGCCGCAGTACCGGAACATGCGCGAGGTGCTCGACCGTTTCCCCGACGCGGTGGAGAACGCGCGCGAGGCCATCGTCCGCGCCGGCATCGAGCCGGTCGAGACGGCGATCCGCGGCGGCACCGACGGCTCGATCCTCTCCGAGATGGGCCTGCCGACGCCGAACCTCTTCACGGGCCAGCACAACTTCCACTCGCGCCTCGAGTGGATCTCGGCGCAGGACCTGGAGAAGTCGGTCGAGACCTGCCTCGAGCTCGTGAAGGTCTGGGAGGAGAAGGGCTGACCGCGGAGCGCGGGCGCGCCCGCGCGGCGGACGTCACGCGGAGTCGAGCGGGCGCACGCCCGGGCGCGTCAGCGTGAGGCGCCCTCGAACGCGGCGTTGCCGGACGAGTGGCCGGGGAAGTAGCTCGCCTTCGGGTCGCAGCGCATCTTCGCGGTGCAGACCGCCATCGTGGCCTCGCTGACGCCGGTCACGATGAGCTTGAGCTTGCCCGGGTAGGTCGTGATGTCGCCGGCGGCCATGACGCCGGGGATGTTCGTCTCCATCTGCTGGTTCACGACCAGCGAGATCTTCTCGAGCGTCAGGCCCCAGGTGCGGATGGGCCCGAGGTTCGCGAGGAAGCCGAAGTTCACGACGACGTCGTCCACCTCGAGGGTCGTCTCGTCCTTCGTACGGTTGTCGAAGATCACCGCCTTCGCCACCCGCCCGCCCGGGCCCTCGAGTATGTCCTTCAGCTCGTGGAAGAGCACGACCCTTGCGCCCGAGGCGTGGAGCTTCTTCACGCTGTCCTCGTGCGCGCGGAAGTTGTCGCGGCGGTGGATGAGCGTGACCTCCTTCGCGATCTCCTCGAGGTGCAGCGCCCAGTCCACGGCCGAGTCGCCGCCGCCGACCACCAGGATCCGACGGCCGCGGAAGACCTCGAGGTTCGGGATCACGTAGTGCAGGCCCTTCCCCTCGAACCGGGCGAGCTCGGCCTTCTCGAGCTTCTTCGGGGCGAACGCCCCGACGCCCGCGGTGATGAGGACGGTCTTCGTCCGGTGGACGCGCTCGCGCTCGGTGCCCAGCTCGAAGCCCCCGTCCACGGGTACGAGCGTCGTGACCTTCTCCTCGAGGCAGATCGTGGGCGAGAACTGCGAGGCCTGCTCGGCCATGTCGCGCACGAGCTCGCGGGCCAGGACCTTCGGGAATCCCGCCATGTCGAAGATGTACTTGTCCGGGTAGAGCGCGCTCAGCTGGCCGCCCAGCTCGGCGAGACTGTCGATCACCTTCGTCTTCATGCCGCGCATCCCGGCGTAGAAGGCGGCGAAGAGGCCGACGGGCCCGGCGCCGATGATGGTGACGTCGTAGAGGTCCTCGACCGGGGCGGGGGCGGGTCTTTCCTGGGTCATGGGATTCCCGTGGGCTCGGGGTGTGGGCGGCCGGCGTCGCCGGCGGCGAACGCGCGCGCGGCAGTGTTCCAAAGCGCCGCTCGGCCGGTCAAGCGGGACGGTCGGCGGATTCGCGCTGGCGTTCCGGCCGGGCTTCGGCCAACCTGCCGCTCTTCGACGTCCATCCCGAACCCGGAGGATCCATGCGCCGACCCGCCGCCGTCCTCGTCGTCCTGGCCGCGATGTCGTTCTCGTTCGCCCTCGCCAACGCGCCGATGCGCGCCGCCGCCCAGGCTCCGCCGATGGGCCGCCCCGGCGGTCCGCCGCCGGGCGAGATGGCCGGAATGCCGGTGGACAGCTTCGTGGCCGACCGCGACAGCATCATCCAGGCCCTGCTCGAGGACCTCGGCGACCGGAAGGACATGCCGGCCGAGAGCGTCTTCAAGAACCTCAAGGTCTTCAAGGGCCTGACCGCCGAGCGGCTCGTGCGCGTCATGGACGGCTTCTCGCACTCGCTGGGCGTCAACTGCAGCCACTGCCATGTGCCGGGCCACTGGAAGGACGAGGACAAGAAGCCGAAGCAGATCGCGCGCGACATGATGAAGATGAGCAGGGCGATCAACGACGACTACCTCGCCAAGATGGACTTCGGGAACGACCATCCGCGCGTCGGCTGCATGACCTGTCACCGCGGGGAGCGCGAGCCCATGCACGCGATGCGCATGATGATGCGCCGCGAGCGCGGCCCCGGCGGACCGCGCGGCGAGGGGCGACCGCCGGGCGGCCGCGACTGAAAACGGGGAAACAGCCGGCCGGTCGCGCCGACCGGCACGAGGGCCGCGCGGGTGCTAGAGTGCCCGCGCGGTTTCGCTTCCGCCCGCGCCCCGCGCGGGTTTCCCATCCCGAAAGAGAGTGACGAATGCCTCCGGTTCTCGACGTCGTCCTGCTGCTCGCCCTGCCCGCCTCGGGCAAGTCCGAAGTCCGGCGCTACCTCGCCAGCCTGACCCCGGAGCAGTGCGAGAAGGAGATGCACCTCGGGCCCACGGTCCAGCTCGACGACTACCCCTACGTCCACATGATGCGCCGCGTGAGCCAGGAGCTGCGGAGCCGCGGGCACGACGGCGTCTTCTTCGACTCCGACGAGCTCCCGATGAAGCAGCCCCTCGACTGGGGGACGCTGGTCGAGCTCCTGAACGAGGACTTCGACGACCTGCTGAAGCGCCATCGCCCGGCCCCCGGCTCGGCGGCGACGTGGCTGCTCGACCGCTTCGACGCGGCGCGCACGAAGGTCGGCGCGGAAGCCGAACTCGGCGCGCTGCCCGTCGCCCTCCGCTCGGAGCTGGTGGGGGCGCTCGAGGCCGAGGCGGCGCAGCTGCTGCGCGACAAGAACGAGGGCATCCCGGACTCGCTGGAGGGTCGGACCATCGTCATCGAGGCCGCGCGGGGCGGGCCGGACGGCGCCACCCCGCCGCTGCCGGAGCCGCTCGGTTACCAGTACTCGCTCGCCCGGTTCAGCGACGCGGTCCTGTCGCGCGCGAGCATCCTCTACGTGTGGGTCACGCCCGAGGAGTCGAGGCGCAAGAACCACGAGCGCACGGACCCGAACGACCCCGGCTCGATCCTCCACCACGGCGTGCCGATCGCGGTGATGCTCGGGGACTACGGGTGCGACGACATGGACTGGCTCATCCGGAACTCGGGCCGGCCCGATACCGTGAAGATCGAGGCCCGCGGACGGACCCATCACCTGCCCGTCGCGCGTTTCGACAATCGCGTGGACAAGACCTCCTTCGTGCGCGCCGACCGCGCGCAGTGGAAGCCGGCGGACGTCCAGGCGCTGCACGCGGGGCTCTCGGAGGCCCTGGGCCGCCTCTCGCGGACCGCGGCCGTCCGGGCCTGAGCCCGGGGATCGGAAGGAAGAAGAGAAGATGTCGCACCGCAAGAAGCTCGCGATCCTCGTCGGGGGCGGCCCCGCCCCCGGCATCAACAGCGTCATCGCCGCGGCCACCATCCGCGCACTGCTCGAAGGCGTCGACGTCGTGGGCGTCGAGGACGGATTCGAGTGGATCATGCAGGGCAACATCGAGCACGTCCGCCCGCTCACGATCGATGCGATCTCGCGGATCCACTTTCGCGGCGGGTCGCACATCGGCATCTCGCGCTCGAACCCGACGAAGGACCCGCAGCTGCTCGAGAACGCGGTGATCTCGCTGCTGCGCCTCGGCGTTACCGACCTCGTCACGATCGGCGGCGACGACACGGCCTTCTCGGCGATGAAGCTCGAGGAAAAGGCGGCGGGCCGCATCCACGTCGTGCACGTGCCGAAGTCGATCGACAACGACCTCGACCTGCCTTCCTACGTGGACACCTTCGGTTTCCAGTCGGCCCGGCACTACGGCGTCGAGATCGTGAAGAACATCATGGTGGACGCCAAGACGACCTCGCGCTGGTACTTCATCATCGCGATGGGGCGGAAGGCGGGCCACCTCGCGCTGGGCGTGGGCAAGGCCGCCGGGGCGACGCTCACGCTCGTGCCGGAGGAGTTCACCAGCCGGCCCATCCGGCTCAAGCGGCTGGTGGACACGCTCGTCTGCGCGATCATCAAGCGGCTCGCGTACGGCCGGCGCGACGGCGTGGCCGTGATCGCCGAAGGCGTGGTGCTGAGCATCGAGCCGGAGGACCTCGAGCACTTCGACGAGATCGAGCGCGACGCACACGGGCACGTGCGCATCGCCGAGGTCAACATCGGGGAGATGCTCAAGCGCGCCGTGCAGGAGCGCCTGCGGGAGTTCGGGCTCACGACGACCATCGTCGAGAAGAACATCGGCTACGAGCTGCGCTGCGCCGACCCGGTGCCGCAGGACATGGAGTACACGCGCGACCTGGGCTATTGCGCGGCGAAGTACCTGCTCGAGGGCGGGAACGCCGTGCTCGTGTCCATGCAGTCGGGGCAGTTCATCCCGATCCCGTTCGCAGACCTCGTGGACCCGGCCACCGGGCGGGCGCGCACGCGCATGGTGGACATCCACTCCACGCGCTACGCGATCGCACGGCGGTACATGATCCGCCTGCGGCGGGACGACTTCGAGGACGAGCACGAGCTCGCCCGCTTCGCGGCGACGGCGCACATGTCGCTCGAGGAGTTCCGCGGCGAGTTCGAGTACCTCGTCAAGGACGAGCTGCCGGCGATCCACCTCTTCGATCAGGGGCTGGCGAAGGCGATCCGCGAGACGAACGCGGCCAACGCGGCCCGTGAGCAGAGCCGGGCCTCCGAGGCCGCCAGCGGGGCGCGCGGCGGCGACTGACCTCGCGGCTGAACGCTTCGAGGAGAGCCGGCGGTGCCGGCGCAGGTGGGCCCGATGCAGTCAGATGGCGGGCTGCTGCTGGGTCAGGCAGTGGATGGCACCGAGGCCCCAGATCAGCTCGTGGCAGTCGAGACCGATGACCTCGTGGCGGGGCAGGGCGCGCGCGAGCCGCTCGAGCGCGATCTTCTCGGTGCGGGGATCGCGGAACGTGGGCACGAGCACGGCCCCGTTCACGAACAGGAAGTTCAGGTAGGTCGCGGGCAGGCGCTGGCCGGCGCGTTCGACCCGCTTCGGCATCGGCAGCGCGAGGATGTCGAAGGGCCGTCCCGAGAGGTCGCGGAGCTTCGAGAGGCGCGTGAGGTTGTCCTCGAGGATCGCGTGGTTCGGGTCGCGCGGGTCCGCCTCGATCGCGGTCACGATCGTGCGCGGGTCGAGGAACCGCGCGAGATCGTCCACGTGGCCGTCGGTGTCGTCGCCCTCGATGCCCTGCCCGAGCCACAGCACCTGCCGCTGGCCGTACCAGCGCATGAGGATTCCCTCGACCTGGCGCTTCGACAGGCCGGGATTGCGGTTCGGGTTGAGCTGGACGCTCTCGGTCGTCAGCACCGAGCCGGCGCCGTTGAAATCGACCGCGCCGCCCTCCATCACGACCGGCGTCCGGAAGAGCGGCAGCCCGAGCAGGCCGGCGAGGCGCGTCGGCACTTCGTCGTCCGCCTCGAAGGGCGGATGCTTGCCGCCCCACGCGTTGTAGCCCCAGTCCACGATCGCCAGGCGTCGGCGGCCGCCGCCGCCGCGCTTCACCACGAACGCCGGGCCGTGGTCCCGGCACCAGCATTCGTTCGTGGGCACGTGGAAGAAGCGCACGCGCGTGGCGGGGCAGCCGAACGCGCGAAGCTGCTCGCGCACGAGGCGCTCCCAGTTCGCGTTCGGCACGTTGATGCACGCACGTTCGCGCCGGACGACCTCGCGCACGATCGAGGCGAGCACGGGCGGCACGGTGTGCCAGCGGCCGGGGAACGAGATGCCCTCGGGACGCGGCCACGAGAACCAGACCGCGGCCTGCCGCTCCCACTCGGCGGGGAAGGAGTAGCCGTGCTCCGCGGGCGTGCCCTTCAGCGGGCGCGGGGGGCGGGGCGTCTTCATCGCGCGGGTCCGGCCGGGCAGGGCGCGCTCAGTCCGCGTCCACGAAGCGTTTCAGGAGGTCGCCGTACGCGTCCACGCGCCGGTCGCGCAGGAACGGCCAGTGCGTCCGGAACGTCTCGACGCGCTGCGGGTCGAGGTCGGCGGCGAGGATCTCCTCGCGGTCCACGGACGCCTTCGCGATCACCTGCCCGTCCGGACCGGCGATGAACGACTGGCCCCAGAACTCGATGCCGTCGGGGTTCACCGGCCTGCCGTTCGCGCCGCGGACCTTCTCGAGGCCGATGCGGTTCGGCGCGCACACGTAGCAGCCGTTCGCGACCGCGTGCGAGCGCTGTACGATCTCCCACGACTCGTGCTGGGCCCTGCCGTACTTCTTCTTCTCCGCCGGGTGCCAGCCGATCGCCGTCGGGTAGAAGAGGATCTCGGCGCCCTGCATGGCCGTGAGGCGGGCGCCCTCGGGGAACCACTGGTCCCAGCAGACGAGCACGCCGATCGTCGCGTGCCGCGTCTTCCACGCGCGGAATCCCGTGTCGCCGGGCGTGAAGTAGAACTTCTCGTAGTAGAGCGGGTCGTCGGGGATGTGCATCTTGCGGTAGACGCCCATCAGCGAGCCGTCTGCGTCGATCACGGCCGCGGTGTTGTGGTAGAGCCCGGCGGCCCGGCGCTCGAAGAGGCTGGCGACCACCACGGCACCGTGCTTCTTCGCCACCTTCGCGAGCGCGTCGGTGCTCGGCCCGGGGATCGTCTCGGCGAGGGCGAAGTGGGCGTGGTCCTCGCTCTGGCAGAAGTACTGGCTCGCGAACAGCTCCTGCGTGCACAGGATCCGCCCCCCGTCCTTCGCGGCCTTCTCGAGCAGGGCGACCTGCCGCGCGCGGTTCCTCGCCGGATCGGGCCCGCAGGCCATCTGCGTGACCGCGACGCGGACGGTGCTCGAGGCGCGGCGCGCGCGGGGCTTTCCGGAGCGGGTCGTCATGGCGGCTCAGGATAGGGGAGCCGCGCGCGACGCGCCAAGCCCGCGCGGCTCCGCGAAGCCGGGAGGGCCGCCGGCGCGGGCGGCGACCGGAGGCCCGGGAAGACGAAGGGGCCCGGCGCTCCCGGCGCCGGGCCCTTCGCGTCGGGCGGTCCTCAGCTCGGCGAAGTCGTGCCCGAGAGCGTCCTCACGTAGGCCACCAGGTCCTTGATCTGCGCGGGGCTCAGCGTGAGGTTCCACGCCGGCATCTGGACGGCCTTGTGGAAGTGGCCGCCCCCGAGCGAGATCGTCGCGTAGATCTTCCGGTCGGTGAGCGTGGACATGTACTGGGCGTCGGTCAGGTTGCGCACCACCGCGTGGTTCGACATCGCGGCGATGCGGGCCGCGAACGGGCCGTTGCCCTTGCCTTCGTTGCCGTGGCACGCGGCGCAATGGTGCAGGAACAGCTTCCGGCCCTCGGCGGGCACGCCGGGCGGTGCCTGCAGGTAGTGCGAGATCGTCGAGAGCGGAATCGCCGGGTTGGTGCTCGAGAGCGACGCGATGAATTCGACCACGTTCGAGATCTCGTCGGGAGTGAGCGAATCCGCCCAGGCGGGCATGTACTGCGAGCGGTTCGTGTGCTCGCCGCCCCTGGTCACGATGATCTTCAGCGAGTCCTTCGAGAGCTGGCTCATCAGCTCGAGGTCGTTCAGTCGGGCGACCTTCACGCCCCTGTCCGCCAGCACGGGCGCCATGTCGCCGTCGCCGTTCCCGCCGTCGCCATGGCACATTGCGCAGTGCTGCAGGAAGACGGGGGCGCCGGCCTCGATGGCGGCCGCCACGCGAAGCGAATCGGCCTTCGCCTTCGCGGCCGCTTCCTCGGCCTTCTGCGAAGCGGGCTGGCAGGCACCGAGCAGGGACAGCGCGCCCAGGACGATCAGCGCGTTGCGGACGTTCCTCATCTTGATCTCCTCGTTCGGGACCGGCGTTCGTCGGCGGGGCGGCGACGTACGGCCGGTCGCTCCCGTCGCGTCTCCAGAATGACCGCGTTCCACGCGCCAGACAATGCCACTTTCGGATACCCGGGCGCGAGTGGCCGCGCCCGATTGGCGGTCAGTACTGCTCGGCGCCCTCGACGAGCCGCACCGTGTCGCGCGCGATGATGAGCTCCTCGTTCGTGGGGATGACGAGCGTGCGGACCGTCACGCCGTCGGCGGAGATGTCGGCCTCCCGGTCCACGGCCGCGGCGTTGCGCTCGGGATCGAGGCGCAGCCCCATGAACTCGAGCCCCTCGAGTGAGCGCTGGCGGATCTCGGGGGCGTTCTCGCCGATGCCGCCGGTGAAGACCACGGCGTCGAGCCCTCCCAGCGCGCCCGCGAACGCGGCGATGTACTTGCGCAGCCGGTAGCAGAACATGTCGATGGCGAGCTTCGCGCGCTCGTGCCCCTTCGCCTCGGCCTCGAGCAGCTCGCGCATGTCGTTCGAGACGCCCGAGATGCCGACCAGCCCGGAGTGCTTGTTGAGCATGGTCGTCACCTGGTGCTCCGACAGCTCCTCGGCGTGCATGACGTGGAAGATCACCCCGGGGTCGAGGTCGCCGCACCGCGTTCCCATGATGAGACCCTCGAGCGGCGTGAACCCCAGCGAAGTGTCCACCGAGCGCCCGTGGGCGATCGCGCACACGCTCGCCCCGTTGCCGAGGTGGCAGGTGACGAGCCGAGTCTCCTCGCGCGGGCGGCCGAGCAGCACCCGCGAGCGCCAGCCCACGAAGCGGTGCGACATGCCGTGGAAGCCGTAGCGGCGGATGCCGTGACGCGTGTACAGCACGTAGGGCAGGCCGTAGAGGTACGCGACCGGCGGCATCGTCTGGTGGTAGGCCGTGTCGAAGACGAGCGCGTGCGGGACGTCCGGCAGGATGCGCTTCGCCGCCTCGTAGCCGCGCAGGTTGGGCGGGTTGTGCAGCGGGGCGAGCGGGATGCAGTCCTGCACGGCGCGGATCGCCTCCGGCGTCGCGATCACCGAGGCGGTGAAGCGCTCGCCTCCGTGCACCATGCGGTGCCCGACGGCGTCCACCTCGGACGGATCGGCGATCACGCCGAACTCGCCGTGGGTCAGCACGCGCAGGATGTCGCTCAGCGCCTCGCGATGCTCGAGGATCTCGCTCGAGTCGGTGACCTTCTCCCGACCGGCCGCCTGAAACGTGTGCACGGCGCTGCCGGTGCCGATGCGCTCGACCGTGCCGCGCGCGAGCGTCCGGTCGGCGCTCTTCTCGATGGCCTCGATCGAGGTTTCGATGAGCTGGTACTTGACCGATGACGAGCCGCAGTTGAGCACGAGCACCTTCATCGCACCGCCTCCGCCGGGCGGCCCTTGCGCTCGCCCGCCTCCCACTCGAAGAACCCGCGCCCCGCCTTCCGGCCCAGGTAGCCGGCGCGGACCATCTTGCGCAGCAGCGGGCAGGGCCGGTACTTGAAGTCGCCCAGCTCGCGGAACAGGTGTTCCATCCAGCCGAGGATGGTGTCGAGGCCGACGCGGTCCACGTACTCGAGCGGCCCGATCTTGAACTCGTAGGCGAGGCGCAGCGCGAGGTCCACGTCCTCGGCGCTCGAGACGCCTTCCATGACGATGTGCATCGCCTCGTTCAGGAACGGCAGGATCGCGCGCGTGACGACGTAGCCGGGGTACTCGAACACCTCGATCACCGTCTTCTCGAGCATGCGGCCGAGCTCGACGGCGCGCTCGAACGTCTCGTTCGAGGTGGCCGTGCCACGCACGATCTCGACGATGCGGCTCTGGGTGACCGGCTGCGCGAAGTGCATGCCGACGACCCGGTCGGCGCGGCCCGAAGCGGCGGCGATCTCGGTGACGCTCAGCGTCGAGGTGCTCGTCACGAACACGACCTCGGAGGGGAGGAGCGCGTCGAGGCGCAGCATGACGGCCTGCTTCAGCGCGAGGTCCTCGGGCACCGCCTCGAAGACCATTTCGCTCCCGGCCACGTCGGCCGGGTCCACCGTGAACGTGATGCGCGCCAGCGTGGCCTTCTTCTCGGAGGCCGTGATGCCCCACTTGGCCAGCTCGCGATCGAGACTCGCGGACAGGTCGCGCCGGGCCTGATCAGCGCGCTCGCGCGAGACCTCCAGCAACGTCACGTCGATGCCGATCGACGCCATCTTCTGCGCGAGCGAGCGGCCCATGACGCCGCCTCCGACGATTCCCAACCTGCGGTATTCCACGATGCGGCTCCTTGCCGGGAGCGTCCCCGGACGGAACGGAAGTGCGAACACGCGGACCACCGCGCGACTATAGTCGAGCCGGCCGTCTTTTGAAGGTTGCGTGCTCCACCGGGGAGCGGCAGGCTGTGCGTGTCTCGCGCGACCGCGCGTTCCCCCCCCCGAGACCCGGAGCTTCCCGAGATGCTGCTCGATCCGGCCCGCACCCCCGGGCCCGAGATGTACCGCTTCATGATCAGCGCCATCGTGCCGCGCCCGATCGCCTTCGTCTCGACGCGCTCGGCCGACGGAGGCACGAACCTCGCCCCGTTCTCCTACTTCAACGCCGTCTCGAGCGTGCCGCCGCTGGTCGGGATCGCGATCGTGGACCGGACGGGGGACCCGAAGGACACGCTGAGGAACATCCGCGAAACCGGCGAGTACGTCGTGAACCTCGTCAGCGAGCCGATGCTTCCCGCGATGGCGAGGACCGCCGGCGAGTGGCCGCGCGGGACGAGCGAGTTCGAGGTGTCGGGACTCACCCCGGCCCCCTCCCAGCGCGTTGCGGCCCCGGGAGTGGCCGAGTCCGCGATCCGGTTCGAGTGCCGGCTGCACCGCGAGATCCCGCTCGGGAACAGCTTCTTCGTCGTCGGCGAGATCCTGCTCGCGCACGCGAGGGACGACGTGCTCACCGACGGTCGCGTGGACCCCGTGAAGCTCGCGCCGGTGGGCCGCCTGGGCGGCGAGTACTACTCGCTCCTGCGCGAGGTCGTGAAGGAGCCGCGACCGCGCATCTCGCGATCCACCGGCTCGCCGCTCGGATGACACCGATGGAGGGCCCCGTGCTCGAAGCGCCGCGTCCCCGCCGCCTTTCCCGCGCCGCGGCGCTCGCGTTCGCCGCGCTCGC
>CAZPVG010000010.1:21929-88890 GCA_964589945.1 uncultured bacterium
GCGCTCGCGTTCGCCGCGCTCGCCCTGGCCTCCCTCGTGCCGGCCCGCGCCCGGGCCGAGGACGCGCTCGACCAGTACGCCGCGACCGACCGATTCCGCTCGGGCCAGCCCCGCTCGGCGACGATCACGCCGGATGGGCGCGAGGTGCTCTTCCTGCGTTCGGGGCCACGCCACCGCGTGAACGACCTGTGGGCGCTCGACGTGGAAAGCGGCCGCGAGCGGGTGCTGCTGACGGCGAACGGGCTCCTGCACGGGCGCGAGGAGACGCTCGGCGTCGCGGAACGCGCGCGGCGGCAGCGCCTGCGCATGTCGGCGCGCGGCATCGCGACGTTCTCGCTCTCGCGCGACGGGCGCCGCGTCCTCGTGCCGCTCTCGGGCCGGCTGTTCGTGCTCGAGCGCTCCTCCGGGCAGGTGCACGAGCTCTCGCCCGGCCGCGAGGCGGCGATCGACGCCCGCTTCTCGCCCGACGGGTCGAAGGTCGCGTGCGTGCGCGACGGCGACCTGTGCGTGATCGACGTGGACACGGGGAAGGAGCGCACGATCGCGACCCGCGAGGGCCCCGGCCGGTCGTGGGGCGCGGCCGAGTTCGTCGCGCAGGAGGAGATGGGCCGCTTCGAAGGCTACTGGTGGAGCCCGGACTCGAAGCGGCTCGTCGTCCAGCACACCGACGAGCGGGGCGTCGAGCGCATGCGCATCGCGGATCCCTACCGGCCCTGGGCCGAACCCGCGGAGTTCGCCTACCCGCGCCCCGGCCGGGCGAACGCGATCGTGACGCTCGCCGTGTTCCCCGCCGACGGCGGGACGCCGGTGGCGATCGGGTGGGACCGCGGGGAGTATCCCTATCTCTGCACGGTCCGCTGGGACGACGTCGGTCCGCTCACGCTGGTCGTGATGAACCGGACGCAGACCGAGGAGGCGCTGCTCTCGTGCGACCCGGCCACGGGCAGGACGCACGCGCTCCTGCTCGAGCGGGACCGCGCGTGGCTGAACCTCGAGCAGAGCGTGCCGAAGTGGATCGCCGGAGGGTCCGCGTTCCTGTGGATCGCGGAGCGCGACGACTCGGGCCCGTGGCTCGAGCGGCGCGGCGCCCGCGGGACGGACGAGGGCCGGCTCACGCCGGCGGGCCTGCGCGTGAAGAGCCTGCTCGCCGTGGACGAGGAGCGCGGCGTGGCCTGGGTCGCGGCGACGGACGACCCGCTCGAGATGCAGGTCTGGCGCGTGGAGCTGCGCGGCCGGCGCGCCCCCGAGCTCGTCACGCCCGCGAAGGGGCTGCACGAGATGACCTTCTCGCGCGACGCGCGCGAGCGCTTCCACGTCGTGCGGCCCGAGCACGGCCCGTCGCGGTGGACGGTGGAGGACGAGGAGGGGCATTCGCTCGCGGCGCTGCGGTCGGTGGCGGAGGAGCCCGCGGTCGAGCCGCGCGTCGAGTGGGCCACGGTGGGACCGGATTCGCTGCGCGCGTTCATCGTGCGTCCGCACGACTTCGACCCGGGGCGCCGCTACCCGGTCGTGGACTGGGCCTACGGCGGACCCCACTCCCAGCGCGTGCGCCTCCGCGCCTCGGGCTACGTGCTCGAGCAGTGGCTGGCCGACCAGGGCTTCGTCGTCGTCACCGTGGACGGGCGCGGAACGCCGAACCGCGGCCGCTCCTGGGAGCGCGCGATCCGGGGCGACCTCGCCGGGCCGGCGCTCCGCGACCACGTCGCGGGCCTGCGCGAGCTGGCCGCGCGGTATCCGGAGATGGACACCGACCGCATCGGCGTGACGGGGTGGTCGTTCGGCGGCTACTTCACGCTGATGGCGCTCGAGCGCGCGCCGGAAACGTACCGCGCGGGGGTCGCCGGCGCGCCCGTCGTGGACTGGCACGACTACGACACGTTCTACACCGAGCGCTACCTGGGGCTGCCGAAGGACGATTCCCTGGGCTACGCGCGCAGTTCGGCGCTCGCCGACGCCGCGAAGCTCTCGCGCCCGCTGCTCGTGATTCACGGCACCGCGGACGACAACGTGTACTTCTTCAACAGCCTCCGGCTCGCCGACGCCCTCAACCGCGCGAACCGACCGTGGTCCATGCTGCCGCTGCCGGGCCAGACACACGCCGTCGTCGCCCCCGAACAGGTGCGGCAGGTCTACGAGCGCCTCGCGGACTTCCTGCGCCGCGAGCTGGGCGCCCCGGGCGACGCCGCGCCGCCGAAGCCGTGACGGCGCCCGGGGCGACGGCGCGCATCCCCGTGCGCACCGCCGAGGACGTGTGGACGTTCACGCAGCGGAACGTCCCGCTGTGGGACGTGCTCGAGTTCTTCCCCTCCGACGCCATCGGGCCGCGCGGCCCCGGTGACGCACCGCGCCCCTACGAGGTGCGGCCGGTGACGATCGAGACCGACCTCGGCTGGTCCTTCCAGACCGACATCCAGTACGGATCGTGGATCTTCCGCCCGCGCTCGCCCGCGCGGGAGGGCATGATGAAGTGGTGCCGGGAGCGGGGGCTCGAGCCGGGCGACACGATCGTCTTCGAGGCCGTCGGGGAGCGCGTCTACCGGCTGCGCCTCGAGAAGGGCGCCGCCTGAGCGCATCCGGCGCCCCCGCGCTCAGGCGGGGAGGAGGGCGAGCACCTCTTCGGAATCGGGGAAGCGGCCCTCCCTGCGCTTGCTGAAGACCAGGCGGCCGTCGAGCGTGATCTCGAACTCACCGCCGCTCCCGCGCACGAGCGTCGCTTCGATGCCGCGCTTCTGCCGGATCTCGGCCGCCAGACTGGAGGCCCGGGGCAGGTAGTTTCACTGAACGCAGTAACGGATCTCGAGCGTCATCGCTTCCTCCCGCCACGCAGAGGGTTCGTGCCGCGAGGGTAGCACAGCGGATCCGGGCCCTCGCGGGCCTCCTCGCGCCCGCGGCGGGGCTGGCCCCGGGCGCTGCGACCTGCTACTCCTCGCGTCCGCGCCGCGGCCCCGCCGCGCGGCGCGGCGCGTCCCCCCGCACCCCGAGGCCTCCATGGCTGAACCGCTGTCCCGCCGGCTCGGCGACCGCCGGGACAACAACTACAACCTGATGCGGTTCCTCGCCGCCGCGACGGTCATCTTCAGCCACGCCTATCCCATGTCGGGCGTGAAGTCGGACCCGCTCGAGCGACTCGTGGGCGTCTCGTTCGGCTACGTCGCGGTGGACGTCTTCTTCGTGATCAGCGGCTTCCTGGTCACCTCGAGCCTGCTCTCGCGGCGCAGCCTGCCCTCGTTCGCGGCGGCGCGCGCGCTCCGGCTGTTCCCCGTGCTGCTCGTCGGGGCGATCGGCTGCGCGTTCGGGGTCGGCCTGCTGCAGACGGACCTGCCGCGCACGGCCTACCTCCTGCACCCGGACACGTGGCTCTTCGCGCTCCAGAACACGATGCCCTGGCCCTGGGGGGTGCGGTACACGCTGCCGGGCGTGTTCCATCACGTGCCGCTCTATGGCGCGGTGAACGGCTCGCTCTGGTCCCTGCCGTGGGAGATGTCCATGTACATCCTCCTCGCGGGGCTCGGGGCGCTCGCGTACACGGGACGCCACGTGCTCGGCGAGCGGGGGCTGAAGCGGGCGCTGGTCGCGATCGGGATCGTGGCCACGCTGGGCTTCACGATCTACGAGGGGTTCGACTTCCCGTACGAGTTCCACGTCTCTCAGGGCTTCCGCCTGACGTCGCTCTTCTTCGGCGGCGCCACGGTGCTCGTGCTGGCCGACCGCGTGCCGCACTCGAAGTGGCTGGCGCTGCTGGCCGCGGTCGCGCTGGTCGCGGACTTCCTGCTGCCGCGCCCGCTGATGGCCGTGTACGCGGCGGCGCTCGTCTACCTGGTCCTGTGGTTCGCGTACGCGCGCCTGCCCGCGCTGCGCTTCTACAACCGCGTGGGCGACTATTCGTACGGAACCTACGTGTACGCCTTCCCGATCGGCCAGTGCGTCGCGGCGGCGTTCCCCGGCGCGACGGCCACCGTGATCGCGCTCATCGCGCTGCCGATCACGCTTGCGTTCGCGATCCCGTCGTGGCACCTGCTCGAGAAGCCGATGCTCGACCGCAAGCCGACCGCGCGGCCGCGCGCACGGGCGGTTTGACCGGCCACGGGGCCGCGGGCAGATTCCCGCCGATGCCCACCACCCGTCCGCCTTCGTCCGGCGTCGAGCAGCGGCTGCGCGAAGCGGCCGGCGCCGACCTGCTGGCCGACGAGCCGCTCCGCCACCACACGACGTTCCGGATCGGCGGGCCGGCCGACTGGTTCGTCGCGGCCCGGACGCCGGACACGCTGGTCGCGACGCTCGCGGCCGGCCACGCGCTCGGGCTGCCGGTCTTCCTGCTCGGGGGCGGCAGCAACCTGCTCGTCTCGGACGAGGGCTTCCGCGGCCTGGTCGTGAAGAACGCCTGCGAGGCGGTGCAGTTCGACGGCACGGCGGTCCAGGTCGAGGCCGGGGCGGACTACCTGGAGTTCATCCGGCAGTGCCAGGCGCGCGGCCTGGCGGGACTCGCATACGCGGCGGGCATCCCGGGCTCGGTGGGCGGGGCGATCTACGGCAACGCGGGCTGCTACGGGCAGGATATCGGCTCGCGCGTGATCGAGTGCACGGTCGCCACCCCCGACGGGGCCCGGGTCGAGACGCTCCCGGCGTCGTGGTTCGAGTTCTCCTACCGCGATTCGCGGCTGAAACGCGAGCCGCGAGCGGTCCTCTCCTGCCTGCTCAGGCTCGAGACGGGCGACCCGGTCGCGATCCAGCGCGAGATCGACGAGAAGCTGGAGATCCGCCGCGTGAAGCACCCGAAGTGGCGCGAGGAGCCGACGGCGGGCTCGTACTTCAAGAACCTGCCGCCGGGTTTCCAGGTGCCCGGCCTGCCGCACTCCCCGGGCACGCACCGCGTGCCGGCCGGCGCGCTGCTCGACGCCTGCGGCGCCCGCGGGCTGCGGGTGGGCGACGCGATGGTGTTCCCGAAGCACGCCAACATCCTCGTGAACGCGGGCCGCGCGACGGCCCGCGACATGCTGGTCCTCGCCGAAACCCTCAAGGCCCGCGTGCGCGAGCGCTTCGGGGTCGAGCTGGAGGAGGAGGTCATGTTCCTCGGCGAGAGACCCGCGCCGGCGCCCGGCGCTTGAGTCCCGCCGCCCGCGCGCCTAGAGTCGCTGCCGCCATGGGACGCGCACTCCAGCATCGGCTGCTGTCGGAGAAGTTCGACGGTACGTACCACGAAGCGATCCTCAACGTCTGGGTGACGTCGTCGTTCGTCCGCGGGCTCTACGAGACGGTCTTCGATGGCGCCGACCTGACGCTGACGCAGTACAACGTCCTGCGCATCCTCAACGGCGCGCACCCGGAGGGCTACTGCCGCGCCGATCTCACGCGCCGCATGCTGGACCGCGCCCCCGACCTCACGCGGCTGATCGACCGCCTGGTCCGCCGCGGCCTCGTGCAGCGCGGGCGCTCCGAGAAGGACGGCCGCCAGTCCGTGGCCCGCATCACGCCCCGCGGCCGGCACCTGCTGTCGCTGATGCTCCCGAAGGTCCGCGCCGTGGAGCGCGCGTTCTCGCAGCGCCTGACCGAGGAGGAAGCCCTCCAGCTGTCCGCGCTCTGCGAGAAGATCTACGGCACCACCGACTGACGGCAGCGGGTCGCGGGAGCACGGCAGTCGGAGCGCCGCTGACGCTGGCGGGACGAGCCCGGGCGTCTTCGCAGGTGTGCCGCCGGCGGGAGCTGGAGTCGGAGGCGGCGGACGTTCGCTGCGCGCTTCCCTGCGCTCCGCTCTCTCGTCTGGCCGGCCGCTCCGCCGGTCCTTGGCTCTCGCGTCCGCCCAGGCTCCGCCGCCTCCGACTCCAGCTCCCGCCGGCTTCGTCTCACCCGGTCAGCGAGGCTTCGTCGAGAACGTGGGATACAGCCGTCAGCCGCCGATGGCGCTCATGCCGCGGGTGGGCTGGACGAAACCCGGGCGGCCGATGAGGTGGCCCGGCTTCTTGCGCAGGACCGCCTCGCGCAGGCGGCGCTCGAGGGCGTCGTCGTCGGCACCCGAGCGCATGAGGCCCCGCAGGTCGTACTCCGTGAGCGCGAAGAGGCAGGTGCGCACCTGACCGTCCGCCGTCAGGCGGATGCGGTCGCAGCGGCCGCAGAACGGGCGCGTGACGGAGGCGATCACGCCCACGCGGCCGCGGCCGTCGAGGTAGCGGTACATCGTCGCCGGCGCGCTCGGGTCGGCGCCCGGCTCGGGTTCGAGCGGGAACGCCCCCGCGACCTGGGCGAGGATCTCGTCCGCAGTCACCAGCTTCGAACGGTCCCAGTCGTGACCGAAGTCGAGCGGCATCCACTCGATGAAGCGCAGCTCGTAGCCCTCGTCGCGCGCCCACCGTGCCAGCGTGACCGCCTCGTCGTCGTTGTGGCCGCGGATTAGAACCGCGTTCAACTTGATCGGCGAGAAGCCCGCCGCGCGCGCGGCCTCGAGGCCCGCCAGGGTCTCGCCCAGGCGGTCGCGCCGGGCGAGGCGGTGGAAGCGCTCGCGCGAGAGCGTGTCGAGGCTGACGTTGACGCGCCGCAGGCCCGCGTCGCGCAGCGGTCCGGCGAGCTTCGGCATCTTGAGCGCGTTCGTCGTCAGGCTCAGGTCCAGGCCCGGCGCGACGTCCGCCAGCATCCGCACCAGCACCGGCAGGTCCTCGCGCACCGTGGGCTCGCCGCCCGTGAGGCGGATCCCCGTGACGCCGCACTCGACGCAGACCCGAGTGAGGCGGGCGATCTCCTCGTAGGTGAGCAGATCCGAGCGCTGCAGCCACGGCATGCCTTCGGCGGGCATGCAGTAGACGCATCGCAGATTGCACCGGTCGGTGATCGACAGGCGCAGGTCGCGCACGGTGCGGCCGTGCGTGTCGACGAGCGGCGGGCGCGAGGCGGGATGGACGCTGGGCACGACGGGAGCGTACGCGGCGCGGGGCCGCTCGGGCAACGGGCTGGTGGCGCCCCGTGGGACTGGAGTAGCGTTCGCGCGTCCGCAGGGTCCGGAGGCCGCCGGACCGCCCGGCCGTGCGAAGCGGGAGGGACGACCGTGCCGCTGGGTGACCGCCTCGTGATCGTGCAGGCCGACATCACGACGCTCGACGTGGACGCCATCGTCAACGCCGCGAACGAGGCCCTGCTCCCCGGCGGCGGAGTGTGCGGCGCCATCCACCGGGCCGCCGGGCCGGGGCTCGCGGCCGCGTGCCGGGACGCGGCGCCGTGCCCGACCGGCGAGGCCCGCCTGACCCCCGGCTTCGGCCTCAGGGCGCGTCACGTCCTCCACGCGGTCGGGCCCGTGTGGCACGGCGGAGACCACGGCGAGGACCGGCTGCTCCGCTCGTGCTACCGGGCCTCCCTGGCGCTCGCCGCGGAGCACCGGCTCGAGACCCTCGCGTTCCCCGCGATCAGCACCGGCATCTTCGGGTTCCCGCTCGAGCGCGCGACGGCGCTGGCGCTGCACGCCATCGCCGCGGCGCTCGAGGGCGCGACGCACCCGCGCCAGGTGACCTGCGCCTGCTACTCGGCCGGCGACCTGCGCGTGTACGAGCGGGTCCGGGCCCGACTGCGGCTGTAGCGCCCGGCCGCACGGTCGGCGGCCCGGCGCGTGCGCCCGTCGGGTCCCGCTTGCGTCCCGCGCCCGCGTGCCTAGGCTGCGGATCATGAGCGCCCGGACCTTCGCCATGCTCGCCCTCGCCGCCGCACTCACCGCGCCCGCGGCCCGCGCCCAGCAGGTGCCCGACAGCACGTTCGACGCGCGCATCGAGCGGCCCGCGTGGCCGGCGGGGCGCGGCCCGCGGCTCGTCATCGACGAGGCCCACCACAATTTCCACACGCTCGAAGGGCGCTACCGTCCCTTCGCCGACCTCGCGCGCAGCGACGGCTTCCGCGTCTCGGCGGGCACGGCGCCGTTCTCGCCGGCTTCGCTTCGGGACGTGGACGTGCTCGTCGTCGCGAACGCGCTCGGCGCAGACGACATGGGCGACTCCACCGCCATGCGTCCCGCATTCACGACCGCGGAGGTGGCGGCCGTGAAGGCGTGGGTGGTCTCCGGCGGCGCGCTGCTGCTCGTCGCCGATCACGCGCCGATGGGCCCGGCCGCGGCCGGGCTCGGCCGCGCGCTCGGCGTGGACATGCGCTGCGCGTACACCTGCGACCCGCGGCGCAGCCGCGGCGGGCGCCACACCGTCATCGACTACGCGCCCGGCGCCGGGCTCGACACGGCGGCCGCGATCGTCCGCGGGCGCCGCGGCGACCCGCCCGTGCGGAAGGTCGTCACCTTCACCGGGCAGTCGCTCGCGGGCCCGGCGGGCTCGCAGCGGCTCCTCGAACTGGGGCCGGACGCCTACGACGCGATGGTGACCTTCTCGGAGTGGCAGCAGCTCGACAGCATCCCGCCCGCGAAGCGGCGGAGCGCGGCGGGCCGGGCGCAGGGCCTCGCGTTTCCGCTGGGCCGCGGCCGCGTGGTGGTGCTCGGCGAGGCCGCGATGCTGAGCGCGCAGCTCGTCGGCCCGGGAGGCCGGTGGAAGTTCGGCATGAACACGCCCGGCACCGACGACCGCCAGTTCGCGATCAACGTCCTGAGGTGGCTCGGCCGCGCCCTCTGACGAACCGGGGACGTCCGCTCGCCCGCGGGCGCGGCTGGGCGTCGCGGGCCGCGGCCCCTATGCTCGTGCCGCCATGCGCCGCGCCCTCGCGATCCTCGCCGCCGTCGGCTTCGTGCTCGCCGCCGTCCTCCTGACCTGGCGGCTCGCGCCGCGCCTGCTGCCGGGGCTCCGCGCACCGGCGCCCGTCGCGGAGCGACTGCCGTCGCTCTCCGCCGCGTCCGCGTGGTGGAACGGCGGCCCTTTCCCGGACGACTCGCTGCGCGGCGCTCCGGTCGCGCTCCTGCTCTGGAGCGACGCGGACCCGCGCGCGGAGGCCGCCCTCGCGGCGATGGGCGCGTGGCACGCCGCGTACGCGCCGCTCGGGGCGCACGTGATCGCGGTGCACGAGCCCGAATACGCCTACGCCGCCGACACCGCGGTGACGGGACGGCTCGTGCGCCGCTGGGGGCTCGACCTGCCGGTGGGCGACGACCCCGCGGGCCAGCTCGCCGCGCGGCTCGGCGGCGCGACGGAGGGACCGCACCTCGTCGTGGCCGACGCGCAGGGCCGCGTCGTCGTGGACACCGTGGCGGCCCTCGCGCCCGGCGACGCCGCGCTGCGGGCGTGGGCGCTCCGCGCGCGCGGCGGCGCCGGCGCGCCGCCGCCGCTCGCCACGCCCGCGTTCCCGCCCGTGACGGTGGTCCGGCTCGGTGCGGGGGAGCCGCGCCGGGGGCCGCTGGCCGGCCTTCCCGCGGGCTACGAAGGCGTGTTCACGGCCGAGTTTCGCTACCAGCAGGTCGGCCGGCCGCTCGTGCCGTACCCGGTCGGCGGCTGGCGCGTCCGGGCCGACGGCCTCGAGGCCACGCGGGGCGGGGCGGCGAACTTCGTCGCCGTTCGCTATAGTGCGTCCCGCGTCGGCGTGGTGGTGAGCCCGCCCGCCGGCGCCCGCGCGCGGCTCTGGATCCTGCTCGACGAGCACTGGCCCGCCGCGGACCGGCGCGGCGCGGACGTCTCGGCCGGCGCCGGAGGCACGGCGTACGTGGACGTCGTCGCGCCCGGGCTCTACTGGATCGAACAGGGAAGGGGCGAGAGGGTTCTCCAGCTGTCGCCGGACCCGCGCGGGCTCGTGCTGCACGCGCTGGTGTTCGAGAACGCGACGGAGTGACCGGCGCCCCGTGGGAGTGAACGATGCCGTTGTGTGTCTACCTGTGCTACACGCCCGGCTGCCAGACGAAGCTCGAGCGCTGGATGCCGACCGCCGAGGAAGGCGCGGGCGCGAAGATGGAATGCCCGCGCTGCGGGGTCGTGATGACCTGCGCGTGGACGGGCACCCAGTCCAAGACGCCCAACCTCAAGGACGTCGCCGACCTCAAGCGCTGACGCCGCGGCGCGGCTCCCGCCGGGGGCCTACGCCGCGAGCATGATCCGCAGCGCGCCGACGTACGCCTCGATCGGCGCGCGGTCGGGCGCATCGGGACGCATCCGGAGGTAGCGCTCGAGGGATTCGAGCGCGGGCCGGTAGCGGTCCAGCCGGTAGAGCAGCAGGCCGCGGTCGCGCTCGTCGCTCGCCGAGTCCGGGAAGACGACGAGCCTCCGCTCGGTGGCGCGCAGTGCCCGCTCGGTGTCCCCGTGGCGGAGGCTCGCCACCTTCAGGCTCTGCAGCAGCCGCGCGACCGTCTCGCGCCGGCCGATCGAGCGGACCAGGCTCTCGTCCCAGCTCACCGCGCCGCCCGTGGCGGTGCGGAGGATGTTCCGGCAGTCCTCCTCGTGGACCGAGGCGCCGCGGTCGAACGCGTCGAGCAGCAGGTCCTCCGCCTCGCCCGCGAGCCGCACGAGGAAGTGGGCGGGAAACCCGACCGCGTGCAGGTCGAGCCCCAGTCGCCAGCCCAGCTCGAGGAACACGATGCCCATCGTGAGCGGGATGCCGCGCCGGCGCTCCATGACCGAGTGGAGCATCGAGTTCTCGGGGGAGCGGTACCCGCGCACGTCGCCGCGGAAGCCCAGCTCCTCGAACATGAAGTTGCGCAGCCGCGCGAGGCGCTGCAGGCTGTTCAGCGCGGGATCGACGCGCGCCGCCAGCTCGTCGCCCCAGGCACGCAGCGTCGCAAGGCTCTCTTCGGGGTCGAGGGAGGGATCGTCCTCGGCCGCGACGAGCAGCGCCGCGCGCGCGAGCTCGATCTCGGGGTCGGGCCGACCCATCTCCGCCGCGAACTGCGCTCTCACGGACTCGGGAACCTGCATGAGCCTCGATTACTCCCCGTTGACTCCCGGCCGCGACGCCGGGCCGCTCGCGCCGCGACGGCGCGCCGCCCTGCTCCGCTGGTACCGGCGCCACCACCGGGCGCTGCCGTGGCGCCGCACGCGCGACCCCTTCCGCGTGTGGGTTTCCGAGGTGATGCTGCAGCAGACGCAGGTCGCGACCGCCACACCCTACTACCGCCGCTTCCTTTCGCGATTCCCCGACGTGCGCTCGCTCGCCGCGGCGCGGGTGGACGACGTGCTCGCCGCGTGGTCGGGGCTCGGCTACTACCGCCGCGCCCGCCACCTGCACGAAGCCGCGCGCGTCGTCGTGCGCGAGCACGGGGGCCGCGTGCCCTCCGATCCGGCGGCGTTCGCGGCGCTGCCCGGGGTCGGACGTTACACGGCCGGGGCCGTCCTCAGCATTGGTTTCGGCGAGAAGCTGCCGGTTCTCGACGGCAACGTGGCCCGGGTGCTCGCACGCTGGACCGCGCGGCCGCTGCAGGCGAAACGGCCCGCCGACGCCCGCACGCTCTGGGGCCTCGCGGGGCGGCTCGTCGCGGAACCGCCGGCGTCCGCGAGTCCGGGCGACTGGAACCAGGCGCTCATGGAGCTCGGCGCCGTGGTCTGCACACCGCGGGCGCCCCGTTGCGGGGCCTGCCCCGTGCACGCCGGCTGCCGCGCCTTCGCGCTCGGGAGGCCCGAAGCCTTCCCGCCCGCGGCCCCGCGGCGCGGCACCGAACGCGTGCGGCGCGCGGTCGCGATCCTCAAGCGCGGCGGACGCCTGCTCGTCGCCCGGCGCGCGGGCTCGCTGCTCGACCGGCTCTGGGAGCCGCCCGGCGTGGAACTGGCGGACGGGGAGCCGGCGGCGCCGGCGCTGTCGGACCGCCTGGCCGCGCTCGGCGTGCGCGCGCGGCTCGAGGACACGGGGCTGCGCGTGCGGCACGCGATCACCCACCGCGCGATCGAGGTCGAACTCTGGAGCGGCGGCCCGGTACGGGGCGTCCGGGCGGGCGCGGCGCTGCGCTGGGCGGACCCGGGCTCGCGCGAGCTGGCGCTGACCGCGCTGGCCCGCCGTGCGTGGGAGAGGTGCGGTGGCGCGCGGCTCGTGTATGCTGCGGCCCCGAAGCGCATCCCGGCCGAGCGCCGGGCCCCTCGCCGGGGGGCGTGAGCGCCCGGAGCGCCTCGACGGCCGAATTCGTTTGGCGAACGTGAAGTGCGGTGGCAGTTTGCTCGCCTGCCCATGACGCGGACGGCCCCCCGAGCCGGGGGCGAACGGGAACCCGAACCAAGTCGGTGGCCGTGGACCATCCGGTAACCAACCAGATCGAAGCCGAGGGACTCACGATCGCCAGCGCGACCGATGTCGGGCGCCGGCGCACGGGCAACGAGGATTCGCACGCCCTGTGGATCAGCGAGGACGGCGGCGTGCGCGCCCGCCAGGGCATGCTGTTCGTCGTCTGCGACGGCATGGGCGGTGCCAGCGCCGGCGAGGTGGCGAGCAGTCTCGCCGTGGAAACCGTGGTCTCCACCGTGCGGGCCGCGGAAGGCGCGGATCCCTCCGCCGCGCTGCGCGAGGCCATCGAGTCGGCGAACAACGTCGTCCACGCCCAGGCGAGCGCGAACGCGGAACAGCGCGGCATGGGCACGACGTGCACGGCCGTGATCGTGAAGGGCCGGGAGGTCTGGATCGGGCACGTCGGCGACAGCCGCGCGTACCTCGTGCGCGGCGGCAAGGTGCAGAAGCTCACGAAGGACCACTCGCTGGTCGCCGAGCTGATCGAGAAGGGCCATCTCACCGAGGCCGAGGCGAAGCACGACCACCGCCGCAACGTCGTCACGCGCAGCGTCGGCGCGCTCGAGACCGTGCAGGTGGACGCCGAGCGCGTGGTGGACGGGCTGCGGCCCGGCGACACGCTCGTGGTGTGCAGCGACGGCCTCCACGGGCAGGTGACCGACTACGAGATCGCCAGCATCGCGACCGAGCAGACCCCGGCCGAAGCCTGCGCGAGCCTGATCGACCTCGCGAACGAGCGCGGGGGCCCCGACAACATCACGACGATCGTCGCGCGCGTCGCGGGTGCCGCGCCCGCGGTCGTCGAGGCGCCGCGCGGGAAGGCCGAGCGCGAGCCCGGTCGCAAGCTGCCGCCGAACCTCGGGCTGCTGGGCGGAGCGGTCGCCGTCATGGCGATCCTCGTCGTGGCCGTCGTCGCGATGCTGCTCGGCCAGCTCCGCAAGCCCGCGGCGGGGGAGGGAGCCGCCGCGGCGGGCGATGGCCGTCCGGCCGCCACCTTGCCGGACGCCGCCCCCCCTTCGACCGCGATCACGCCCGAGCCCGCGACGGCCGTGGCGCCGACCGGCAGGCCCCCGGTCGAGGAACAGACGCCGCCGAACGAGGCCGCCACCGGCTCCGCGACGACGACCGCCGCGCCGCCGGCCCCGGCGACGACGGCGCCACCGAAGCCGAAGCCGGCACCGGTGAAGACACCCGCCGCCGGGCCCGGGCGCGTGCTGCTCACCACGCGGCCG
This sequence comes from uncultured bacterium, assembly GCA_964589945.1. GTDB lineage: Bacteria > Eisenbacteria > RBG-16-71-46 > RBG-16-71-46 > RBG-16-71-46 > CAIXRL01. Next base: position 35,264 of record CAZPVG010000010.1, read on the forward strand.
TTCCAGCCGAGCACGTTCTTCGTGGACAGCGAGCCCTACGCGTTCGACGTCGGCTTCCTGTCCCACTCGCTGTCCGCGGGCGACCACGTGATCCGGGTCGAAGGCATCGACGGCGGCGTGTTCGAGAAGACCGTGCACGTCGAGTCGGGAGGCAGCTACCAGCTGTCGGCGGACCTGCCGTTCTCGGGCGAGCTCGGGAGCGCGCAGATCTCGATCTCCGGGACGAGGCGGGCCCGCGTCTACGTGGACGGCGCCCAGTACCCCGACGACGCGCCGTGCAGGGTGCGGAACCTGACGCCCGGGCTCCACAACATCGTCGTGCGGCGATCCGACGGCACCGCAGCGCAGGGACCGTCCCAGGTGATGGTGACCTCCGGCTCGACGGTGCGCGTCGAGTACAGGTTCACGGGCGGCCGCTGACGCGCAGGGAAGTCCCATGGCGGAGCCCCAGCCTCGCGACTTCGGCCCGTACGTCCTCGAAAAGCTGATCAGCGCCGAGGGCGGGCAGGGGCTCGTCTACCTCGCGACCCACAAGGCGCTCGAGAAGCGCGTGGTCATCAAGCTCCTCAAGGACCACCTCGCGAAACATGCGAGCTTCGTGGACCGCTTCGCGTCCGAGGCCGCCCAGCTCGCCCGCATGGACCACGCGAACATCGTGCGCGTGCGCCAGACCGGCCCGATGGAGGACGCGTTCTTCATCGAGATGGAGTACATCGAGGGCTGGGACCTCAGCTCGTGGCTCAAGGAGCACGGCCGGCTCCCGGTCGAGATCGCGGTGATCGTCCTGCAGCGCTTCGCGGCCGGGCTCCAGCACGCGCACGAGCGCTCGATCATCCACCGCGACGTGAAGCCCGGGAACGTCATGCTGACCGCGTCGGGGCAGGTGAAGGTCCTCGACTTCGGGCTCGCGCGCGACATGGACGCCGAGGGCCGCAGCACGCCCGGGACCCTCATGGGCACCTACGCCTACATGTCGCCCGAGCAGGTGGACGGCGACGAGGCGACGATCGCGTTCGACGTCTATTCGCTCGGGGTCGTGGCCTACCAGCTGCTCTCGAACCGCATCCCGTTCGAGGGAACGATCGCCACGGTCTGCATGAAGATCCAGAACGAGGAGCCGCCGCCGCTCGACCGGCTGTGCCCGGAGGCGCCGCGGGAGCTGGTGAAGCTCGTGCAGCGGATGATGGCCAAGAAGCCCTCGCAGCGGCCGCGCGACATGCGCGAGGTCGAGGAGGTGCTGCACGACGTCGCGCGCGGGCTCGGGCTGCGCGCGAGCGAGGACCTGCTCCGTCGCTACGTGGCCGATCCCGAGGCCATCGCCGCCCGGTTCGCCCGCAGCCGGGCGCGCCGCCGCCTGCGGCCGTACGTCCTGGCGGGCGCGGCCGCCGCGCTCGTGGCGGTCGTGGCGATCGTCGGTTCGCAGCGCTTCGGCGCGCGGGCGCCCGCCGCGGGGCACCGCGCCGCGCCCGCGGACACGGCCGCCGCGATCGCCGGCCCCGGCGCCGACGGCGCCGCCGCGATGGCCGCGCCGGTGACGCCGGCGCCCGCCGGGCCCGGGACTACGGCCGCCGCCGCCGGGGAGCACGGGCCCGTGCCGGAGCCGGTCGCCGCCGCGACGGCCGCTCCCCGCGACACCGCGCACCTCCGGGTGCCGGCGGCGCGCACGGCTGCGCCTGCGGGCTCGGCGGCCGCCGCTTCGGCCGCCGGCGTGACGGCCCCGGCGGCGGGAAGTACGCTCGTCGCGGCTCCCGAAGCGGTCTCGACCGCGTGGTCCGCCGACTCGCTCGTCGTGGACGTGAGAGTCGCCCCGGCGGCGGACGTCTTCCTGGACGGCGTGAAGGTCGCCTCGGGCGTCAGGGACTGGAGGAAGCGGGTCATCCGCAAGCCCTGGACCGTGCGCGTGGACGCCGGCGACTACGGCGATCGCGAGCAGAAGCGGAAGGCGCGCTCGAAGGACGCGGTGCTGTCCTTCGACTTCGACCTCACCCGGGGCAGGGGCGGCGTGTACGTGACCGGCCCGCGGAACGGCCTCGACATCTACGTGGATGGTACCTATCGGCGCGCGGTGACGCCCGCGCCCGTGCGCCCGCTTCCGGTGGGCCCGCACCTCGTCGAGGTGCGGGACCGGGAGACGGGCGAAGTCCTCGCGTCGCGCAGGATCGTGGTCAAGGACGCACCGAGCAACGTGGAGGTGGACTTCACCACCGACCGCTGACGGCGCGGCGGCCCCGGGGCCGCGACGGCACCGGAGCGGACATCCCCAACCGGGCGGCCTGCCGGCCGCGGACGAACGAACGACATGCCCGACCCGACCCAACTCGGTCATTACCTCATCAAGGGGCTGCTCCGGCACGGCCGATCGGCCGACTCCTACTTCGCCGAGAACGCCTCCATGCGTTCCCAGAAGGTGCTGCTGCGCGTGCTCCACGAGGACACCGCGTCGGACCCGGCGTTCGTGCAGAGCTTCCTGGAGGAGGCCCGCATCGCGGCGCGCCTCGACCACACCTGCATCGCCTCGGTTCTCGATCTCAAGCACGACGGCGAGCGGATCTACGCCGTGCTCGAGTTCATCGAGGGCCTCGACCTCGGGGAGATCCTCCAGCAGTTCGGCCCGCCGCCGCCCGAGGTGGCGGTCGCGATCATGCGCGAGGTCTGCAGCGCGCTCGAGCACGCGCACGGCAAGTCGGTGCTTCACCGGCGGCTGCGTCCGCGGCTCGTGAAGGTCACGTCCGAGGGCGGCGTGAAGGTGCTGGGGTTCGGGCTGCGCGAGCGCGAGAGCTTCCTGCAGTCCGCGGTCATGCCCGACCTGATGCGCGAGGAGCTCTATCGCCCGCCGGAGCAGGTGCGCGAGGAGCCGCAGGACGTGCGCAGCGATCTCTACACGCTCGCGGTGATCATCTGGGAGCTGCTCGCGGGACGGATGCCGTTCGACTCGATCGTCGGTCCGGCGGGTCGCGCCCCCGCGCGCAAGCCGCCGTCGATCTTCGAGCACAACCCGCTCGTGCCCGCGGCGTTCGGGCGGCTGCTCGAACGCATGCTCGCCGAGCGGCGCGAGGACCGGCCCGCGGACGCGGCCGAGGTGCGCCGGATGCTCGACGACCTGCTCGACGAGTACCGCGTCATGCACACGTCGGACCTGCTCCAGCTCTACCTGGGCAACCCGCCGGACTACACGACCCAGGCGAAGCAGAGGTCGCTCGAGCACATGCTGCGCGACGCCGAGAAGCTCTCGAAGGGCAGCGACGCCGAGCGCCGCGCCGCGATCGAGGAGCTCGACCGCATCCTGGCCGCCGACCCGACGCACCGCCAGGCCCAGTCGCTCGTGCGCAGGATCAAACCGGCCTCGGACCCCGGAAAGCCGGCGCCCGCCGCGCCGGCGCCGGGGGCGCCGGCGGAAACGTTCGACCCCGACAAGACGGTGCTCGACATCCCCGGCTCGAGCCCCGAGCCGCCACGGGCCGTTGCGCCGCCGCCGCCGCCGCCGCCGCCCGCGGCCGCGCCGAAGCGCGCCCCCGAGCCGGCCGTTCTCGCCGGCGCGCACGCCGCGCCGCCGCCGCCGCCGGCCCGGCCCCCGGCGCCGCCGCGGCGCGCGCCGGCGCCCGACCCGATCGCGAAGTGGCGCGGCCCGCTGGTGCTCTCGATCCTGTCCGTGGTGCTGCTCGCGATCGCGTTCACGCTGTTCGTCTGGCGGCCCTGGGCGCCGCCGGCCCCGCCCATCGAGGCGTTCACCGCCACCGCCGCGGACTCGACGCTGCGGCTGGACGTGGACACCGAGCCCCCGGGCGCGCAGGTCATGCTGCCCTCGACCGGCGAGACGCGCGTCAGCCCGACGTGGTTCGAGAACCTCAGGCCCGGCCCGGTGCGCGTGCGCGTCACGCTCCCGGGCTACCTGACGCGCGACACGACGCTCGAGCTCGCGGCAGGCCAGCCCGGGGCGCTGCACCTCGACCTCGTGTCGCTGGCCTCGCTCGCGTGCACGCTCTTCGTCGCCGTGACCCCGCGCGCGGACCAGGTGCTCGTGGACGGCCTGCCCGCCACGATGGCCGACTCGGCCTCGTGGTTCATGGACGTCGAACCGGGCACGCACTCGGTCGAGATCACGGCCCAGGGCTACGAGAAGTGGAGCAACACGCGCGCGGCGAAGGTCGAAGCGGGGACCAACGCGCGGGTGCGGGTGACGCTGCAGCCGGGGCTCGCCGGGCCCGTCGCCGCCGAGACCCTCACGACCCCGCCGCCCCCGGCCGCGACGGTGGCCAACAAGCCGTGGCAGGTGGCGGGCGGCTCCAAGGTGATCGTCGAGTGCGAGCCCGAGGCGCAGCTCTGGGTGGACGGCGTGCTCTACCCGACGCTCGTCAAGCGGGCCGACCTGTTCATGGCACCGGACCGCGAGCACCGGTTCCGGTTCGTCCACCCGGACTATCTCGAAGCGGTGCAGATCAAGAAGGTCCGCAAGGGCAAGACCGAGCACGTGCGCCAGGACTTCCGCGTCGGCAGCGGCATCCTCTCGATCTCGGCCCGGCAGGGCGGCGGCTTCCAGGTCTTCGTGCGCGGGCGCTTCCGCGGCTACACGCCGCTGGTCGTGCGCGACGTGGACACCGGGCGCTGCCCGGTGGAGCTGCGCGCCAAGGACGGCAAGACGGTGCTGGGGAGGAAGGAGGTCATGGTCTCGAACTCCTCGGTGCCGATCCAGGTGCAGTTCTAGCGCGGCGCGGCCCGGAACGGCAGCGGCCCGGCGGATCGTCCCGCCGGGCCGCCTTCGTCTCGGGCCGGGACCGCCGTCAGCCCTCGAGCTTCGCCTCGAGCGAGAGCTTCGCGTTGAGCAGCCGCGAGATCGGGCATCCGAGCTTGGTTTCCTCGGCGAGCGCGGCGAACTTCGCCGCGTCGATCCCGGGCACCTTCGCCGCCACCGTCAGGTCGGAATTCGTCACCGTCGCCTTGCCGTCCACGCGGTCGAGCGTGACCACGGCCTTGACGCTGATGCGCTCGGCCGTGAAGCCGGCTCCGCCGAGGCTGCCGGACAGGGCCATCGCGTAACACCCCGCGTGCGCGGCGGCGACCAGCTCCTCGGGCGTGGTGCCGGGCCCGGCCGTGCCCTCGAAGCGCTTGCCGAAGTCGTAGGGCACGCCGGTGAACGAGCCGTTGCCCGCGGCGAGCTGCCCCTTGCCGTCCTTCAGTCCGCCGCTCCAGACGGCGGTTGCGGTGCTCTTCATTCGGAGTCCTTTCGCGCCCGGTCGCCCGGGGCCTTCTCGGGTGGGGCACCCGCGGCGCCCGCGGGATGCGTGCGGGCGGGAGCGGGGCTCCCGCCCGGTTCCGTCGTCGCTCAGCTCACCCGCGTGGGAGAGCCCTCCGGGGCCGGTGAGCCGAAGACCGGTGAGCCGTCCGATGCGGCGGCCGGCACTTCGGTGCGGGCCGGGGTGTCCTCCGCGGCCCGGCGGGCCGCGTGCTCCGGCTCGCCGAACCACCGCCTCGCCCACACGCCGCACCACGCGCCGAAATCGTCGAGGTACGTGTAGACGACCGGCACCACGACGAGCGTGAGCAGGGTGGAGGTGATGAGACCGCCGATCACGGCGTGGGCCATCGGGGCGCGGAACTCGCCGCCCTCGCCCAGCGCCAGCGCCGTCGGGATCATGCCGAAGATCATCGCCAGCGTCGTCATGACGATGGGGCGCAGCCGCAGCTGCCCGGCGTCCACGAGCGCCGCGGTGCGATCCAGGCCCCGTTCGCGCGCCTGGTTCGCGAAGTCCACGAGCAGGATGGCGTTCTTCGTCACGAGGCCCATCAGCATGATGATGCCGATCATGCTCATGATGTTCAGCGACCCGCGCGCGATCGTCAGCGCGAGCATGACACCGACGAGCGACAGTGGCAGCGACAGCATGATCGCGAGCGGCCTGATGAACGAGCCGAACTGGCTGGCGAGGATGATGTAGAGGAACACCACCGCCATGGCCAGGGACTCGAGCATGTAGCCCACGGTCTCTTCGAAGTCCTGCTGCTCGCCGCCGAAGTCGAAGCGGTAGCCGGGCGGCAGCGTGAGGGCCTCGAGCCGCTTCCGAATGTCGGTCGTGACGTCCGTGAGCGGCCGGCCCTGGAAGTTGCCCTCGATGGTGGCGACGCGCTCGAGCCTCTGCCGGTCGATCTGCGCCGGGGCGCCGCCGCGCGTGAGCGTCGCGACCTGGCCGAGCGGAACCATGACGGGAGCGCCGGTGGCCCGGTCCACCTGCGAGGTGGCGACGGGCAGCCGGAGCAGGTCCTGGCTCGACTCCCGGAACTCCGGCGCGAGACGCACGACCACGTCGTGCGCGAGGCCCGTCTCGTCCTCCCAGTCGCCCGCCTTCTCGCCCGACAGGACCGGGCGCAGCGAGGCGCCGACCTGCCCGATCGACAGGCCGACCTGGGAGGCGAGGTCGCGGTCCACCTTCACGATCCATTCGGGCTTGCGGCCCTCGAGCGAGGAGTGCAGCTCGACGAGCCCGGGCACGTCGCGGATCGCGGCGATGGCCTCGTCGGAGATGTGGCGCAGCTCGGCGAGGTCGGGGCCGTTGAGATTGATCACGATCGGGGCCATCGAACCCCCCACCGCGCCCGACTGCAGCACGCGCGCACGCGAGTCGGTGAAGCGCGACAGGGTCTTGCGGATATCGGTCTCGAACTCCTGCTGGCTCAGCCGGCGGTCGTGGCGCGGCACCATCTTGATGAAGATGCTCCCGCGGTTGACCTCGTTGTTCTGCGCCGCGCCGCCGACCGTGAGGTAGGTGTAGGCGACCTCGGGCCGCTTCTCGAGCCAGCGCGAGATCTCGAGGCCCTTCGACTCCGTGTAGGCGATCGACGAGCCGACCGGCGTCTCGAACTCGACGTTCGTCTGGCTCTCGTCCGAGCGCGGCATGAACTCGCCGCCGACCGCGCCCAGCATGGGCATGGCGATCGCGGCGAAGAACGACAGCGTCGCGATCCCGACCGCGAGGAGCCGGTGGCGCAGCGACCACAGGATCAGGCCCCGGTAGCGCTGGCTTACGGTCGCGAACCAGTCGTTGAACCGCTTGAGCAGCCGGCCGACCGGGCCCTCGTGCGAGCCGCCCTCGGCCATGGGGTCGTACCAGCGCGACGACAGCATCGGGTCCAGCGTGAACGAGACGAACAGCGATACGAGCACGGCGAACGCGACGACGATGCCGAACTGGAAGAAGAAGCGACCGACGATGCCGCCCATGTAGGCGACGGGCACGAACACGGAGATGATCGACAGCGAGGTCGCCAGGACGGCGAAGCCGATCTCCGCCGTGCCGTTGCGGGCAGCCTCCATGTGGTCCTCGCCGAGCTCGACGTGCCGGACGATGTTCTCGCGGACGACGATCGCATCGTCGATGAGGATGCCGATCACGAGCGAGAGCGCCATGAGCGTCATGATGTTGAGCGTGAACCCGAACGCGTAGAACGCCAGGAACGCCGAGATCACCGACACGGGCAGGGTCAGGCCGGTGATGACCGTCGAGCGCCACGAGTTCAGGAAGATGAACACGATCAGCACGGCCAGGATCGCGCCTTCGACGAGCGTCTTCTGGACGTCGTCGACGGAGTGGCGGATCCAGATCGAATTGTCCTCGATCATCGTCAGCTTCGCGCCACGCGGCAGCGTGCGGTTCAGCTCGGCCACCGCCGCGTTCACCTGGTCGGCGATGTCCACAGTGTTGCCGCCCGCCACCTTGCGGACCTCGATCGTGACGGCGCGCTCGCCGTTCACGAACGCCGCGTCGCGCTCCTCCTCCTGCGCGTCCTCGATCCGGGCGACCTGCGACAGCCGCACGGTCGTGCCGTTGCGCACCGCCACGGCGACGTTGCCGAAGTCCTTCGGCTGCGCGATGCGGCCCTGCACGCGCACGAGATCCTCGCGCGACCCGCGCTGCACGCGCCCGACGGGCACGTTCGCGTTCTCGCGCTCGAGCGCCGAGACGACCATGTCGGGCGAGATGCCGAGCGCGTTCATGCGGTCGGGCAGCAGCAGCACGTGCACCTCGCGGCGGACGCCGCCGGCCACGCGCACGCTGCCCACGCCCTGGACGTTCTGGATGCGGCGGCTGATCGTCTCCTCCGCGAGCCGCGTCAGGTCGCGAAGCGACCAGCCGGGACCGCGGACCGAGAAGCTCATGATCGGCTGGGATGCCGGGTCGAACCGCCCGATCACCGGCGGGTCGATGTCGTTCGGCAGGTCGCGGCGGATGGCGTCCATCTTGGCGCGCACGTCCGCGACGTCGTCCATGATCTTCGTGTTCAGCTGGAACTCGATGAAGACCTGGCTGAAGCCCTCGTTCGAGTAGGAGAAGATGCGTTTCACGCCCTCGACCGAGTTCACCGACTCCTCGATCTTCTTCGTGACCTCGCGCTCGACGGCCTCGGGGGAGGCGCCGGGGTACTCGGTCGTGATCGAGACGAACGGGAACTCGACCTTGGGCCACAGGTCCACCGACAGGCGCCGGTAGCTGAAGATCCCGAGCGTGACCAGCGACAGGACCATCATCGTGGCCAGGACGGGCCGCCGGATGGAGAGGTTCGAGAGGAACACGGCCTACTGCCCCCCTCCGGCGACGCGTACGGCCTGCCCGTCGGCCAGTCCCGCGAGCGTCCCGGTGACGACCGTGTCGCCGTTCTGCAGTCCCTCGAGGACCTCGACGAGGTCGTGCGCGTCGTCCCGCACGCCGGTGCGGACCGGCCGGCGCGCGAGCCGGCCGTCCACGATCGCGAAGACCCACGAGCCGTCGTCGCCCGACCGCACGGCTTCCGTCGGCACCGCGAGCGCCGAGCGGACCTGCTTCGTGACCACCTCGCCCGACGCGAACAGCCCGCCGACCAGGCGGCCGGACCCGTTCGGCACGCGCACGTACACCTTCACCTGGCGCGTGGCCGGGTCCGCCGTCGCGTTCACGCGGGCGACGCGTCCCGCGATCTTGCCGCTCGCGCCGGAAACGGTGAGGCGTACCGGGGCGCCGGGTCGCACGAGCGCGACGAACTCGCTCGGCACGGTGGCTTCGAACTCGAGCTCGCGCGTGTCGGCGATCACGAACAGGGGCGCGCCCTTGCCCACGCGGTCGCCCGTCTGCACCGATCGCGTGGAGACCGTGCCGGCGAACGGCGCGCGCACGACGGCGTCCGAGAGCTGCCTCGACGCGAACGCGTCGGACGCCTGCGCGGCCTTCCAGGCCGCCTCGGCGCTCTCGACGTCGCGCTGGCTCACGGCGCCCTCCTGGAAGAGGTTCTGCATGCGCTCGTAGTCGGCCTGCGCGCTCTTGAGCTGGGCCCGGGCGCTCGCCGCGTCGGCCTCGACGGAGCCGAGCCGGAAGCGGGCGAGCACCTCGCCCTTCGCGACGCGCTGGCCCTCGCGCGCGACGACCTCCTCGAGCACGTCGTCGAACGGCGAGGTCACGCGGGCCTCGAGCCCGGGCTGGAGCGTTCCGGACACCGGCACGCCGGCGGCCAGGTCCGCGAGGCGCGCGGGAGCCACGTCGGTCCCGGCGAGCAGTGCGTCGCCGCTCCCGCCGGGCATGGTCGCCGCGGCCGCGGCGTGCGTGTCGGAGCCGGCGGCGGCGGTGTCGGTGCGCTGGCCGCTGGAGCAGCCGGAGAGGAAGAGGACGACCGCGGTCGAGGCGGCAGCGAGGGCGGCGATGTGGGGCTTCATGGTCAGCGGTCTCCGTCGGCGGGGAGGGTCGTCGAGAGTTCGTCGAGCGGTCGGTTCGTGAGCGTCAGCGTCCGGCCCGTGGCGCGCTCGAGGCGCAGCAGCGCGAGCCGGTAGTCCTTCACGGCGGTGACTTCGTTCACCTCGGCGGTCTGCATCTGCAGCCGCGCGTCCGAGACTTCGAGCTGGGTCGACAGGCCGTTCTTCCAGCGCACGGTCGCGAGGTGGTGCGCCCGCGTCGCGAGCTGCACCGTGCCGCGGCGCGCGGCGAGGGTGGCCAGCGCGCGGTCCACCTCCTGGCGCGCCTGCTCGGCTTCGAGCGTGACGCTCTCGCGCTGCTGCTCGCGCTGGGCCTCGGCCTGGCGCAGCTCGGCCGTGGCGCGCTCGACCGACCCGAAGGTGCGGAAGCCCTGGAAGAGGGGCCATTCGAGGCGCAACGAGCCGTCGATGGCGCGCACGAACTCCTCGCGCTTGAGCGGCCACGCGACGTCGGGGAACGCCTGGTGAGAGACCGTGGCCTGCGCCGTCACGCGCGGCCAGCGCGCCCACTTCTCGGCGGTGACGGCGAGCTGCCGCGCCCGGACCGTGGCTTCGGCGGCGCGCAGGGCCGGGCGGTCCGAGCCGTCACCGGGCTCGGCGGCCAGCACCGGCACCTGCCCGTCCGCGAAAGCCAGGGACGAGGTCAGGACGAGCGGCTGGCGCGACGGGACGTTGATCAGCTGGCGCAGCCGCAGGAGCGTCTGCTCCGTCGCGTTGCGCGCTGCGACGACCGCCGGCTCCTGGTTCGCGGCGTCCACCTGCGCCTGCAGCAGGTCGTACTCCGAGCGCGAGCCCTGGTCGTGGAAGAGCGTGACCTGCGCGAGGTGCGCCCGCGACTGCGCCAGGCCCTCCTCGGCGATCCGCTGCACCGCGATCGCCTGCAGCGCGTCGAGGTAGGCCGCGCGGACGCCGAGCGCCACGTCGGCCAGCGCCTCGTCCCGCGTCGCCTTCGCGTAGCGCCGGACGGCGCGAGCGCCCGCCACGCCGGCGCCCACCTGCCCGTCGAAGATCGTCTGCGAGGCCGTGATGTCGGCGGTCCAGGTGTGGATGGCGGCGAAGGAGCTCTTGCTGAACAGGTCGCGCAACGGTCCCAGCGACGTGTCGTTCGCGACGGAGCGGAAGATCGAGTCGAACTTGCGGTTGTAGGTGACGGAGCCGGTGACGTGCGGCAGCGCGCTCGCCGTCGCCTCCTTGACCTGGCCGTCGGCCACCCGCACGCCGGCGTACGCCGCGCGCGCCTCGGCGCTCGTCGCCATCGCGCGGGCGACCGCGTCGTCCACCGAGAGCCGCAGCGTGTCGGTTGGGGCCGCGGGGGCGGGCCGGGACGCGGCCGCGGCCCAGGGGGCCGCGAGCGCGAGGACCATTGCCGCGAGGAGGAGCGCGCGGGTCACGGCTTCGCTCCCGCGATCCGCGGCGCGAGGCCGTCGAAGACGAGGCAGAGGCGCGTCTCGAGCTCGCGCCGCAGGTCGAAGTCCTGGTCGCGGCAGTCCTCGGGGCAGAACAGCCAGTGGAAGAGCGTCGCGATGTACACGCTCGACAGGATCGCGTCGGCGCGCGCCGGGTCGGTGTCGGCGGGCAATTCGCCGTTCAGCCGCCCCTGCTCGAGCAGCGCCTGGACGAGCCGGCGCCAGCCCTTCTCGGCGTCCACGGTGGGCTCGAACGCGCGCTTGAGCCACTCGTGGAACACGTAGCGCGACAGCTCCACGTCGGGCTCCCACGCGGTGGCGGCGTGCAGGTAGAGGTCGATCAGCTTGCGGCGCGCGGGCGCCGGCTCGGCGAGCAGGGCGGCCGCGTTCTCCTCGGCCGCGGCGAGCCGCTCCTCGGACAGGTAGGCGAGGAGCGAGTCCTTCTTCGGGAAGTAGTTGAAGAACGTCCCGCGGCCGACGTCGGCCTTCTCGGTGATCTCGTCCACCGTCGTGGCCTCGTAGCCCTTCACGCGGAACAGCTCCATCGCCGACTCGAAGATCCGGCGCCGCGTCTCTTCCTTCTTGCGTTCCCGGCGCGAGGGCTCGGCGAGCGTCATCTCGTGCGTCTCCTTAACGTGGTCCTAAGCCGGTACTCCGAACAAAAGTGCTCGGACTCTAACGTTGGACTCCGTTCAGAAGTTTCAAGACCGTTCACTGAAGCTGTAAAGACGCCGTCAAGTATTGGTCCCGGCCCCACCGCGGTGCTAGCTTGCCGCCACCCATGGCGAAGCGATCCAGCCCCCGCGTGCTGAAGCACTGTCCCGAAGGCCACCCGATGGACATGCTGTGGCGGACCTGCCCGAAGTGCACGGGCGACCCCCCGCTCATGCAGCCCGAGCCGCGGGACTACGACCAGGCGACCCGCATCCTCGAACCCGCGGCGGTGGCCGAGGCGGCCGCGCCGGCCGTGGCCGCGGGGCCGCTCGTCTGGTCGCTGGTCGTGACCGAGGGCATCCTGCCCGGCAGGCGCATCGACCTGCAGGGCAAGGGAGTGCGCGTCGGGCGTTCGCCCAACCGCGCCGGGGGCCAGGAGCCGCTCGAGCTGCCTGATACCCATCTCTCGCGCGATCACTTCGCGGTCGTGCCCGACGGCGAAGGCTGGCTGATCCACGACCTCGGCTCCACCAACGGCACCCGCGTGAACGGCGAGAAGGTGAACCGCCGCGCGCTGCAGGAGGGCGACGAGGTCCGCGCCGGGCACACGACGTTCCGGGTCGAGCACGGTCCCGGGGGCACCGCATGATCCGGTTGCGCGTCCGCGACGGCGAGCGGTCGCGGGACGTCGAGCTGGATGCCGAGAGGGTGCGGTTCGGGCGCCTGCCCGAGTGCGACGTGCCTCTGGAGTCCTCGGGCGTCTCGCGCGAGCACGCCGAGATCGCGCGCGGCCGCGACGGCTGGCGGGTGCGCGACCTCGGCAGCCGCAACGGCACGCGGCTGAACGGCGCGCCGGTCGATGACGCGATCCTCGTCGAGGGCGACACGATCGCGCTCGCGGGCGACGTCACGATCGAGATGCTGAAGCTGGGCGGGCCCGGCGCGCGGGTGGTCACCGGCGAGGCCGAGGCCGCCGGGCCCGGGCCGACGGCCCCGGGCGGCCCGTCCACGCCCGCCGCGGGCGGGCTGCTGCGACGCGAGATGTGGCGGCTCGTCCCCGCTGGGGGCGTCGGCGAGATCCTGCCCCTGCGGCGGCCGATCACGACCTTCGGCCGCGAGCCCGGGGCCGGCGGCGTCGTGGACCATTCCAGCGTCTCGCGCATGCATGCCCGGGTGGACGCGCAGGAGGGCGGCTGGCTGCTGACCGACCTCAAGAGCACGAACGGCACGTACGTCAACGACGAGCGGGTGCTCTGCGTGCCGATCTCCGCCGGCGACCGCGTGCGCTTCGGCGACGTCGAGTTCGTGCTCGAGCGGCGCGTGGGCTTCGACCCGGGCGCGCTGCTGAGGTGGTGGCGCGTCGCGCTGGTCGTGCTGCTCGTCGTGCTCGCCGCCTTCTGGGGCGTCCGGTACGTGCTCGAGCGCGAGGCGACCGCGCGCGTGGAGCACACGTTCCGCCGCGAGGCGGTCTCGAGCCTGCTCGAAGCGATCCACGCGGCCGAAGGCGGGTCGCCCGACGTCGCGCGCGGGCACCTCTCGCACGCGGCGGACCTCGTGCGCATGGCCGGGCTCGCCCCTTCGGGCGTCGGCACCGACCGGCCGCGGGAGCTGTTCGCCGAGGTGCTGCCGGACCTGCCGGAGGGGGCGCGCGACTTCGACTTCGCCTCGCTCACCGGGCGTGCCGCGATGGCGAACGAGCGCGCCACGGTCGCAACGATGACCGACCGCGAATTCGTCGAGCACGAGCTGCGGCGCTACTGCGCCGAGCTCGGGCAGGACCCCGACCTGCCGCCGGAGTTCGTGGACCAGGTCTGGGGCTTCGTCCAGGGTTTCATGCGCAGCCCCGGTGACATGCGGCTGATGCTGCGCCGCGCCCGGACGCTGCAGCCCCGCATCCGCGCGATCCTCTCCGAGCAGCACCTGCCCGGGTCGGTCGCGTACGTGGCGTGGGTCGAGAGCAAGCTGGACTCGACGCAGGTCAGCGCCGCGGGGGCCGTGGGCCTCTGGCAGCTCATGGCGCCGACGGCGCGCGAGCGCGGTCTGCACGTGGACCCGCAGGACCTTCGGGACGACGACCGGACGCGGGTGGACAAGTCCACGCGCGCGGCGGCAGGCTACATTGCCGACATGCTCCGCGATCAGGGGCCCGAGTACTTCATGCTGGTGCTCGCCTCCTACAATCGCGGCCACAACGCGCTCGACCGGCTCAAGCAGCGCATCAGGGACCCCATGCTCGGCTCGACGCGCAAGTACTGGTACCTCGTCGAGAACCGGATGTTGACGGAGGAGACGCGGATGTACGTGCCCAAGGTGTTCGCGATCCGGATCATCGCCGAGAATCCGGCGCGTTTCGGGTTCTGACCGCCGTGCGCCCGGCCCCGGTTTTCCTCGCGACGTTCCTCGCCGCCGCGGCAATCGCCCCCGCGGCGTCGGCCGCGACCGCCCGCCTCTCGATCGACCGCGTGCGGGTGACCGGCGGCGGCCGGCACGAGCTGATCGTGCGCGCCCAGGACGACGACGGCGCGCCCGTCGCGGGACTCGAGCGCGACCTCGGGGTCACGCTCGACGGGCACGGCGTCGGGGAGATGCGCGTCGAGTACTCGGGCGACGGGGGACCGCGCACGCTCGTCGCCGTCGTGGACGCGCCGCTGCTGCGCGGCGAAGGTGGGGCGGTCGTGGACGCGGTGCTGCGGGCCGTCGCGCGCGAGCTCGCGCCCGAGGACCGCGTCGAGGTCGTGCTGGCCGGCGACGCCGTCGTTGCGAGGGACTGGAGCGCCCGCGAGATGTCGCAGGCGGGCGATCGGCTCGCCGCGATGGCGGCCGGCGGCGGCCCGAAGCTCTTCGACGCCCTGCGCAAGGGCGCCGCCGACGCCGCCTCGAAGCGGCGGCTCGACTCCGGCGCGATGCTGGTCATCACCCGCGGCGACGACCGCGGCAGCCGCGCGCGGCCGGGCGACGTCATGGCCGCGGCGCTGCGCGGGGGCGTGACGTCGCTGGGCGTCGTGATCGTGCCCGGCGGCGACGCCGGCGGCGTGCAGCAGCTCGAGCGTCTCGCCTCCCTCACCGGGGGGGAGCTGTGGTACGCGCAGGCGGGTTCTCCCGTGCCGCCCTCCCTCGGGGCGGGCGTCAGGGCGCTGCTCGACCGCTACCGGATCACGTTCCGCGACTCGCGGTGGCACCGCGACGACTCGACCCACCAGCTCGAGGTCCGGCTCGGAGCCGACGACAACGGCCCGCTCGCGACCGCGAGCTACCGGCCGGTGGACGTCTACGAGCCCGCCTGGTGGTCCACCGCGGCCGTCTGGATCGTCCTGCTGGCCGCGGCCGTGATCGCCGCGGTGGTCCTGCTCGGCCGCCGCCGGCGGCAGCTGTGCCTGCTCGTCGCCCAGGGCGGCGAGGAAGACGGGCAGTGGTACGAGGTCTTCGACCTGCCCCTGCGCATCGGCTCCGGCCGCGAAAACGACGTCGTGATCGTCCGCGACGGGGTGTCGCGGAACCACTGCCTGCTGCAGCGCGAGGGCCGGACGATCGTCCTCGTGGACACGAATTCGGAGTTCGGCACGTTCGTCAACGGAGGCCGGATCGCCCGCCACGAACTGGAGGAGGACGACGTGATCCGGCTCGGCACCGACGTGGAGCTCGTCTTCGAAGGGCGATGACGCCCAACCGGGGGGTGGATTCACCCGTTGCGCTGGGCGCCCCGGACAACGCATGCTGATTGGTCGACGGGAGGCGCCCGGTCGGGGCGCCGCAGACCTCACGAGAGGGACCCACACGACATGGCGATGAACAAGGACTTCGGCCCGTTCGAGCTGAAGGAGAAGATCGGCAGCGGCGGCATGGCCTCCGTGTACCTGGCCGTGCAGAAGTCGCTCCAGCGCCCGGTCGTGCTGAAGGTGCTCTACCCTCACCTCGCCGAGGACGAGAAGCTCGTCGCCCGGTTCGAGCGCGAGGCGCGCGCCGCCGCGATGATGCGCCACGAGAACATCATCCAGGTCATCGACTGCGGGCGTCAGGACGACGTCGCGTACATCTGCATGGAGTTCGTCGAGGGCATGGACCTCCGCAAGTGGCTCGAGGCCCACGGCACGCCGCCCATCGAGATGGCCCTGCTGATGCTGCGCGACCTGTGCCGCGGCCTCGAGCACGCCCACGGCCACCGGATCATCCACCGCGACATCAAGCCGGCGAACATCATGCTGACGCCGGACGGCACCATCAAGCTCATGGACTTCGGCCTCGCCCGCTCCGGCAACGAGACGAGCACGCAGATGACCATGGTCGGCTCGGTGCTCGGCACGCCCGCCTACATGTCGCCCGAGCAGGCGACCGGCGAAGTCGTGGACGAGCGCTCGGACATCTTCTCGGCGGGCGTCGTCGCCTACGAGCTGCTCGGCGGCACGCGGCCGTTCACGGGCGAGTCCTACTCGACGGTGCTGCGGTCCATCCTCACCGTGGACCCGCCCGAGCTGTCGGAGTTCAACCCCCTCGTGCCGGAGGAGGTCGCGGCGATCGTGCGCAAGATGCTCGCGAAGGACGTGAGCAAGCGGTATGCGACGATCGCGCAGGCGCGTGAAGAGCTCGAAGCCGAGATCGAGCAGCTCGGCCTGCTGCGCGGCAAGGACCTGCTCAAGGAGTACGCGCTCGACCCCGAGGCCGTGGCGCAGAAGTGGCGCGGCAAGCGCCTCTCGCGCCACCTCGACCAGGGCCTGTTCTACGAGAACATGGGGCTCGTCAAGATCGACGACGCGCTGCTCGAGTTCCGCCGCGTGCTGCACCTCGACCCGAACAACCCGGTCGCGAAGGACCACCTGAAGAAGCTCGAGCGCGAGCGCGAGAAGGTCGTCGCCCAGCAGGGGCAGCCGGCGCCGGGCGAGGCCGGCACGCTCGTGATGACGCCCGAGGAGGCCGCGGCCGCGTCGGCGCCGCCCGCGAAGGGCGCCGCGCCGCCGCCCGCGAAGGCCGCGCCGCCCGCGAAGGCCGCGCGCCCCGAGTCGCGCCCGCCGGCCCGGACGACCGGGACGAAGAAGAAGGGCGGGCTGCCGCTGCCCGCGCTCGTCGGCATCCTCGTCGTCGTGGTCGCGGCGATCGGGGCCGGGATCGTCTTCTTCGGCAACCGCAGCGGCGAGAGCACCGCCGGCTCGTCCGCCACGACGAGCGAGTCCGCGGTCGCGCCCTCCGAGCCCCCGGCGCCGGAGGCGCTCCCGATGACGACCGCGCCGGCGGAGTCGGCGGCCGCGGCCGCCGCGAAGGCCACCGCGCGTGCCGAGTCGCTCGCGGCCGCGAAGGCCGCCGCAGCGCTGGCGGCGAAGGAGAGCAAGGAAGGCAATGCCGCGGCGGGCACGACGGGCAAGGAAGGCGCGGCGGCCGCGGTCACGCCCCCGGTCACGCCACCCGCGACCGAGGCGACGGTCACCGTCACCGCGTCGCCCTACGCGACGTTCATCGTGGACGGTGAGAAGAAGGCGGAGAACTCGAGGACCTGGAAGGGAACGCTCCGGCCCGGATCCCACACCGTGCGCATCGAGCACCCGACCCTCGGCAACAAGGAGTGGAACTTCGACGTCGCCGCCGGCGAGACGAAGAACCTCACCTACGACTTCCTTGCCGCCGCCGCGGGCACCATCAGCGTGACCGCCGAGGGCGGCTGGGCGGAGATCTACCTGGACGGCGACAAGGTCGGGCACCCGACCCCGTGGGTCATCACCGGCGTCCTGCCGGGCAGGCACGAGATCTCGCTCGTGCGCGAGGGCTTCCGGGTGGAGGGCGGCGCGAAGTCGGTGACCGTGAAGGCCGGACAGGAAGCGAAAGTCTCGTTCAAGCTGAAGAAGAAATAGGGTTCCCCCAAGGCCGCGCTCCCCGCGCGGGCCAGTCGCGAAACGGCAAGGAGGCTCCGATGCGATCCCTGGTGTGGAAGCTCGTGCTCGCCGCATTGACGCTGGCGCTCGCCGCCGCGCCGGTGCCGCGACAGCCGGCGGCCTGGGCAGCTGCCCCCGCGCTCGAGGAGGCGCAGTCGCTCTACGACAACGCTCAGTTCAGCGACGCGATCACGAAGATCCGCAGCGCCCTCTCCACCGCCCAGCTGGCCGGCGCCGACGCGTTCCAGGCGCGCGTGCTCCTCGCGCGCTGCCTCGTCAAGGTGGGCGACCGCCTCGAGGCCAAGCAGGCGTTCAAATTCGTGCTCCGGCAGCAGCCCGGCTGGCGCCCCGACCCGAACGTCGTCCCGCCCGACGAGCAGGAGGTCTTCCAGCTCGCGCAGCAGGAGCTGACCGCGGAGCAGATCTCCGCCGGCAAGCGGATTCCGGCGAGCCTCTCGCTCTCCTGGGGCCGCGGCTCCGGCGACAACAAGGACATGGCCGAGATCGCGGTGGCCGGCGGCGGCAGCGACAAGTACGACGTCAAGCCCCAGTTCGGCGGCTCGGTGCGCTTCCCGATCACACAGCGGCTCTCGCTGGACCTCGAGCTCCAGGAGCTGCGCGCGAAGGACAAGGACACCAGTCCGGAGCCCTACACGGCGCACTACGAGATCACGGCGTACCCGATCTCGCTCAGCCTCTACCACTCGACCTATTCGACGCGTCTCGTGCACCTGAACCTGTTCGCCGGCGGCGGCCTGCTGTCCTCGGCGATCTCGAGGATCGACCTGCAGCTCGACTTCGGCTCGGGCCAGATCCCGGTCTCGATCTCGGGACAGAAGACCGGGGCGTACTTCCACGGCGGCCTCGAGGGCGAGTTCCTCGTCCACCCGCGCATTGCCGTGACGGGGCGCGTGATGGGGCGGTACGCGAAGGCCGACAAGGTGCTCGACGAGTACGGCTTCGACGCCTACGGAACCGCCTCGCTCAAGAACCGCTCCATCGACTTCTCCGGTTTCGCCGCGACCCTCGGGCTTCGCGCCTACATCGGCTACTGATCCGCGGGCCGGACGCGACGCCGTCCGGCCGCGCACGGAGGCAACGCATGAATCGCAGGACGCTCTTCGGATCGGGGATGCTGCGCGCGCTCGTGGGAGCGTGCCTCGTCCTTCTCGCGACGGCGCTGGCGCTGGCGCCCGCCGTCGCGCTTGCGCAGTCGGCGACGGTGGCGCAGGCGCAGCAGCAGTACGACGAGGGCAAGTTCGCGGAGGCCCTGGCCACGGTGCAGAGCGCGCTCAACACGGGCGCCGTGACGGGAAGCGATGCCGTGGCGGCGCGGGCACTGCTCGGCCGCTGCCAGGCGAAGGTGGGCGACGTCCCCGGAGCGCGGAAGACGTTCCTCCGCGTGCTCCACGACGATCCCCTGTTCCGGCTCGACGAAGTACGGACCCCGCCCGACGAGGTGGCGATCTTCCGGGAGGCGTTGCGGACCTTCCAGGAGGAGCAGGCCCGTGCGAGCCAGCGGCTCCCGGCGAGCCTGACGGCCGTCTACGGCATCGGTTCGGGCGGCAACGAGGACCTCGGCAAGTACGTCGCGCTCGGGGGCGGCGACAAGAACTTCTCCAACAAGCCGTTCTTCGGCCTGGGCGTCCGCTTTCCGCTCGCTCCCCGGTGGTCCCTCGACCTCGAGATGCAGCGGTTCCGCGCCACGAACGAGGACACGCTCACCGTATCGGGCCGCGGCAAGGGCACCTACGAGATTACGGCCACGCCGATCGCGGTCAGCATCGTCTATCTCGTGCACGACGCGGGGAAGTGGCGGGGGAGCGTGTTCGTCGGCGGCGGTCCGATGCTGAACTCCTACGCCTCGGACAAGTTCCTCTTCACGCCGGGGATTCCGCTGCTGCTCACCGACTCGAAGACCGGCACCTACTTCCACGGCGGCCTCGAGGCCGAATACGAGGTGAACCCGAAGCTGGCGGTCACGGGCCGCGCCCTGTTCCGGTCGGCGAAGGCCACCAAGCTCTTCTCGTCCGCGGACTTCACCCAGTACTCGAGCGGCACGCTGCGCAACCGGGACGTCGACTTTTCAGGCTTCGGCCTGTCCCTGGGCCTGCGCGGGTACATCGGTTATTGACGCATAGTGAGGTAGTGCGGGGCTGCTCCCGCCCGGGGCAGCCCCGATCGATTTCCGGCATCCACCCATCCACGGAGGAACCAATGAAGATCCGCCATGCGGTCTTCGCGCTCCTGCTCCTCGCCGCGTGGCCGTGCGCCGCGCGCGCGGCGGATCCGGCGGCGGCGACCGCCCCGGCCACGAGCTCGAGCGTGCTGGCGCAGGCCCGCGAGCAGTACGCGCAGGCGAACTTCGCCGAGGCCGCCGAGATGCTGCGCACCGCGCTGCGCACCGGCCAGGTGGCCGGCGACGACGTGAACCAGGCGCGGGCGCTGCGGGGCCGCTGCCTGGTCAAGCTGGGGCGCCGCGTCGAGGCCAAGGAGCAGTTCAAGGGCGTCATGCGCAGCGACGCGAACTTCACGCTCGACCCGACGCTCGTGCCGCCGGACGAGATGGAGGTCTGGCGGCTCGCAAAGAAGGAGATCGACGCCGAGCGTCTCGAGGCCGGCAAGCGGTTCCCGGCGAGCATCGCCGTCCTCGGCGGGCGCGGGAACTGCGTGAACCAGGACATCGTGGACCTCGCGTCGAGCTCGGGCGCCGGGCTCGCGCCCGACTTCTCCGAGGACGTCGAGCTGGGCTACTCGGTGCGCTTCCCGCTGCGGCCGGAGCTGTCCATCGAGTTCGAGGTCCAGCACCTGCGGGCCACGACCGAGGACCCGCTTCCGGCGACCCGCAACGCGCACACGGAGTACACCGTCTCGGTGACGCCGGTGATCGTGAACCTCGTGAAGGCGTGGCACACCTCGCCCCGCTACCACATCAACCTCGTCGGCGGTCTCGGCGTCATGCCGACGCAGGTCGTCGCCGAGTACAAGCAGACGCTGGTCTCCGGCCGCCTGACGCCGTCACAGCTCGTCGGCCACCACCTCGGGATGTTCGCGCACGGCGGCCTCGAGGGTGAATGGATGGCGCAGGACCGCCTCGCGTTCACCGCCCGCGTCATGGGGCGCTACGCGAACTCGGGCACGCTGACCTGGCCCAGCAACTCCTACGAGATCTACGAGAGCTACGAGCAGTCGAAGCTCGGCGACCGCACCGCCGACTTCTCCGGAATCGCGGCCACCGTCGGTGTCCGCGCCTACATCGGCTACTGACGCGGACCGCGGGAAAGGACACGACCATGAATCTCGATCGCAACGTCCGGACGCGCCGGTTCGCCGGCCTCGTCCTCGCCGCCTCCGTCCTGCTCGCGCTCGGCGCCTGCGGGCGCGAGAACAAGATCCTGGTGCCCGCCGTCTCGGGCCCGGTGACCTGGACCAACACCATCCGCCACCTGCTCGCCGACCGCAGCAGCGGCACCAAGCCTACCGGCTGCACGAGCTGCCACCACGCGGGGACGGGCATCCCCGACTGGAGCAACTACCAGACCGTCGTGGGTGACAAGGCGAACATCCGCACCCGCCTGAGCGTCGGCGGCAACATGCGGCAGTTCCTCGATCCTGGCGAGCCGGAGATCGTGATCGCCTGGATCGACGCGGGCACCCCGGAGTAGGGGGAGGGCAGCGCCGGCGGCGTCCCGGTCCGGTCCGGGACGCCGCCTTCATTGTTCGGTTGCGCCGCGCGCGGCCGCTGGCCTACGGTCGTGCGCGTCCTTCCGTCAGGTTGCCAGGGAACGAGCCACCCGGAGGTGTGCCCATGGACGAACGCCGCCGCCCGCTGCTTCGCGCGACCACGGCGCTGCTGCTCGCGACGCAGCTGCTGAACGTCGCTCCCGTGCTCGCCGCGACCGCGCCCGTGAAGCCCGCCGCGACCGCGTCGAAGAACGCCTCGCTGATCGCGAGCGCCCGGACGTTTTACGAGCAGGCGCGCTACGACGAGGCCGTGGGCCTGCTCGCCGGCCCGGTCCTGCGCAAGGAGATCACGGGGCAGGAGCTGATCGAGGCGCGCCTCCTGCTCGCGCGCTGCTACGTGAAGAAGGGCATCCTGGCGCGCGCGAAGCAGCACTTCGAGGCCATCCTCGCGATCGATCCCTCGTTCACCCTCGACCGGACGAAGGTGGACGCCGACGAGCTGGCGGTCTTCGACGAGGTCAAGGGTGTCCCCTCGCCCCCGGCGCCCGGCGAGGCGGCCGGCAAGGGCACCGCTCCCGAGGGCAAGGCGCCGGCGACGGCCGGATCGCAGCCGCAGCTCCACAAGCCGGTCGTGGCCTCCTCGGGCGGCTCGGGACAGAGTTGGCTCTCCCGGAACAAGTACCTGGCGATCGGGCTGGTCGTGGGCGGCGGCGTGGCCGCCGGCTTCGCCTTCAGCGGGGGCAACGGGGGCGGCGGGGGTAATCCCCCGGGCCCGACCACGCTTCCCGGCTTCCCGGCGGTCCCCGGCGGCCACTGACCGCCGCTCCCGGGGCGCCTCCCGGGCCGCTTTCGCGCCTCCCGCACTCCCGCGGGAGGCGCGCCTGCGCTAAACCCTTGACCTTGAACGACTCAGCCACCTAATCTCGGGGCTCCATGCGCCTCCCCAACGCTCGGATGCTGCGGGCCGTCCTGCCCGCGCTCGCCCTCAACGCCCTGCTCGCCGGCTGCGCCAGCGCGCTGCCGTTCTTCGGCGGCGGCGGCAAGGTGACGGTGACCATCACCGCCGCGGACAACTCGAACAACTGCGGCGGCGGAACCGCGGCTGCGCTCAAGGTCCGCGTCTTCGCCGCGGCGGACGAAGCGGCCATCCGCACCGTGCTCAACAACCAGGCGGTTTCGTTCTCGAAGCGGATCGAGGCCGCGGGTTCGACGGTGCTCGGCAAGGTCACCGAGGATTTCGTCTCGCCGGGCGGCACGAAGGAGTTCGTGCTCAAGCGCGACCCGAAGGCCGCGGTCATCGTGGTCGAGGGGAACTTCTGCAAGAAGACCGGAGCCACCTGGTACTACATCCAGCCCGCCAAGAAGAAGTCGCTCAAGCTGACGTCCGGGGCCATGGGGTTCACGCTCACCACGGGGAAGTGACGCGATGGCCGAGCCGACGAAGGACGCGAACGCGCAGGGCCTGGGCGTCGTCTGGCGGGAAGGCATGCTGCTTTCTCCGCAGCACTTCCAGCAGATGGAGCGCGCCGGCCACCTCCGGCTGACGCAGCGCTTCCGCTTCAGCGAACCGTTCGGGTACGGGCTGCGCTCGCTCGTGCTCGACGACCAGGCGCTGCTGCACGGTCGTTTCAGCCTCGTGCGCGCCTCGGGCGTCTTCCCCGACGGCACCTCGTTCGACACCGAGACGGGCGACCCGCTGCCGGCGCCGCGCGACATCGGCAAGTGGTTCGACGGCCAGCACGACCGGCTGCTCGTCTCGCTCGGCCTGCCCATGCCGCGCCCCGGCCAGCCGCTCGTCGCGGAGTCGGCCGGCGACGTGATCCCGGGTCCGCGCTACACGCGCCGCGCCACCGTGCTCGCCGACGACCTCGGCGAGGGCGTGGAACGCGAGCTGGATCTCGCGCGCCGCAACCTCGTGCTGCTGCTGCCGGACGAGGCGCTCTCGCAGCACGACGTGCTGCCGCTCGGCGAGGTCGTCCGCAGCTCGACGGGCTTCGCGATGCGCGAGCCGTTCGGCGGGGCGGCGGACCCGTACATCCCGCCGGTCGTCGCGCTCGACGGCTCCCGGTCGCTGCACGCGCAGGTGCGCCGGATGCTCAACCTGCTCCTCGACCGCAGCCGCGAGCTGAGCGAGCTGCGCACGAACCGCGGCGGCGTCGCCGAGTTCGGGCGCAGCGACACGGCGAACTTCTGGCAGCTCCACAGCGTGAACACCTACGTGCCGCTGCTGCGGCATTACGTGGAGAACCCGGCCGTGCACCCCGAGGTCGTCTTTCTCGCGCTCGCCACCCTGGCGGGCGAGCTGTGCACGTTCAACACCAAACTCTCGGCGCGCGAGCTGCCCGTCTACGAGCACAACGCGCTGGGCACCTGCTTCGGGCAGATGTGCCGCACGATGGAGGAGTTGCTGCAGGAGAACATCCCGACGCGCGGCAAGCGCGTCGAGCTGATCCTCAAGCCGGGCCCCATCCACGTCGGCGCGCTCTCGGAGCCCAAGCTGCTCGAGCCGCGTGCGCGGCTCTTCCTCGGCGTCTCCCACCCCGAGATGGACCGCCAGCAGGTCATCGCGACCTTCGGGCTGCGCGCCGTCGTCGCCTCCGAGAAGACCGTGCTCGGGCTGATGGCCGCCGCCCTGCCGGGCCTCAAGCTGCAGCCGCCGGCGCCCGTGCCGGCGGGCACTCCGAACCACAACTCGTACGACTACTTCGAACTCGACCGCCAGCACGATCTGTGGCGTGACATCGCGGCCGCCCGTGATGTGGCCGTGTACCTGCCGCCCGAATTCGCCAACGCGAAGCTCGACCTCGTCGGCATCTGGGAGTAGCCGTGTTCGGAAACAGAGGCCCCAAGCGCCGCGGCCCCAAGCCGAGGGCGAAGCCGTCCGATTTCGAGGCCGATCACTCGCCGGGCATTCTCGAGACGGTGATCCGCGTCGCGTCGGGGCAGAAGACCGCCACGGGCGCCGCGAAGGCCGACCGCCGCCCGCGCCTCGTGGACCTCGCCGTGCCGCCGCTCGCTCTGCTGCACGCCGCGTTCGGGCCCGGCGCGCCGATCGACCCCGCGCGCGTGCGCGAGCGATGGAACTCCCAGCGGGCCGAGTTCGAGTCCGAGGCGAAGCGGCACGGGCACCGCGAGCACGACGTGCAGTCGGCCGTCTACGCGATGGCGGTCGCGCTCGACGAGGCCGTCATGAGCCACCCGGAGCGGATCGGCACCTGGCTCCAGGCCGGGGCCCTCCAGCTCGAGTTCCACGAGCAGCGCGACCTGGTGGGCGGCCAGCGTTTCTACACGCGGCTCGAGGAGCTGCGCCGGCAGCGCGACCAGTCCATCGAGGCCCTCGAGGTCTGCGACGCCTGCCTCGCGATCGGCTACCGGGGCCGCTTCGTGGCCGACCCGGCCGGGCGCGAGGCGCTCATGGCCGCCCTGATGACCGACATCGCCGCGGTCCGGGGCGAGCCCTCGGGTCCGATCGCGCCGCACGTGCGCCGCACCGACGAGCAGACCGGCGAAACGCTCAAGCAGCTCCCGCCCTGGTTCGGGCCCGCCGTGCTCGCGGGCGCGATCGTGCTGAGCTGGCTCACGGTCGTACTGATCACGTTCCTGCACGCGCGCGCCGTGGCCGGTGCCCTCTCGAGGCTGTGACGATGCCCCGCCTCTCGGTCAGCCGGTTCACGAGCCCGCGCTTCATCGTCCTGGCGGCGATCGGGATCCTCCTCGCGCTGGGTTTCTTCCTGCGCCGGCACATCGTCGCGTTCCTGGTCGTGACGCTGATCGTGGCCGTCATCGTCCTCGTGCTCGTGATGTGGCGGATGATGGTCGAGCTGCGGGCGGCGAAGGCCGGCAAGGAGATTCAGGGCGACCTCGACAAGCAGGTGGAGCGCGAGATCGAGAAGTCCACCTTCGGGCAGGACGTCGTGGTCCGCAACGCGAAGGCCGAGTGGGACGCGGCCATGGCCGAGTTCCGCAAGTCGGCCGTTGGCCGGAGGCTCGGCGACCGCGCGCTCGCCCAGCTCCCGATGTACTTCGTGATCGGGCCCGAGGGGGCCGGCAAGAGCTCGCTCATCCAGCACTCGGGCCTCGCGTCGGTGCTCCGCGACCCGGAGGGACGCCCGCGGGCCGTGCGCGGGGTCGGCGGCGGCCGCGACTTCAGCTGGTGGTTCACCGAGCAGGCCCTCCTGCTCGACATGTCCGGACGGACGCTCAAGCGCGGCCAGTTCGACGACACCGAGGACTGGGAGGGCTTCCTGCGGTCGCTGCAGAAGCAGCGGCCGGAGCGGCCGATCAACGGCGTCGTGCTCACCGTGCCCGTCCACGACGTGGCCGGCGGCGCGAAGGAGAAGGTCGAACCGCTCGCGATCGCGCTGCGCGAGCGCCTGCGCGACCTCGGGCACCACCTCGGCATGGAGTTCCCGGTCTGGGTGGTGTTCACGCATGCCGACCGCATCGCCGGGTTCGCCGAGACGTTCGAGGGCTTCACCGCCGAGCAGGCGGACCAGCCCTGGGGCGCCACGATCCCGTTCGCGCGCGCGAAGGAGGCGGCGGCCGACAAGCTGTTCGAGACGGAGTACGCCGCGCTGGTCACCGCGCTCGGGACGCTGCGCACCGCGCGCGTTCACGCGCTCGCCGACGACGCGCAGCGGCTGCGCGCGCTCGCGTTTCCGGCACAGCTCGACAGCCTCCGGGACGACCTCCAGCGGTTCGTCGGCCTCGTGTTCCAGAAGGGCAAGGGACCCGCCGAGGGCGGCGTGATGCGCGGATTCTACTTCGTCAGCTCCGAGGTCGGCGGCGAGACGACGGACCGCGTGATCGGCGCCTCGGCCGAGGGCGCGGGGCTGCCGGCGCGGCTCGAGGCGCCGACGCCCGAGGTGGCGCGGCACTCGTGGTTCGTGCACGGCCTGTGGCGCAAGATCGTCCTCCGCGACGCCCTGCTCGCGGCCGCGAGCACGTGGGCCCGGAAGAACGCCGAGCGCCAGCGCTGGATCCTGCTCGGCGGGCTCGGCGGCGCCTACCTGCTGCTGACGCTGCTGTTCGTGATCGCGGCCGTGAACGTCGCGAAGCCGCTGCGCGAGGCCGAGAGCGCGGGGCGCACGCTCGCCGACCTCGGCGACGACTTCGTGCCGCGCCAGGCCCTCGGCAGGCTCGATGCGATGCGCGGCGCGCTCGAGACCCTCGAGGCGAACCGGACCCACAAGACGTTCGCGATGCGCCTCGGCGCCTACGCGGGCGACGGCGTCATCGACGCGGCGAGGGAGCTGTACGTCCGGCGCGCCGAGCAGTACCTGCTGGAGCCGATCGCGAAGGAGGTGCGGGACACGCTCGTGGCCCAGCTCGCCACCGACGACTCGCGGTTCGCCAACCTGTTCTACCAGTACCAGGCCTACCGGCTGCTCTACGATCCGCACTCGACCGTGGACCCGGCCGACTCGGTCGTGCTCAGCAAGGTCGTCGTCACCATGCTGCGGCCGGAGCTCGAGCGCGTGTCCGACGACTCCCTGCGCTACTACGCCGGTCTCGCTCGCGCCCAGACGCGCTGCCTCGCCGACCACGGCGAGCCCCGCCGGCGCTTCGGCGAATTCGATCAGGCGCTCGCCTCGAGGGCCATCGCGACGCTGCAGCGGCGCTGGAGCGAGTGGCCGACGCTGTACGACGACATGATCGCCGACGCGAACGAGGCGATCGAGGGCCTGACGGTGAAGCGCATCCTGGCCGACGCGAAGCGGAAGGAGGAGCTCTTCACCGGCGGCGGCACCGTGCCCGGGGCCTACACGCGCGCGGGCTGGGAGGGCTTCGTCCGCCCGCGGCTCGCCGTCATGCGGCACGTCGTCAAGAAGGAGAAGGATCCCCAGCTCGAGGCGACACTCGGCAGCCGGATCAGCGGCCTGACCGCCGAGCTCGGGAAGCGCTACGCGGACGACTACGTGAGTGCCTGGGTGTCGTTCCTCACGAGCCTCAAGGGCCACGCGCAGGGCCCGAAGGGCCGCGTCTCGCTCCAGCGCGAGGCGTCGTTCGATTCCGAGATCCAGGCGGTCGTGGAGCGCGTGCGCTGGGAGACGCAGCTCGAGGGCGAGCCGCGCGAGATCGCCTCGGTGCGCGAGCGGTTCGGGCTCTTCGATCTCTGGCTCTCGCGGCCGAAGCGCGAGGGCTTCGCCGCGTTCAAGGAGAAGGTGCCGTTCCTGCGCAGCGACCTGGACCGCTCGCCGATGGAGGACTTCCGCGACCGGCTCGCCAAGGCGGCGAAGGCCAAGGACAAGGAGGGCATCGACGGAGGCGCCTACAAGGCGGCCACGAACATGGCCCTCGAGTTCACCGACCCGGCCAGCGCGCCGTGGCGCAAGGCGGACCCGGCGGTGGCGCGCGGGCTGCGCGCGGTGCTCACGATCATGAAGCCGTTCGGCGTCGGCGCGGGCGGCGGCTTCGCCGCCGGCGGGGCGGGCGGCGCGGCGGCTGCGGGCGGGGCGACGGACTCCGGCGACCCCGTGGCGTTCGCGAACGACTGGCAGGCCCAGGTCGTGCAGCCCTTCGCGACGCTCGCGGGCGACTACCCGTTCAGCGCCGGCGGGCCCGATTGCAAGATCAGCGACTTCGCGGCCTTCTTCAAGCCCGGCGGCGGGCTCGATCAGGTCTACAATGCGCACCTGAAGGGCCGCGTGAGCCGCGACGGGAAGGAGATCGGCCAGCAGATCGCCGGCACCACCCCGGCGCTGCGCGCGTGGATCCGGAAGGCCTACGCGATCCAGGATGCCTTCTTCTCGAGCGGGCCCGACCCGAAGCTGCTGTTCGACGTGAAGACGCGCGCCGACCAGCTCCAGCCGGCCGGCTCGCTGCGGTCGGTCACCTGGGTCGTCGGAACGGGCTCGTTCTTCTACGAGATGGGCGACCTTCCGCCCGTGACGCTCACGTGGTCGGCCGAAACCGCGGGGCAGGGCTCGTCGGTGAGCGCCGACGTCAACGGCGTCCCCGTCGACGGACCGCGGGCCGAAGGCGAATGGGGCCTGTTCCACGTGCTCGACAAGGCGACGCTGTCACCCGCCGCCGGCGATCACGTGAAGGCCACCTGGCACTTCAGCACCGTGACCATGACGGTCGAGATCGTCCCGCGCACGAGCGTCCATCCGTTCGTGACGGGATTCCTGCGGCTCGGGCCGCCGCCCCCCGTGGGCGGCAACTGAGCGCCTTTCGAAAGCGAGCGCTTCGCCCCGCGGGCCCCGGCCCGGGGGGCCGGTAGTGAGAATGCCGTTGCGGCGATTTTCGCGCAGCGACTAGGTTGTTACGTCTCGTCGTGCGGTCGAGATCCCCAACCGAACGGAGCCGAGAGCGTGGACGTCCTGGAACTCGGTAAGAAGCCCATCTCCGACGCGGCCCCCACCGGGGTGCCGAGTCGTGACGACCCGGCCTACGAGGCCCTCGTGGCGGAGTTCCGCAAGCTCGAGCTGCCCGAGCTGCCGCCCGTGGATTGGCCGGGTGCGGTGAAGCTCGCGAGCGACATCCTGTCGGGCAAGTCGAAGGACATCATGGCCGGGGTCTACCTGGCGATGGCCCTGTTCGAGAGCCGCGGCTACGACGGCTTCGCCGACGGGGCGACGGTCCTGTACGACATGCTGTCCACGTACTGGGACACGATGCACCCCGAGCGCGTCCGCCCTCGCCAGACGGCGCTGCAGTACCTCGGCGATCGCGGCGGAAAGCGCGTCTCGCAGCGCGGGACGGACGGCGCGAAGCACGACACCGTGCTCCGGCTGCTCGAGACGGTCGAGAAGATCGACGCGCTCGCGGGCGAGAAGCTCGAAGGCGGCTCCGGGCTGCTGAGCGAGCTGGCGCGCGAGCTGCGCGACGTGCGCGACCAGACGAAGCCGTCCGCCGCGCCCGCCGCACCACCGCCGGCCGCCGCCGCGGCCGCCGCGGCGCCCGCCGCCCCGGGCGGTGGCGGGATCCCGGCGGTGGCGGCCCCCTCGTCGGTGGGCAGCGAGGCCGAGTTCGACGCGGCCGTCGCCGCCCTGAAGCCCGCGCTGCGCGCGCTCGGCGAGTACAAGCGCACGCACAACCCGAAGGACCCCATGGCGTACCGCCTGCCGCGCATTGCGCTGTGGATGGCGATCAAGCAGGCGCCGCCGGCGACCGGGGTCCAGACGACGATTCCCGCGCCGCAGCCGGCGGACGCGGGCGAGAAGCTGCAGGCCAAGCTGGCCGCGCAGCAGTGGGCGGGCGTGCTCGAGGAGACCGAGAGCCGCATGGCCAGCTCGGTCTACTGGCTCGACCTGCACTACTGCGCGTGGGCGGCGCTGCGCGGCATGGGCCCGGACTTCCACCCCGCCTCCGACGCCGTCGCCACCGAGGTGCGCTCGCTGCTCCAGCGGCTGCCGGAGCTGACCGAGCTCAAGTTCGCCGGCGGGGCGCCCCTGGCGGGCGACGCCACCCGTGCCTGGATCGCCGAGACGGTGATGGCCGAAGCCGGCGGCGGCGGCGCCCGTCCCGCGGCGGGGCTCGCGCTGCCCGTCGAGATGGGAGAGCCCGAGGGGCTCGCGGAGGCGCGCGAGGCGGCCGGCAAGCTCGCCTCGAAGAAGAAGCTCGCCGACGCGGTGCGCCTGCTCGAAGACGGGGCGGGCCGCGCCGCGCGCGCCCGCGAGCGCGCCGCCTGGAAGGTCGCGATCGCGGGCGTGTGCGCGGGCGCCGGCCGCCACGACGTCGCGCTCGCCCAGCTCGAAGCGCTGCAGGACGACCTGCAGTCCACGACGCTCGAGGCATGGGACCCCGAGCTCGCCTCCACCATGCTTCGCCTGCAGCTCACGGCACGCCAGAAGGCGTTGCCCGGGGCCGCGGGAGGACCGGAGGAGCAGCAGAAGACACGAGAGTTGATGCGCCGCCTCGCCCGCCTCGACGCGGCGGCGGCCCTGGAGTTTCAACGCCCGGCGCAGTGATGCCCCGCGGCATCCGATGCACCTGAACCCCGAGGAAAGGAGAGAGCGATGGCGAAGGACGGATCGGTTGGGCCGCGGTCACGCATCAACATCAAGTACACCGCGGCGATCGGCGACGCCCAGAAGGAGATCGAGCTCCCGCTTCGCATGCTCGTGATGGGCGATTTCACCGGCAGGGAGGACAGCACCCCGCTGGCCGAGCGCAAGGCCATCTCGGTCAACAAGGACAACTTCGGCGAGGTCATGAGCCAGCAGAAGCTCGGGACGAAAGTCGCCGTGAAGGACAGGCTCACGGGCGATCCGGACTCCCAGTTGTCGGTGGACCTGAAGTTCGACTCGCTCAAGGACTTCGCGCCCGGCCAGATCGCGCACCAGGTGCCCGAGCTGGCGAAGCTCATGCAGGTGCGCGACGCGCTCATGGCGCTCAAGAGCGACCTGAGCAAGGCGGACTTCCGCAAGAAGCTCGAACAGCTGGTGACGGACCCCGAGCTGCGTTCCAAGCTCGAGTCCATGCTCGGCGAGTGACGTCCCGGGGGCGGCGCTCGCGCCCCCTCGAACCCGAACACCGGCACGCGTGACGCGTGCGTGGAGGTCGAGAGATGGCAGAAGAGATGGAAGGCCAGCAGCAGGAGACTCCGGCGGCACCTGCCGCCGAGAGCGTCCCGCAGCTCGAGGAGCTCATCGCCACCACCGCGGGCTCCCCGCAGGAGGAGGGTTACGAGCTCGTCAGCACGGGCATCCGCGAGTTCGTCCGGCGCCTGCTCGGCAAGCCCGGTGTCAAGATCAACACCGCGCTCCTGACCGAGTTCGTCGCGGACCTCGACAAGAAGCTCAGCGCGCAGGTCGACGAGATCCTGCACCACCCCGACGTCCAGAAGCTCGAGTCCTCGTGGCGGGGGCTGTTCTTCCTCGTCGACCGGACGAACTTCAAGGAGAACATCAAGGTCGAGTTCGTGAACTGCACGAAGGACGACCTTCTCACGGACTTCGAGGACGAGCCCGAGATGACCCGCACGGGCATGTTCAAGCACGTCTACGACAGCGGCTACGGCGTGTTCGGCGGCGAGCCCGTGGGCGCGGTCATCGGCAACTACGAGTTCGACGCCTCGGCCCCGCAGGACGTGAAGCTGCTGGGCTACTGCGCGAGCGTGGCGGCCATGGCCCACGCGCCGTTCATCTCGTCGGCGGGCGCGAAGACCTTCGGCGTGAAGTCCTACGAGGAACTGGCGGCGATCAAGGACGTCCGGGGCGTGTTCGAGGGGCCGAAGTACGCGCGGTGGCGCTCGTTCCGCGAATCCGAGGACGCCCGCTACGTGGGGCTCGCGGCGCCGCGGTTCCTGCTGCGGCTGCCCTACGGGGCGGAAACCGTGCCGGTCAAGGAGTTCGCGTACGAGGAGTCGGTCACCGGCTCGCACGAGAGCTACCTCTGGGGCAACACGGCGTTCGCCTTCGCGACGCGCCTCACGGACGCGTTCGCGAAGAACCGCTGGTGCGCGAACATCATCGGCCCCCAGGCCGGCGGCGCCGTCGAGGAGCTGCCGGTGCACGTCTTCAAGGCGGCCGGTGCGGATACGATGAAGATCCCGACCGAGGTCCAGATCGGCGACGCGCTCGACCTGTCGCTCTCGGACCTGGGCTTCGTCAGCCTCAGCTGGCGCAAGGGCAGCGACAACGCCGCGTTCTTCGCGGCCAACTCCTCCCAGAAGCCGGCCTATTTCGGGCAGAGCGCGAAGGGCAAGGAGGCGGAGGCCAACTTCAAGGTGGCCACCCGGCTCCCGTACATCTTCGTGATTTCCCGGCTGGCGCACTACATCAAGTGCATCCAGCGCGAGAACATCGGCCAGAACATGTCGGTCGAGAAGCTCAACCGCATGCTCACGGACTGGCTCGGGCAGTACGTCTCCGACATGCCGAATCCGTCCGACGAGGCTATCGCGAGGCGCCCCTTGAAGAAGGCCGAGATCACCGTCGAGGAGATCCCGGGCGAGGTGGGGTGGTATCGCGTGGCCATGAAGGTTATGCCGCATATGAAGTATGAGGGCGCTGACTTCACGCTGTCGCTGGTCGGCAAGCTCGACAAGAAGAAGGGTTGATCCATCCGCGGGGGCGGGACGGCCGGCGAGCGCCGGCCGGGCCCGGTGACGCCGATCCCGCCCCCGTCCTCGCACGTCACCCAGGAGGTGTTCGCAGATGGCAGAAACCGTCCACCTTTACCTCACGGCCAACGGGCAGAAGATCGAGGGCGAGAGCACGCAGACCTCGCTGGGGCGCGAGAACAGCATCGAATGCCTCTTCTTCCATGCGGAGGTCATGACGGCCCGGGAGAAGGGCAGCGGCCTGGCCACCGGGAGGCGGCAGTACCAGCCCCTCATGGTCCGGAAGCGGATCGACAAGGCGACGCCGCTCCTCGCGAAGGCGCTCTGCAACAACGAGGCCATCGAGGGCACGTTCAAGTTCTTCCGCCCGAATCCGGCCGGCGACGGGACGACGCAGCACTTCTACACGGTCGAGATCTCGAAGGGCCGGGTGGCCACCCAGAAGATGTGGAACCCGGACACCATCGAGCCGGCGACGTCGACGATGCCGGCGATGGAGGAGGTCTCGTTCGTGTTCCACACGATCACGTGGACCTATGAAGACACGGGGGCGACCCACCAGGACAGCTGGAACGCCAACGCCTGACCCACCGGTGCGGGCTGCGGGGGCGCGTTGCCCCCGCAGCCGCCGCACTCGACCGGAGCGTCCCGTGGCCCGTGAACTCAGCCTGCTCGACCGCGTCAAGTACCCGGACCGCGAGGACCGGAGGTCGGTGGATCCCGACCTCGGGCGCCTCGCGCAGTCGGTGCTGCGCAACCTCGAGCGGTTGCTGAACTCGCGGCACGGCAGCGCGCCGACCTGTCCCGACTACGGCATCCCGAGCCTCGAGGACGTCCTTCACGGCGGCACCGACGCCCTGCGCGAGCTCACGGCCGACATCAAGCGCAGCATCGAGACCTACGAGCCGCGCCTGCGGTCGGTGCGCGTGCGGCTCGTGCCGCGGAGCGAGGAGGAGGTCCTCCTGCGGTTCGACATCACCGCCGAGCTCATGAGCGGAGGCCGGCGCTCGCGCGTCCACTTCGAGACCCGGGTCGAGAACTCGGGCCGCCTGAGCGTGAAGGAGTAACGGTGCGCTCCACGTACTACGACGAGGAACTCGACTACATCCGCAACCTCGCGCGGGAGTTCGGCTCCACGCACCACGAGGCGGCGCACCTCGTCGAGCCCGGCCAGGATCCCGACGTCGAGCGCCTGCTCGAAGGCTTCGCGTTCCTCGCGGCCCAGGTGCGGCAGACGCTCGACGACGACTTCCCCGAGCTCACCGAGGGGATGTTCAGCATGCTCTGGCCGCACTACCTGCGGCCGGTGCCCTCGCTCGCGATCGAGCAGTTCCGCCCCCGCGCCGGCGCGCTGCGCCAGACGCTGCGCGTGCCGCACGGCGCGCAGGTCGTGACCGAGGAGTCGAGCAGCGACGCGCGGTTCCGCTACCGCACCTGCTGGGACGTCGAGATCCAGCCGCTGGAGCTGGATTCGGCGGCGATCGAGACGACGCGGCGCGGCGAGACGAGCCTGGTGCTCCAGTTCGCGCTCCACCCCAACGTCAAGTTCGACTCGCTCGACCTGTCGAGCGTTCGGCTCTACCTGCACGAGGACGTCCGGCACGCCTGGCAGCTCCACTACCACCTGCTGCGGCGCGTGGCCGAGGCCACCGCCACCGCCGACGACGGCGACGAGCCCGTGCCCGTCCGCATCGAGCCCGTCGGGTTCTCGCGCGCGCACGGCGTGCTGCCGCACCGCGACGGCGTGCCGCTGGGGTTCCGGCTGCTGCAGGAGTACTTCGTGTTCCCGCAGAAGTTCGGGTTCGTGGACGTCTGCGGCCTCGAGGCGCTGCGTGGCGAGCAGGTGAAATCGCGCTTCACCGTCCGCGTGGTCTTCGACGCCGAGGCCGAGGCCGGCATGCGCGTCGCGAAGGACGACGTGCGCCTGCACTGCGCACCGGTCGTCAACCTGTTCCCGCACGAGAGCGAGCCGGTCACGCTCGAGGCGACGCGCGCGCGCTACCCGCTGCGGCCCCAGGGCACCGACCGCTCGCGGCTCGACATCTGGTCCGTGGACTCCATGTCGGTGCGTGGAACCGACCGCGTGGACCGCGAGATCCCCTGGTTCTATTCGTTCTCGCCCGACGTCTTCCGCGAGTCGCCGGCCTACTACACCGTGCGGCGCCAGGTCGCGCCCGACGGCGAGAGCTTCCTGACCTGGGCCACGGTCGTCGAGGCGGGCGGCAGCCCGCACCCGATCGGGGAGGGCACGGCCTCGTTCGAGATCACCTGTACGAACGGCCGCGCCGTGGCGGCACTCGAGGCCGGTGTGCTGCGCGGCATGACCGACACGAGCCCGACCGGGGCCACGTTCGAGAACATCACCAAGCCGACCCCGCAGATCGAGGTGCCCCAGCGCGTCGGGCTGCTGTGGCGGCTGCTCTCGCTGCTCGCCGTGAACCGGCTGCGGTTCGCCTCGGCCGACACGCTGCGCCTGACGCTCGAGCTGATGGCCTCGCTCAACGCCGGTTCGGGCGGCGGCGAAAAGGGCTTCGCGCTGGGCGGCCAGGACGAGCGGGCGGCGCGCGAGATCCAGCGGCGCATCCGCGCGATCCGCTCGGTGGAGTCCCGCCCGGTCGAGCGCATCCACGGCGGCGGGATGATCCGCGGTTCGCGCGCGACCGTCTGGGTGGACCCGCAGCCGTTCGAGGGCCTCGGCGCCCTGCACCTGTTCGGCAGCGTGCTGGACGAGTTCCTCGCCGCGCACGCCACCATCAACACGTTCACCCAGCTCGAGGTGCGCCACGACGAGAGCCGGCTGCCGCTGGCCTGGCCTCCGCGGCTGGGCGAGGAGCGCGTGTGAGCCCCGAGCTCCGGCACCCGGCCCACGAGTGGGACTTCCACCCCCTCGTCCGGCACCTGCTCGAGCGCCTGCGTCCCCGCGTCCGGCCGGGCCAGCCCGGCCCGCCGGAGGACGAGCGCGTGCGGTTCGTCACGAACCCGTCGCTCGGCTTCCCGGCGTCGGAGGTGGAGTCGCTCGAGTGGGAGGGTCGCGAGGGGGAGGAGCGGGCGAAGCTCACCGTGAACTTCATGGGCCTGCACGGGCAGGCCTCGCCGATGCCGCTCACCTACGCGCAGGAGGTCCTCTGGGACGCCATGGAGCCCGAGGGGCGGCGGGTGCGCGACTTCCTCGACCTGTTCAACCACCGCATGGTGTCCCTGCTCTTCCGCGCGCGCGAGAAGTACCGGCACCCGCAGCGGTTCGAGCGCAACGGCCGCGACGAGATCACGCGGCGCGTCCTCGCCCTCGCGGGGCTCGACGACGAGGAGGTGCGCGAGGCCGCGGGCACCCGGCTGCACCAGGTCCTGCGCGCGCTCGGCGTGCTCGCGAGCGGGCATCGCAGCGCGTCCGGCCTCGAGGACATGCTGCGCGCCTCGTTTCCCGGGGTCGGCGTGCGCGTGATCCCCTGCCTCGCCCGGCGCCTGCCGATTCCCGACGACCAGCGGCTCTACCTCAAGGCCCCGCGGCGCACCGCGCCGGGGCGCGGCGACACGCTGACCGGCCTCGGCCGTGACACGTGCATGGGTACGAGCCGCGTCGACTCGAGCTCGGCGTTCCGCGTCGCGCTCGGCCCCCTCGACTATCCCGAGTTCCGCCGCTTCCTCCCGGGCGAGCCCGACTTCCAGTCGCTCGCCCGGCTGACGCGGCTGTACGTGCAGGAGCCGCTCGACTTCGACGTCGAGCTGAGCCTGCGCCCCACGCAGCGCCCCGCCCTGCGCCTCGCGCCCGACGAGGGCATGCGGCTCGGGCAGACGAGCTGGATCGCCCCGACCGACGGACGCGAGGGCCGCGCCCGGCTGAAGGTGCCGCCCGCCGCGGGGGCGCCGATGGAATCCGACCACCAGGCCGCCTGACGGCCCCGGAGAGAGGAACGATGGAAGTCGACCTGAAGCAATTGCCGCGCAAGCTGGGCCCGACCTGCCGCCGCACGCTGGAGGCCGCGCTCGGCCGCTGCATGTCGGCGGGGCACTACGAGCTGACCGCCGAGCACTGGATGCTGCAGCTGCTCGACGACCCGGGCAGCGACCTGCTGCCCATCCTGCGGCACTTCGAGATCTCGCAGGCGATCTTCCAGAAGACGCTCCAGCGCGCCCTCGACCGCATGAAGGCGGGCAACACGGGCCGGCCGGCGTTCTCGCCCCTGCTCACGCTGCTCATGAAGGACTCGTGGGTGAACGCCTCCATCACGATGGGGCACCCGCTCATCCGTTCCGGCGTCGTGTTCTCGACGTTCATCGGGTCGGCGGGCCGCTACAGCGGCGAGGACTTCTCGTCGTTGTTCGACAACGTGCGCTTCGACGAGCTCAAGCGCGACATGGACGAGATCTGCAAGACCTCCCGCGAGAACGGCGAGATCGCCGAGGCGGTCTCCGCGGTCGTGGGCGGCGGCCCGGCGGCCGGCGCGGCGCTGGCCCCCGGCGGGGCGGGCGGCGAATCGGCGATCGCGCGCTTCATGACCGACTTCACCGAGAAGGCGAAGAAGGGCGAGATCGACCCGGTGTTCGGGCGCGACCGCGAGATCCGGCAGATGATCGACATTCTCGCGCGGCGCCGGAAGAACAACCCGATCGTGGTCGGCGAGCCCGGCGTCGGCAAGACGGCCGTCGTCGAGGGGCTCGCGCTGCGCATCGCGCAGGGCGACGTTCCCGACGTGCTGAAGAATGTGCGCCTGCTCTCGCTCGACCTCGGCCTGCTCCAGGCCGGCGCGAGCGTGAAGGGCGAGTTCGAGAACCGGCTGAAGAACGTCATCGCGGAGGTCAAGGGCTCGCCGACGCCGATCATCACGTTCATCGACGAGGCCCACACGCTGATCGGCGCTGGCGGCGCCGCGGGCACCAGCGACGCGGCGAACCTCCTCAAGCCGGCGCTCGCGCGCGGCGAGTTGCGCACGGTCGCGGCGACGACGTGGTCGGAGTACAAGAAGTACTTCGAGAAGGACGCGGCGCTCGAGCGGCGCTTCCAGCTCGTCAAGCTCGACGAGCCGAGCGAGGACGACGCGGTCGTCATGATGCGCGGCCTCAAGGACAAGTACGAGGCGGCGCACGGCATCCGCATCCTCGACGAGGGCATCGTCGCGGCCGCGAAGCTCTCGAGCCGGTACATCGCCGGCCGGCAGCTGCCGGACAAGGCGGTGGACCTGCTCGACACCGCGGCGGCGCGCGTCAAGATCGGCCGCGCGACGCGGCCCGAATCCGTGGACCAGCTCGAGCGCACGATGCAGGCGGTCACGCGCGAGCGCGACGCCCTGCTCGGCGACGCGCGCATGCGCGCGACGGCGAGCGGCGACCGCGTCGTGGAGCTCGAGGCCCAGCTCGTGAAGCTCGGCGAGGAGCGCGACGCGCTCATGAAGCTCTTCGAGCGCGAGCAGGCGGCCGTGCACAAGGTGCTCGACCTGCGCGGGAGGATCGAGGCGGCTGCTTCCGGCAAGGGCGAGGCGCCGCCGCAGGCCGACCTCGACGCCGCGCTCGCGGAGCTGACGGCCGCCCAGGGCGACACGCCGCTCGTGCCGCTCGACGTGGACGCCCGGCTCGTCGCGGGCGTCGTCGAGAGCTGGACCGGGATCCCGGTCGGCAAGATGGCCCAGGACGAGGCCACGGCGATCCTCAGCTTCAAGGAGCGCGTCGCCGCGCGCCTCAAGGGCCAGGACCACGCGATCGACGCCGTCGACCGCGGGCTGCGCGCGTCACGCGCGGGGCTCAAGAACCCCGGCACGCCCATCGGCGTGTTCCTGTTCGTGGGGCCCAGCGGCGTCGGCAAGACCGAGCTGGCGACGACGGTCGCGGACATCATGTTCGGGGGTGAGCGCTTCCTGACCTCCATCGCCATGTCGGAGTTCCAGGAGAAGCACAGCACCTCGCGCCTCATCGGAACCGGGCCGGGGTACGTGGGCTACGGCGAAGGGGGCGTGCTCACCGAGGCCGTTCGCCAGCGTCCGTATTCGGTGGTGCTCCTCGACGAGGTCGAGAAGGCCGACCCCGAAGTGCTCAACCTGTTCTACCAGGTGTTCGACAAGGGCGTGCTCGCCGACGGCGAGGGCCGCGTCATCGACTTCAAGAACACCATCGTGTTCCTGACCAGCAACCTCGCCACCGACACCATCACGCAGCTCTGCAGCTCGCCGGTGCGGCCCACACGGGAGGAGCTCGTCGCGGCGATCCGGCCGACGCTGTCGCAGTGGTTCAAGCCGGCGCTGCTCGCCCGGATGGAGATCGTGCCGTTCCTGACGCTCGCGCCGGAGTTCCTGAGCGAGATCGTGAAGCTCAAGCTCCGCAAGATCGAGGCGCGATTGAAGGACAGCCACCGCATGTCCCTCGAGCTGGATCCGAAGATGATCGAGGTCATCACGCGGCGGTGCACCGAGGTCGAGACCGGCGCACGCAACATCGACCACATCATCACGCAGACGCTGCTGCCCATGCTCTCGACGGCGCTGCTCGAACGAATGGCACAGGGTCCGCTTCCGGGCGCCGTGCGCATGACGGTCGCCGAGGACGA
Organism: uncultured bacterium; assembly: GCA_964589945.1. Lineage (GTDB taxonomy): Bacteria > Eisenbacteria > RBG-16-71-46 > RBG-16-71-46 > RBG-16-71-46 > CAIXRL01. Next base: position 74,121 of record CAZPVG010000010.1, read on the forward strand.
ATCGTTCGCCCTGGAGTTCGTCGAATCGGCGAAGTAGGAGGTCCCCGATGCCGGAGGTTCAGTTCTTCACGCTCACCATCGAAGGCGTGTCGGCGGAGATGCACGTCGTGCGCTTCCGCGGCCACGAGGCCCTCTCGGAGCTCTACGAGTTCCAGGTGGACTTCGTCAGCGACGACACCGCCCTCGACTTCGACAGCGTCGTCGGCAAGCCGGTGACGCTCGAGATGGCCGCGAACGACGGTCCACGCTGGATCAGCGGAATCGTCTCGCGGATCGAGGAAGGGGCGATCGGGCGCACGTACACGAACTACTCGGTGACGATCGTGCCGGCCCTCTGGACCCTCGGGCTGAAGAACGACTGCTGCATCTGGCAGGACTTGAACATCCCCGACGTCGTGAAGGACGTGCTCGAGTCGGGCGGGCTCTCCTCCGGCAGCGACTTCGCGTTCCAGCTCAAGAAGTCCTACTCGTCGCGCGAGTACGTCGTGCAGTACCGGGAGACGGACCTGGCCTTCGCGCGGCGCCTGCTCGAGGAGGTCGGCATCTACTTCTTCTTCGAGCACACCGAGGACGGGCACAAGCTGGTCATGGCCGACGACCCCGGCGAGCACCAGGACATCGGCGGGGACGACGCGGTGCTGCCCTACCGGGGCGAGGACGCGGGGATGGAGAGCGACCGGCCCGAGGTGAACCACCTCCGGTACATCCGCAGCCTGCGCACCGGCAAGGTCGCGATGCTGTCGTACAACTTCCAGAAGAACAAGCTGAAGCTCGAGGCCGAGTCCGCCGGAAAGAGCGAGGACGACCACGTCGATTTCGACTACGACGGCCGCTACGTGGACGAGAGCACCGGGAAGTCCCTCGCGGAAGTCCGGCAGGAGTCCTACGCGGCGCGCCGGCGGACGATCACGGGGCACTCGACCTCGCGTCACCTGACCGTCGGCTACAAGTTCGCGATCAGCGATCACCCGCGCGACGACTTCAACGGCGACTACGTGCTCACGCGGGTGTCCCACCTCGGCGAGCAGCCGCAGGCCGCGGGCCCCGACGCGGCGACCGGCGGCGGGCAGCAGGCGTACGTGAACCAGTTCGAGGCGATCCCGGCCGACGTGCCGTTCCGGCCGCTGCAGCTCACCGAGCGCGCGCTCGTGGACGGGCCGCAGACCGCCGTGGTCACGGGGCCCTCGGGCGAGGAGATCCACTGCGACGCGCACGGCCGCGTGAAGGTGCACTTCCACTGGGACCACTACGGGAAGGCCGACGACAAGAGCTCCTGCTGGGTGCGCGTGAGCCAGAGCCACCGCGGCAGCGACCTCGCGATCCCGCGCGTCGGCGAGGAGGTCATCGTCGAGTTCCTCGAGGGCGACCCGGACCAGCCCATCGTGACGGGGCGGGTCTACAACGGCGGAAACCAGTCCCCGTACGCCCTGCCGGGGGACAAGACGAAGTCCACGTTCAAGACGCTCTCCTCGCCGGGAGGCAACGGCTTCAACGAACTGCGCTTCGAGGACGCCTCGGGCAGCGAGGAGGTCTTCCTCCACGCGCAGAAGGACTGGAACATCGCCGTCGGAAACAACCGCAGCCATACGGTCGGCAACGACGAGTCCGAAACGATCGGTCACGATGCGACGCTGGACGTCAAGAACGACCGCACGCGCAAAGTCGGCGCGAACGAGAGCGTCTCGATCGGCGCCAACCAGACCGTCACGGTCGGGGGCGGCCGCACCGAATCCGTGAAGGGCTCCGAGTCGGTCACGATCGACGGTGCCCGCAAGCTGAAAGTGGGGGGAACCGACACCGAGGACGTCGCGGCGAAGCGCACGGTCTCGATCGGGAGCGACGACACGCTGACCGTCGGCGGAAACCACGAGGCCACCGTCGAGGGAAACCAGAAGTTCACGGTGAGCGGCAACCAGAACATGACCGTGAGCGGGAACTCCGGCGACGACGTCTCCGGCAACTACGACGTAAAGGTGGGTGGCAAGGGCACCCACGACGTGGCGGCCGACCTCAAGCTGAAGGCGGGCGCCAAGGTCACGATCGAGGGCGGCGACGAAGTCACGATCAAGTGCGGCGGCTCCAAGATCGTGCTCAAGCCGAGCGGAATCGAGATCAAGGGTTCGAAGATCGACGTGAAGGCCGACGGCAACATCAAGCTCAAGGGCTCGCAGATCGCCGGGAACTGACGGCACCGGAGCGCAACGCACCCATGTTCGCGACCACCAACGCCACGCGCCACGCCGCGACCGCGGTCGTCCTCGCCGACCCCGACGGCCGGGACGTCGTCGTGGCCGTCGCGAAGGCGACGTTCGTGCTCGGCCGGTCGCGGAAGCTCGAGCTGGCGGAGCTGCCGACCCCTCTCGTGCGCGCGGACGAGTACCGGGACGAGCCCGGCACGTCGAGCCTGGCGGCCGCGTCGGACTTCGCGCTCTCGAAGCCGCGCGCGGACGTGATCGTGCTCGGAAGCGCCCGCCCGCCGGGCGGTCGCGCGGTCACCTCGATGGAGGTGGCGGTGCGCGTGGGGCCGGTCTCGGCGCGGCTCCACGTGACCGGTGACCGGACCTGGAAGAAGGGTGTGCTCGGCGTGTCGCCCGGCAAGCCGGCGCGCTTCACCGAAATGCCGCTCGTCTGGGAGCGCGCCTATGGCGGCACGTACGAGGCGGAGGACGGCGACGGCGGCGGGCGCTACGGCCCGAACCCCGTGGGGCGCGGCTTCCGGCTCTCGAACAAGGACGCCGCCGACGCCCCGATGCCGAACCTCGAGTGGCCGGACGACGCGCTGCGCAAGCTGGCGGACCGGCCCGCGCCCGCGTGCTTCGCGTTCGTCTCGCCCAACTGGGACGCGCGCGCGGCGTTCGCCGGTACGTACGACGCCGCGTGGGAGCGCGACCGCCAGCCGCTCCTGCCCGCCGATTTCGATCCGCGCTTCTTCAACACCGCCCCCGCCCCGCTGCAGGCACCGCGCCCCTTCGCGGGCGGCGAGCCCGTCCAGCTCGAGGGGCTCTTCGAGGACGGCGCGCGCGCGTTCGAGCTTCCCCGGGACACGATCTCCGTGGACCTGCTCACCCCGGGGGACGTCGTCGAGACGCACCCGGCGGTGCTCGACACCGTCGTGATCGACGCCGGCTCGGGACTCGTCCAGCTCACCTGGCGCGCGAGCGTGCGCGCCCCGGATCCGCTCACGCGCCTCCAGCACGTCCGCGTGCGCAGCGAGCGTTTCCCGGCGCCGGCCGAGACCGCCGAGGCCGAGCCGGCGGCCGCGGGAGGCCCCCTTGGCTGACGCGGGCGGCATCGTCCTGACCGGCGCCGGCGTGCTGACCTCGCTCGGCCAGCGGGCGCAGAGCTGGGCGGCGATGCGCGCCGGGCTCGCGCGCATCGAGGAGCGCGAGGACTTCCAGCTGCTCGGGCCGGACGAGGAGTTCGACCTGCCCTCGGCGCTGCGCGGCGCCCAGGCCCCGCTGCACTGGGCGAGCGACCACCCGTGGGACCGGCTCGCCGAGCTGGCGCTGCCCGCGCTCGACGAGGCGCTCGAGAGCGCCGGGCTGTCCCGCCGCGACTGGTCGGGGACGCACGTCTCGCTCGCCCTGCGCGCGCCCTTCGGCGACGCGAAGCCGGCCGAGATGGGCCGCTACGTGCTCGACGCCATCTACGCCGACGGCGCGCTGCCGAAGCCCCGCGGCGCCGCCGCGCGGTTCGAGGGGCACGCGGCCGGGGCGGTCGGGATCGTGGACGCCGTGCGGGCGCTGCGCACGGGCGACCGCGCCTGCTGCGTCGTCGGCGGTGCCGACACGTTCCTCGACTCCGACGCGATCGCCGAGCTCGACCTCGCGTTCCGGCTCCGCAGCGAGCGCAGCGCGGACGGCTACCTGCCGGGCGAGGCCGCGGCGTTCGTCGTGCTGGAGACCGCCGCACACGCGGCGGGTCGGGGAGTGAAGCCGCTCGCGACCGTGGCCGGCTACGGGCTGGCGGACGAGCCTCACCCGCTGGGGTCCGACACGCCGTGCGCGGCCGCCGGCCTCTCGGACGCGATCCGCCAGACCTCGAGGCGGGCGGGCCGTGACGGCGCCCCCATGGCGCCCGCCGCCTGGGTGCTCTCCGACCAGAACGGCGAGCGGCACCGGGCGAAGGAGTGGGCGCTCGCGCGGACCCGCCTCCACGAGATGTTCGACCCGGCCTTCGAGCTGTGGCACCCGGCCGAGAACTTCGGCGACACCGGCCCCGCGTCGGTGCCCCTGCTGGCGGCGATGGCCGTCGAGACCCTCCGACGCGACGCGGCCCCCGCGCGCGAGGCGCTGCTCGTCGCCTCGTCCGACGGGCCGTCGCGCGCGGGCCTGCTCCTGCGCGGGCGCGATGGAAAGGACTGAGCGATGCCGGCGACCGTGAGCGTCAACATGCGCACCGTGGTGCACGCGACCAGCAACGGGATCTGCACGGGCTTCCCGGACGTCTGCAAGACGCCCGCGCCGCCCGCGGGGCCGATCCCGATCCCCTACCCGAACATCGCGATGTCGTCCGACACGGCCCAGGGCAGCACGAAGGTGAAGATCGACGGCAACCCGATCATGCTCAAGGACTCCAACTTCAAGATGAGCACCGGTGACGAGGCCGGGAGCGTCGGCGGGATCATGTCGAGCAAGATCAAGGGCAAGGCCGAGTTCCAGATGTATTCGTTCGACGTGAAGATCGAAGGCAAGAACGTGCCCCGGCTGCTCGACATCATGCTGCTCAACGACAAGAACACGCCGCCGTTCCCGCTCATGCAGCCGCCGGCGGTCGTGGTCATGGTCCCGGAGCAGGAAGAGGACTCCGACTCGGCCCTGTCGAAGTTCGAGCAGCCCGAAGGCGACCAGCAGAAGGTGAAGTGATGAAGAAATACATCATCAACCTCAAGAGCGAAGACCGCGCGATCCACTCGAAGGCCGAGATCAACAAGAAGGCCGTGCGGCGGCTCTACTGGTTCATCGAGCCGGACGGCGGCAACACGCCGCTCAAGTACGTGCCCGCGAAGGACCGCGGCGGCTTCGGCGAAGCGGGCATGATGAAGTTCTCGATGAACACGAACAAGCAGGGCGTCTGCGAGCACGACGAGTTCCGCATGTCGGCCTGCGGACTCGACAAGTTCAAGGTGTCGGTGGGACTCAAGAAGGACGGCTCCGACAAGCGGACGAACGAAGACTACGAGGTCTGGCGCCGCGTCTACTTCTCCGTGCGCTACATGGACCCGAAGTTCAAGCTCCCGTTCGGCCCGCTGCACGACGAGTACCGCAAGCACGGCATCTGGCCGGAGGAGATCGCGCCCGCGGGCGGCTCGGCGAAGGTGAAGTACACGGAGGTCATCACCGAGTACGACGAAGCCGCGGCGCTGGTGCAGCCCGTGACCGAACACCACCTCGAGGGGCGCGTGGTGCTCGTGGACCGCATCTGGATCAAGTTCTTCCGCGAGTTCACCGTGAAGACGAAGAAGCTCTCGTTCCGGCTGGACGCGAGCAAGTGGTCGAAGGACGTCCAGTCGAGCTGGGTGCTGTGGATCAGCGACCATCCCGGCACCGGGGAGGTTGGGGGCGTCGGAATCGCGAGCTACGACTTCACGCCGCACATGAAGCGCACGGGGGACCGCGAGATCACGGTGACCATCCCGAGCGGCACGCCCATCGGGACCGCACTGGGAGAGGCGAAGGACCGCGGGGACCTGGCGTACAAGTTCCGGATCTGGTTCGTGAAGGTGCTCAACGGCTACGCGAGGAGCGACATCGGGCGCATCGTGATCGCGAACCGGACGCGGGGAAGCCAGTCGCGTCCCCTCTCGCCGCGGCAGGGCACCGTGATCCACGAGATGGGCCACGGCCTCGGCATGGTTCCGGCGAAGATCCAGGAGTACAACGAATTCAACGGCAACCCGATCAAGTCCGGGCTCAAGAAGAACCCGACCCAGTACATGAACGGAGGCGGGCACTGCAAGACGGGCGCCGGCGGGTCGGATCCGAACTACCGGGACGGCACGTGCGTCATGTTCCACTACGGCCACGACGGGCGCTCGCTGCAGTTCTGCAGCTCCTGCGCTCCGATCGTGAAGCGGCGGAACCTCGACCGGGACGGCATGCCGTGGCCCTAGGCCGTGCGGCGCTGGCGGCCGCGCTGCTCGCCGCCGGCCTCGCGGCCTGCACGCCGCGGGGCGACGCAGGACCGGCGGCCGGAACACCCGCGCCACCCGGCGCACCAACGGGGGAAGCGATGAGCGACGAAGCGTTCGACCAGGTGAAGCTCGACACGTTCGAGCCCTCGCCCTGCTCGCCGAAGGTGGATGACGACTTCACGGGCATCCGCATCGCCATGCCGGCGCGCGTGCCCGCGGGCGGGCTCGCCCGGCTGCCGCTCTGCGGCGTGTGGTCGTTCGACGGTGCGACGATGGCGGGCCTTCCCCAGGTCGAGGACAGCCTCGTCTTCCTCGCCCGCAACGTCGGGACGAACGACGTGGCGACCGGCAATTTCCGGATGCACGAGGACCCCGCGGGCCCCGAGGACATGAAGCCCGGGCCCGACGAGTCCGCCCCGGCCGGCACGACAGGCGCGGAGCCGCCGATGCTCGAGCCCTCGGACGTGAACGTCCGCGGCTACTTCAACTTCAACCTCGGCCGAGTCTGGAAGGTGCCCGCGAAGCCCGGCCGCTGGCGCCTCCACGTCCTGCTGCACGACGTGCAGTCGAACGAAGTCGAGTTCGAGGTGGTGAAATGAGCGGCACGCTGCCCTGGTTCGAGCCCGTTCCGGACTCGCCGGCGATCACCGACGGGGTGGCCGGCATCGAGCTGAAGGTGCCCGCCGTGGTGCCGCTCGAGTCGCCCGCCACGCTGCCGGTCACGGGCATCTTCCAGATCCCGGCGAAGGACGCCGCGGACCTGCCCCGCGAGGATCCCTTCGCCGCGCTGACACTGCTCGTGATCGAGGAGGAGTCCGCCCGCAGCTTCGCGATGCGCCCCGCCCGCTCGGCCGTCGGCCCCGAGACGCAGGACGTCCCGCCGGACCTGCGCCGCGGCTGGTTCCAGGCCGACGCGTTCGGCCACGGGGCGTTCGTCCCGATGCCGGGTCGCTACTTCGTTTCCGCCCACCTCGCGGCGCTGCGTTCGCGCACCGTCGAAGTGCGCGTCGTCGCCCGTTCCTGACCACCCTCGCAAGGAGGACCGCATGAAGACCGATCCCGTCACCGCCGCCACGGGGGACCGCGCGCGGCTCGGCACCGTGATCGAGCTCGCCGAGGGCGGCGCCGCCGGTGTCGTCGTGCCCGCCCGCCCGCCCGTGCGGCTGGCCTGCGACGTGCTGCGCACCGCCGACCGTCCGTCGCTCACGCTCTCGATCGGCGCGCGCGTGCTCGTGCTGCTGCCGGGCCCGGGCGAGACCCGCGGCGTCGTGCTCGGCGTCGTGGCCCCCTACGAGTCGCCGCGTCCCGAGCCCGCGCCGGCGGAGCTGCGTCTCGAGGCGAGCGACCGCGTCGAGCTCCGGTGCGGCGAGAGCGCGCTGACGATGGACGCCGAAGGGCGCGTGCTCGTGAAGGGCCGCGACATCGTCACCCGTGCGAAGCGGACGCAGAAGATCCGCGGCGGCACGGTGCACATCAACTAGGAGAGTCCGGACGTGACGACCCCGGCCACGACACGCGAGCCCCGCCTGCTGGTGGAGGACCTGCCGGCCGAGCACCTGGCCGAGCTCGAGTACCTCTGGGACCAGCGGGCGGTCGTCGTACGCTCGTACGCGCACTTCGCGGGCGACCTCGCGCTGCTCGACCGGAGGCTCGAGGCGAACGCCGTCGGCCTCGAGGTCGCCGCGCGGCCGGCCCTGCCGCTGCTCGAGGAGGCGCTCGGCTCGGACGAGCCGTCCATGGCCGCGGCCGCGGCCTGGGGGCTGCTGCGGATCGGCGGCGACGCGGCCGAGGACGTCGTGCTCGCCGCGCTCGAATCCGGGCCGCCCGCTGCCCGCGAGGGCGCCCGCGAGGCGCTGGTGCGCGGGCCCGCCGCCGGGCTGCTCGACCGCGTGCGGACGCTCGTCGCCGCTCCCGACCCCGTGGTCTCGTCCGCCGCGGCCGAGGTGCTCGCCGCGCACGGCGACGCCGGGGCGGCACGCGCCGTGCCCGCGTGGCTCGGCTCGCCCGACGCCGCGGTGCGCCTCGCGGCCTGCCGGATCGCGCAGTGGACCGCCACGGCCGGCGACCGGCTCGAGGCGCCGGCGCGCGAGGACGCGGACGGGGCGGTGCGCCAGGCGGCCTTCGAGGCCGGGATCTGGCAGCGCGCACCGTGGACGCTGGCGCTCGGGCGCGAGCGCGCCCGCGGGGCGACCGCGGCGGACGTCCCGCTGCTCGGGCTCTTCTGCGCGATCGCCGAGCGGACCGACGCGAAGGCTGTCCTCGCGCTCGGGGAGAACGCGGAGCTGGGGCCGGCGCGCTTCGGCCTGCTGGCCTGCTACGGCGACGCGGCCGCGATCGAGGCCTGCCTCGCCGGGATCTCCGCGAAGGACGCCGCGGACGCCGCCGCCGCGGGGGAGGCGTTCCTGCGCGCGACCGGGTTCGAGACCGGCCCGGCGAAGCGCCTGCCGCTGCCGCCCCCGGAGGGCGCCGGGCCGGATGCGGAGGAGTTCGCCGACGAGGCGTTCGTCCCCGATCCCGCCGTCGCGAAGCGGCTCTGGGAGGGGCGGAAGGAGGAGTTCGCGAAGGGCCGGCACTGGTGCCGCGGCCGCGAGGCCGACGCGGCGAAGCCGGCGGTGCTCGACGGGCTCGACAACGGCGCCCGGCGCGACGGGCTGTTGCGTGCGCGGTTCCGGGGCGCGTGGAGCGGCACGCTGCGCGGGCTGCTGCGGATCTGAGGCCGGCGGCGCGCCGGGGAGAACGACATGGGCCACCTCACCGTGATCACCGAGATCGGCATGTTCCACTCCGCCTGCCTGTTCGAGATCGGCACGTGGGGCCGGCAGGCGTGGCGTGGCTTCCACCCGCGGCACCACCGGGCGCCGGCGGGACTGGGCGAGGTGGACACGTCGAACCGCGAGGCGTTCATCAACCACTACGCCCGGTTCGTGGTGGAGGACCGGCTGCTCGAGAGCGCGCTGCGGACCGCGGACGCCTCGTGGGGCCACGCCTTCTACACGGTCGGGGTGCAGGACTGCGTGAGCTTCAGCGCCCAAGTGGCGCGCGCGTGCCGGCTGACGGTGCCACCCCCGCCGATCATGACGCCGTACGGCCTGCTCGTGTCACTGCGTGCGCTGAACAGCGCGACGCACTCCGACACGAAGCCGTACCCCTGGCGGCACTGACGTCCCGCGTCAGCCGATCGGGAACTCGAGCGCGAAGACGGGGGGCTTGCCCTCGAGCATCACCGGCGGCTTGACCGTGACCGCCACGCGCCGCGGCGCCGTGCCCTCCGCCTCGAGCACCTGCACGTCGAGCGCGTCGGCCGAGTCGCCCAGCAGCCCGCCGAGGGCCTCGCGCATCGCCGCCGCGACCTGCGCGGTGACCGCTTCCGCCGCGGCGGAGCCGTTCACGCCGCCCGCGACCGAGCCGCAGGCGAGCGCGACGCGCGCCGCGGTGAGCTGGTAGGAGAGCGTGCCCTCGACCGTGAGCCGGCCCGCCTGGTAGCGGTGCGCGGTGACGACGAGCGACATCATCACCGAGGGCATGCCGATGCCGCCGGTGAGGGTCGTGAACGCCGCGTGGGTCAGCTCGAGCGCGGGCATCTCGGCCAGCGGCGTCTCGGTCGCGAGCGCCTTCGACTCGTTCGCGGCGACCGGGAACGGCCGCGTCGGCAGCCCGTCGAAGCGCCCGCCGGTGCCCGAGAGGTCCAGCGCGTGGCCGTGCGTGCGCGCGCTGCGCGCGAGCGCGGCGGCCACGAGCCACACGCCCCGGCCCCACAGGTAGCTGTCGGGGTTCGAGTCGGAGCAGCCTTCGGCCCAGTCGTCGAGCCTCCACGGCTCGCGCAGCAGGAAGCGGTTGAGCGTCAGGCACAGCCAGCGGGAGTCCTCGTTCTTCTGGAGCGCCTGCCAGCCCGAATGGGCGGGACTCTGGAGACGCTGCGAGATGTCCTTCACCGCGCCGGCCTGCACGAGGTAGCGCAGGTCGAAGAAGCCCGCCCCGGCGTTGGCGACGACCGGGGCCTGGATCTCGGCCGCCATGCCCGCCAGCGCCGTCAGCGCGGCGAGGTCGGATGCCTTGTGCGTAAAGTCGTAGTCGAGGACGACGAGCGTCACGGGCTCGGCCGCTTCCAGCTCGGGGCCGTGCACGGCCTCGCGGAAACGCTCGACCAGCGAGGCGCGCGGCACCGAGAGCGCCTCGACCGAGACCGGCCCGCCGGCGTGCGAGAGCAGCAGCGCGAGCCCGCGCCAGGCCGCCTCGAGCCGCTGCGTGCCCGGGTCGTGGAGGATGCGGTCGAGGTCCGCCGGGGCGACGCCCGCGGCGCGCAGGGCCCCCGGCGAGAGTGCCTCCAGCGTCGGGACGACGTGGCGGCCGCCGCCGGGGAGTGCCACGCCCGCGGGCAGGCCCGCGAACCAGGCCGCGAGCGAATCGGGCGTCAGGGCCGCGGGCTCGCCGCTGTCCACGCCGAGGTCGGTGACCACCAGGATGCGCCAGGGCATCGTGCTCATGGCTCGGGCTCCGATCGGGTTCGGTTCCAGTTTCCACGGCGGCCCGGCCCCGCTGGGGGGCGCCCGGGTCGCAGGTGAGTTCCTGCTTGCGCCCCGGCGCCGCGGCGGGCACCTTGTCGGGGCATTGCGGGCGGTCGGCTGGCCCGCCGGTCCCTCACGCGCGCCTCCCGCGGGCACCGCGAACGGCCGGCACACGTTAGCAGACCGCGCCGAACTTGAGGATGGCCCATCGCGCGACGTGCCCGGCCCCGCCGGTCGCTCCCGCGCGAGTCCCCCCGGCGCCGGACTGGCCCGGCCCATCTCGTCAGCGAGGGATCGCATGCCGAAGGATCCGCGTTTCCGTTCCCGGGGCCCCGGGCCCCGCTCGTTCCTCGTCGCGTCCTTCGCCCTCGCGCTCGCCGCCTCCACGGCCTCCGCGGCCGCCTGGACTACCGCCGGCATCCCGTTCTGCAACGCCACCGGCGACCAGTCGGGGCTGCGCGCGGTGACCGACGGCCACCGAGGCTTCATCGCCGCGTGGATCGACCCGCGGACCTCCCCGGCCGCAATCTACTGCCAGCGCGTGGACTCGACCGGCACGCCGCGGTGGGCCGCGAACGGCGAGCTCGCCGCTTCCGGCATGACGAACGCGCGCGAGCTCGTGGCCGTCGCCGACGGCCAGGACGGCGTGCTGCTCGCCTGGACCGCCGACCTCGTCACGGGCTCGAAGGTCTACGTCCAGCGCCTCGACTCCTTCGGGTCGCCGCTGTGGGGCACGAACGCCCTCGCCGCCGACACGACGTCGGCCGATTCGGCGCAGTCCGCGCCGACGCTCGTCTCCGACGGCTCGGGCGGCGCGATCGTCGCCTGGGTGGACGGCCGCGGCACGTACGACGACGTCTACGCGCAGCGCGTCCAGGGCGGCGGGACGTTCGCCTGGACCACGGGCGGCGTGCGGCTCGAGTCGGACAACGCCGACCACGCCGCCCCGAGGCTGCTCGGCGACGGGGCGGGCGGCGCGTGGGCCTCGTGGGAGAACCTCGGGACGAACACGCAGACTTACTTCCAGCGCCTCGACGGCGCGGGCGCCGCGCAGTGGACCGCCGGGGGCATTTCGCCGAACTCCAACGTCTCGGTGCAGGCGGCGATGGGCCGCATGCCCGGCCGCGACACGCTCATGGTGGCGTGGCAGGACTCGAACCAGGGCCGGATCGAGGGCACGCTGCTGTTCCCCAACGGCAGTTTCTCGATCGCCAACGGCAGCAACCTGCAGTCCACGACGGGCGCGCCCGTGGCGATCGTCACGCAGGCGGCGGGCACGTCGTTCCTCGTCTTCGCGACGACGACGCAGATCCAGGCGCTGCCGGTCAGCGGGGCGGGCGTCGCCGCGGGCTCGGCGGTCACGCTCGCGACCGGCCAGACGCTCGATGCGACGTCGAACGTCACGGTCGTCGGCGACGGGGGCGAGGGGCTCTACGCGACGTGGTCCTCGGGCTCGGTCGCGCGGGCCCGCCACCTCACCTCCTCGGGGACCGCCGACTGGGTGGCGCCGGTCACGATGACCTCCGGCGTCGTGCCGGCCGAGAGCGCCCCGGCCTCCGTGGGCGGCACGGACCTGCTCGTCGCGTGGGTGGACGGCCGCGACGCGGGCACGACGGGCGACGACCTCTACACGCAGCGCGTCGCGCCGAACGGCGTGACGGGGACCTACTACCGCCTCTACGCCACCGTGGGCGGCGGCAGCGGCGCGTTCTCGCAGGGCGGGGGCCGCTCGTGGGTGCGCGAAGGCGACTCGCTGCGCGTGAAGTTCGCCGGCACGAGCGGCCAGAAGGCGGACCACCTCGTCGTCGGGGGCACGACCTTCAACTGGGTGCCGAACTACACGTTCCACGGCGTCACGGCCGACAGCACGCTGCAGGCGTTCTTCACGAACACGGCCGCGAACGTGCAGCTCGCGGCGCCGGCGGGGAGCTACCGCGCCTTCTCGGTGCCCGGGACGTTCTCGAACGACACGCCGGCGAGCGTGTTCGCGAACCTGATGCCGTACGACCCGGCACGCTGGCGCCTCGGCCACTGGTCGGCGGGCGACAGCGCGTACATCGAGCCGGGCGGCCTGCTCACGCACCTCGTCCCCGGCGCGGGCTACTGGTTCATCGGGCTCAAGGACACGACGCTCTCGTTCTCGGTCACGCCCTCGGCGGAAACCCCGTTCGACCTCGCGATGGCCGGCGGCCCGGTGTCGAACCAGGGCTGGACGCAGTTCGGCTCGCCGTTCCGCTTCCCGGTCGCGGTCTCGCAGCTCCGGGTCACGCCCGGCCCGGACGTGCCGATCACCGACCCGGGGAACTCCGCCACCGACCAGCAGGTGCTCGAGTGGAACCCGGGCTCCGCCTCGTACGGCGCGGTCTCGGTGCTCCAGCCCGGCCGCGTCTACTGGCTGTGGCGCCAGAGCGCGTCGGCGATCTCGCTGCGCTTCCCGTACGAGTGGAACCCGGTCGCGACCGGGGGCCTGGTGCCCCGGCTCGCCACCGGCGCCGACTGGCAGGTGGACGTCACCGCCCGCTCCGGGGACCGTGAGGCGCGCCTCGCCTTCGGGGCCGCGCCCGTCGCGGCCGGCCGGTGGAACCGCCTCTCGACCCACGCGCCGCCCGACGGACCCGGCGAGGGTCTCTCACTGGTCGCCCGCGTCTCGGACTGGGGCGCCGACAACGGCACCTACCGCGCCGTCTTCCGGCCCGACGCCGCGGAGATGACGTGGGACTTCGACGCGAGCGCTCCGGCGGGCCTCTCGCAGGCCACGATCTCGTTCGCCTTCGCGGACCTGCCCGCGGGCCGTCACGTCGTGCTCTCGGAGCCCGCGAGCGGCTGGTCGCGCGAGGTCGCGGCGGGCGAGGACGTGCCGCTCGTGCTGTCGGCGACGCCGCGCCGCCTGCGGCTCGCGGTCGTGACGGGCTCCGCGCCCGTCCCGGCGACCCCGGCCGCGGCGGCGCTGCGCGCCGCGGGACCCAACCCCTTCCACGACGCGACGACGCTCTCGTTCTCGCTCGCGCACGGCGGGCCGCTGCGCTGGGAGGTCTTCGACCTCGCCGGGCGGCGTGTCGCGGGCGACACGCGGACGCTCACGGCCGGCGAGCACGCGGTCACGTGGGACGGCCGCGACGGGGCCGGCCGGAGCGTTCAGCCGGGCCTCTACCTGCTGCGCTGGCGCGCCGATGGCCGCACGGGCACGGCGCGGCTGGTGCGCACGGAATAGGGACCGCCCCCGGGGCCGGCCCGATATTGACGTTTCCCAAACCCGTTGACGCTTGCCGCGCGGGGCGCGGGCGGGCCATGCTCACCTGTCCGTCGGACGCCCCCCATGCCACTCGAGACCCAACCGGGAGGAAGACCTCACGATGAAGCGTGCATCCCTCGTGGCCCTCGCCACCGCCGCCCTGATGGCTTCGAGCTTCACCCTCGCCTCCGCTCAGGATGCGGCCAAGACCGCCCCGGGCAAGGCCGGCGAGGCGAAGAAGTCGGCGGTCGAGAAGAAGCCCCAGATCGACCCGGCCATCGCGGCCATCGACGCCCAGATCGCCGCCGCTAAGATCGACAAGAAGGCGGCCAACTGGAAGATGCACCTGCAGGCGCCCAAGCAGGTGAAGTTCACCCCGGGCAAGAAGTACTTCGTCAAGATGGACACGAGCGAGGGTTCGATCCTCATCCGGATGCTGACGGACAACGCGCCCATGCACGTGACGAACTTCCTCTACCTGGCGCGGATGGGCTTCTACGACGGGCTCACGTTCCACCGCGTGATCCCCGGCTTCATGGCGCAGGGCGGTGACCCGGCCGGCAACGGCACGGGCGGCCCGGGCTACCAGTTCGCCGGCGAGTTCAGCGGCTCCGAGACGTTCGACCGGCCGGGCCTGCTGGCCCAGGCGAACGCCGGCCCCGGCACCGACGGCAGCCAGTTCTTCATCACCCTCAAGGCGACCTCGTGGCTGAACGGCAAGCACACGATCTTCGGCGAGGTGACGCAGGGGATGGACGTGCTGAAGAAGCTCGAGGCCAACGGCTCGCGCAGTGGCGCGACGAGCAAGAAGATGAGCATCACCAAGTGCACGATCGAGATGATCTGATTGTGCGGCGCAGAGTGTTGGTGGCAGTGAACGCGGCGCCCTGCAGGGGCGCC
>CAZPVG010000011.1:0-83745 GCA_964589945.1 uncultured bacterium
GGCAAGGTGCTGCTCAAGAGCGACGGCACGCCGTGGCGGCCGATCGTGCACATCGAGGACATCACCCGCGCGTTCCTCGCCGTGCTCGACGCCCCGCGCGAGGTCACGCACAACCTCGCCCTGAACGTCGGCGCGACGGCCGAGAACTACCAGATCCGCCAGCTCGCCGAGATCGTGCACGAGACCGTGCCCGGCTCGTCGGTCGAGTTCGCCGAGGGCGCGAGCCCCGACCCGCGCAACTACCGCGTGGACTTCGCGCGGATCGAGAAGCTGCTGCCCGGCTACCAGCCGCAGTGGACCGCGCGCCGCGGCGCGCAGGAGCTGGTCGAGGCGTACGAGTCCACCGGCCTCGGCAAGGACGAGTACGAGGGACCGCGCTACAAGCGCATCGCCCACCTGCAGCGGCTGATGGCGGAGGGCCGCATCGACGCGAACCTGCGCTGGCGCAACCGGCAGGTCGCGTAGGCACCCCGAGGATCCCGAGGACCCCATGAGCGCCTGCCGCTTCTGCAGCACCCCCCTGACCCGCACGCTGGTGGACCTGGGCATGTCGCCGCTCTGCGAGAGCTTCGTCGCGCCCGAGGACGAGAACAAGGTCGAGGCCTTCTACCCGCTGCACGCGAAAGTCTGCGACAGGTGCTTCCTCGTGCAGGTGGACGAGTACGTGCGCCCGGACCACATCTTCACTGAGTACGCCTACTTCTCGTCCTTCTCCGACAGCTGGCTCGCGCACGCGAGCCGCTACGTGGACATGGTGACCGATCGCCTGGGCCTCGGGGCGAAGAGTCGGGTCGTCGAGCTGGCGAGCAACGACGGCTACCTGCTGCAGTACTTCGTGAAGAAGGGAATCCCGGCGCTCGGGATCGACCCGGCCGTGAACTGCGCCGAGGCCGCGAAGGAGCGGGGCGTCGAGACGCTGACCATCCTGTTCGACCGCGAGACCGCGCCGGACGTCGTGGCCAAGCGCGGTCACGCCGATCTCGTGATCGGCAACAACGTGCTCGCGCAGGTGCCGGACCTGAACGGATTCGTGGCGGGCATGAAGATCCTGCTCGGGCCGCGCGGCGTCGTGACGATGGAGTTTCCGCACCTGCAGCGCCTGATGGACGAGAACCAGTTCGACACCATCTACCACGAGCACTTCTCGTACTTCTCGCTGATCACGGTCGAGCAGATCTTCGCGGCGCACGGCCTGACGCTGTTCGACGTCGAGGAGATCCCCACGCACGGCGGCTCGCTGCGCATCTGGGCGCGGCATGCCGAGGACGATACGAAGCCGGTGGGCGAGCGCGTCCACGCGCTCCGCGCGCGCGAGGAGGCTGCGGGCTTCCGCGACCCGGCGCACTACGCGTCGTACACCGAACAGGTTCGCGAGACCAAGCGGCGGATCCTCGAGTTCCTGATCGACGCCCGGCGGAAGGGCAAGTCGGTCGTGGGCTACGGCGCGCCCGGCAAGGGCAACACGCTGCTCAACTACTGCGGCATCCGGACCGACTTCCTCGACTACACCGTGGATCGCAATCCGTACAAGCACGGCCGGTTCACTCCGGGCACGCGAATCCCGATCTTCCCGCCCGAGCGCATCCAGGAGACGAAGCCGGACTACCTGTTCATCCTGCCGTGGAACCTGAAGGACGAGATCATCGAACAGATGGCGGGCATCCGCGCCTGGGGCGGCCAGTTCGTGGTGCCCATCCCCGAGCTGAAGGTGTATCCGTGATCTTCGTGCCGACCGCTCTCCCCGGAGCGTTCGTCATCGAGCTGGAGAGGCTGGAGGACGAGCGGGGGTTCTTCGCGCGCACCTGGTGCGCGCGGGAGTTCGAGGCGCACGGGCTGAATCCCCGGCTGGTGCAGTGCAGCACGTCCTTCAACCGCCGCCGCGGGACACTGCGCGGCATGCACTGGCAGGCGGCTCCGCACGAGGAGGCGAAGCTCGTCCGCTGCACCGCGGGCGCGATCCACGACGTCGTGCTCGACCTGCGATCCGATTCGCCGGCGTACCTGAAGCACGTGGCGGTCGAGTTGAGCGCCGCCAACCACCGGGCGCTCTACATCCCCGAGGGCTGCGCGCACGGCTTCCAGACGCTGGCCGACGACAGCGAGGTCTTCTACCAGATGACGGAGTTCCACTCGCCCGAGCACGCGCGCGGCGTCCGCTGGGACGATCCCGCGTTCGGCCTGCCCTGGCCCGCCGGCGAGCGCACGATGAGCGAACGCGACCGCAGCTACCCGGACTTCGCCGGGCCGGGGGCGCGCGCGTGACGCTCGCGGCGCTGCGGCACGACCTCGACGCGCCGGCCGTGGGCCGCGAGATGCACGCCCTGGTCGAGGACCTCTACCCGATCTGCCGGAGCATCACGGGCGACGGGGTCCGCGAGACGCTCGCCCGTCTCCGCCGACGGGTGCCGCTCGAGGTGCACGAGGTCCCGACCGGCACGTCCGTGTTCGACTGGACGGTGCCGAAGGAATGGAACATCCGTGACGCCTGGGTGAAGAACGCCGCGGGCGAACGCGTCGTGGACTTCCGCGAATCCAGCCTGCACGTGCTCAACTACAGCGTGCCGGTGCGCGCGCGCACGACGCTTGCGGAGCTGCGCGAGCACCTGTTCACGCTGCCAGACCGTCCCGACTGGATCCCGTACCGCACGTCGTACTACCAGGAGCGCTGGGGGTTCTGCCTGCGCCAGCGTGACCTCGACCGACTGCCCGAGGGCGAGTACGAGGTCTGCATCGACTCGACGCTCGCGCCGGGGCACCTGACGTACGGCGAGTACCTGTTGCCGGGGCGCACGACGGGCGAGGTGCTGCTCTCGTGCCACGTCTGCCACCCGTCGCTCGCCAACGACAATCTCGCCGGCGTGACCGTGGCGGCGTTCCTCGCCGACCGGCTTCGCGGGCTGCCGCTGCGCTACTCGTACCGCTTCCTGTTCATTCCCGGGACGATCGGCTCCATCACCTGGCTCGCGCGGCACCAGGACGAGGTGGACCGGATCAAGGCCGGGCTCGTCCTGGCGTGCCTCGGGGATCCCGGGGCGCCGACCTACAAGAAGAGCCGGCGCGGCGACACGCTCGTGGACCAGGCGGTCGCGCGGGTGCTGCGCGCGCGCGGGGGAGAGCCTCGCATCCGCGACTTCTCGCCGTACGGCTACGACGAGCGGCAGTACTGCTCGCCCGGGTTCGACCTGCCGGTCGGCTGCCTGACGCGCACGCCGCACGGCGAGTACCCCGAGTACCACACCTCCGCCGACGACCCCTCGCTCGTGCGGCCGGAGGCGCTCGCCGACTCGCTGGCGCTGGCGCTCGCCATCGTGGAGTCGCTCGAGGCCGATCGGACCTACGTCAATCTGAACCCGAAGTGCGAACCGCAGCTCGGCCGGCGCGGGCTCTACCGCGCGCTCGGCGGGCTCAAGGGCGCGGGCGTGGACGAGATGGCCATGCTCTGGGTGCTGAACCTCTCCGACGGGCGGCACGGCGTTCTCGAGATCGCCGAGCGCTCCGGCTATTCGCTCGAGGCCATCGAAGGGACGGTCGCGATGCTGATCGAGCACGGGCTGCTCGCGGAGGCCGGCGCGTGAGCGGGACGGGGCGCGGCGCGGGCGGCCCGGCGGCAACACCCGCGGGGGTGGAATCGGAACGGGTGGCGCGGCGGACCGCCGCATCCGATAAATTGCGGGTCCCCGGCGGACCCGGAGGTTGGGTCCGGCACGGGACGTTCGAAGCCCCGGCGGCAATCCTGGAAAGGCGGGTGAGCACGTGAAGGTGGTGCTGTTCTGTGGCGGCCTCGGCATGCGGATCCGCGAGTACTCGGACAGCATCCCGAAGCCCATGGTGCCGATCGGCTACCGCCCGATCCTGTGGCACCTCATGAAGTACTACGCCCACTTCGGGCACCGCGAGTTCATCCTCTGCCTCGGCTATCGCGGCGACGTGATCAAGAGGTACTTCCTCGACTACGAGGAGACGCTCTCGAACGACTTCTCGCTGACCGACGGCGGGCGCTCGATCGAGCTCTACAGCCGCGACATGAACGACTGGCGCATCACCTTCGTCGAGACCGGGCTGCACTCGAACATCGGCATGCGCCTGAAGGCCGTCGAGCGACACCTGGGCGACGACGAGATGTTCCTCGCGAACTACGCCGACGGGTTGGCCGACCTCGATCTCGGGGCCTACCTCGAAGAGTTCCGGCGCCGGGACTGCGTCGGCAGCTTCCTGTGCGTGCGCCCGAGCCAGACGTTCCACATCGTTTCGACCGACGACGCCGGGACGGTTCGCGACATCCGGCACGTCTCGAAGGCGGACTTCTGGATCAACGGCGGCTTCTTCGCGTTCCGGCGGAGCATCTTCGACTACATGCGCGCCGGGGAGGAACTGGTGGTCGAGCCGTTCCAGCGGCTCATCGCCGAGGGCAAGCTGCTGGCCTACCGCTCTCCCGGCTGGTGGCAGTGCATGGACACGTTCCGCGACCGGCAGCTGCTCGAGGACCTCTACGAGCGCGGCAACCCGCCCTGGGAGGTCTGGAGGGATCCGGACGGCCCCGACGGTCAGCCCCCCGCGAGCCTGGTGGCGCCGGTGGCCGGCGCACGACGGAGCAAGCGGTCCTGAGCATGCTCGCCTTCGACCTGCGGCATAAGCGGCCGGGCCTGTCGCACGTGGTCTGCCTGGGGGCCCACTCGGACGACATCGAGATCGGGTGCGGCGGCACGCTGCTGTCGCTTCTCGCGGCGCAGCCTTCCCTGGCCGTGACCTGGGTCGTGTTCAGCGGGGCGGGGCCCCGCGCGGAGGAGGCGCGGCGCAGCGCCGCGAGCTTCCTCGCGGGGGCCGTGCGGCGCGAGGTCGTCGTGCACGATTTCCGCGACGGGTTCTTCCCGTGGCAGGGCGCGGCGATCAAGGAGCGCTTCGAGGAGCTGAAGGCGGGACCCGCTCCGGACCTCGTGTTCACGCACTTCCGGCACGACCTGCACCAGGACCACCGGCTGCTGGCGGAGCTGACGTGGAACACCTGGCGGGACCACGCGATCCTGGAGTACGAGATCCCCAAGTACGATGGCGATCTCGGACGGCCGAACGTGTTCGTCCCCCTGGACGCCGCCGACGTCCGCCGGAAGGTGGACCTGCTGCTCGAGCACTTCGGGACGCAGCGCTCGAAGAAGTGGTTCACCGAGGACCTGTTTCTCGCCCACCTGCGCATTCGCGGGATGGAGTGCCAGTCCCCCAGCACCTTCGCCGAGGCGTTCCATGGCCACAAGATCGTCCTCGGCTGAGCCGCATCCGGTGTCCGGACGCGCGCCCGTTGCGGCGCGACGTCGGCAGGCCCGGTCCCGGCCCGACACCCATGGGAGCCACGGAATCCGATCATGATCATCAGCGCCCTTCGCGAAATCATCGAACGACGGAACCTCCTCTACATGCTCACGTGGCGCGACATCCGCGTGAAGTACAAGGAATCCGTCATGGGTATCCTGTGGGCCGTGATGATGCCGATCGTGATCGTGTGCGCGGGCATGATCGTGAAGTTCGCCTTCGCCCTGATGTCCGGCCGTCCGCTGCAGCTGCTCGACGTGACGTCCGTGGCGGTGAAGGCCTCGCCCTACGCCTTCATCGTGGCCGCGATCCGCTTCGGGACCTCCAGCCTCATCACGAACACGGATCTCGTGACCAAGATCTACATGCCGCGGTTGTCGTTCCCGCTCGCGGCGGTCGGCTCGCAGCTCTTCGACTTCACGATCGCGGCCGTCGTCGTGGGGATCTTCCTCGCATTCGCCCACGTGGGCGTCAGCGTTCACCTGCTGTGGCTGCCGCTCCTGATCGTCACGCTCGTGCTGCTCGGGGCGGGGCTGGCGATCCTGCTCTCCGCCGCGACGCTGTTCCTGCGTGACGTCCGGTTCGTCGTCGAGGCCCTCCTGACGGTGGCGATCTTCTTCACGCCGGTCTTCTATGAGCCGAGCCTGTTCGGCCGCTGGGCACCGGTGCTGTGGGCGAACCCGCTCTCGCCGATTCTCGAGGGATTCTCTTCCGTCGTGATCCATCACCAGGCGCCCTCGCTGCCCTGGCTGGCCTACAGCGTGGTGTTCTCGCTCGGCCTGTTCCTCCTCTCGATCATGCGCTTCAAGCAGATCGAACCCCTCTTCGCGGAAAGCATCTAGGACCTGCCGATGAACGACTACGCACTCGAAGTCGAAGCGGTCTCCAAGCGGTTCAACCGGGGTGAACGCAATACGTCGCTTCGCGACTCCGTGCCGGCCCTGGCGCGCCGGCTGCTGGGACGCGCGCCCGTCGAGGCGGCCAGGCAGAAGGCCTTCTGGGCGCTCGACGACGTCAGCTTCCAGGTGAAGCGCGGCGAGGCGTTCGGGATCATCGGCGGGAACGGTGCCGGCAAGAGCACGATCCTCAAGCTGCTCACCGGCATCATGCAGCCGACGAAGGGCCGCATCCGGACGAGGGGGCGGGTCTCCGCGCTCATCGAGGTCGGCGCCGGGTTCCACCGCGACCTGACCGGCCGCGAGAACGTCTTCATGAACGGCGCGATCCTCGGACTGACGCGACAGGAGATCCAGAAGCGATTCGACGCGATCGTGGCCTTCTCGGGCCTCGAGGACTTCATCGACACGCCCGTGAAGCGCTACTCGTCCGGCATGTTCGCGCGACTGGGCTTCTCGGTGGCGGCGCACGTGGACCCGGACGTGCTGCTGGTCGACGAAGTGCTCAGCGTCGGCGATTACGTCTTCCAGAGGAAGTGCATCGAGCGCATGGGTGCCGTGATCGCGAGCGGCGTGACGATCGTGTTCGTCTCCCACAACCTGCGCGAACTCGCGAACCTGTGCCCGCGGAGCCTGCTGCTCGAGAAGGGCAAGGTGCAGGTGATCGGCGATACGGAAGACGTCATCCGGACGTACTTCGGACGCGGCCAGCAGCCGCGCGTGCCCGACTCGAGCAGCGGCGTGCTGATCACGAAGGTGACCGTCGAGGACGAGCACGGCCCGGCGGTCGAGTTTGCCTCGGGCGACAAGCTGCGCGTCACGGTCGAAGCCGCGGGGATCACCCGGCACGACGACATGAGCGTCGTGATCCAGATCGTGGACGATCACCAGTACCCCGTGTTCGACACGTGCACGCAGCGGCTCGGCGCGGGCGAGTTGACGCTGGACCAGGACCAGACGCTCCGCTGCACCTTCGAGATGGACTGCAGCCTCGCGCAGGGCACCTTCCACGTCAGCGCGTTCCTGCACCGCTACCTCACGAACCATCCCTACGACCGCTGGATCGCCGCTGCGACGTTCTTCGTCTCCGGCGCGCCGGAAGCCCGCGGGGTGGTGACGCTCCACCCGAAGCTGACCCAGTGCGAGATCGGTCCCTCCGAGGGCGCCCTCGTGGAAGGTCGCAGGGCGGCGCATGAGTGACGGAGTCACCGTGCCGCGGACCGCGGGGGAGGGCTACCGCGCCGGCGACTGGGTCGAGGTGCGGAGCGCCGCCGAGATCTTCGCGACGCTCGACGCCGCCGGCGAGCTCGAATCGCTGCCGTTCATGCCGGAGATGCTCCAGTACTGCGGCCGGCGCTTCCGCGTCTCCAAGTCGGCGCACAAGTCCTGCGACACGCTCAAGACGTGGCGGAACCGGCGCATGGACAACGCCGTGCACCTCGAGAACCTGCGCTGTACGGGCGAGGCCCACGGCGGGTGCCAGGCCGGCTGCCTGCTCTACTTCAAGGAGGCCTGGCTGAAGCCCGCGGCGGGGCCGTCCGCGGACGGGAACGCCCCGGCGCCGCCGCCCGCCGCCGTTCCCGCGGCGGTCTGCGACGAGGAGACGCTGCTGCGCGGCACGCACGCGACTCCCCCGGCGGACGCGCCCGGGGAGGAGCGCTGGCGGTGCCAGGCCACCGAGATGTTCCGCGCGACGAAGCCCGCCCACTGGGACGCCGGCCTGTACCTCAAGGACATCACCTCGGGCAACGTCTCGCTCTGGGACTTCCTGCGCTACGGCCTGCTGGCGATCCTCAACCACTTCCGCCGCTTCCCGCACATCCGTGGGCGCGCGGGGCGCCGGACGCCGAAGGAGGAACCGCTGAACCTCGAGGCCGGCGAGTGGGTCGAGGTGAAGTCGAAGGACGAGATCCTGCTCACCGTGAGCCGCCACCTTCGCCACCGGGGGCTGTCGTTCGACATCGAGATGGTGCCCTACTGCGGCAGGCGCTTCCGCGTGCTGCGGCGCGTGGAACGCCTGATCGACGACCGCTCGGGCCGGATGATCCTGCCCAAGAGCGCCTGCCTGATCCTCGATGGCGTGGTGTGCGGGGGCTGCCTCAGCCGCAACCGCATGTTCTGCCCCCGGGCGATCTATCCCTACTGGCACGAGATCTGGCTCAGGCGCGTCGAGCCGGCGGGGAGCGACGCCGGGACGTCCGTGCCGGGCACGGGGTAGGGAATTGCCGCCCCGGATGCGCACGCGCGCAGGCCGCGCCGGGCTCCCGGTGGCCGTGCTGCTGTCGCTCGCGGCGGCCCTCGCGCTCGCGGGCTGCGGGCCGCGCGGGACGCCCCTCGCCGTGCGCGCCCCGGGCCCGCCGCATCCGACCGCCGGACCGCTCGTCCTCGAGACCGGCGGGGGGCGCTGGTTCGTCGAATCGGGGACCGACCGCGCGATCCTGCTCACCGGCTCGCACACCTGGAACAACTTCCAGGACTGGGGCGTCACCGATCCGCCGCCCGCCTTCGACTACCCGGCCTACCTCGACTTCCTCGCCTCGCACGGCCACGACCTGATCCGGATGTACGTCTGGGAGCAGGCGGCGTGGTTCCCCGGGAGCGACGCGAAGGTCGTGATCTCGCCGATGCCGTACCTTCGCACCGGCCCGGGGCGCGCGCTCGACGGCGGCCTGCGCTTCGACCTCACGCGCTTCAACCCGGCCTACTTCGAGCGGCTGCGCGACCGCGTCCGCGCCGCGCGCGACCGCGGGATCTACGTCTCCGTGATGCTCTTCGACGGGTGGAGCATCGAGCTCAAGGGCCAGAAGACGGGCAATCCCTGGCGCGGTCACCCGTTCAACGCCGCGAACAACGTGAACGGAATCGACGGCGACCTGAACGGTGACGGCGAGGGGGGCGAGGTGCACACGCTCGCGGTGCCCGCGATCACCGCGCTGCAGAAGGCCTACGTCGCGAAGGTGGTCGAGACGCTCGCCGGGCTCGACAACGTGCTCTGGGAGATCAGCAACGAGAGCGCGAGTTCGCCCGCCGCCGACGCCTGGCAGTACGAGATGATCCGCACCGTTCGCACGCTCGAGGCCGCGCGCGGCGAGCACCATCCGATCGGCATGACGGCCTCGTGGCCGCCCGACGAGCGCGGCAACCGCCCGCTCTTCACCAGTCCCGCCGACTGGGTGGCGCCCCGCGACGACCCCGAGGATCCGTACAAGACCGATCCTCCGGCCTCGACCGCGCGCGCCCGGCCCGTGATCTCGGACACCGACCATCTCTGGGGCATCGGCGGAAAGCCCGACTGGGTGTGGAAGACGTTCTTCCGCGCGCTCGATCCGCTCTTTATGGACCCCTACCAGACCGCGATCCTGCACAACCTGCCGGCCTGGGCCGACAGCGGCCGGGCGGCGCTGGCGCCGCCCGATCCCGAGTGGGAACCCATGCGGCGCGCGATGGGCCTGGCGCGCGCGGTCGCGGCGCGCACCGACCTGGCGGCCCTGCGGCCCCTGGGAGCGCTGTGCTCGTCCGGCTGGTGCCTCGCCGCCCCCGGGAAGGAGTACCTCGCGTACGCGCCCGTGCGGCGTGGCCGGCTGAGGCGCCTGCTCGAGGCGGTCCTGGGGCCTGCGCTCCACCAGCGACTGAGGCTCGACCTCTCGGGAGCGTCGGGAACCTACGACGTCGAGTGGGTGGACCCGGCGCGGGCGCTCGTCTTCCCCTCGCGGCCCGTGCGCGGCGGAAGGAGCGTCGTCCTGCGCGCGCCGTTCCTGGGCCCCGCGATCGCTCACCTCCGGCGATCGGGCCCGGCGCCGGAGTCCGCGGCGTCGCCGGTTCCGGAAGGGTCCCGATGAGCGCGCAGGCCGCCCCGCTCGTCACGGTCGTCACGCCGGTCTTCAACGGCGAGGCGTATCTCGAGGAATGCCTCGAGAGCGTGCTCCGCCAGACGTACGAACGCTGGGAATGCGTGGTCGTCAACAACCGGAGCACCGACCGCACGCTCGAGATCGCCGAGTCGTTCGCCGTCCGCGACCCGCGCGTCCGCGTGATCACCAACGAGGCGTTCGTCGGCGTGATCCAGAACCACAACATCGCCTGCCGGCAGGTCGGGCCCGACGCGAAGTACTGCAAGGTCCTGCAGGCCGACGACTGGATGTTCCCGGACTGCCTCGCCGAGATGGTCGCCGTCGCCGAGGGGCACCCGTCGGTCGGGCTGGTGGGCTCGTACGTGCTGCACGGTGATCACGTCCGCTGCGACGGCCTGCCGTACCCGAGCCCCTGCGTGCCCGGGCGTGAGGCCTGCCGCCTGAACCTCCTGGGCCGGGTGTACACGTTCCTCGCTCCGACGGCGCTGCTCATCCGGGCGGACCTCGTGCGGTCGAGGCCGAACTACTACGACGAGGCGCACCTGCACTCCGACGTCGAGGCCTGTTACGAAGTGCTGCGCGAGACCGACTTCGGCTTCGTCCACCGCGTCCTGACCTTCGTCCGCCGGCAGGAAGGGGCGATCACGGCGGCGCACCTCGGACGGCTCAACCTGCTGGCGCTCTCGAATCTCGAGATGCTCGTCCGCTACGGCCGCGTCTACCTGCCGGAGGAGGAGTTCAAGGGCGCTCTCCGGAAGGCCGACTGTCGCTACTACGACTCGCTGGCGTACGCGCTGTGGCGGTCCCGCGAGCGCCGGCAGATCTGGCGCGAGCACTCCGGGCGGATGACCGCCATCGACCGGCCCCTGAGTTTCGCCGGGCTTCTCGGCGGTCTCGTGCGGGGGCAGCTCGGCCGGATGGCGAGGGGCTGATTCGGAATGGCCATGCGCGTTCTCGTCGTGTCAGCCCACTTTCCCGAGCAGCCGGCGCAGAGCATCTCGGGCTCGTTCCAGCGCTTCCGGACGTGGCTCGACGCGATCCAGTCCTCGGGAGCCGAGCTCGATGTGCTCTTCTTCCCGCAGAGCCACGTCACCTCCGGGCCGGAAGCCGAGGCGCGTGCGGCGGAGCGGCTGGCCTCCGACTGGGGCGTCCGCGCGAAGGTCACGCTCTGCCCGCGCGAGCCCTCGGAGGACGGGCCCGGATTGCTGGAGCGCTACGTGCTGCCGGCGCTCGCGCTCCGGTGGCACAACGACTTCCGCATGTTCGCGGGCCCCCGCCAGCAGGCGGCGCTCGCCGGTTGCCTGTCGCGCTTGCCTGACGCTGTGCTCTTCTTCCACCTTCAGGGAACCGCCGCCGGGTGGGTGACCGACCGACGACGCAGGATCTACCTGGACCTGGACGACATCGAGTATCGCAAGTACCTGCGCGAGATCTGGCAGCCGCCGCGAAGGCCACTAAAGCCGCTTCGCCTGCTCTGGGTGCCGGCGCTCTGGTGGGGGGAGCGGTTGGCCATCGCCCGCTCGGAGCGGAGCTTCGTGTGCTCCGATAGCGACCGGAGCCACGTGGCACGCTCGATGGGTGTCCGCAACGTCGCCGTGATTCCCAACTCCGCGACTCACTTCGAGGATCGGCCGCTGAGTACGGAGCCCAACCTGCTGTTCGTGGGGACCTACGGCTACGCTCCCAACCGGGTGGCCGCGGAATACCTCGTGCGCGAGGTCTGGCCGCGGCTCTCCCGGATGCGCCCCGAGGCGCGCCTCCTGATCGCCGGGCCGCGCGCCGAGGAAATCCCGAGCTACCACCGTCCGCCGGCCGGAGTCGAGTTCCTCGGGTTCGTTCCCGACCTCGAAGCCCTCTACGCGAAGACGCGCCTCGTGTGTTGTCCGATCCAGTCCGGCGGCGGGACTCGCGTCAAGATCCTCGAGGCGGCCGGTCACGGCATTCCTGTCGTCTCCACGCCGCTCGGCGCCGAAGGGCTCGACCTGAAGCCGGACTGGGAGATCCTCCTGCGCCAGACTGCGGACGAGATGGCCGCCGCGTGTGCCGAGCTGCTCTCCGACCACGAGCGGGCGGAATCCCTGGGCGCCCGCGGCCGCGACCGCGTGCGGGCACTCTACGGCCGGGAGGTGGTCATGGCCCGCATGCGGGAGTTCCTGCTGCTGGACGGCAAGCGGCCCAGCGGGTGAGCGGCCCCGCGCGGCCCCGCGCGAGACCGCGGTGCGCGCAGAACGTGCGTGGGTGGCGCGAGGGCCCGGGTTACCCGGCCTACCGCAGGAGCAGGAGCCGCCGGGCCGCGGTGAAGTCACCCGCCTGGATCCGGCACAGGTGGACGCCGCCGGCTCCCCCGCGGGCGCACCCACCGCCGCCGCTACGCCGCCTGATCCGCAGGGTCGTGAGGCTCCCCGCGCCGGCACTCGCCATCCGCAATCCTCCGCGCACGACCCATGGAATCCACCTCTCCTGTGCGCGCCCGATGGGCCGTCGAGGCTTGGATGCCCCGGAACGTTCCCCGGTCGTCCTCAGGTCGCCTCGGCGCGGGGCAGGACGAGCGCCGCCTCGCGCGCGTCCACTCCCAGCGCGTTCGCGCGGGCGATGCGGGCGAAGACCTCGGCGCTGCGCGTGCGCTTCCGCGGCAGGGCCGCGTCGGCGAAGTCCACCGAGTAGAGGCCGAAGCGGCCGTGGAAGCCCTCGGCCCACTCGAAGTTGTCGAGCAGCGACCAGTGGAGGTACCCGAGCACGTGCGTGCCGGCGTCCATCGCCCGCCGCATCGCCTCGACGAACTCGACGATCGCGCGCGGGCGGAACACGTCCTTCTCGTCGGCGAAGCCGTTCTCGGTCACGAGCACCGGCGCGCCCGTCGCCTTCGCGGCCGCCGTCAGGGCGCGCTGGAAGCCGCCGGGCCACACCTCCCAGCCGAGGTCGTTGAGCGGCGCGCCCGGCGCGGCGACGTGCGGCGTCGCCGACAGCGAGCGCACGCGCCAGCGCGTGTAGTAGTTGAGCCCGATCCAGTCGAGCGCGCCCTTCAGGACCGGCACCGCCCGCCGCACCGGCTTCGCGCCGGGGATGGAAAGCTCGATCTTCCCTTCGACCGGAGCGCGCAGTACCGCGTCGTTGAAGACCCGGTTCTCGAAGAACGCCTGCAACCGGTCGAGCGGGTGCCAGGCGCGCAGCGGCTCGAGCTGCACGTAGTGCTTGGCGAAGCCCACGCGCGCCGCCTGCCCGTCGCCGTCGGCGTCCGTGCGGTCCTCGGCATGGATCGCGCGGTACGCGCGGCCGTGCGCCTCGAGCTGGTTCGCGATCACGGTCAGCGCGCGCGAGTTGTCGCGCACCGCGGGCGGCCAGATGCCTTCCGACCAGCCGCGGAAGGCGAACACCTCGGGCTCGTTGACGGTGCACCACCAGTCCACCTCGCCGCCGAACTCGCGCGCGCAGAAGCGGGCGAAGCGCTCGAACGCCTCGACCGTGGCCGCCGACTCCCAGCCGCCCGCGTCCGCGACCCAGAGGGGGTTCGTGAAGTGGTGAAGCGTCACGACGGGCTCGATGGCGTGCCCGCGCAACGCGCCGAGCACGCGGTGGTAGTGCGCGATCGCGTCGGGATCGAACTGCCCCGGGCGGGGTTCGAGCCGGCTCCACTCGAACGACAGCCGGTGGGCGTTGTGCCCGTCGGCGGCGGCGAGCGCGAAGTCGTCCGCGAATTTGAGGAAGTGCTGGCAGGCGTCGCCGCTGCCCACGCCGCCGCGGATCGTGCCCGGCACGTGCTCGAAGCGCCACCAGTCGTTGAGCGTGTTGCCGCCCTCGACCTGGTGCGCCGAAGTGGCCGCGCCCCACAGGAACCGCTCGGGGAAGCGAAGCGTCGCGTCGCTCATGGCGGCGGCAGCTTATCCCGGGCGGCAGGGGGAGGGCGAGGGGAAGCGCGTGGTCGTGGGGATCGCGATGAGCGGAGGCGGGCGGAAGCTCCCCGCCCGCCTCCGGCTGCCCGCGCCCTTCCTACTTCAGGAAGACGATCCGGCCGCCGGTCGCCGTTCCGCGATCGGCGTACTCGAGCCGCACGAAGTAGACGCCGCGCGGCGCGGCCACGCCGCCGTCGTCGGCGCCGTCCCAGGGGACGTCGTACTCGCCCGGGGTGAACGTGCGGTCGGCCAGCGTGCGGACGAGGCGGCCCGCCACGTCGTAGACGCGCAGCCGGATGCGCCCGGCCTCGGCCACGCCGAAGCGGACGCGCGCTCCCTCCGCGCGCACGACACTGTTGCCGACCTTGAGGAAGTTGACGAACGGAGCGCCCTTGCCGCTCCGCGGGACGTCCAGGGTCTGCTCGGGCGCCGTGGTCGTCGCCTGACACTGCGACGCGAACAGGCTGTTGTACATGTTCCAGTAGTAAGCGAGCCGCCCGCCGCTCGTTTCGCAGTAGCGGCCGAAGATGTCCGTGATCGTCCAGCCTTCGGTGTAGGCGACCCAGTTGCGCAGCGGCGTTGCCGGCTTGTAGACGGCGGCCACGTACGGCCCGTTCACGCCGACGTTCTCGTAGTACATGGCGTCCACGGCCTCGGGAACTCCGGGGTTTCTGGCAAAGACGTCCTGTTGGAAGACGCACCCCGTGACGACGCCGTAGAGGTCGCCGTTGGTCGTGATCTGCGACGTGGTGATGAGGTCGGCGCAGTCGTTCTGGTTGTTGGACACGCTCACGTACGAGCCGGCGCGGAACGTCAGGCCCAGCTTGCTGGTCAGGAACGTCAAGTGGGCCGCGTTCTGGCCGGCGGAATAGACCTCGCTCTCGACGAAGCCGTCGCCGCTCACGAAGAGCGCGCGCGGCTGCGGCGTGCTCCCGACACTGTTCCCGGTGAGGAAGTCGTCGAGAACGCCGATGTCGTCCGAAGCCATGTTCGTGTAGGGACCCATGACTCCGACCTTCAGCCACCCGGCTACGACCGCCAGCATGCGGTAAAAGCGGCGCAGCATCTCCGGCGTGGGCGCAGTTCGCGCCTCCTTGCCTGTCGCGTAGCCCATGGCCGCCCGGTTGGCGAGCCGGGCGCCGATGTTGACAGCGGAACTGCCAGTGGGCCACGGAACGCGCGTCCCGTACATGTCCCAGGTGGTTCCGGGCTGCTGGTTCTTCCCGTAGACGGGATAGGCCGCGAGATCGGTCACGTCGATCGGACCGGTAAGGCGCGGCGCATGCCAGCCGTTGTGGGCCCCGTACTTCGCGGGCGCCGTGCCCCCCAGCGAGTCCATCACCGAGACGAAGACGGGCTCGCATCCCCCGCTGTCGAACTCGTCGAGGTAGAGCATGCAGGCCATGCCCGACCCGCCGAAGGCCATGTCCTTCCACCGATCCGGCAGGACCCCGAACTGCTCCCAGCGGCGCGCGTCGGAATTGTAGGTGCCCCGGTCGAACGTGCTGAGCGTGTCCGGCGTCAGCACGAACGCGCCCGGGTCCGCCAGGGCCGACTTGCGGTAGAAGTACTGGACGTGCGCGCCGGGTGTGAGCAGCCCGTCGGGGATGATCTTCGTGAACTCCTTCGTGGTCGTGAGCCCGTCCCAGCCGGTGCGGTCCTGCGGCACAGCGTTCAGCCAGGCCGGCACCGTCCCGTCGCAGGTGACGTTGTCGTTGATCGCCGGGTAGGCCGTGTCCACGACGAAGCAACGGAACTTCGTGATGCCGAGCGTGGCGAACTTCGGGTCATCCTCGTGGAGCATGTTGGCGTAGCGGCCCGGCGTGAGGCCGGTGGCGATGCCCAGGCCGTCGTCGGTCCGCTCCACGGGGAAGACGTTCTGCTCCACGGTGTCGCAACGCGCGGAGTTCCACGTCAGGTGGTCCCACCACTGCCCGCCGTGGTGATCGCCGGACGAGAACGGGCCCGGATCGGCCATGTACTGGCCCCAGAACGAGCCGTCACCGGAGCTGACGAAGGTCGACTGGTCGGTGGGCACTCGGAGCAGGTTCATCCCGGCGGTCGGCGGAAACGTACGAGCCGAAGCGGTCGAGTAGTTGCCGGGGCCCGGCAGGATGCGGAACACCATGTCGAGTCGCGTCGCGTTGCCCATCACCTCGTCACCCGTCACGTCGGGCGCGTCGACGACGACGGTGTCGCGCTGGATGCAGAAGCGCAGCTGGTCGCCGGTGGCCTGCGCGGCGTTCACCACGCCCTTGACGAGCGCCGTGGTCGTGTCGAAGTTGCTCGAGATGGGAAGTCCCGCGGTCTCGTTCGCCGGGAACGCATCCGCCAGCGTCTGGAGGTAGCTCTCCTCGATGGCCCCCGGTGCGATCGCCGTCGCGTTGCTGGCCCGCAGGTCCGGGACGTCGACGAAGGCAACGGACACGTTGTCGAAGTAGAGCCCGTCGTTGGCGTTGCACCCCAGCGAAACGCCCCAGCGGAAGCAGGCCTGGTACACGCCCAGCCAGACCCGCAGCGAGTCCGGCTGGTCGTAGGAGTTGGCGAGCGGGGGCCACGTCACGAGGTCCTGGAACCTGAGCCAGTCCGAGTAGCACCAGCGGTCCATGACGAGAGCGAATGCGTTCGGCCGGATCACGTTGCTCCATGTCCTGGCCCCGTTGTTCGGCTGCTCGACGGGGTAGACCTGGGCCATCCACCAGTAGCCCACGCCCGTGAAATCCAGGGGATAGTAGCCGTCGTAGACGTCAAAGTGGATCTCGGTCCCTCCCCAGGTGCCGCTCGTCGTGACGATGGACTCGGTCAGGCCCTGGGGATTGACGGCGTTGCTTCCGTCGCGCGCGACGGTCATGTTGATCGTCGGCGACCAGACGCCCGGCCAGCCTTCCCGATAGGCCTCGTAGCGCGGGTCGTTCATCGCCTCGAAGCCGTCGTGGTTGCCCATCATGAGCACGTTGCCGCGGATGTTGCAGTAGCGCTGGCGCGAGTCCCACGCCCCGCAGATGTCGGCGTAGGGGATGCCCGCCTCGACGTTGCCCAGGTGCGCATAGACCGACGGGGGCTTGCCCGTGGACTTCCAGTTGTCGAGAGGGCTCACTCCGAGCCGGTTGTCGATCGTGTTCGACCCACCCTGCTCCGGTCCCTCGAAGTCGCCGATCAAGACGCCGTTCACCGTCACATCGTCGATCATCACCGCCCCGCGCGTCGCCGAGTCGTAGCCGCCCATGCGGTCGTCGTCGGCGTACCCGCGGTTGGTGTGGCTGCGGAACACGAGCCGGACGATGCCGGCCGTGTTGCCAGGTGCGCCACGGATCGCGTCCACCTGTCCGGCGGTGAGCGCCACGCTGGCCATCGGGGTGGCGTCGAGCGTGTCCGCGGGGTGGTCGCCGGCGACCGAGAACAGGCAGTACCAGGGCGCGCCGTCGAAGATCCGCAGCACCTCCGAAAACCAGCGGCGCTGCGGGTCGTAGACCGCGCCGATCGAACCGTCCGAGTAGGTGCACGCCTCCTCGTCCACCGGGGCGCCGGCGTAGACCGAGAACGAGTCTACCGGTGCATCGGCGCCCGCGTCGGTGCTCGAGATGAAATTGCCCGCGACGACGACCAGCGGGTCGCCGTGGAACCAGCCGGTTCGCGTGGCCGCAAGGGTGATGGCGTCGGTGGACATGCGCGTGCGGTACAGGAACGACAGGGTGAGGGGCTGGCCCGCGGGCGCGGCGATGTCGCGGTAGAGCATCTGGTCCCACTGGCCGGCATAGCCGGGGAAGCCGCTCGCCCCCGAGCTGTAGGGCACGTAGGCCCGGTCGAGGACCGACTGGTTGAACGGGTTGCCGGTCAGGGCATCCAGGACCGAGTGGTCGTTCAGCTGCCGCAGGCCACACCAGGCCGAGCGCAAGCCCGAGAGCGGCGTCCACGTGACACCGGAGCCGCCCGGTTGCAGGGCGCCGCCGTCGCCGTGCCATACGCCCACGACGCCGTACGTGCGCTTGCCGCCCGGCCCCTGGTTGATGACGTAGTTGGCCTTGTTGCCCATCTCAACGGCCCACCAGGGACGCTGCCAGTCCGGCAGCGTCTGGCCACCGGTCGTGATGTACGTCACGACGTCGGGCCACCAGCCGGCGAGTGAGTCGCCGATGCCGTGCGACGCCAAGATCCCGTAGTCGTCCCACGTCCACAGGACGTTGTTCGGGTCGTTGACGCCTGGCCGGTACGTGCCGGTCCACAGGTTCCAGTAGTTGGTCGCCGCGTCCCAGTGATCGAAGCGGGAAAGACCGACATACACCGTGTCCGGGTCGGGCCCGGCCGAGACCCGCAGACCCTGCCGGATTGCGTTCGCACGCTGCTTCTGCAGCCGCGGGTCTTTCAGCACCGGTGTCGGATCGTCCGAGAAGTCCTGCGCAAGCCCGGCGCCGACGATCGTCGCCGCGAGCCCCGCCGACAGGAGCGCCGCGAAGAGGGAAGACCTCATCGAGCCACCTCCGCCGCCGCACCGCGTAGGTGCGGCACCGACCGGGCGGCGAGCGAGGGTGGGGTGTCTCGCGCACCGGGGCTGCCGCTGTCGCGCGCCGCGCGACATGCCGTCGCCCGACCGTGCCTGGGTTGCCCGTCTTTCCGGTGCCGTCCGGGGCAGGCCCGGAACGCGTCGCGTCGAGGGGAGCCGCGAGTGCTGCACGTGCTCGGTCGGACCGCGGTGCGTGCGGGTCCGCTGACGGCGTGGACGTCTCGTGCGTCGGGGGCGCGCGAAGGAGAAACGGGGGCGTCCCGCGCCACGGCCGGGAGGCTAGTCCACGCCCCCCGCAACCGCGAATGCACTCGCGCCCGGGTCGAGATTGCCCGCCCGGCCGGTGCGCCCCGAGCGCGCACCCGGACCGTCAGTTGGGCTCTTCTCCTGCCGGGAACCAGCCGGGCCGTCAGCGCGCCGCGCCGGTGTCCACCGAAGGCGGAACGACCTCCGCCGCGCGCTCCTCGGCCGCGACCGCGCGCAACCGGCGCGAGACCCACAGCGCGCCGCCGAGCAGCACGACGGCGCAGACCGTCGTCGCCATGGGCGCGCCCCAGCGCTCGGCGACCGCGCCGGCGAGCAGCGAGCCGAACGGCGTCGTGCCGACGAACATGAGCATGTAGAGGCTCATGACCCGGCCGCGGTACTCGTCGGCCGTGGTCATCTGGATGAGGACGTTCGTACTCGCGACGTAGAGGACGAGCCCGAACCCCGAGATCGCGCCCGCGACCATCATGAAAGGCAGCACGCGCACCCACGCGAAGGCGGCGAACCCGAGCCCGCCGAGCGTGAGACCGACGAGCAGGTGGCGGCGCAGCGCCCAGCGGTCGAGGTGCATGGTCATGCGCAGCGCCGCGACCAGCGACCCCGCGCCGAAGGAGGCGAGCAGGGCGCCGTAGACCTTGGGCCCGGCGTGCAGCAGGTCGCGCGCGTAAACCGGCAGCAGCACGTTGAACTGGAAGCCGATGCCGGCGCAGACGGCGAGCAGCAGCAGCAGGCGCCGCAGCGAGGGCGTGTGCCACGCGTAGCTCACGCCCTCGACCAGCGTCGAGCGCACCGAACGGACGCGCGTCGGCGCCTCGCGCGGCGGCAGGCGCAGCATGAGCAGCGCCGAGATCACGGCCAGGAACGTCGCGGCGTTGAGCCAGAAGCAGCCCGCCTCGCCGATCGAGGCCAGTAGCAGGCCGGCGATCGCGGGCCCGAAGATGCGCGCGGTGTTGAACGCCGCGGAGTTGAGCGCGATGCCGTTCGAAAGGTCCTCGCGGCCGGTCAGCTCGATCACGAACGACTGCCGGCCCGGGATGTCGAACGTGTTTACGCAGCCGTAGACGAGCGCCAGCGCCAGCACCATCCCGGGCGTCACGATGTGCGTGGTCACGGCGAGGGCGAGCAGCGAGGCCTGCAGCAGGAGCAGCGACTGCGTCGTGAGCAGCAGCCGCCGGCGGTCCATCCGGTCGGCGACGACGCCCGCCCACAGTCCCAGCGGCAGCACCGGGATGAACTGGGCGAACCCGAGCAGGCCGAGCATCCACGCCGAGGCGGTCAGGGTGTGCATGAGCCACGCCTGCGCGACGCTCTGCATCCAGGTGCCGATGACCGAGACGAGCTGGCCCGACCAGTAGAGCCGGTAGTTGCGGTGGCGGAGCGCGCGAAAGCCCGACGAGAACCGGGCGGCGAGGGCGTTCGTACTCATGAGCCGCGCACGCTATCACAGCGCGCACGGGCCGCGCGGGCCCCCCGCGCTCAGGCGCGCGCGAGGAGCCGGCGCGTGCCGCCGCGGCTGTGCAGCACGAGGAGCGAACGGAGGGCGACGCCCCAGAGCTGGGCGCGCGTGAGCTTCGGGCGGCCGTCGAGCGGGAAGCGCGGGTCGGCGTGCGCGACCCGGATCGAGGCGCGCGCCCACAGCGCGGGCCACAGGCAGAAGAGCCGGTAGCGCAGGTGCCGCGCGCCAATCGTGTCGAGGTAGTCCGCCACGCGGTCGAGCGCCGCGTGGGCGAGGCCCTCGAGCCTCAGCGCGAGCTCGCGCGCCGCCGGGACGTCGCCGCCGGCGAGGTCGGCGGGCGAGAGGCCGTGCGGCGCGAGCCAGGAGGCGGGCAGGTAGCAGCGGCCGCGGCGCACGTCCGTGGGCCAGTCGAGCAGGATGTTCGTGAGCTGCAGCGCCTCGCCGACTTTGGGGGCGAGCTGCCTCCGGCGTTCGCGGACCCCGCCCTCGGGCTCCGGTCCGGCGCGCCGCTCGTGCAGCTTCGTGAGCATCTCGCCCACGCAGCCGGCCACGACCCAGCAGTAGTCGTGCAGCTCCTCGTCGTCGTCGAGGTAGGGCACGCCGGCGCCGCGGCGCGCGGCGCGGGCGGCGTAGCGGCGCATGCCCCCGGACATCGTGCGCAGGCCCTCGGCGATGGCTGCGCAGTCGCCGGGTTCGAGCGCGCGGTAGGCTACGAGCACGAGCGGCAGGTGCGCCAGCAGGTCGAAGTCGTCGGCCGTGCCGCCGTCCGCGGGCGCGGAGGCCAGCGAGGCCGCCGCCCCGACGTCGCCGTCCAGCGCCGCGAGGAACGCGTCGAATCGCGCCTCGATCTCGTCGGCGCTGCCCGCCCAGCGGTCCTCGATCGTGTCGGCCGAGCGGCACAGCAGGTACGCAACGCGCACCGCCTCGCGGAACGAGCCGCTCAGGAGCTCGATGTTCAGGGCGAAGGTGCGCGAGACCCGGGGCAGCGTGCGCCGGCAGAACTCGCGCGCCTCGGCCGGGTGGGGATCGCTCATCGTCGTCGGGACCCGGGGCCGGAAAGGCGGTGTGCGAAAGAGCGCACTATAGCGCCGCGGCCGGGCTCCGCACGCGGTTCCGGACCGTCTCCGGGGCCGTTCAGGCCCGGCGCGGAAATTTCAGGGGTCGAAGGCTGCCCGGGCGCATCGGATGTGCTAGTTTGCCGGCCTGTCTGTCGGTCGGCCCGAGCGCCATCCTCTCGCCGCCGCGGCGACCCGAGCGTCCCCGCGTCCCGTGCGGGTGCGAGCGCCGGTCCGCGATCGAAGCACCCGGCCTGCCGAGGATCCCCGAATGCCATCCACGGGCGCATTCCGCAGCGTCTCGCGGCTTGCCATCGCCACGTCCATCCTCATGTTCGCCCTGATCGTCGTGGGCTCCATCGTGCGCACGACGGGCTCGGGGCTTTCCTGCCCGGACTGGCCGCTCTGCCACGGGAAGCTGATCCCGCCCTTCCAGTTCAACATCCTCATGGAGTGGTTCCACCGGCTGCTCGCGCTGCTGGTCGGGCTGCTCCTGTTCGCGACGGCCGGCACGGCGCTGGTGCGGCGCGAGACGCGGAGCCGGCTGGGCGGCCTCGCCGCGCTCTCGGTGGCGCTGTTCTTCACCCAGGCCCTGCTCGGCGCGCTCACCGTCTGGAAGCTGCTCGATCCCTCCGTCGTGAGCGGTCACCTGGCGGTCGGGCTGCTGCTGTTCGCGACGCTCGTCACGATCGCGGTCACGGCGCGGCTCGAGGCGGACCCCGGGTCGCTCGAGGATGCGGGCCCCCGCGCGGGCGACCACCTGCCGCTGTTCGCGGCCGCCACGGTGCTCACGTGGTGCCAGGCGGTGCTCGGCGGCATGGTGAGCACGAACCACGCGAGCCTCGCGTGCCCCGACTGGCCGACCTGCAACGGCCAGTGGTTCCCGGCCCTCTCCGGACTCGTCGGCCTGCAGATGGCGCACCGCTGGACCGCCTACCTGCTGCTCGCCGTGATGTTCGTGGTCGGCTTCCGCGCCCGCCGTGCGGGCGACCGCACGGTGCGCTACGCCGCGCACCTGCTGCCGCGGCTCGTGCTGCTGCAGATCGCGATCGGGGTCGTGAACGTCTTCCTCGGCATCCCGGTGTGGGTGTCGGCGCTCCACCTCGGCAACGCCGCCCTCATCCTCGCCGTCTCGCTGATCGCCACCCTGCGGCTGGCCGCGCAGCCGGCCGCGCAGCCCCATACCGCGGAGGCCCCCGCCCGATGAGCGTCGCCGTCTCCACCGCGAGCCGCTCGGCGACGTTCCGTGCCTGGCTCGAGCTGACCAAGCCCCGCATCGTGATGCTGGTGCTCTTCACCGGCCTGCCCGCCGCGCTGCTCGCGGCGGACGGCCCGCTCTCCGCTCGGGTGTTCTGGGGCGCGGGCATCGGCATCGCCCTCTCGGCGGCGGCCGCGGCCGCGTTCAACCACTACTACGACCGCGACATCGACGCGCTCATGGTGCGCACGCGCACGCGGCCGCTGCCCTCGGGGCTGCTCGCGCCCGCGCAGGCCGCGGCGCTCGGGCTGGTGCTCGCGTGGGTTTCGTACGTGGTGCTCGCGGTGTTCTGCAACCCGTTCGCGGCGCTGCTCGCGATGGCCAACATCTTCTACTACGCGGTCGTCTACACCGTCTGGCTCAAGCGCCGCACGCCGCAGAACATCGTGATCGGCGGCGCGGCCGGCGCCTCGGCGCCCGTGATCGCCTGGGCCGCCGTGACCGGCCACGTCGCGCTGCCCGCGATCGCGATCGCGGCGATCGTGTTCCTGTGGACGCCGCCGCACTTCTGGGCGCTCTCGCTCTACCGGCGCGACGACTACCTGCGCGCGAACCTGCCGATGCTGCCGGTGACGCACGGCGAGCCCGCGACGCGACGGGCCATCCTCGGCTACTCGCTCGTGCTCGTGCCGGTGACGCTGGCCGTGGGCCCGCTCGCCGGCCTGGGGCCGCTCTACCTCTCGGCCGCGGCGGTCCTCGGCACGCTGTTCGTGGCGGCCGCGTGGCGGCTGCAGCGCGAACCGTCGGTGCCTCGCGCGATGCGGCTCTTCCGTTTCTCCATCGTTTACCTCTTCTCCCTGTTCCTGTTCATGGCGGCGGACGCGCTGCTGCGGCTGCGCGCGTCGTGAGGGCCGGGTCAGGGGGCGTCCCGGGGCGCGGGAGGGACCCGGGACGGGCCGGCCGGGCGCCCGCGAACGCGTTATTGAGAGGTGGTCAGGCCCTGTCGGGACATGCTATACACGCCCCCCGAAGCTGCGACCGCCCCATCCATCCGGGCAGGCGCCCGTCCCTCGGGCGCGACGGCGTGGATTCTTCCCAGACGATCCCAGGGTCTCCCAGGAGGTTGCCTTGCTGAACAAGGCCTATATCGCCTTGATCGCAGCCGCGATCGTGACCGCGGCCGTCGCCGGATGCGGCAAGCAAACCGCCGCCGCGCGCGGCGCGTCGCTCTACGAGACCTGCGTGCCCTGCCACGGGAACAACGGCGAGGGCAACCTCACGCTGCGGGCACCCGCCATCGCGGGGCTGCCCCAGTGGTACGTGTCGGCCGAGCTGACCAAGTTCCGGAGCGGCGTCCGCGGCTCGCACCCCGACGACATGGAAGGCCACCGCATGGCGCCCATGGCGCGCTCGCTCCTCAGCGCGAAGGACGTGGACGACGTGGCGCTCCACGTCTCGCAGATGCGGTCGGCATGGCAGAAGCCCGACTTCGCGATGGCCGACACGGCCGCGGGCGGGGCGACCTTCCGCACGATCTGCGTCACGTGCCACGGCGCGAATGCGATGGGCAACCAGGCGCTCGGCGCCCCGCCGCTCGCGGGCCAGCACGACTGGTACCTGGTCGCGCAGCTGCGCAAGTTCCACTCGGGCATGCGCGGCGCGAACCCCGAAGACATCACCGGCGCGCAGATGCGCGCCATGTCCATGACGCTCGCGGACAGCGTGGCGATGCACGACGTCGTCTCGTACGTCAAGAGCCTGCCGCACTGACCCGGAACGGAGAGAGAGCCAGACCATGGCCGACCACAGCGACCGACCGTCCGACAACTGGGGCCCCGACGTGGCCAAGTGGACGTTCATCCTCACCGTCGTCCTCGCGGTGCTCTACATCGGCGCCGTCTTCGCGTTCATCCTCAAGTGAGCCGGGGAGCCCGAATCGATGATCAATGACCTCATCGTCCGCGCCTCGACGTTCTCGGGCGACATCGACCGGCTGTTCCTGCTCATCACGGTCATCGTCGGCGTCTGGTTCGTGGCCGCCGAGGCGATGTTCTTCTGGCTGATCTTCCGCTTCCGGGCGAAGGACGGCGTGCCCGCCCAGTACGTGACGGGCAAGGAGCCGCACCTCAAGCAGTGGATCAACATCCCGCACACGCTGATCCTGATCTGCGACATCATCATCATCATCGCAGCCGTGCGCGTCTGGGTGAGGATCAAGCAGACGCTGCCGCCGGCGGACCGCACGATCCGCGTCGTGGCCCAGCAGTGGGCGTGGACGTTCGCGGACCCCGGGCCCGACAACCGGATCGACACGCCCGACGACGTGCGGACGACCGACGAGCTCCACGTCGAGGTCGGCAAGACCTACCACTTCCTGCTCGAGTCCAAGGACGTCGTGCACAGCTTCTTCGTGCCGGTGTTCCGCCTGAAGCAGGACGCGGATCCCGGGCGCACCTACACGGGCTGGTTCAAGCCCACGAAGACGGGCACCTACGACATCCTCTGCGCCGAGATCTGCGGCATCGGGCACGGCGTCATGGGGGCGAAGCTCGTCGTGGACAGCCCGCAGGCGTACCGGCAGTGGCAGCAGGCCCACGCGGCCGAGGCTCCGGCCGCCGTCAACGGCGAAACCCCGACGGACGGCGCGAGCGCCGCCGTCTCCACCCTGGTCCCGCGCGGGCAGTGACGGGGAGCGACATGGCGGAACACACGCACGAAAGGGCCCACGTGGCCGGCACGGCGAACGACGCGCACCACGACCACCACGAGGTGGGCTGGTTCAAGAAGTACTTCTGGTCCACGGACCACAAGGTCATCGCGTTCCAGTACATGTTCACGGGCATGTTCCTGGCGCTGATCGGCGCGTTCATGGCGTACGTGTTCCGCATGCAGCTGGCCTTCCCGGGCCAGCCGGTGCCCGGCTTCGGCGTCGTCTCGCCGGGCCAGTACAACATGCTGATCACGAACCACGGCAGCATCATGATCTTCTGGGTCGCGATGCCCGTGCTCCTCGCCGGCTTCGGGAACTACCTGATCCCGCTCATGGTCGGCGCGGACGACATGGTGTTCCCGCGCCTGAATCGGCTCAGCTACCAGATCTTCTTCCTCAGCGCGATCGTGCTGCTCACGTCGCTGTTCGTGCAGAACGGCGGCTTCGGGGGTGCCTGGACCGCCTACCCGCCGCTGTCGGCGAACAAGCTCTACAACCTGACGCCCTACGGCGCCTCGATGTGGCTCATCGCCGTGGCGCTGGAGTTCGTCGCGTTCCTGCTCGGCGGCATCAACTTCATCGTGACGTCCATGAACTCTCGCGCGCCGGGCATGAAGGCGTTCGACGTGCCGATCGTGGTCTGGACGATCGTCATCGCCAGCATCCTGTTCATGGCCTCGGTCGGGCCGCTCATCGCCGGCGCCATCATGCTGCTGTTCGACCAGACGCTCGGGACCAGCTTCTTCAACCCGAACCGAGGCGGCGACCCGGTGCTGTGGCAGCACCTGTTCTGGTTCTTCGGGCACCCCGAGGTCTACGTCGTGCTGCTGCCCGCGATGGGCATCGTCGCCGAGGTCATGACGGTCTTCGCACGCAAGAAGCTGTTCGCCTACAAGACCGTCATCTACACGATCATCGCGACGGGCGTGCTCAGCTTCTTCGTGTGGGCGCACCACCAGTTCGTCGCCGGCATCGACCCGCGCATGGCGAACGTGTTCACGGTGACCACGGTCCTCATCTCGATCCCGATCGCCGAGATGTGCTTCGTCTACATCGCGACCCTCTACGGCGGCTCGATCCGGTTCTCGGTGCCGATGCTCTGGGCGCTCGCGTTCATGGCCGAGTTCCTCATCGGCGGCGTCACGGGCATCTACCTCGGCGCGAGCGGCCTGGACATCTACTTCCACGACACCTACTTCGTGGTGGCGCACTTCCACTACACGTTCTTCCCGATCGCGGTCATCGGGGTCATGGCCGGCGTGACGTTCTGGTTCCCGAAGATGTTCGGCCGTTACATGAACGAGTTCTGGGGCAAGGTGCACTTCTGGGGGACGGTCATCCCCTTCAACGGCATCTTCATCCCGCTCTTCATCCTCGGCGCGGCCGGCGAGCACCGCCGCATCTTCGACTACAAGAACTTCCCGCAGTTCAACCACCCGTGGCAGAACGACCTGCGCATCTTCGCGACCGTGTCGCTGCTGGTCATGCTGCTCTTCCAGATCCCGTTCCTGGTCAACTTCGTCTGGAGCATGTTCCGCGGCCCGAAGGCGCCGAAGAACCCCTGGAAGTCGAACACGCTCGAGTGGACGGCGGATTCGCCGCCACCGCACGGCAACTGGGCCGAGATGCCCGAATGCCACCGCGGCCCCTACGAGTACAGCGTCCCCGGCCGGGAGCAGGACTTCTGGCCCCAGAACGAGAAGGCGTGAGGGAGGTCCGACGTTGAAGACCATCGCGACGACGCGCAGCGCCATGGGCATCGCCACGGGCAAGCTCGCGGTCTGGTGGGTGCTCGTCTCCGAGATCGTGATCTTCGGCGGCGTGCTCGTCTCCTACATCATGCACCGCCTCGGACACCCGGAATGGGCCGAACAGGCGGCGCACACCCACATGTGGCTCGGCGCCTTCAACACGTTCGTGCTGCTCACCTCGAGCCTCTCGGCCGTGCTCGCGCACCAGGCCGCCGAGCAGGGCAATGGCCGCAAGGCGGCGAACCTGCTCTACCTCACCTGCCTCGGCGCGCTGACGTTCCTCGGCGTGAAGAGCTTCGAGTGGACGAATGAGATCAAGGAAGGGTTCACGATCCAGGCGGGCGGGTTCTGGTCGTACTACTACACCGCCGCCGGCCTTCACGCGTTCCACGTCTTCGCCGGGGCGCTCGTGATGCTGTGGGTCGCGTCGTCGGCGAAGAAGAACGAGAACCTGCACCGCGTCGAGAACGTGGGGATCTACTGGCACTTCGTCGACATCGTCTGGATCTTCCTGTTCCCGCTGCTGTACATCGCCAAGTAGGCCGGAGGAGAGCATGTCCGCTCACGCCGCTCACGCCCAGGGGCACCACCGCAACTACGTGAAGATCTGGGCCATGCTGGTGGTCCTGCTGGTGATCAGCGTCCTCGGCCCCATGACCGGGATCCGCGTCATCATGCTCATCACGGCGTTCGGGGTCGCGCTCGTGAAGGCCTACCTCGTCGCGAAGAACTTCATGCACCTCGACTTGGAGAAGCCGATCATCCACTTCGCGCTCGGCCTCGCGCTCGTCTTCATGGTGCTGCTGTACGCCGGCGTCGCGCCCGACGTGCAGAAGAGCGCCGGCCAGAACTGGAAGAAGGACGCGGGGTTCCACCACCTGCCGCCGCAGCCCGAGCACGAGATGCTCCACCCCGAGGAGCTCGAAACCAAGACCCCTGCCGAACGCGAAGCCGCGCGGGAACAGCACCGGGATGCGACCGCTCACTGAGCCCCCGATTCCCCTGCCCGTGCGCCGCCGCTTCGTGCGGAACGGCTCGCTGGCGATGGGGCTGTTCGTCTTCACCGAGATCATGCTGTTCGCGGGCTTCATCTCGGCGTTCGCGATCGTGAAAGGGTCGGTGCTGCCCGGCATGTGGCCGCCCGAAGGCCAGCCGCGGCTGCCCATCGAGCGCACGATGCTCAACACCGCCGCCCTGCTCGCGAGCGGCGTGCTGCTCTGGGTGGGCGGCCGCCGCTTCCGGCGCCGCGGCGCCGGGCCGGCGATGCCCTGGATGCTGGGCGCGCTCGTCCTGGGCGCGACGTTCGTGGCACTCCAGGGGGTCGAGTGGGTGGCCCTGCTGCGCCAGGGACTGACGCTCACCTCGAGCCAGCTCGGCTCGTTCTTCTACGTGATCATCGGCGCCCACGCCCTGCACGCCGTGGCCGCGATCCTGGGGCTCGCGTGGGCCGTGGCCGCGATGCGCGCCCGGAAGCTGGGCCTGTCGGCGCTCGGGGCCGTGGAGCTGTTCTGGTACTTCGTCGTCCTCGTCTGGCCGCTGCTCTACTGGAGGGTCTACCTGTCATGACGCCCCGCCGGTACCTCGCCGCGCCGCTGGTCGCCGCGCTCCTCGCGCTTCCCTCGATCGCCTCGGCGTGCGCCGCGTGCGGTGTCGGCAACGGCCGTAACGCCATGGCGTACTTCGTCACGACGATCTTCCTGTCGCTGTTCCCGCTGGCGATCCTCGGGGCCGGGATCTTCTGGCTGGCGCGCAACGCCCGGGACTTCCTCGCGAGCGAGTTCCGCGAGAGCGACGAAGTCGAGCCGGCGACAGCGCCCCCGCCCGAAGGCGACCCGGCGAGGGGCTAGCTACAGCGGCTCGACGACCCCGTCCGTGAGGAGCCCGCAGTAGGCCTCCAGACTGTCCGCCCGAAGGTGAATGACCGAGGGACGCACGGTAAACCGGGGCGGATCGCCGGAGCGGGTCCACCGCTTGCCGCCCTTCGCGACACCGTCGATCAGCCACGGTCCCGTCGGCAGCATGCAAACGTAGCTGTGCCCGTCAGGCCCGCGCGACTGCCGGTACTCCTCCAGCCACGGAGCGCGCCAGATCGCCCCCGGCGGGGCCTGGTTGAGGGTGACGAGCATCATCGCGTCCTGGTCAGGGGGGGGGCCCACGTAGAGTGGCTCGCGGAGCGAATGGAAGTGATCGTCGTCCGCGAACCGGTACCCGCACTCGCATGTCGAGGGCCAACGCGGATCGTCGGGGGCGAAGGACTCATCGTCGTGACGGCTGATGCGACTCGTCGCGGGCTCTTCGGACCTGTGGAAGGAGATCCGCACGGCGGCGTGGCGCCCGTGGACCGGGCAGTCCCCGGTCGTGTCGGCGCGCCGGCGGGTCCAGCGTCGGAAGCTGACCTGGTCGCGACCCGAGTCCTCGATCAGGAAACAGTAGATCGGTTCTGGCCGCTCAGGCCCGGCCGGGTACCGGTGATCCCCCGCCGGCCTCGCCCCGACGCCACGACGCGACGTGTCGGGCCCGTCCTCACCGGGGCTCCCATCCGGGAAGGGCTGTGGCGTCATGTCGCCGCCCCGTTCCGCGCACTGGCGAGCGGGGACGGGCTGGTGCTCACGATGCGGATTTCGCGGAGGCGACGCTTGTTCACGATGAGCGTGCCGAAACCGGCTTCGGCGACGATGAAGAGATCCTGAGAGCCGAGAAAATCGGAGAGCCGCGTTCCGGTCTCCGCCCCCCCCCAGCGAATGGTCGCTTCGATTCTCCGATCGTCCACGAATACGAGCTCCACGCGATCGGAGAGATCCGACTTCCAGTCGGGCGGGAACACGAGCTCGTTTGGAACATTGGCGCCAACGGCGACCCAGTCGACATTCTCCCGCACGAGCAGCAGGACACTCGAGTCCTCGCGATGCAGGAACGGAACGACGAGGCGGTCCGAGTTCAGAAGCTCCAGCACGGTCTCGGCCCGCCCCGAGTCGTCTACGTCCGGGAACAGCAGCACCCAGCCGTCCCGCGGATCGAGCCGGGGCTGGGAGAGTCGGACCGCGGCACGGAGCTTCGGGATGACGAGCGTGTTCATGGCTTCCTCGATTCGGAACCGACTCGGCGCGAGGGGCGCGCCCCTG
Source organism: uncultured bacterium (assembly GCA_964589945.1). Classification (GTDB taxonomy): domain Bacteria; phylum Eisenbacteria; class RBG-16-71-46; order RBG-16-71-46; family RBG-16-71-46; genus CAIXRL01. The sequence goes on from CAZPVG010000011.1 coordinate 30,002, forward strand.
CGGCGAACGGTGCCTCCCGGCCTGCTGACCAGCTGCTAGCGGAACTGCTCGGGCATAGGTAAAGAGGAGCGCCGTCGTCCTCGCGTCGGTCCGTTGGTCGACAAGGATCACCCCGCTTCCTTCGTTCGATCGACGGCGCCGTTCTCTTCCGACCCCTCGTTCAGGCGGTTCTCCGGCCGGGTGAGGGGGGCAACCTCCCCCCGCCCATCCTGTCGGCGCCGACCGCCGACCGCGCACCAGGGAAGTCGCGCGCCCGTGCTCGCTGCTCCGACATCACCGGGAGTTCCCCCGGGGCAAACCCGGCCCCGGGAACCCGCCCTGGCTCACCTCCGGGCCCTGGAGTGCCCGGCGACCATTGCACCGAGCACGGAAAGTGCCAATGAGCACAAGCACGAGGCAAAGAGCAACTCCGAGCAACCACCCACCCTGCAACCGTTCTGCCTGCAGACGATTGTTCCTATATGAGAACATCTGAGCATATGTGTTTGTACATCAGGACACTGTTCGTGCGCCGTGGTCACTGAGTGCACATTGAACAGCTTCAATGCAACGCGGCACGTCCGTATCCGGGCAGCCAACGAGGGCGGGCCCGGCGACGGATCCTGCGCAGCACCGTCCAGGCTGGCCCGGCCGCATTCGTTCGAGCCACCGGGGCTTCGGGATGTCCGCCCGACCCTCGGGGGGGCGGCGCGAGATGGTCGTCGGATCCCGCGGCTCGAGTCGCTGTCCCCCCCGGCACTGCGGGCCGATCCAGGGACGGACCGGGCGGCGCCCGCTTCTGGACGCCGCCCGATGCACCATCCGGCTCGAGCGGTCGTCCGGAAGCGAGCGCGCCAGGGGCGCAGTCCGACGACCTGGGAGGACCGTGCGGCGTTCAGGAGGCGGTCCGGATGAGCGCGCCAGCCGGCGCCGGCCGCGGCGGCAGGGCCGACAGAAGAAGCCCCGGCGGGTTTCCCCGCCGGGGCCTTCAAGTTGGTAGCGGGGGCTGGATTTGAACCAGCGACCTTCGGGTTATGAGCCCGACGAGCTACCAGACTGCTCCACCCCGCAGCGACGGGAAGCAAACTAGCGGCCAGCCCGGCGTCTGTCAAGCTGACAGCCCCGCTCGGGACGCGGTTCCCCGGAACCCCCGGCCGGCGGCCAGGCGCGAGGGGGGCCGGGCCGGCGTCCGGGGGTCCGGGCGGCCCCGCACCTTTCGTGCCTCGAACGCGTTGCGCGGCCGGCGGCGCGGCCATTATGCTGCGCGGCCTGACCGGGCTCATCCCGCTCATCCGAGCACCCTGCACAACACGATGTCACGGAGGTTTCCGTTGATGCGTTTTCGTCCCGGGGTCGTCCTGGGGCTCGCGCTGGCTTGCCTTGCCGTGCTCCCGGCGGGCCGGGCCAGGGCCGCCGCCGAAGTCCACCGCCTGAACCTCATGATCTCGGGCATCCCGACGAGCATCGACGGCAGTGACTTCAACGACGCCATCAAGCTCTACAACCGCACGAAGCTCGACCCGATCGGCTACGAGAACCTGAAGACGCTGTCGTTCGCGTGGGCGTTCGACGCCGAGCTGCGCTACTTCGTGCGCCCGAACTTCGCCGTCACGGCCGGTGTGACGCACCTGCGGTCCAGCCAGCGCCGTGAGTTTCTGCCGAGCATCACGTCGGCCGTGAACCTGCACACGGAGATCCTCACCGTGCCGGTTCACGTGGGGGCGGCGTACTACCTTCAGCCCTACAACCAGGGCGACTTCCAGGCCCGCGCGTACTTCGGGGGCGGACTGCTGCAGTACACGTACTCGCGGATCCGGTTCGAGCAGGTCCTCACGATGGCCGAGTTCGACTCGACGCTGGATGCCTACACGGGCGGCACGCAGCGCTACACCTTCACCCAGGATGCCCCGGGCTACTACGTCGAGGCGGGCGCCCACATGTTCTTCGCCAGCCGGTTCTCGGCGCTCGTGTCCGTGGACTACCGCACCGGCGTGCTGAGGGGCCTCCGGGTCGAGAACTCGACCGTGAGGGGCGTGCCCACCGCGACGCCCTACACCGAGGTCCGCAACCCCGACGGCTCCGAGTTCCAGGTGGACATGAGCGGCATCGGGGTACGCATGGCGGTCGGAATAGGATTCTGACGCCGGCCGGGAGCATCACGGGGCCGTCGCCCTCGGGCGTCGGCCCCGTCCCGCTGGCCGGCCGCCCGCGGCGGCCGGGACCGGTCAGTGCGCCGTGGAGTCCGCTTCGCCGCCCAGGCGGTAGATGATCTCGTTCGGGCGGGCGAGGCCCTGGCGGCGCAGCACCTGCTCGGCGTGCTCGACCTTGAGGTGCGGGTCGTGGAGCTGGCCCTCGAGATCGCGCGTCTCGGCCTGCACCTTCGAGACCTCCGCCTCGGTCTCGGCGAGCTCGTGCCTGAGCTGCGCGATGCGCCACAGGCTGTGGTCGGAGAGCACCGCGGCGTAGAGCAGCCACGCCGAGACGACGAGCAGGGCCCAGCGCAGCCAGGGCCGGTGCGGCGCGCCGCCGTAGGGCGAGCGCAGGGGGCGGCGCAGCACGCGCGAGGTGATGTCCTTCGGTGTCACGTCGACCTCCCTGTCCTGCGGTCCCGCGCTCCGCGCGGGACCCATCCTTCGCGGGGCGCCCGTCCGTGGCGCCGCCGCGGGCAGTCTACCTCAGCGCGCGGAACGCGGCGCGGCCGGCGTATTCCGCGCTGTCGCCGAGCTGGTCCTCGATGCGGAGCAGCTGGTTGTACTTCGCGACCCGGTCCGTGCGGCAGAGCGACCCGGTCTTGATCTGGCCCGCGTTCGTGGCCACCGCGAGATCCGCGATCGTCACGTCCTCGGTCTCGCCCGAGCGGTGCGAGATCACCGTCGTGAAGTTCGCCCGCTGCGCCATCTGGATCGTGTCGAGCGTCTCGGTGAGCGTGCCGATCTGGTTCACCTTGACGAGGATCGAGTTCGCGGCGTCCTCGCGGATGCCGCGGGCGAGCCGCTCGACGTTCGTCACGAAGATGTCGTCGCCGACGATCTGGATGCCGCCGCCGAGCCTCTGCATCATGAGCCGCCACGCCGCCCAGTCGTCCTCGGCGTGGCCGTCCTCGATGCTCACGATCGGGTACTTCGCCACCAGGCCGGCGTAGTAGTCCACCATCTCCGCGCCGGAGAGCTTCTTGCCGCCCTCGCCCTCGAGCACGTACTTGCCGTCCTTGAAGAACTCGCTCGAGGCCGGGTCGATCGCGAACGCCACCTGCTCTCCGGGTTTGTAGCCCGCCTTCTCGATGGCCTCGAGCAGGACGACGAGCGCCTCCTCGTTCGAGTTCAGGCTCGGCGCGAAGCCGCCCTCGTCGCCGACCGACGTCGAGAGGCCGCGCTTCTTGAGCACGGACGCGAGCGTGTGGAAGACCTCCGCGCCCCAGCGCAGCGCCTCGCGGAACGTGGGGGCGCCGAGCGGCACGATCATGAACTCCTGCAGGTCCACGTTGTTGTCCGCGTGCTTGCCGCCGTTGAGCACGTTCATCATGGGCACCGGCAGCTGGTGCGCGTGCACCCCGCCGACGTGGCGGTAGAGCGGCACCTCGAGCGCGGCGGCCGCGGCATGCGCGACGGCCAGCGACGTGCCGAGCAGCGCGTTCGCGCCCAGCCGGCCCTTGTTCGGCGAGCCGTCCATCTCGATCAGGCGGGCGTCCACGCCGGCCTGGTCGAACGCGTCCATCCCGGCCAGGGCCGGGCCGAGCGTCTCGTTGACGTGCTGCACCGCCTTCAGGACGCCCTTGCCCTTGTACCGGGAGGCGTCGCCGTCGCGCAGCTCGACGGCCTCGTGTTCGCCCGTGGAGGCCCCCGAAGGGACCGCCGCCCGCCCGAGGGCACCGCCCTCCAGGAGGCATTCGACCTCGATCGTGGGATTGCCCCGGGAATCGAGGATCTCCCTCGCGTGCAACGCCGTGATGGTCATCATGGTGGGCAGGCTAGGAGGGGGCCGAACGAGCGTCAAGAAGCGGCCTCCGGCCGGGAGAATCGCCCCAGGGGGCCGGATTCGGCCCGCCTCGAGGAGCCGAATCTTGACCGCCGCATGACCCGGTCCCTAAGGTGCCCCGCCATGAAACTTTGGCCTGCAAGGGCACGTAGGCGGGCTCGGGTGCTGGGAACGTGAGCCACGAGGATGCGGACCTCATCCGCCGGAGCCTCGCGGGCGACCAGAGAGCCTGCCGGGACCTCGTCCTCCGGTACCAGCGCCAGGTCTACTCGGTGCTCATGCGGGTGGTCCGAAGCCCGCAGGACGCCGAGGACCTGACCCAGGAAACCTTCGTCCGGATGTTCCGGGCGTTGAACCGATACGATCCCGAACGGCCGTTCACGGCCTGGCTGTTCACCATTGCGACCCGTCTCGGAATCGACCACCTGCGACGGAGGCGCGTGAAGACGGTTTCGCTGAACGTGTCGGAACCAGGCTCGACGGAAGAACGGACGATCGACGTGGAGGACCCCGGGTTTCACCCGGACGAGCTGGCCTCGCATGCCGAGGAGGAAGTCCGGGCGAAGGACCTGATCGATTCACTGCCGGAGCACTACCGGATCGTGGTGGTCCTCCGGCACCAGCAGGACCTGTCGTACGAGGAGATCGCGGAAGCGCTCAACATGCCGCTCGGAACTGTCAAGGCCCGGATCCACCGGGCACGTGCACTGCTGAAGGATCGACTCGGGGGCACTTCGTCATGACCCGCTGTCCCGAATTCGAGCTGCTCCAGGACTACCTCGACGGCGAGGTGGTGCCGGAGCAGGCTCGCGCGATCGAAGCCCACCTCGCCGAGTGCGCCGACTGCGCGCGCGAGGTGGCGAGCTACCGGGTGGTCTTCGACCGGCTGGGCAGCCTCCCGCTGTTCGAGCCGAGCCCGCAGCTCGTCGAGCGCATCCTCGCCGAGGCGATGCCCGCGCACCCGGCCCGCTGGGTGAAGCTGGCCGGCTGGGCCTACGCGGCGAGCCTGATCGCCAGCCTCGGCGGCATCCTCGCCGCGACGCTGAGCCCGGGCCCGCGCGCCTGGATGGGCGCGCTGGCGGCGGAGGCCGCGAAGAGCGTCGTGCGCTCGTTCCTGTTCGTCGTGCAGTCCGTCAACGACGGAACGGTGCAGTTCCTGGCCCTGGTCGGCTCGCGCGGCGAATGGCTGCGCCACCTGCCCATCCTGGAGGCCGTGCTCAAGCCGCTCTCGCAGCCCGTCGTCCTGTTCACGGTGTGGGCGGCGATCCTCGCGGGCGTGGGCCTGATCTGGTGGATGCGGCCGCGGCGGAGCCGTGCCGCGAGGGGGAATGGCCATGCGGGCATCGTCGGTTTCTAGGCTCCTGAAGCGCGCGCTGCCGGCGCTCGTGCTGGCCGCGGTCGTCGCGGGACCGGCCGCCGCCCGCGTGCGGGTCGAGGTGGCCGCCGACGACACCGGTCACACGACGAGCCGCGTGCACGTCTCGGGCAGCGGTGTCGTCGTCGAGCGCAGCGGCGAGCGGGTCGTGGTGGGCGACTCGAGCGGCGCGAGCACGCTGGTCGTGGACAGCGGCGCCGGCATGGTGCGGCTCTTCTCCGACGCCCGGGTGCCGCGCGGCGAGCGCCTGGACGGCGACGTCGTCGCGGTGTTCGGGAGCGTCCACGTCGCGGGGCACGTCACGGGTTCGGCCGTCGCCGTGTTCGGTTCGGTGGACTTCGAGCCCGGCGCCAGCGTGGACGGCGACGCCGTGGCCGTGGGCGGCGTGGTCGAGGACCGGGAGGGCGTGCGCGTCAGCGGCCAGACGGTTTCGATCGGCCTCGCGCCGCTGGCCTTCGGACTGCCGGGCATCCCCATCATGCTGAGCCTGCTCGCGCTCGGCTGGGTGATCACGATCTTCTTCGGCTGGATCTTCTCCGCGCTGTTCCCCGAGCGTCTCGCGCGCGTCGCGGTGACCTCCTCCCGGCGGACGCTGCTGTCGATCGTGCTCGGCCTCGTTTCGTTCCTCGCGATGCCGCTGGTCTCCATCCTGCTCGTCGTGACCGTCGTGGGGCTGCCGATCGGGATCATGCTGCCGTTCGCCTACCTCGCGCTCCTGTACGCCGGCCAGATCGCCGGCAGCTACGTGCTCGGCTCGAAACTCACGCGGCACCCGCTCGGCGCGCCGGGCGCCATGCCGGCCATCGTCGCCGGCAACCTGCTCGTCGGCGCCTTCTTCGCCGTGGGCGTCGTGCTGTGGCACAGCCCGGGACCGCTCCGCACCGTCGCCGTCTTCTTCCACCTCGTCGGGCTGCTCGTGGTCACGGGGCTCTCGCTGATCGGCACCGGCGCGTTCCTGCTCTCGCGCCTCGGAACGCGGCCGATCGTCCTCGACGAGGGCGCGACTTCGGCGCCGGGCCCCGAGCCCGGTTCGAGCTCGGCCGAAGTCATCGGCTGACCCACCGATCCGGACCGCCCTGGGTGCGAACGCCCGGGGCGGTCTGGTGCGTGGGGCCGCTGACCCCGCGCGCCGCCGCGCGACCGTTCCGCCCCCCGCCGGTGAGCTCCCGGGAGCGGCCGCGCACGCCCCCTGAACGTCCTGCGCGGCAACGCGATCCGGCCGCGCGTGGGCAACAGCCCCAGGCCGTTCGCGGGTCGCAATCCCGTGGCATGGCGCTCGCGATTCCAGGAAGGCATGACGACCGCCTTCCGCACCAGCGCCCTCGCGGCATTCGCCCTCCTCGCGGTCGCGGTCGTCCTCCCGCAGCCCGCCCCGGCCGACGAGATCGGCGCCGCGGCCCGGCCGACGGGCTTTCGGGTCCACTCCGCCGACGAGACGCTGCGCGACTACTGCCGGACGGTGAACGGCGATCTGGTCTTCACCGCCCCGGGCGGCGCCTCGTGGACGCTCGTGACCTCGACCGACGATCCCTCGATCAGCAACCCCGGCGACGGCGCCTTCCACCCGTTCGACGTCGCCCAGGTCGAGGATGCGCTCGCGGGCGTGCGCTACCCGCTCGGCCGCGTCGCCGCCGAGGTGTTCGTCCTGCCGTACCCGCGCCTCCACGGGCTCGACTCGGCCGCGGGCCCCGGACTCATCCTGCTCTCGCCCGGCGTCCTGCCCATTCCGCCGGAGCAGCAGCAGGCCGAGTTCGTGCACGAGCTCGGGCACGTCGTCCAGTACGCCCTGATGCCCGACACCGACGCACAGGGCTGGGACCGCTACCGGCGGCTGCGCGGCATCGAGGACGCGACGACCTACTCGAGCACGGCGATGCACGCCGACCGCCCGCACGAGATCTTCGCCGAGGACTTCCGGGCGCTGTTCGGCCCCGCGGAGGCGAATACGGCCGGCACGATCGAGAACGCGTCGCTCACCTACCCGACGCAGGTGCCCGGGCTCGCCGACTTCGTCTGGTCGCTCTCCGACGCTCCGATCGCGCCCGGCGCGCTCACCGTGCTCGGCAGCACCTCGCGCGGCGCCGTGCGGCTCGTGCGACGGGGACCGGCGACCTGCCCGCTCGACCTGTACGACCTCGCCGGCCGCCGCCTCGCGACCCTCGCGCCGCAGGCCGACGCGCTCGGCGCCCGCTGGAGCTGGGACGGCCACGACGGCACCGGCCGGCTCGTCCGCGGCACGGTCGTCTTCGCGCGCGCCCGCGACGGGCTCGGCGGAGTGGCGCGCATCGTCCGGCTCCCCTGACCGATCGCGGCCCGGGGCCGCCGCGTCAGCGCCGCACCAGGTCGGAGGGCGAGAACTCGGCGCTCACCGCCCGCGCCCGGGAGTCGCCGAGCCCGGCGATGTTGCGCACCGCGTCGAACAGCGCCCGGGGCAGCGCCGCGAGCGCGCCGAACCCGCCGCCACCGTGGCCGCGCACCTCGCCCGAGAGCCAGCCTTCGACCTCCTCGGCGTCCTCGACGCTGATCGGCTTCACGGTCACCGTGAGCACGACGAAGTAGGTCGCGCCCGCGGGCAGCCGCTCGCTGTCGGGGAAGGTCAGCGAGATCGGGCGCATGAGGGCCCGCTCGAGCGAGTCCACGGACCCGGCGGACCAGGGCGGGACGCCGGCGCGCTCGAGGATCCACGCCTGCGCCCACACGTCGTGCCGCAGCCGGACGGTCGCGTCGATCGAGCGCTCCACGCGGTCGAACCACGCGGTGCGCTTGCGCCACAGCTCCGCATGGATCTCGAGCGTCGCCGGCATGCCGCGCTCGAGGCTCTGCTCGACGCGGTCCTCGAGCGGGTCGTCGAGCCGCAATGTGACGCCGATCCGGCCCGAAGCGTCGAGCCTCGGGGTCACCGACGCGAAGTCGATCGCGCCCGCGGGCCGCGCCGCGAGCAGCGCGAGGACGGCCGCGGCGAGCGCGAGCCGGGTGCGGGCGGGGTCGGGGAGCCGGGGAGACAATCGGGGTCCTGGTGTTCAGTCGGGGCGGCCGGGAAGAGGATCGGGGGGGCGCACGGCTAGAAGGGCCGGTTGAGGCGCAGGCCGACGACGAACGCGGAGTCGGCGTCCTGCAGGTTGCGGGCGAACGTCAGGCGCACGTCGTCCTCGCTGGTCGCGAGCCCGACGCCGCCGTCCACGGCGAACTTCTGGGCCGCCGGGTCCCAGTGGCCGGCGGGGTCGTCCCAGGCCGTGCCCGCGTCCACGAAGACGATCGCGTGCAGGCCGCCCTCGACGCCGCGGGCGCGCAGCTGCCAGAGGCCGACGGTGTACTCGGCCTGGGCGAGCGCCATCTGGTCGCCGCGGAACGCCCCGATCGTATGGGCGCGCAGCCCGTCCACGCCTCCGACTGCGAACCGCTCCTGTGCCGGCAGCGTGCCGGAAAGGGTCGCGCCGCCGACCGTTCGCAGGGCGAGCGTCGCCGCGGGAGAGAGCCGCAGCACGCTGCGCACGTCGGCGAGGGCGCGGGTGTACTCGAAGTCGCCGCCGAGCTGCCCGCCCGCGGTCTGCAGCTCGATCCAGTGGTAGAGCCCGGCCCGCATCTGGCGCGTGTGGTGGGCCATCCGCTCGAGCCGGATCAGCACGCGATGGGCCTCGCCCTCGTCGATCGCCGGGTTCGGCCGCAGCGGCCGGTCGTTGCGGAACCACGAGTGCACGTGCCGGCTGGTTTCGAGCGAGCGGTACTGGTCGCGCCGCAGGTGCAGGCTCACGGTGGAGAAATCGGGCACGCGCCAGGAGAGGTAGGCGCCGATCCCCTCGCGCTCGAAGTAGTCACGCCAGTCCTCGTGCGCGACCAGCAGGGCGAGGGAGTTCTCGAGGTCGTCCACCTGCTGCAGGTCGAAGTGGTCCGTGCGGCGCGTCATGCCGACGCCGAGCACGAAACGCGCGGTCGGCAGCAGCGGCTGCTCGACCTGGATGCCGTAGAGCACGCGCCGCCGGCCGGTCGAGTAGTCGAGGCGGGCCCCGAGGCGCGGGGCCATCGTTTCGGGCTCCTGCACCTGCGCGTGCACGCCGTACCGGAGCAGGTCCACGCGGTTGTAGTCGAGCGACAGGTCGGCGTCGGTGGGGCGGTGGTGTGACCGGCCCCGCCAGGCTTCCGGCGGGGTGAGCAGCCGGTCGCCCACGGGCGCGCGCAGCCACTCGTTCTCGCTCTCGGGCTCGAGGCGCACCGAGACGCCGAGGTTCGGCTCGGCGCCCGCGCTGTCCCACGGCGCGCCGAGGGGGACGAAGGTCATGGTGTCGGGCGGGGCCTGGGCCTCCGCCGGCGGGGGCGCGGCAGCGAGCGCGGCCGCCACGACGAGAAGGATCCAGCGGTTCACGGTGCCTCCAGGGCAGGGGGGTCGGGGACCCTGAAGGGTCGCAACCGGCGTACCAGCTGCGGCCGCTCCCGCGCGCCCGGAAACCCGCGCCAGGCGCGGTCCTGCCGGGTGTTCGCCGCCCGGCGCCGCCGGGGCTGTGGCGACGGCGCCACACCGCTGTGGCCGCCCCGCGCTCATCGCCTCGAGATACCGTACTTGCGCATCTTGCGGTGCAGGTTCGTGCGGTCGATGCCCAGGCCGGCGGCGGCCTGGGTGACGTTCCATTCGGCGGCGTCGAGGGCCCGGCGGATGCCGTCGATCTCGCTGCGCGCGACGCGGCCGCGCAGCCCGGCGTCCTCGCTCTCCTCCGGCGGGCTCTCGAGCCACGGCAGGAGGTCGCCGGCGTCCACGACGTCGGCCGTCACGAGCACGACCGCGCGCTCCATCAGGTTCCGCAGCTCCCGCACGTTGCCTGGCCAGTGGTAGCCCGAGAGCAGCTCGGCCGCCTCGTCCGACAGGGCGAGATCCTTCCGGCCCTCGGCCTCGGCGAACTGCCGCAGGAAGTGCTCCGCGAGCACCGGCACGTCGGCCCTGCGTTCACGCAGCGGCGGCACGGCCACCGGCAGCACGTTCAGCCGGAAGTAGAGGTCCTCGCGGAACTCGCCCGAGCGCACGGCCTCGGCGAGGTCCTTGTTCGTCGCGGCGAGCAGCCGTACGTCCACCTTCGCGGTGCGCGTGCCGCCCACGCGCTCGAGCTCGCCCGTTTCGATGGCGCGGAGCAGCTTCGCCTGCGCGTCCGGGGCGAGGTCACCCACCTCGTCGAGGAACAGCGTGCCGCCGTCCGCGAGCTCGAGGCGGCCCTTCTTGCTCTGGGTCGCGCCGGTGAACGCCCCCCGCTCGTAACCGAACAGCTCGCTCTCGAGCAGGTCCTTCGGGATCGCGGCGCAGTTCAGCTTCACGAACGGCCGGTCCGCGCGCTTCGACAGCGCGTGGACGGCGTGGGCGACCAGCTCCTTGCCCGAGCCGTTCTCGCCGGTGATGAGCACCCGTCCGGACGAAGGCGCGATGCGGCGGACGTGCTCGCGCAGCTTCTCGATCGCGGGGCTCGTGCCCACGATCCCGAGATCGTCGCCGGCCTCGACGGACGGCGCCGCACCGCGCGCGCCGCGGCCGTCGGCCCGGCGCAGGCGCGTGACGCGCACGGCCTCGCCGATCGTGGCGAGCAGCCCCTCGGGGTCCCGGATCGGCTTCTCGACGAAATCGAACGCGCCGCGCTGGCCGGCCTTGAGGGCGTTCTCGAGCGAGCCCTCGCCCGAGACGATGATCACCGCCGTGTCGGGCGCCTGCTCGGAGATCTTCAGCAGAGCGTCGAGACCGCTCTCGCCGGGCATGCGGATGTCGAGCAGCACGACGTCGAAGCGCCCCGCCCCGAGCGCCTCGTAGGCGGCCGCCGCGGAGGAGGCCTCGGTGGCGGCGTGACCCTCGTCCTCGAGCACGCCCCGCAGCTGGCGGCGGATGGCCGCGTCGTCGTCCACGAGCAGGACCCGGAAGCTTTCGCGATTCGCCATGCGTTCGTTCACCCGTTCCGCGCGCGCAGCGGCAGCGCCAGGGTCGCGCGCGCGCCGCCCCCCTCGCGGTTCACCAGTTCGACGCGGCCGCCGTGCTGCGCCGCGATGTCGCGGACGAGCGAGAGCCCGAGCCCGCTGCCCCGGTTCTTCGTGCTGACGTACGGCTCGAACACCCGTTCCGCGAGGCCGGCCGGCAGCCCGGCGCCGCGGTCGAGCACGTCCACGCGCGCCTCGCCGCCGTCGGGACCGACGTTCACCTCGACGGTGCTTCCCTCCGGGCTCGCTTCGCACGCGTTGAGCAGCAGGTTATGCACGGCCCGCGACAGCAGCAACCGGTCGCCCGTGACCGGCGCCTCGCGGTCGCAGGTCACGCGCAGCGTGACGTCCCCCGGCTCGTGCAGGCCGGCGGCGGAGCGCACGAGCTCGGAGAGGTCGAGCGGCTCGTGTCGGGGCTCCGGCAGCCGCGCGTACTGCGAGAACTGCTCGGCGAGCCGCGCGAGGTGCTCGACCTCCTGGAGCAGCGCCGCCAGGCTGTCGCGCACGGCGGCTCGCTCGCTCTCGGGTACGGCGTCGGCCCGCTTCTGCAGGCGGTGGAGCGACAGGCGCATCGGCGTGAGCGGGTTCTTGATCTCGTGGGCGAGCCGCCGCGCGACGTCCCGCCACGCGGCCTCGCGCTCGGCCCGGGCGAGCCCCTCGCGCGCCTCGGCGAGCCGCGCGGTCATCGTGTTGAACGAGCGCGCGAGCGCGCGCAGCTCCGGCGCGCCGCGCTCCTCGACGCGGGTCTCGAGGTCGCCCTCGGCGACACGGCCGAACGCCCCGGTGAGCCCGACGAGCGGCTCGGACATCTGCCGGGCGAACATGCGCGCGAGCAGCAGCGCCGTGGCCACGACGAGCACGGCGAGCGCCCCGACGAGCAGCCACACACGGACCTGCTGCAGGTGGACGAGCACCGCGAGCTGTTCGTAATAGCCGCGCGCCTGCCCGATCTGCTCGACGCGGGCGAAGAAGTCCGGCGTGAGCCGCACGCCCGTCACGACCGCCACGCCGGGCCCGGCGCCGGCGACGCCGGCCAGCACGCCGCGCGGCGAGCGCATCAGGCGCGAGCCCGCGAGCGCCGCGTCGATCTCGGACGCGAGGTCCAGCGTGTCGGCGGCGAGCACGCCCGAGGGCACGATCTGGTCCACGACGCGCCAGGCGCCGCCCTCGCGCCGGCAGATGAGCACGAAGTCGAGGCCCGCGTCCCGCAATCCCTCACGCAGGCGGGCGCGGCGCGCCGCGTCCAGCGGCAGGGACCCGAGCCCGCTCGCCCACGTGTCGGCGCGATCGAGCACCGTGGCCTCGAGCCGCGTGAGCGCCGTGCGGGTGACCTCGACCGCCGACTCGAGGGCCCGGTCCACACCGGGGCTCCGGTACCAGGTGTCGGTGGCCCGGTTCAGCTGGTCCAGCGTGAACAACGCAAAGACGAACGTCGGCAGCAGCGCGAGCACCAGCAGCGCCGCGAGCAGTCGGGCCCGGAGCGTCACGCGAGCGTCCCTCCGGTCACGCGTCCGGCGAGAGGCCCCCGAGCTGCCCGCAGGCCGCCCAGATCTCGCCGCCCATCGTGTTGCGTACGGTCACGGCCGGCGCCTTCGGGTAGAGCCGCTCCGCGAACGCCTCGATGGCGCGAGGGGACGGCCGCTCCCAGGCGAGGCCCGGCACCGGGTTGTACGGGATGAGGTTGATCTTGCTCGGCAGCGCGCGCGCGAACGACGCGAGGCGGTCGGCGTCCTCGGGCGTGTCGTTCACGCCGCCGATGAGCGTGTACTCGAGCGTCACCCGGCGGCCGACCGTCGCGCCGTACTCGTGCGCCGCGTCGAGGACCTCGGAGATGGGCCAGCGGCGGTTGACCGGCATGAGGCGGTCGCGCACCTCGTCCGTCGTCGCGTGCAGCGAGAGGGCGAGGCCCACCTGCAGGTCGAGCCGCGAGAGCTCGCGGATCTGCGGCACGAGGCCGGACGTGGAGACGGTGATGCGGCGCGCCCCGAGGTTCAGTCCGCGCTCGTCGTGCAGGATGCGGATGGCCTCCGTCACGGGCTCGAAGTTCGCGAGCGGCTCGCCCATGCCCATGAACACGATGTTGAAGCGGTCGTCGCGCCATCCGTGGAGGTCGCCCATGACGATCACCTGCGCGACGATCTCCTCGGCGCGCAGGTTGCGCTTCAGGCCCATGAGGCCCGTCGCGCAGAACGCGCACTGGAGCGCGCAGCCGACCTGGCTCGAGACGCAGAACGTGAGGCGCTTCGCCGTGCGCATGGACACGCTCTCCACCCGCGCGCCGTCGTCGAGCGCGAGCACGACCTTGTGCGTGTCGCCGTCGGCGCTCGCGAGCACGGCGGCGGTCCGGGGCAGCCCGAGGTCCACCACGGCCGGCACCTCGCCCCGGAGCGCCGCGGGCAGATCGGTCATCCGGCCCGGCTCGCGCACCTGCTTCCGGTAGACCCACGCGTAAAGCTGGTCGGCGCGGTAGCCCGGCAGCCCGAAGCGGCCGAGGTGCTCCGCGAGCCGCTCGCGGCGCAGCCCGAAGAAGCTCGGTGGTGCGCCGGACTCGGGCAGGATCGGGAGCGCGGATTCCATGGGGATTCCTGGGTGAGGTGGACGGGGAGGAACGCGGCGCAAAGTACCACAGCGTTCTTCATTGCAGCCAAGCCCGCTATGATGATATGCATGCCCATGCAATGAATGTCCGGGCCTCGAATCCGCGCGTGCTGCTGGCCGCGCTCGGCCACGAATCGCGCTTCCGGATCGCGCTCTGCCTGCTCGAGGGCGAGCGGTGCGTGGGCGAGCTGGCGGCGGCCATCGGGCTCTCGCAGTCGTGCACGACGCGGCACGTGCAGGCGCTGGAGCGGGCCGGGTTCGTGAAGGCCAGACGGGACGGCAAGCGCGTGCTCGTGACCATCGAACATGCGGCCGAGAGCGTGGCCGGGCTGGTCCGCTGGCTCGCCCCCGGGGGCACGATCGCGGCCGCCGGCGATCGCCCGCGGGACGAATCCGGCCCGGGCCGGGCGGCGGTGGCGAAGCGCCGCGGACCGAAGCCTGGGGCGGCACGGCCCGGGCGCGCCAGGGCCCGGGAGGTGCGGGCGCACTCGGAGCCCGGGACCCCGCATGGGAACGCGCCGGGCGCGGGGGAAGAAGTGGCTCACGCCGAGGCACCTCCATCTGGTAGAAATCCGGCTTCGCCCGAGGTTCCTCCATCCCGGCCTCCGCGACCCTACGACACCCTCGAAGACTTCCTGCTCTGACACGGAGACGGGAACGAACATATGCGTATTGGTGCAATAGATATCGGCTCGAACTCGGTCCGGCTGCTGGTCGGGGACCTGAAGGGGGAGGACGCCTGGGCGTCCCCGCTCGAGTCCATCGCCCGCGCCGGCGAGCCCTGTCGCCTGGGCCGCGGGTTGCACGACACGGGCCTCGTGGATGACGAGCTGGCCGAGCGGGCGGCCGCTATCGCGCACGAGTTCGCCCGGCGGGCCCGCTCGCTCGGGGCTGTGCACGTCTTCGCCGGGGCGACCGCGGCGCTCCGGAGCGCCGGCAACGGCCTCGAGGCGGCCGCGCGGATCGGCGCCCGCGCCGGGGTTCCCGTGCGGGTCCTGAGCGGCGAGGAGGAGGCGCGGATCGTCTACAAGGCGGTCGTGCTGGGGCTCGGCAGCCGCTCGCGCTCCAGCCAGTGCGTCGTCTTCGACCTGGGGGGAGGCAGCACCGAGGTCGTGAGCGGCGTCGGTGCCCAGCCCGGGCGCTGGACCAGCGTGCCCTTCGGCGCGGTCTCGCTGCACGAGCGGCTGCTGCCCGGAGACCCGCCGGACGAGGAGACCCTCCGCTCGGCCCGGGAAGTCATCGCCCGCGAACTTATGCATGGATGTGCAGAACTTCCCGAACGCAGCACGCTGCTGGCGGGCGTGGGGGGGACGATCACGGTGCTCGCCTCGCTGGACCGCGACCTGCGCGACTACGACCCGACCCTGCTCGAGGGCTGGTACATCGAGCGATCCCGGGCCCTGGCACTGATCGACCGGATCGTCCGGCTCTCGCTCGAGGATCGGCGGGGCCTGCCCATCATGGGCGAGGGTCGGGCCGACATCATCGGCGCCGGCGCGCTGGTCGTGGAGGCCCTCATGAACCGGTTCCAGGCCCCCGGCCTGGTGACTTCCACGCAGGGCCTGCGGTACGGGCTCGTGCGCCTGGCCGCCGAGGAGTGGCTCGCGAACCGCTCCGTCTAGAGCCCCCGGCTCCGGGATCCCGCCGGGCGGCCCCCGTCCCCCGTGCGTGCGGGCGCGGAGCGGGCGAGCCAGTTATCCGTTGACGATTCCTTTTCAGCCGACGGATACTTCGCGAAGGCAAGACGCTGGTCCCCTCTCCAAGGTCCCTTTCTTTCGGCGCTCGTCCCGGCGTCCTCCGGCCGGGCGTCCGTGTTGTTTCCAGCCAGTGTTTGGAGGGAGCGGGAATCGCATGACCAAGCTTTGCAGCAGACTCCTCGTCTCACTGGTCCTCGCTGCCGTGGTGGCCGTGACGTGCGGGTTCGGATTCGCTCCCGCGCACAGGTCACCCTGGTCCAGCCGGTCCGGCGACACACCCACCGCTTTCCAGCGGCCGGGCGTGGGCACCTTCTCCGGTGAGCCGGACGGGACAGGCCAGGGCGCACCGCAGCCGGTCGTGAAGCCGTCGTCGATGTTCCCGACGTCGCCGAACTACTGGCTCGCGCAGCTGTGGATCCGGTGGAGATTCCGGGGCCAATTCGAACCGCACCGCCCGAACCCGCGCTGAGTCCCTCAGCGCCGGGCGGCTCGATGACGTGCAGGTGGCCGGCAGGGTTGCCGTCCACCACCGGGTTGTGAATCGTCGAGGACCTGACCGTGCAGAGAGCGATCCCCCCCGATCAGCCTGAACGGGCCCTGGCGCCGGGAACCGGCACCGGGCAGCACGAGGCGGTCGGCGATCTTCATCTCGCCGCGGACAACTTCTCCGGTGCCGTCGAGGCCTTCCGCGCCGCCCTGTCGGCCGCGGACACCCACGACGCGCCGTCGCGCGTGCGGCTGCTCCTCAAGGTCGCCGAGGCGGAGTTCCTGCGCGGGGCGTGGGACGCGTCGCTCGTCGCGGCCCGCCAGGCGCGCGCCGCCGGTCGCGTGCTCGAGGACGCCTCCGTGCGGGCCGGCGTCGCCGCCCGTCTCGCGGCGATCAGTTTCGAGGGGTCGAACTACCGGCGCTCCCTGCGGTACGCGCGGTACGCCTATGCCGTCCTGCGGGACACGAGCGAGCATCGCACCGTCGGCAAGATTTCGCTGACGATGGGCCTGAACCTGCAGCGTCTGGGCCAGCCCCACGCCGCGATCGAGTGGTTCCAGAACGCGGCGGCCACGTTCCGCCGCATCGACCACGCCGACGGGCTCGTCGTCGCGCTGAACAACCTGGGCATCGCCTACAAGAACCTGCGCGAGTGGCGCGAGTCCGTCCGCTTCCTCGAGCAGGCGCTGGAGATCGACGAGCGCAAGGGCCTCTACGCCCGCATGCGGCTCCACCACCAGAACCTGGGCCTGATCCGTTACCGGCTCGGGCAGTGGGACCTCGCGGACGAGCACTTCCGCCACTCGCTGCGCATCGCGCGCGAGGTGGGGCACGTCACCGGCGAGGCGCAGGCGCTGCTCGCGCTGGGCATGCTCTGCCGCAGGCGCCGCCAGTACGACCGCGCGAGCGAGCACTACGAGCGCGCGCTCGACCTGGCGCGCCAATCGAACGCGCTGCGCGAGACGCAGCTCGCCCGGGAGTTCCTCGCCGAGATCGAGCTCGACCGCGGCCAGGGCCCGGCGGCGCTGCGCCTGCTCGAGCCCGCACTGGCCGAGGCGCGCGAGGCCGCGCCCCAGGGCGACATGACGATGGAGCTCGAGATCCGCGTCGGTCTTGCGCTCCAGCTCGTCGGCCGGCTCGAGGAGGCCCACACGCACGGCGCGCGGGGCCTGGCCCTCGCCGAGCGCCTCGGCGACCGCGTCGAGCACGCGATCGCGCTGCGCGCCCTCGCGCGGCTCGAGGCGACGCGCGGGCAGGCGGCCGCGATGGAGCGCCACCTGCGCGACGCCACGCAGGCGTTCGACCAGCTCGGCGAGACCTACGAGCACGCGACCACCCTCGCTTCCTGGGGCGAGTACCTGCTCCTGCTACCGACGAGTACGCGCCTGCGCATCGCGCTGGACCCGGTGAGCGACGCCCAGCGCCGCGCCGCCGTGATGTTCCGACAGCTCGGCGTCGTGGCGCTTGCGGCCGAGGCGCTGCTGACGCTCGCCCGGCTCGAGTCCGAGCGCGAGCACTACGACCAGGCGCTCGCGCTGCTCGAACAGGCCGAGCTCTGGCTCGCGGAGGCCGCCGACCCGGGGACCGAAGAGCGCGCCGCGGCGCTCCGGCGCGAGATCGAGCGCCAGTACGTCGCCGTGTCGCTCTCGACGTGCAACGAGTTCCGGGCCCTCGAGGAGGCCAACCGGCTCTTCCGCGAGACGAACGACATGGACGGCCTGCTCGCGCAGATCGTGAAGCTGGCCGTCGAGCACTCCGGGGGCGACCGCGGCTTCCTCGCCTTCAGTTCGGGCGGCGGGCGGCTGGACGTCGTCGCCCAGCACGGCCTCGGCCGCGACCGCGCGCGGCGCGTCCTGCGCGTGCTCGAGGAGGTCGGCGGCTCGCGCTTCGTCGAGAACGGGCCGATGTTCTCGAGCCGCGTCACCGCGGACCCGCGCTTCGGCGCCGCGCTCACCGAGGCGCTCGAGGGCGTCGGCTCGCTCGTCTGCGTGCCGCTCAACTTCCCGTCCCAGTCGGTCGGGCTCGTCTACGTGGACCGCCTGAACGACAACCTGCTCGGCGCGTTCCGCCAGCGCGAGCTCAACATGCTCGCCGTGCTCGCGAACAGCGCGGCCGTGGCGATCGTCGAGGCGCAGCGCTCGATGCTGCTCACCGAGAACCAGCAGTTGCGCAACAAGCTGCGCCCGAGTCCCGGCTCGGACCGCATCGTCTCGCACTCGCGCGAAATCGCCGACATCCTCCAGCTGCTTCGCAAGGTCGGGGACAGCAACGCGACCGTGCTGTTCATGGGCGAGACCGGGACCGGCAAGGGGCTGTTCGCGCAGGTCGTGCACGAGATGTCGAACCGGCGCGACCACCCGTTCGTGCAGGTGAACTGCGCGGCGTTGCCCGAGCAACTCCTCGAGAGCGAGCTCTTCGGATACGTGCAGGGCGCCTTCACCGGCGCCACGCGCGACAAGACCGGGCTGTTCGAGGAGGCCGCGGGCGGGACCATCTTCCTCGACGAGATCGAGAAGATCCCCGAGGCGATGCAGGCCAAACTGCTCCATGTGCTCGACCGCGGCGAGATCCGGCCCGTCGGGGCGACGCGCACGCGCAAGGTGGACGCCCGGGTCATCTGCGCCACGAGCGCCGAGCTGCGGGAGCGCATCCGCGAGGGGCGCTTCCTCGAGGACCTGTACTACCGGCTGAACGACATCACCGTCCGCGTGCCGGCGCTGCGCGAGCGACGCGAGGACATCCCGGTGCTCGCCCAGCACTTCGCGGCGCTGTACTCGCGGCAGATGGAGAAGCCCCTGCGCGGCTTCACGCCCGACGTCATGCGCAAGCTGCTCGCCCACGACTGGCGCGGGAACGTGCGCGAGCTCGAGAAGCTCGTGAAGCGGATGGTCGTGCTCGCGGACGACGGGCACTCGCTGGGAGCGGACCTGCTGCCGCCCGAACTTCGCGACCTCAAGGCCGCGCCTCCCGAACGCGACACGGAGTCCGGCCCGTCCTCGGGTCCGCTGCCGGGCGCCGACCGGACGCTGAAGAGCAACGTCACGGAGCTCGAGAAGCAGATGATCGCGAGTGCCCTGGCGCGCCACCGCGGCAACAAGGCGCGCGTCGCCCGCGAGCTGGGCGTCAGCTATCCGACGCTGCTCGGCCGCATCCGCGCCTACGGCCTCGAGGAGCAGCCGGGAGCCACGAAGGAATAAAGAATCTTTCGACACCCGACCACGAAGATTCTTTTACAGCGACCTTCGCCCCGTTCAGGCACTTAGCCCGGACGGGGCGAATCGCTGGAAGGTCCTTTTCAGAATCGGCTCGGAACGAGCGCTGTCGGGCGGGCTCCGAGCGCAACGAGGAGGGCCTCTAACATGAAGGTGCACAGCGATTTCGTAGAAAGGTTCCGGGGATGTCCTGGCGTTGGCACACCTGCTGCTGTGTCACCCGGCCGGAGGGGGGGACCTCCACAACACCCGGCAGAGAATCGCCGGGCTCATCTGGGCTAGCCGGCTGTGCGGGGACTGGTCGAGGGTACGAGCCCCGTCTATGACAACGCATCGGTCCCCGCCACCGGCTAGCTTGGAGTCATCTTGAAAGCAGTCCTCCTCTGGACCCGATGTGAAGGGACGGCCCCGGAACGGTCGGAGCGCAGTACCCGGTCAGGCTCAACGTCCACCAGGGGCGACATCGATCCAGAGGTATCGGACACCGGTCAATCGCGGTCGTGGCCAACACTGGGGGATGTCTAGGCTGTTGCCGCGAGGACTTACGGCCGGTGTCCAACCCGTTCAGGCGGTGTGGCGTCGCTTGCACACCTGAGTCCACGACGCACACCGCGCCGCCGCCGGCACCCTGAGCCGGCGGCGGCTTTTCTTGCGCCTCCGCCGCTGGAAGTCCCCGCAGGATCGTGCACTATGGGCGCGCCAGCGGGCCCCGGGGCCGCACGGGTCCGGTCCGGATCGAGTGGCACGGCCGTTGCCGTGAATCCATGGCATGTTTCCGGCAGCCGTCCCTCGCGAAAGGGGTCCCACCATGCGTCTGGTCCCGATTCTCCCGCTCGTCGCGCTCGCGGTCCTGCTCGCGGGCTGCAAAGACGACCACGTCTCGCCGCGCGACGTGACGCCCCCGGCGGCGCCCCGCGGCCTCTACAGCGTCACCGGCGACCAGCAGGTCACCCTGCACTGGCTCGCGAACACCGAGAGCGACGTCCAGGGCTACCGCATCTACGAGGCGTCCTGCGCCAGCGGCAGCAGCTGCCCGTACAACCGCGTCGGCACGACGACCGGCACCACCTACGTGGTGAACGGCCTCGCGAACGGCGCGACCCGCTACTTCGCGGTGGCGGCCGTGGACTACTCGGGCAACGAAAGCGACCTGTCGTACAACGACGTCTACGACACGCCGCGGCCCTCGGGCTCCGGCGCCACGCTGGCGAACTTCGTGAACGGCACCGCCGGGGCCGGCTGGGACTTCTCGGCCGCGATGACCCGCGCGTCGAACGACCCGGCGACGGACATCTTCTACGGGGACAATGGCAGCATCTCGCAGCTCTTCACGCCCGACGTGATGACCGACATCCAGGACATGGGCTGGGCCTCGAACCTGGACGTCATCGACTACGCGCCGCCGGCGGGCTGGTCGCCGACCGGGTCGGTCGAGGCGATTGCCGGGCACTGCTACGTCGTCTGGACCCGCGACAACCACTTCGCCAAGTTCCGGATCTCGAGCGTCTCGCCCTCCTCGGTGGTCTTCGACTGGGCGTACCAGACCGACCCGGGCAACGGCGAGCTGCGGGCAAAGCCGGTCCACGAGGACGGCCCGGTCAGCCGGCCCATCGCCTGGCTGAGGTGAATTCAGGGTGAAACGGGCGGAAAACACGGGAACCTGCGCTAGGATTTGCACGTCCATGAGTGCGCGGGGGAACCGGCGCCCCGCCCGACGGGGTAACCCGAAGAGTGCCGCGAAGCCCGGCCGGCCCCTGGCCGGCGGGCGAGGTGGGGAAGGAGTGATGGCCATGCTGCACAAGAGGTGGTTTCCCGGGCTCGCCGCCCTCGCCGCGGCGATGTTCCTGACGGCGGGTGCCGCCATGGCCCGTCCGCTGTCGGTCGAGGTCTGGACTGACCGCGGCGACGACGCGGTGTACACCCCCGGCGAGCAGATGCTGGTGAAGGCCCGCACCAACGACGACGCCTACCTGCTGGTCTACGAGATCGACGCCGAGGGCCAGGTGACGGTGCTCTACCCGTTCCGCCATGCGGGTGGAATGGTCGCGGGGCGCAACACCCTCCACCTGCCGCCCGACGATTCCGGCTACGAGCTGGCGGTGGACAACGTCACCGGCCAGGGCTTCATCGTCGCGATCGCCTCGCGACAGCCGTTCCTCGCCCTGCCCTGGTACCTGCGACCGTTCGACCCGCAGGCCGAGAGCATCGGCTATGCGAACCGTCACGAGACCGATACCACCGAGGGCGTGGACGAGAACGGCCGGATCGTCGGCGATCCCTACGTCGCGATCGAGCGCATCCGCCGCGACGTGCTGGGCCGGCCGGACGACGTCGAGGACTTCGCCACGTCCTACACGTCCTACTTCATCGGGAACGAGGTCCGCTATCCGCGCTACCTCTGCAACGACTGTCACCGGCCCGGGCAGTGGGCCTGGTGGGACGGGTTCGACCCGTACTACGCGCAGTGCTCGGTGATCGACTTCCGGGTCAACTGGAACTGGTGCTGGGGTCCGTGCCTGTGGTCGGCGCACACGCCGTACTACTACTACGTGGTCCGGCCCAACTGCCCGCCGCGCTTCCGCCGGTGGTACACGAACCACGACCGCTGGTCGTCCTGGGACGGCCGGCGCCGCTGGGCCGACCTGTGGGGTGGCCCGCTCACGCGCTACAAGAGCGCGCCTCCGGTCGGCTACGTCGCCCCGCCGAGGAAGCCGGGGGACCAGCCGCGCACGAAGCCGCCGGGCTACATCAACACGGGTTTCCGCAACCCGGGTGGACGGCGCTACGTGCCGGTGGGCCGCAATCGTCCCGATACCGGCCGCGAGGGCGGCGTGCAGGGACGCGGGACCGTCTGGCGGAGGGGTTCCGGCGACGCGCCGTCGAAGCCGGCCGCGAAGCCCGGGGGCAAGGCCTCCGAGGGCCCGCGCGAGCGCGTCCGTGGCAACGACAGGCCGCAGTTCGAGCCCCCGCGTCGGGCGAGCCCCCCGAGGGGCAAGGGCGACGCCCCGGCGCCGAGGCGTGAGAACCCGCGGCAGAGCCCGCCGCCGCGCTACACGCCCCCGCGCGAGCAGCCGCGGCAGAGCCCGCCCGCGTACAACCCGCCGCGCCAGCAGCCCCGGCGTGACCCGCCGAGGCAGGAGCCCCGGCGCGACCCGCCGAAGCAGGACCACCCGCGGCAGGACCAGCCGAAACAGGATCGCGGCTCTTCCGGCGGCGGCCAGAAGCATCGGGGCGGCGGCGGCCGCTGAGCGCCGCACCCCCGGGCGTGGGGTATGATGCCGCGCCCGCGACGAACCGCGGCGGGGCCGGAGCCACCGGCCCCGCCGGACGCGTGAATCCCGAGGACTCCCCGACGTGACCCGCCGAATCGCCTCACCGCTGGCCCTCTCCGCCCTGCTCGTCTTCTCCGCCTCCACCGCCGCCTTCGCCGCCCCGCCGGGCTTCGCTTTCCTCGAGGTCCCCGCGGGAGCCCGCGCCTCCGGCATGGGCGGTGCCTACTCGGCGGTGGCCCGGGGCGCCGAGGCCGCGTTCTGGAATCCCGCCGGCCTGTCGGGGATCTCGGGCACCGAGATCACCGCCTCCCACTTCGAGTCCTTCGCGAATCTGCGCCACGAGCAGTTCGCCCTCGGCGGCCGGATGTTCGGCGGCGGCATGGCGGCGAGCGTGCGCGCCATGTACACCGAGCCCATCGAGGAGAGGGACGCGCTCGGCAACCTCCTGGGCACGTTCGGCTCGCACGACCTCGAGCTGCAGCTCGGTTACGGCCGCGCCACGCGCGGTGGCGCCAGCATCGGCTTCGCGGCCCAGCTGCTCCGCGAGCGCCTCGCGAACGAGTCCGCGATGACCTGGGGCGTGAGCGCCGGGCTCGCCTGGCAGCCGGCGGCGTGGCGCGACGTGCGGGCCAGCCTCATGGTCCAGCACGCGGGCCCGGCGGCCCACTACGACTTCGACGGCCAGGTCGGCGCCCCGGTGGGCCTACCGGTGGCGCTCCAGGGAGGGCTGGCCTGGCATCGCGGGCTCGGCAGCGGCGTCTCCGTCACGCCGGCCCTCGACGTCCGCGCGACGCGCGGCCGGCAGGCGGTGGTCGCGCTCGGCGCCGAGGTGGAATCCGCGACCGGGGCCTCGGCCCGCGTCGGCTTCCGCGAGGGCGACGACAACGCGAACTTCAGCGCGGGCGCCGGCTGGCGCTACGGGAGCGTCCGCGTGGACTACGCCTGGGTGCCCTCGCGGCTCGACTTCGGCGACGCCCGCGGCGACTCGCACCGCTTCTCGTTCGGCGCGCAGTTCTGAGCCCGGGGCCTCACGCCGGCGCGGGCCAGGTGTGCATCGTGAGCCGGCCCCCGGCCAGCTCGACCCAGGTGAAGTGCCGGATCCAGTCGCCGAGGATGAAGAACTCGCGGCCCTCCTCCCGGCGCTCGTACGCGTGGTGGAAGTGGCCCACGAGCACCGCGTCGTAGCCCTGGGCGAAACGCGGGAGGGCGATCTCGCGCCAGAGCCGCTCGGCGCGCAGCTCGGGCGTGGTCCGCGAGCTCCGCGACCATTTCGAGACGAGGCGCGCGAACGGGATGCCGAGATCGGGGTGGAGCAGCGAGTAGAGCCCGATGCTGACCGGGTTGCGGATGACCCGGCGCAGCACCCGATAGCCCAGGTCCCCGCCCACGAGCCCGTCACCGTGGTGGACCCACAGGCGGCGGCCCTGCTGCTCGACCACGATCGGGTTCTCCGTCGTCCGGATGCCCAGGGTCTCGTGCAGGAACGAGCCGAGCCAGAAGTCGTGGTTGCCGGGGAGGTACTGGATGTCGAGGCCCGTCTCGCGCAGGCGGCGGAGCACGGCGAGCGTGGGGAAGAAGCGGCGGGGGACGGCCGTGCGGTACTCGAACCAGAAGTCGAACAGGTCCCCGACGATCACCAGCTGCGAGGCGCGGCCGGGCAGCGATTCGAGGAAGCTGTGGAGCCGGGCTTCCCGGGAGGCTTCCCGTTCGCGGGCCTCGGCACCCAGGTGCGCGTCGGACAGAAAGACCACCGAGCCGGCATGCATGGCGGCGCAGTCTAGTGGACTCGGGCGCGTTCGGCACCCGGTCGCGGCTCCCGGCGCGAGGCTGGACCGCCGGCGCGAGCCTGCCGATGACGACGTCAATGCTTCATCAGTTCTCGCGCGGACGGTGCAACGTTCAGGACCGGGCGGGCGTCTGAGGCACCACAAGCCGGGGGGGTACCGGCACATCCGCTCCCCCGCGCCCGTTTGAAGGGGCCGGAATTTGACCCGCGCTGAACAGTGGGGGTCTACCGGACCCCCGGCTGCGGGCCCTAGTCTTAGACGAGTGTCCGGAGCCGCTTCCGCCGACCTCCGGCCGCCTCGTCGCCACGCGTCCAAGTCACGCACGGAGGAGCCAGCAGATGGACGGAAGGTCGGTCATTCGCCCGCGCAGTTACTTCCTCGGAGCCACCGCCCTGATCCTCGCCGGACTCGTCGTGGGCCTGGGCCTCAGCGCGGGGCTCAACCTGCAGCGGACCTCGCGCGCCGCGAACGCCCAGGTGGCCTCGGTGGCCTCGCAGAACTCGGCCGCGCTGCCCGAGAGCCCGTTCGTCTCAGTCGTGGACCGGGCGCTGCCGGCGGTCGTCTTCATCGACGTCGAGAAGAAGATCAACGTGTCGAGCGACGGCGGTCCCGACGACTTCATGCGCCGGTTCTTCGGCGACGTCGCACCGCGCCATCCGCAGCGGATGCCGTCCTCCGGCTCGGGCTTCATCTTCGACTCGCAGGGCCACATCATGACGAACAACCACGTCGTGCGCGACGCGGACGAGATCAACGTGACCCTCAACGACCACCGCACGTTCAAGGCGAAGGTGGTCGGCGCCGATCCCGAGACCGACGTCGCCGTCATCCAGATCGACGGCGACCACCTGCCCGTGCTGCCGCTCGGCGACTCCGACCAGCTGCGCGTGGGCGACTGGGCGATCGCGATCGGCAACCCGCTGGGCCAGCTGCGCGGCTCCGTGACCGTGGGCATCGTGAGCGCGCTCGGCCGCACGGACCTCAACATCTTCGGCGGCACGCCGGACTACCAGGACTTCATCCAGACCGATGCGTCGATCAACTTCGGCAACTCGGGCGGCCCGCTGTGCAACATCCGCGGCGAGGTGGTCGGCATCAACACCGCCGTCAACACGAGCGGCCAGGGCATCGGATTCGCGGTGCCCATCAACCTCGCGAAGCACGTCGCCGACCAGCTCGTCGCGCACGGCTCCGTGCGCCGCGCCATGCTCGGCGTCGTCCTCGCGGAGTTCACGCCGGACCTCGCCGCGGGCTTCGGCCTTCCCGGGCAGCAGGGCGTGCTCATCCAGCGCGTGGTGGAGGGCTCGCCGGCCGCGAAGGCGGGCCTGCAACGCAACGACCTGATCGTCGAGTACAACGGCCAGCCCGTGAACGACCTGCAGAAGCTGCGCCTCAAGGTCGCCGACACCGCCCCCGGCAAGCGGGCCAGCATCGTCGTGCTGCGAAACGGCAAGCGGGTCTCGTTCGACGTGACACTGGCCGACAAGGATGCGAAGCTTGCCGCGAACGAGCCGGCCGTGCAGGGCACGGACGACGCGGTGGACCTCGCAGGCCTGTCGGTGCGCGACCTGCGTTCCGACGAGCTGAAGGCGCTGGACATCGAGGCCGGCGTCCGCGTGACCGACGTGGCCGACGGCAGCGTGGCCGAGGACCGCGGCATCCAGCCGGGCGACGTGATCGAGCAGGTCGGTCCGACGCCCGCAACGGACGCCGAGACGTTCACGAAGCTGATGGACGCCGCGAAGAAGGCCCACCGGCCGGCGGCGCTGCTCGTAAACCGAGAAGGCAACACCCGTTTCGTCACCCTGCGGCTCGGTCGATGACCGTGACCCGGACCCCGAGGACGTGAACGGACGGGAGGCGGCGCATGCCGCCTCCCGCCACTCCATGGACGGAGTACCACGCCGATGCGCCAGACCCTGATCGCGACCCTCACCTTCGGCCTGACCCTGCTGGCGGCGGCGCCCCCGCGCGCAGCCGCGGCGGCCCCCGTGCTCAGCGCCATCCGCGCCTGGTCGGCGCCAACGAACACGCGCGTCGTCTTCGACTTCTCCGAGGTCGTGGCCCCGGTGATGCCGGATTCGGGCTCGGCCTCCCAGCTCGTCGTCTCCGTGCCGCTGCCGGGCCTGACCGCGGCCGAGGGCGCCGCCGCCACCGTCGCGGTGGCGGACAGCGCTGTGGACTCGGTCGTCACCGTGCTCGACGGCAACGGCGCCCGCTTCATCGTCATGCTGTCCCCGGGTGCGACCTTCCGCACGTTCACGCTGGCGCCGGAGGAGGACAAGCCCTTCCGCATCGTCGTGGACGTCGTGGGCCGGGCGCAGCGCGAGGCGGAGAACAAGCGCCTCGCGGCCGTCGCCGCCGAGAAGCGCCGTGACCGCGTCCGGCTGGTCGTCGTGGACGCCGGGCACGGGGGCGAGGACACCGGCGCTCGGGGCCCGGGGGGCGTGCTCGAGAAGGACGTCACGCTCGCGATCGCGAAGGACCTGGCCGCCGAGCTGAACAAGGTGGACGGCGTGCGTGCGGTGCTCACCCGCGACGGGGACTTCTTCATTCCGCTGCGTCAGCGTTACGAGATCGCCGAGAAGGCGAAGGCCGACGTGTTCGTGAGCATCCACTGCAACTCGAGCCGGCGGCGCGGCCGCGGCAGCGGCACCGAGGTCTACTTCCTGTCGCTGAAGGGCGCGAGCGACCAGGCCGACGCCGACCTCGCCGACCTCGAGAACGCGGCGGACCTCGTGGGCGGCGTGCCGCCCCAGGCGGAGGACGACGTCATCAACGTGCTCTACGGCGTCAAGCGCAACGTGGCGCTCGAGCGCAGCCAGCTGCTCGCCGAGACGCTGCTCGACCACATCGCGGCCGACCGCCGCGTCGAGTCGCGCGGTATCAAGCAGGCCGGATTCGTCGTCCTGAAGTCGGTCGAGTTCCCGAGCGTGCTGGTCGAGACGGCGTTCATCAACAACTACCGCGAGGTGAAGCTGCTGAAGGACCCGAAGTTCCAGCGCGACATGGCGAAGCAGCTCTCGAGCGGGATCGTCGCCTACTTCAAGCAGGCGGGCGTCACGCTGGGCGGCTCGTCGGCCGCCGCGGGCACGGGCTCGGGCCGCGGGCAGTAGGCCCGGGCACCCGGACGCCGCGCAGACGCCCGGGCGGGAACGGCACGCTTGCCACGGGCGGGTGCGGCCCCTCTAATCCGCCCATGCCCGATGCTCCCGGGGACCTCGCCCCGACCGCCTCGTCCCACCTCGACCACGACTCGCTCCGCGTCCTCGGTGACGCGCTCGCGCGGCTCGACGCCGGGTTCGCCGCCCTGCCGCCCGCCCCGCCCGCGGCGCCGGACGCCGCGGCGGCGGACGTGCTCGCCGAGGTGGCGGACCGCCTGCGCGACAACTTCCCCTACTTCCACCCGCTCTACGCGGGCCAGATGCTCAAGCCGCCGCACCCGGTCGCGCGCGCCGCGTACGCGCTGGCGATGTGGGTGAACCCCAACAACCACGCGCTGGACGGCGGGCGGGCGAGCTCGGCGATGGAGAAGGAGGCCGTCTCGCAGCTCGCGGCGATGTTCGGGTGGCGCGAGCACCTCGGGCACCTCGCCGGCGGAGGCACCATGGCGAACCTCGAGGCGCTCTGGGTGGCCGGGCTCGAGCGCGGGGGGGCCGTGCTCGCCTCGGAGCTCGCGCACTACACGCACGCGCGCGTGTGCGGCGTGCTGGGGCTGCCGTTCGAGCCCGTGCCCGCGGACGATCGTGGGCGCATGGACCCCGGGGCGCTCGAGGCGCGGCTCGCCCGCGGGGGCGTCGGGACCGTCGTCGCGACCGTGGGCGTCACCGCCAACGGCGCCGTGGACCCGCTCGACCGCATCCTCGCGCTGCGGGAGCGGCACGGCTTCCGCGTGCACGTGGATGCCGCCTACGGCGGGTACTTCACGCTCGCGCGGGACCTCGGCCCCGGGGCGCGCCGCGCATTCGACGCGCTCCACGGCGCGGACTCGATCGTCGTGGATCCGCACAAGCACGGGCTGCAGCCCTACGGGTGCGGGTGCGTGCTGTTCCGCGACCCGTCGGTCGGCCGGCACTACCGGCACGACTCGCCGTACACCTATTTCACTTCCGGCGACCTGCACCTGGGCGAGATCAGCCTCGAGTGCTCGCGGCCCGGCGCCGCGGCCGTCGCGTTGTGGGCCACGCAGCGCCTGCTGCCGCCGGTGCCCGGCGGGGCGTTCGCCCGCGGGCTCGAGAGCGGGCGGAAGGCCGCGCTCGAGCTGCACCGGCGGCTGGCCGCCGACCCCCGCTTCCTGCCGGCGTTCGAGCCCGAGCTCGACATCGTCGTCTGGGCCGTGCGCGGAGCGGCCGCCTCCGACTGCTCGCGGCTCGCCCGGGCGACGTTCGAGGCCGCGGCCCGGCGCGATCTGCACCTCGCGCTCGCGGCCATCCCGGCACGGTTCCTCGGCCTCGAGCGGGCCGGGATCGCCGCCGACGCGTCGGCGGTGACCTGCCTGCGATCGGTGCTCATGAAGCCCGAGCACCTCGACTGGCTCGACGGGATCTGCGGACGCCTCTCGGCCGCTGCGGACGAGGCCCTGGCGGGCTGAGCGGCGGCCGCTCCCGGCCGCGGTCAGTGGTCCGCCGGCGCCTCCGCGATCCGTCCGTCCGCCGCGACCTCGAGCGTGCCGCCCGCCTTGCAGCGGTCGCGCACGTACGCCTCCATGGCGCCGCGGATGAGCAGCCCCGTGTCGTTCCAGTCGGGGGCGCTCTTCAGCACGTTGTAGTCGTCGCCACCGGTGGCCATGAAGTTGTTCACCGCCACCTTGTAGGACTTCGCCGGCTCGACCGGGGTGCCGTCGGAGAGCGTGAGCGAGACCACCCGGTCGCCCGCGGGACGCGACGGGTCGAACGTGTAGCGGATGCCGCTCGCCTGGGTCACGCGGCTCCCGCGCAGGCCCTGTTCGATCGCCGTCTTCAGCTCGGCGCCGGTCAGCGTCATCGTCACGATCGTGTTGTCGAACGGCATGATCTGGTAGATCCCGCCGCGGGTGATCGGGCCCGCCGCGAGGTTCGCGCGCATGCCGCCCGGGTTCTGCAGCGCGACCTGCGCCCCGCACGCGAACCGCATCGCGTCGCAGATGAAGTCGCCGATCGTGGCCTCCGGCCGTCCGCGGTCCAGCGCCGTCGCGTTCCGCCCGAGCACCTCGGCCGCGATGGGCGCGATGGCGGCGTTCCACCGCTCCACGCGCGGGATCCACGCCGAGTCCACCGGCGCCGCGCCCTCGATGACGCGCACCATGCGCTGGTCCTTCTCGACCACCTTGCGGGCGATGGGGTCCACCGTCATGTCGACGACCCCGAGCCACTGGCCGTGGGCGCCCGCGATCAGGACGGAGGCGCCGTTGATGCGGTCGTCGATCACGTTGTGGCTGTGTCCGCCGAGCCACACGTCCACGCCCGGCACCGCGCGCGCGAGCCGCGCCAGGTCGCCGTGGGCCTTGCGGGTCGAGTCCGTCTCGCCCGGAATGTGCCCGACGCCCACGACGATCGCCGCGCCCTCCTTGCGAAGGCGCGGCACGAGCGGCGCTGCGGCCGCCGAGTCGTCGCCGAAGTGCAGGTGCGCGACGTTCGCGGCGAGCGTCACGCGCGGCGTGCCCGGGTAGGCGAGCCCGAGGATGCCCACCCGGACGCCCCGGCGCTCGACCAGCGTGTCCGCGCGCACCCACCAGGGCCGCCTGTGGTTCCGGCGCTGGGTGATGTTCGCGCCGAGCATCGCGAAATGGGCCTGCATCGCGCGCGCCTCGAGCGTGTCCGCGGTCCAGTCGTAGTCGTGGTTGCCGATCGCCTGCGCGGTGTAGCCGAGCAGGTTCATCTGTTCCACGACGGGGCGGCCGTACTGCAGGTTCGAGAGCATCGTCCCCTGGTACACATCGCCGCCGTCGAGCAGCACCGTGCCCTCGGGGTTCTCCGCGCGCAGTTGTTCGATCTCGGAGGCGAGCTGGACGGTCCCGCCGGTCTCGAGCCCCGTGCGGCGGTCGTGCCCCGGCAGCACCGCGCCGTGGAAGTCCGTGGTCTCGATCACCTGCACGCGCGGGAATCTCAGGTTCGAGACCATGCCCAGCCACTGCGCCCGCGTGAGCGGGCGGTCGAGCACGAACTCGCCCTCGGGCGTGCGCTCGAGGCCGAGGCCGGTCGCGAGGCTGCGCCAGAAGGGCAGGATCCGGCCGTCCCGGGGCGGGATCGCGAAGTCCTTCGCGCGCGCAGCGCGCTCGCACCACGAGAAGGCGGTCAGGACGGTCGCCTGCTCGAACGGGTGGAACGAGTCGCCGCGGCCCTCGGGCCCGAGCACGCCGCGCTTGAGGATGCCGTCCACCCACACCTGCACGGCGTCGGGAACGTCGCCGAACGCGCCCGAGGGGCGCTTCGAGCGCAGGTTGAGCGCGCGGCCCAGCCAGTAGGCGAGGTCGATCCGCATCGCCGGCTCCTGCGGGATCAGGTGGCGCACGTCGGAGGCCGGCGCGACGCCGAGCCGGACGAGCCGGTCGATGAGCTCCCGCTCGGGCGTGGGCGCGTAGTCGGGAACGAGCGACCAGGACGCGTCGCCCTTCGGGTCGAGCGTCGGGTGGTGCTCCACGTACGCGATCAGCGCGTCGGGCGCGAGCCCGGCCGGCCGACCCACGACGGGCGCGCGCCGGATCATGGCGAAGTCGCCTCCACCCGCGGCGCGGTAGCCGTTCACCGCGACGCGCAGCCTGCGGTCGAGCGCCAGGGGCTTGCCGTGCCACGACAGGTTCAGGATGCGGTGGCCCGCGGGCCGGGTCAGGTCCACGTCGTAGGTCACGCCCATGGCGGCGTCGAACCCCCCGGCCGGCCTGCCCGGCACGAGGAGCGGCCTTCCTGCCTCGTACGTGTACTCCTCGAATACCGACGCCGACTGCTCGAGCGCGGCCTCGAGGTCGGCCCCGGTCATCTCGACCGCGACGAGCGTGTTCTCGTACGGGTAGAGCCGCATGAGATCGCGTACGGTCACTGGACCGGGGGCGATCCGCTGCGTCGGGTCGAACAGGTTCCCGATCGAGACGTCGGCGCCGGTCGTCTCGAGCTGGGCGCTCTGGAGCAGGCGCAGCAGCGGGTTGTCCGCGAACCGGCCGCCCGGCGCCGAGAACTCGCCCGTCGCCGTGCCGACGACGCGGTCGAGCACGGCCTTCGTGCGCCGCTCGTAGCCCGCGAGCGTGTCGGCGAGGGCGGGGTCGGTCGCGACCGAGTCGGTGACCGGGATCAGGCTGGTGTGGCGGCCGACGAGCTTCCAGGGGCTCGTGTCGGTCTCCCGCGAAAGCGTCAGGTCGATGCGGCCCAGCTCCTCGGCGTGGGCTCCGGCCTGGGTCAGGACCGCGTCGCCCACCTTCGCCCACGGCACGGACCGGTGCGTGTGGCCGAGGATCACGACGTCGATGCCGGGCACCTCGTGGGCGAGCCGCCAGCCGAAGTTCTCGTTCGGCGCGTCGCCCTGGCGCAGCACTCCCGTGCGCGGGTCCTTCTCGAGGCCCGCGTGGACGAGGGCGATCACGACGTCGCAGCGCTCGACGTCGCGCAGCCGCCGCACCTCGCCCTTCGCGATCTCGATGGGGTCGAGGAAGCGGTAGCCCGCGCATTGCGTGGAGTCCACGAGCTGCGGCACGGCCGGGGTCGTCAGGCCGAAGACGCCGATCCGCACGCCCCCGGCGACGAGCTTCACGAGGTGCGGATCGAACGCCGGCGAGCCGTCGTCGCGGACGACGTTGGCCGCGAGCCAGGGAAAGTGCGCCGCGGCGCGCGTGCTCTCGAGCGCGGCGGGGCCGAAGTCGAACTCGTGGTTGCCCACGGTCATCGCGTCGTAGCGCATCGCGTTCATCACGCGCGTGACGGGCTCGGGCTCCCCGCCGGAATCCCGGTGCCACACGCTCGTCAGCGGGCTGCCGGAGGTCGCGTCGCCGGCGTCGAGCAGGATGACCGGCGGCCCCTCGGCCCGGATCTGCCGGACGATCGTGGCGACCTTCGCGAGTCCGCGGGGAACCGGCCGCTCGCGCAGGTCGTCCCAGGGCAGCAGGGAGCCGTGGACGTCGGTCGTGTGCAGGACCGTGACGTGGACTTCCTCGGCGCGCGCGGGCGCGCCGGCGAGCGCCGCGAGCGCGACGAGCGACAGCGCGACGATGGCGGAACGGGACATTCGGGGGTGCTCTCCGGAGCGGCGTGCAGGGGTGCGGGCGGGCCGGGTGTCGCACCCGTGGACGGGGCGGGAACCGTAACAGGCCGGCCCCGGGCCTGCCACCTCCGCGTGCGCCGGCCGTGCCCGGCCGGCGCCCCGGCGCGGTCCCGGCTCCCCTTGTCCGGCGGCGCGGCAGGGCCGTAGAGTGCCGGGCCACCGAGGACGGCCGCCCCACCGTCGGAGCGAGGGAGATTCATGTCGAACGATCACCGTTGTCCCAGCTGCGGTCACCCGAACGCGTCCGACGCAACCGAGTGCGCGAACTGCAACTTCCCGCTGCACCCCGAGCTCGGCGAGACGACGGAGGCCCCGGGCGAGCCGGCCACGCCGGCCACGCCGGCCACGCCGGCCACGCCGGCCAGGCCCCCACGGCCCCGCGCGGAACCGGCGGTCCGGGGCTACGACCCGTCCATCCGGCGCACGCGCCCCATCCGCCCGCGCCGGCCGCAGGCGCCGCAGCAGCAGGTGCAGATGCAGCTCTGGGTGATCCTGGGCGCGCTCGCGGTCGTGATCGTCCTGTTCACCGCGTTCCAGGGCTTCAAGAAGAACAACCCGACGGAAACCCCGGTCGAAGGCGCGCAGCAGGAGCAGCAGCACATCGTGGACATGGCGCGCGCCGAGCTGGCGAAGGACTCGACCAACGTCAACGCGCGGATCGCGCTCGCGAACGTCCTCTACGACACGGGAAACTGGTCGGAGGCGATCGTCAGCTACAAGGCCGCGATGCGGATGGACCCGGGCCGGATCGAGACGATCGTGGACCTCGGCGTCTGCTACTACAACCTCTCGCAGCCCGACCAGGCCGTGGCCCTGTTCAAGAAGGCCCTCGAGCTGGAGCCGAACCACCCGATCGCGCTCTTCAACCTCGGGATCGTCTCGGAAGGGCAGGGCAAGTTCGAGGACGCGCTCCACTACTTCCAACGCGCGCAGCGGTCGAACCCGCCCGAGAGCATGAAGCAGGCGCTGCAGCAGTCGATCGATCGCGTCTCCCAGCGCCTCGGCCGGCCCGCGCCTTCGGCGGGGGGCTCCGGCGCGGGGACGAGCGGCAGCCGCTGAGGCCGCGGCGACCCGCCCGCGCACCGCCGTCACTCGGGCAGCAGGCCCATCCGGCGCAGGGACGCCGCGGCCGTCTCGCCGAGCAGGAGCGCGCCCGCCGCGGCGGCGGCGGCCAGCCGCACGAGGTCGGCCGGCGTGTCGAGGCCGGGCAGCGGCTCGAGCTCGCGCAGCGTGAGGCCGGCACCGCGCACGGCCGCGCGGGCGTCCTCGCAGCTCCCGCCATCCGCCCACTTCGCGTCTTCGAAGAGCGCGGGCGAGCGCCGGGAGAGCCCGACGAGCCAGCAGCCCCCGCCCGTCGCGGGGCCCATCACGACGTCGTGTCGCTCGAGCGCCGAGAACGCGCGGTCGAGGTGGGACGCCGAGAGCGCGGGCAGGTCCGCCACCACGACGATCGCCCGGTCGCCGGGCGAGGTGAGCAGCGCTTCGAAGGCGTTCGCCAGGCGCGCGCCGCGGTCGGCCCCGGACTGCAGCTTCGGCACGAACCCCTCCGGGCGCGGCACGCCGTCGCGGTCCTCGGCCCACCAGATCGTGCGCGTGTCTGCACGGCACGCCCGTCCCGCCTCCAGCGTGTCCGAGAGCAGCGCCGAGTAAAGCTCCGCCGCCAGCGCCGGGGGGAGCGACGGGGAGAGCCGGGTCTTGACCCGGCCGGCCACGGGCGGGCGTGCGAAGACGGCGAGATGGTTCAAGTCGTTCCGAGGGGCGCTGACCCCGCGAGCGGGCGAAGTCCGCGACAGCGGGCAGCCTAGTGGCGGGCAAGGGAGAATCCAAGCCCGATTCGCGTTTGACAGCGGCTCGACGGGGCTTAGAGTCGCGGCTCCTTTCGCCGATTGCGCGCCGGGTGCTCCCGGCCGTTTCCGTTTCCCTCATCCGCCCGGGTATCGCGCCATGTCGAATCCGAACTACCAGCTCGTCGTCGTCGGAACCGGCCCCGGCGGCTACGTCGCCGCCATCCGCGCCGCGCAGCTCGGCCTCAAGACCGCCGTCGTCGAGAAGGACGAGCTGGGCGGCACGTGCCTCAACTGGGGCTGCATCCCGACCAAGGCGTGGATCGTCACGGCCCACCTCTACCAGACCATCCGGCGCGCGAAGGAGTTCGGCATCGAGGTCGGGGAGCCCAAGATCGTCTGGCCCGCGCTGCTGGAGCGGAAGAACAAGATCGTGAAGCAGATGACGGGTGGCGTGAAGACGCTGCTCTCGGGACGCGGCGTGGACATCCACCGCGGGGTCGCCCGCTTCGAGGCGGCCAACCGCCTCGCGGTCACGCTCGAGGACGGCGGCACGCAGGAGATCACGGCCGAGAACGTGCTGGTCGCCACCGGCGCGCAGGCGTGGATGCCCCCCGGGTGGTCGCTCGACGGCGAGCGCGTGATCGGCAGCCAGGAGGCCCTCGACCTCACGAAGCAGCCGAAGCGCATCGCGGTGCTCGGCGGCGGCGTGATCGGCTGCGAATTCGCCTCGTTCTTCGCGGCGATCGGCTCGCAGGTCACCGTGATCGAGATGCTGCCGCGGCTCGTCATGGCCGAGGACGAGGAGATCTCGTCCGCGCTCGAGCGGGAGATGAAGAAGCAGAAGGTCGCGCTCCACCTCGGCACGAAGGTCGAGGACCGGAAGGACAACGCGGACGGCTCGATCACGCTCACGCTGACGGGCGGCAGGACGGTGGACGTGGACACGGTGCTCGTGGCCACCGGCCGGCGGCCCTACAGCGCGAACCTCGGCCTCGAGAAGGTGGGCATCTCGAACTCCGACCGCGGCAAGATCGCCGTGAACGACCGCCTGCAGACGAGCGTGCCGAACGTGTACGCGATCGGCGACGTGACCGACATCAAGCAACTCGCCCACTTCGCGAGCGCCCAGGGCAAGGCGGCGGTCGAGATCATCGCCGGCCACCCCGCGCAGACGAACTGGCGGGCCGTGCCGGCCGCGACGTTCACGAGCCCGGAGATCGCCAGCGTCGGCCTGACCGAGTCCGAGGCGAAGGCCGAGGGCCGCCAGGTGAAGGTCGGGCGCTTCCCGTTCCGCGCACACGGCCGCAACATCGCCGACGCGGAGACGAGCGGGTTCGTGAAGCTCGTCGGCGACGCCGGGACGGACCAGGTGCTCGGCGCCCACATCATCGGCGCCAAGGCGAGCGAGCTGATCCACGAGTGCTCGCTGGCGATCGGCGCCGACCTGAACATCGCCGACCTCGCGCGGGCCATCCACGCCCACCCGACGATGATGGAAGTCATCGGCGAGGCGGCGGAGGACGCCGACGGCCACGCGACCCACCTCCTGCGCATGGAAGCGCGCGCCGCCGCGAAGAGCTGACCGGGCTTCGCGGTGTGCAGGGAAGCAGGGCGCCCGCGGGACGAGAGTCCCGCGGGCGTTCGTTTCGCCGGACGCCGTCCCGGAACTACCGCCGAGCGTCCACCTCGTCCGCGAACTTCTTCACCGCGGCGAGGTACTCCTTCGGGCGCTCGTCCATGGCGCAGTGGGCCGCACCGGGAATGACCACGAGCTGCGAGCCCGGCACCAGGCTCTGGTAGTACGCGGCGGTCGAGGGACGCGCTTCGTCGTACTCGCCGACCAGGAACAGCGTCGGCAGTCCGAGCTCGCCGAGGTCCGCCGTCCGGTCGTAGTTCTTGAGCGTGCCGGTGATGGTGAACTCGCTCGGTCCTTCCATGTAGTTGTAGACGAAGGCGCCCACGCGGGCCATCGTGCTGTCCATGTCGGCCGGCCAGGGCTGCACGCGGCAGACGTAGCGGCCGTAGTACTCGCCCATCGCGGCCTGGTATCCGGGCGTGTCGAACGTGCCCGCCTTCTCGTTCTCGTGGATGACCTTCTGGACGGAATCCGGCAGCGTGGCGAGCAGCGTGTCCGCGTCGGCCTCCCAGCGCGGAATCGAGAGCGCCGGTCCCGCCAGGATCACGCCCTTCACGCCCTCGGGGTGCGTGAGGAGGTAGTCCACGGCCAGCATCGAGCCCCACGAATGCCCGTAGAGGATCACCTGGTCGAGCCCGAGCGCCTTGCGCACCTCGCCCAGCCGCTGCACGAACCCGGGGATCGTGTAGAGCGAGGTGTCCTCCGGCGCGTCCGAGCGGCCGCACCCGAGCTGGTCGTAGAAGACCACCGGCCGTTCGTCACCCAGGCCCCCGAGCGGGTTCAGGTAGTAGCTCGGGAAGCCGGGCCCGCCGTGC
This sequence comes from uncultured bacterium, assembly GCA_964589945.1. Classification (GTDB taxonomy): domain Bacteria; phylum Eisenbacteria; class RBG-16-71-46; order RBG-16-71-46; family RBG-16-71-46; genus CAIXRL01. The sequence continues at coordinate 66,791 of CAZPVG010000011.1, forward strand.
AGCACGAGCAGCGGCGTGCCCTTTCCCCTGCCCACGACCTTGTACCAGACCTTGCCGCCCGTGACGTCGATCCGGCCTTCGCCGGGCTTCGGCCCGTGGGCCGTGCCGGCGCAGGACAGCGACCCGAGGAGCGCGAGGGAAGCGAGCGTGCACGCGATACGGCGGAACGGCGGCATGGAGGGCCTCCGGAAGGGTAGAAGACGTCGCTTCTCAGGGGGGCGCCGGACGCAGGTGGGGTGGGCGTCGGGCCACGGGCACAAGGATGGACTCTAGGCCCCGGGGCCCGGAAATGGGAGAGCGAAATCGCGCCCGATCGAGTCGGGGCCGACGGAGATGCGCGGGCGGGACCGACCCGCCGGATCGGTCCCGCCTGAAGGCGCCCCGGGGCGCGTCGCGCTACCCGGAATCACCTCGCCGCGACCGCGCCCTCCGGCTCCGGCACCAGCCGCACCTCGGCCTTGTTGCGCTCGAGCATGAGCACCGTGACGTCGGGGTCGATCACCAGCCGTTCGGGCTCGAAGCCGCACCGGATCGTGACGGGCCTGCGCTCGCCGGCGGCCAGCGTGAGCGGCACGCGGGCGTCCTTCCAGGCCGGAGCCTTCTTCCGCTCGTCCGGCCAGCGCTCACCCGAGGCGGCGGCGACGTCCACCGTCATCGTGCCGGTGCCGACGTTGCGGACCTCGGCCGTCACCTTCCAGGCCTTCCCGTCGCGCTCGAGCTTCGCCTCGTCGATCAGGTAGTGGGGCACGACGACGTGGAAGAACCACTGGTCCACGAACCCGTCGAACGAGGTCGTGTCGGCCGCGTGGCGGCGCTGGATGGCGAGGTAGTTCTCGAGCGCCGCGGGGTCCTGCGAGTCGCGGTAGGTCCGGAAGTACTCGCGGATCCCGGCCAGGCTGCTGTCACGGCCCATGAAGCGGTCGAGCATCCACAGCGCCCAGCCGCCCTTGTCGTACCAGATCCGGTCGTCGCCCGGCAGCGAGCCGTCGAGCAGCACGAGCGGCCGCTCGGAGTCGGCGCGGCGCAGGCGCCCGTAGCGCGTCTCCATCTGCTTCGCGAACGCCTCGCGCTGCCGCTCCCCGCGCACCTGCCGCGTGAGCAGCAGCGCGGAGAAGTGCGCGAAGCCCTCCGAGAGCACCGGCGCGCCCGGGCCGTCGGCCACCATCGCGATGTTCGGCCACCACATGTGCGCCGACTCGTGGGCCGCGATCCAGAACGCGGCGTCGGCGTCGGGCTTCGAGCGGGTCAGGAATCCGATGTTCTCGCTGAACGTGATGTTGCCCGCGGGAGCCTGCGCGTACGTCGGCCAGCCGGCGAACTCCGACAGCCGGAGCATCTTCCACGGGTAGGGGCCGAACCACTCGCCGTACCAGCGACGCGCGCCTTCGAGGGCCGCGAGCATGTCGTCCACGTTGTACGGCTGGCGGCGGTCGTAGTAGACGGCCACGCCGGGCCCCTTCTTCACGACCCACTTCCCCGCGACCAGGTTGAAGATGCGCACGGGGTGGTCCGTCCGCCACTCGGTCACGCGGCGGCCCTTCGCGACCTGCTCCGAAACGCACTCGCCCGTGGCGTTGACCTGCAGGTCCGCCGGCACGTCCACGCGCATGTGGACGTCGTACCAGCGCGTGGCCGACGGGAAGATCGCGTGGTTGCGCGGGCTCTTCCACCAGTCCTTCGGCCACTCGCGCGGGTCGGACCCGTTCTTGTCCTTCTCGATCCCCTTCTCGGGGAAGAACCCGAGCTGCGGCACGAAGTCCGTGCCGCTGAATCCCGTGAGGACGATGCTGGACGGCATGATGAACTCCATGCCGTACGCGCCGTTCTTCGAGATCCCGTCCGGGTGGCGGCCCGAGTAGGAGAAGCCGAGCCGCAGCGTGTCGCCGGGCGCGAGCGGCCGCGGCGGCGTGACGATGAGCAGGCCCGCCCGCGCCTCGGTGCTGCACGGCGCGGCATTCGCGGTCCACTCCAGCTCCTTCCAGCGCGGGTTGTAGCTCACGGGGAACCGGGCCATGGCCGCGTCGGTCGTGTTCTCGACGAGGTAGGAGCCCTTCATGGTGAACGCGTGCCGCGGCGGGTCGAAGCGCACGTCGAGGTCCGCGCCCGCCATCGCCGGCGTCGGCGCGTCCTTCCACGTCTGGATGTTCTTGCGCCAGTAGTCCAGCCTGGCCTTCTTTGCGGCGGCGCCCTGGAAGCCCTCGTTGACCTGCCAGCCGAGCACCGAGCCGGCGACGAGCGGTACGACCAGGAACGGCGAGAGCGAGGCGAGCGCGCCGGCGAGGGCGCCCGGCCGCAGGCGCACGAGCGTGCTCGTGGCGTCCCGCTCGCGGCGCTCGAAGAGCCTCAGCGTGAGCACGGTGAAGAACACCGCCATGCCCAGCCAGGCGATCCGGTTCAGCACGAGCGGCAGCGCGTCGTACTGGAACGTCGCGATGTCCGTCCAGCGCGTCGCGCTCCAGAGGTCCCAGTTGAAGACCCAGTTCATGTTCCCGCGCATCTGGAACCAGCCCGTGAGGATCATCGCCGCGAGGCCCGTCGCGTAGGTCCCGTAGCGGTTGCTCGTCGCCGCGTAGACGGCGGACACGAACGTTGTCCAGACCAGGTAGGTGGGGACGAGCAGCAGGCCCCACACGACGACGAACGGCGCCGGGTCGAGCGGCACCTTCCCCTGCACCAGCAGCACGACGAGGCTGCCGGCGAAGCAGGCGAAGACGATCGCCATGCCGAGCACGGTGTTCGCGGCCGCCTTGCCCGCGAGCATCGCGGCGGTGCGCAGCGGCGTCGCGTAGTAGATGGCGCCGATGCCCGAGCTGCGCTCGCGCTGCAGCGACTCGGTCGTGTAGAACAGGATCACCATGCAGATGAGCAGCGTGAGCGTGTTCATCATGCCCGTGGCGAGCCCGCCCGCGGTGTTCAGGAGCGGCGTGTCGAACGCGCCGACGCCGTACTCGTTGAGCAGCGTCTGGATGAGGATGAGCGGCACGAAGAGGTACAGGCCCGGCGCCCGGACGAGCTGGCGAAGCTCGGTACGCGCCACCTCGAGCATCGTCGCGAGGGCGCCCGGGGTCGTCGCGCGCATCCCGAGCGAGGCGAGCGGCGCGGGGACCTCCGGGCGCTCGTCGGGGTCGGGGGCGTTCGGCGTCGCCGCCAGCGCGGCCTCGCGCTGGCGCTCGCTCACCTTCGCGCCGCGGAGCTGCGTCGAGAAGCGCCGCTGGTAGAGCGCGACGCAGCCGAGTCCGAGCGCGAGCACCACGATCCGCTGCGTGATCACGAGCGGATCGAGCTCGAGCCGGGCGTGGTTGTAGAAGTCCACGCCCCGGTCCACGAGCAGCCAGGTCTCCTTGAGCCAGCGCAGGCCGGTCGGGTCCGCAAACTGGAGCAGGCGGTTCACGCCCGGCGAGAGCCAGGCCGGCGACCAGTCCCACAGGAAGAACGCGTCGAGCAGCAGCACGCCGATCGGGAACGCGAACACGAGCACCGGCAGGCGCGAGAAGCCGCCGATCGCGAAGCAGGCGCCCGTGAACAGCACGAGCGTGGGAATGGCGAAGACCACCATCGGCCGGAGGTAGTTCCCGGCCGAGAACGGCCCGATGTAGTCGGCGTTCGAACCGTGCGGCAGGAGGTGGTTGCAGAGGATCGCGAAGCCGACCTGCAGCACCAGGACCCCGAGGAAGCTCGCGAGCACGGCGAGGTACTTGCCCCACACGTACTCCGAGGGCCGCAGGGGCGTCGAGTGGATGATCTCCCCGACCTTCTGCTCGTCGTCGCGGATGACCGCCATTCCGGCGGCCACGGAGACGAAGAAGACGTAGATGATGCTGATGAGCATGATCAGCGTCTGCGCGACGGCGAACTCCGAGGTGAGCCAGGCCTTGTGGCCGCCGACGCGCGCGTCGCCGGACTGCATCGAGGCGTGGCCGGTCGAGAGCATGAACACCATGAAGCCGAGCAGGAGCATCTGCACCCAGAACAGCGGGCGGCGCAGGCTGTGCGTGAACTCCTGCCGGAAGACCTCGAAGGTGCGGGCGATGTTCACGCCTTCACCGCCTCGGCGACCGCCGGCCTCTGCGGCGCGCGCAGCCCCGGCAGCGCGCCCGTGCGCATGAGCACCAGGTAGGCGTCCTCGAGCGTGGGCGCGACCGGGCCGAAGCCCGCGGGAGCAGCCCCGGCGGGGTCGTAGACGCGCACGCGGTGGCGGCCCTCGACCAGCAGCTCCTGCGTGACGTGGCGGCTCGCACGCAGCTCCGGCAGCTCGCTCGGGCTGACGACGCCCTCGAAGATGCGGCCCTCGATCGCCTCGCGCGCGGCGCGCGGGGTCGTCTTCGCGAGCAGCCGCCCGTGCCGGATCACCGCGAAGCTCGGGCAGAGCACCGCCACGTCCTCGACGATGTGGGTGCTCAGCAGCACGATCCGCTCCTCGGCCAGCTCGGCGAGCAGGTGGTAGAAGCGCAGGCGCTCCTCGGGATCCAGGCCGGCCGTCGGCTCGTCTACGATCAGGAGCCGCGGGCTGCCGGCGATCGCCTGCGCGATGCCGAGGCGCTGCCGCATGCCGCCCGAATAGGACTTCACGGACCGCTTCGCCGCGAACGACAGGTTGACCCGCTCGAGCAGCTCGTCGGCCAGCTTCGCGATCCCGCCCGGCGCGCTCACGCCCTTGAGGCGCAGCAGGTGGAGCAGCATGTCGCGGCCCGAGAGGTGACCGTAGAAGCCGAAGTCCTGCGGCAGGTAGCCGAGGCGCTCCCGCAGCCACTCGGGCCGGTCCAGGACGTCGAGGCCGTCGAGCGTGACGCGCCCGGAGGTGGGCTCCAGCAGCCCCGCGAGGATGCGCATGAACGTGGACTTGCCGGCGCCGTTCGGGCCCAGCAGGCCGAACATGCCGAGCGGCACGTCGAGGTCGATGCCCTGCAGGGCGGCGACGGGACCGGGATAGACCTTCACGAGGCCGGTGATTTCGAGCATGCGGGACTCCGGGGCGGGGGTTCTCGGGGGGAGGTCGCGACTCCGGGCATACGGCCTCGAGAGCGGGAAGGTTCCCGCCGCGGGGAGCGTCGGCCGGGGCGGGCCGGCGGTTCAAGCGCCGAGTTCCCGACGCGGCCCCGGTCCTCCGTGCCCGGACGGAGCGTTCCGGTCGCGCGGTTGGCTGGCGTTCGGGGACGCGGCCGGATAGCGTGCCACCGTGCACCGCACCCAGACCTACACGCTGGCGTTCGCCCTGGCCGCCGTCCTGGTCACGGCCGCCGCAGCGGTCGTCGCCTACCGCGGCCTCGCCGCGGCGTTCGAGAGCGAGTTCCAGGCACGGGTCGCGCGCGTCGCGGGCATCGCCGCCTCGCAGGTCTCGCCCTCGTCAGTCGGCGAGCTGAACCGCCTCGGGGCCGAGAGCGTGGCCTACCTCGAAGTGCAGGCCCAGCTCGACATCCTGCGCAGCGTGTCCGACTTCTCGGACTTCCAGCTCCTCGACACGACCGGCACCGTCCTCTACGACGTCCGGCGCGGGGAGGAGGGCTTCGGGACGCGCAGCGCCTGGGACTCGCTTGCGGCCGGCGCGCTCGGGCGCGCGCTCGGCGGCGAGCCCGCGAACGCGCCGCCGCTCCAGCGCGACAGCCTCGACGTGCGGGCGGCTTTCGCGCCCGTGCGCGACGGCGACCGCGTCGTGGCCGTGCTCGTCGCCGAGGCGAACCCCGAGTGGGCGCCGGAGCTGCGACGGCTGCGACACCGGCTCGGGCTCGTGACGGCCGTGAGCGTCGCCGCCATCGCGGTGCTCGCCGGCATTCTCGTGCGGGGCATCGGGCGGCGGCTGTCGCTCGAGCAGCAGCTCACGCGCGCGGACAACCTCGCCGCCATGGGCCGGCTCACCGCGACGCTCGCGCACGAGATCAAGAACCCGCTGGCGATCATCCGCGGCTCGGTCAAGCGGCTCGGCCGGCTCGAACCCGAGGCGCAGCGCATGGCCGACTCCGTGATCGAGGAGGTGGACCGGCTCGGCCGGACCGTCGGCCGCTACCTGCAGTTCGCGCGGGCCGAAGCCGAACCCGGCGCCCACGGCGACCTCGCGGCCGCCCTCGGCGCCACGCTGGACCTGCTCGAGGGCGAGTTCCGGGCGCGCCGCTGCACGCTCGATCGGGGCGGCGAGGGCGGACCGGCGGTCGTGCGGCTCGACAGCGAATCGCTCAAGCAGGTGTGCCTGAACCTCGTGCTGAACGCGCTCGAGGCCTCGCCCGAGGGCGGGTGCGTGCGCGTGGCGCTCGAGCGCCACGGCGGACGCGCGACGCTCGCCGTGAGCGACGATGGCCCGGGGATGCCCGAGGAGGTGCTGCACAGGCTCGGCGAGCCGTTCTTCACGACCAAGGCGAAGGGGACCGGCCTCGGGCTGTTCCTCTCGAAGCGCCTCGTCGAGGGTGCCGGCGGAACGCTGGCGGTGGACAGTGCCGCGGGTCGGGGCACGCGCGTGAGCGCGTCGTTCCGGGTGGTGCGCGCCGGCTGACCGGCGTGCCGGAAAGGGAGGCAGGAGGCGTCCATGGGAGCACGAGGAGGAAGTGCCGCGTTGCGGGGAGTCGTCGTCGCGGGAGCGCTGCTGCTGGCCGGCACGGCGCTGGTCGGATGCGCCCGCGAGCCGGCGCCGGGGCTCGAGCTGGAGCCGGTGCAGTCGTACCCGGGCGTCTCGCTGCCCGCGCACGCCTGGTCGCCCGACGGGCGCGCCTTCGCGCTGCTGGTCCCCGGCGGCGGCCTGGAGATCGCGACCGTCGCGCAGCCGGAGATCCCGCCGCGTCTCGTGACGAACCGGCGGGTGACCGAACTCGCCTGGTCCCCCGGGGGCACGCGGCTGGCTCTTCGCGTCCCGACGCACTGGCGGCCGAGCGGCGTGACCGAGTTCGACGTGCTGGTCATCGAACACGACTCCCTGCGCACCACGGTGCTCAGCAAGAGCGACGCGCGCGGTCTCGCCTGGCTCTCGGACACGAGCCTGTGGGTGCGCCGGGCCTCCGCGGACACCCTCGATCACGTGATCTCCTTCCCGCCGTCGCCGGGCGGGGCGGGGGGCTCCGCGACCGTGGCGACCGGCTGGCTCACGTTCCTGCCCGCGTCGCCCCCGTCGGGGGCGCCGCTGCTCGTCGGGCCCCGCGCGAGCCTGCCCGCACGCACGCGCGCCGTGCCGGGCGCGCCGCGCTACGCGGTGCTCGCGGCGCCTTCGCTGGCGGACTTCCAGCTGCTTGCGACGCACGCCGGCACGAAGCGGCTCCTCGGCCGGCGCGGGGGAAGCCACGACGCCGAGCTGCTCGATTCGGCCGGGCGGCGCGTGCGCCGGGTGCCCGAAGGCGGCAAGGACGGCTTCGAGGCGCTGTCGTTCGCCGGGGACGGCACGATCCTGCTCGGGCGGGCGCCCGACGCGACGGGGGTGGGCCGGCCCACCGGGCTTCGCGCCGCCGCCGCGAACGGCCGCTGGCCCGCCACGGACGTGAAGGGGCCGCAGGTGGTGGACGTGCAGGGCGCGCCGCGGGGCGACCTCGTGCTGCTCGGCTCCTCGTCGGTCTGGCTGGCGCGGCTGCTCGTGAGCCGCTGAGGCCCCGCGAACCGGTTGCCCGGGGACGCTCCGGAACGCTAACGTCTCGGGCGCCTCCCGGGCGCGGTGGCCGCGCCCGGAACCGGAGACCAACGTGAAGCGAATCGCCGCGCCGTTCCTGCTCGCCGTCTTCCTGCTCACCGCCTTCGCCGCGGGCGGGTGCTCGAAGCGCTACCGCATCGAGGTGCAGTCCGACACCTGCTGGTCCGGCGTCATCGACGACGGCCAGGCCTTCTTCGACTGCGGCAACGCCACGTACAAGGTCGTGGGGCCGATGCGCTGCGTGCGCGTCCAGAAGCAGACCGCCACCGGGTACCTGCGCGTCCGCATCGACGGCGGAGCGTGGACCGAGACGACCAGCAGCGAGACGTACGTGCAGGTGTGCCGCTGATGCCGCGGCCGCGGGAGCGCGCGTGAAGGTCCTGGTCGTCGACGACGAGGTCAAGAACGCCGAACTGGTCGCCGGCGAGCTGCGCGACGCGGGATTCGAGGCGGACTTCGTGAACGGCGGCGCGGACGCACTGAAGCGGCTCGAGCAGTCGCCCTTCGACGCCGTCGTCACCGACCTGCGCATGGCGCCTCCCGACGGCATGGCCGTGCTCGAGGAGGTCCGGCGCCGCTGGCCCGACACCGTCGTGGTCGTGATGACCGCCTACGCCGCGCTCGCGAGCGCGCGGCGTGCGCTCAAGGCGGGCGCCTGGGACTACGTCGAGAAGGAGGGCGACTTCGCCGATGTCATCGCGCTGGCGCTCAAGCAGGCCGGCGAGCGCGCGAACCTGCGGCGCGATGTGAAGCAGCTGTCCGCGGCGGTCGAGTCCATTCGCCAGGAGGCGCTGCCGGTGGTGGGCGACGCCCCCGCGACGCGGAACGCGCTCGAGCTGGCTCGCAAGGTGGCGGCCACGGACTCGACCGTGCTGCTGCGCGGCGAGAGCGGCACCGGGAAGGACCTCTTCGCGCGCACGATCCACGCGCTCAGCCGGCGCGCCGGCGGGCCGTACGTCAAGGTCAATTGCGGGGCGCTGCCCGAGGCGCTGCTCGAGAGCGAGCTGTTCGGCCACGAGAAGGGGGCGTTCACCGGAGCGGTCCGCCAGAAGCCCGGCCGCTTCGAGGACGCCGGCGGCGGCACGCTGTTCCTCGACGAGATCGGCGAGCTGCCGGTGCCGCTGCAGGTCAAGCTGCTGCAGGTGATCGAGGAGAAGACGTTCACCCGCGTCGGCGGCAACGCGCCGATCACCGTGGACGTGCGCATCCTCGCCGCCACCAGCCGCCCGCTCGAGGACATGGTGAAGGAGCGGACGTTCCGCGAGGACCTGTTCTTCCGCCTGAACGTCTTCCCGATCGTGTTGCCGCCGCTGCGCGAACGGCCCGGCGACGTCCTGCGACTCGCCGGGCACTTCCTGCGCCGCCAGGGCGCCGCGCCCGAGAAGCTCACGCCCGAGGCGGCTCGCGAGCTCGAGGGTTACGCCTTCCCGGGCAACATCCGCGAGCTCGAAAACGCGCTCGAGCGGGCGCTGATCCTCGCGGGCAGCGACCCGATCGAGCCCGCGCACCTGACGTTCGCGAGGCCCGGGATGCGGGCGACCCGCTCGTGGGTGCCCGAGATCCCGGAGGAGGGGCTTTCGCTCGAGGCGCTCGAACGGGAGCTGATCCTGAAGGCGCTCGAGCGGGCGGCGGGCAACAAGAGCCGCGCCGCCCGGCTGCTGGGCCTCACGCGCCGCACGCTCTACTCGCGGATGGAGAAGCACGGGCTGCACAGGCCCGGCGAGGGCGAAGAGGAGCCCGAGGGAGACTCCGAGGAGTAGCCCCGCGGGGCCCGGGCACGCCGGGACCGCCGCGCGTGGTGCCGCCGGGCGGGCGACGGATCGACGGTGCGCCCGCCCGGCGCGTTCGTCAGGAGGCGATGACCGGGTGGTCGGTTCCTTCGCCTTCCTCGCGCTCCATGTCGCGGATCAGCCCCGCCACCATCCGCTCGAGCAGGCACTTCACGGTCGAGCCTTCCCGGCGCGCCTGGGCCTCGAACGAGCGGAGGAACTCCTCGCTGACCTCGATGCAGATTTCGACCTGCGCCATGACGCTGACCTCCCGCCGGGGCCGCCTTCGCACGGGCGCGGCCCCCTCGTCCGACGCTACGCCGCCGGAACGCCCTTGAACCCGTAGCAGAGAATGCCGCCGGCTCCTTCCTTCCGGATCCGGCGGAAGACGAGTGAGACCTCCATGCCGGGCTGGACGGACTCCGGCTCGCAGTCCACGACCTGGGTCATGAGCCGCGCGCCCTCGGGCGTCTCGACCACGGCGACGGCGTACGGCGCCTCCATCTGGAACTCGGTCGGTGCGACCTGCACCACCGTGGAGGTGACCACCTTCCCCTTCCACGACAGGAACGTCTTCTCCCACTCGGTGCCCCGACACGCCGGGCACACGCGGCGCGCGGGGAACGTCACCTTTCCGCACTTGCGGCAGCGGCCGGCCTCGAGCCGGTAGCGTGCCGGGATCTCCCGCCAGTACCTCGGGCTCGGCATGGTCACACCCCCTCGAAGATGTGGACCACGGAGCTGGCTCCCGATCCACCCATGTTCTGCGCGAGGCCGAGCCGCGCGCCCTTCACCTGCCGCGCGCCCGCCTCGCCCCGGAGCTGCTCGAAGATCTCGATCGCCTGTGCGACGCCGGTGGCGCCCACCGGATGGCCCTTGGCCTTGAGGCCGCCACTCGTGTTGACGGGAATCTTCCCCCCGAGCGCGGTCAGGCCCGAGCGCGCGGCGTGCCGCCCCGCGCAGGGCTCGGTGAGGCCGAGCGCCTCGATGCAGCAGATCTCCGCGATGGCGAAGCAGTCGTGCACCTCGGCGACCTGGATGTCGCCCGGCTTCACGCCCGCCATCCTGTACGCCCGCTCGCCCGAGAGCTTCACGGCGTCGAGCGCCGCCGGGTCCTTGCGGTCCGCCAGCGCCATGGTGCTCGTGGCGAGGCCGCTCGCGCGGATTTTCACCGGGCGGTCCGTGTAGCGCTTCGCGTGCTCGAGCGGGCAGAGCAGCACGGCCGCCGCGCCGTCGGTGACGGGGGAGCAGTGCAGCAACCGCAGCGGGTCCGAGACGACCGAGGAGCACATGACCTCCTCCAGCTTCACCTCGCGGCCGAACTGCGCCTTCGGGTTGAGCGCGCCATGGCGGTGGTTCTTGACCGCCACCCACGCGAGGTCCTCCTCGGTCGTGCCCTTCGCCTGCATGTGGGCACGCGCGATCATGGCGTACAGGCCCGGGAACGTGATGCCGTGGTACGCCTCGGTCTCCTGGTCGGCCGCCGACGCGAGTACCGCGGTCACGTCCGCGCCGTCGTTCATCTTCTCGACACCGGCCGCGAGCACGAGATCGCTCATCCCCGAGGCGACGTCCAGGAAGGCCGAGCGGAGCGCCACGCCGCCCGAGGCGCAGGCCGACTCGACGTGCGTCGCCGCCACGCCCGCCATCCCGATCTGGTCCGCCATGAGCGGTCCCAGGTGCTCCTGGCCGACGAACTGCCCCGCCGACATGCAGCCGACGTAGATCGAATCGAGGTGATCCGCCCGGGCCGCGGCCAGCGCCTCCAGCGCGGCCTCCGCGAACAGGTCCCGCAGGCTCGACTCCCAGAGCTCGCCGAAGCGGGTCATGCCCGCCGCAACGATCGCAACCTCACGCATGGCATGCCTCCTTTCGGCTAGTCATTGAGGATGATCTTCTCGCGGAACTTGGCGTACTCCCCGTACGTGAGGTAGCGCCGCGGTCCGTCCAGCATCGAGCGCACCGTCGGCGCGAGATCACGCCGCTCGGGCAGCCGCTCGGTCGCGCGCAGGGCGAACGCGTCGCTCCCCGCACCCGACCCGAAGGACGTGATGAAGATGAGGTCCCCGGGGTCGGCGACGTCGAGGATCGCGGCGAGGCCGGTGGGCGAGGAGCCGGAGTAGGTGTTGCCCATCGTGTTCACGATCCAGCCCGTCTCGAGCTGCTCGCGCGTGAAGCCGAGGTGCTTGCCCGCCTGGAGGGGGAACTTCCCGTTGGGCATGTGGAAGACGGCGTACTTGAAGTCGGAGGGCTTCATGCCGGCCTTCTTCAGGAGCCCGCGCGCGGCACTCTCGACGGTCCGGAAGTACGCGGGCTCGCCCGTGAAGCGGCCGCCGTGGCGCGGGTAGAACTGCCCCTCGCGCCGCCAGAAGTCGGGCGTGTCGGTCGTGAAGCTGTAGGTTTCGAGCACCTCGACGAGCAGGTCCGACTTGCCGAAGAGGTAGGCCGCGCCTCCCGCGGAGGCCGAGAACTCGAGCGCGTCGTTCGGGGCGCCCTGCGAAGTGTCGGCCCCGATCCCCATCGCGTACTCGACCCGCCCCGATTCGACCAGGCCGAGCGCCACGAACATCGCTTCGGTGCCCGCCTTGCAGGCGAACTCGAAGTCCGCGACGTGAACTTCGGGAGCGATGCCGAGCGCCTCGATGAGCGCGGTGCCGCTCGGCTTCACCGCGTAGGGGTGGGACTCCGAGCCGATGTAGACGGCGCCGATGCGGGCCGGATCGACTCCGGCGCGCGCGACCGCGGCGCGGGCGGCCGCCACCGAGATGGTGATCGTGTCCTCGTCGAGACCCGGGACGGACTTCTCTTCGAGGAGCAGTCCCTTGCGGATCGATTCGGGAGACTTGCCCCACTGGCGGGCGATCTCCTCGCTCCTGATCCGGTTGCGGGGGACGTAGGCTCCGTAACCGACTATTCCTGCCATAAGCGCTCCCTGGACGGAGCGCCGGTGGTCGCCGGGCGGGCGCGGAACCCGTGCCGACGGCGTCACGGTGCTCCAGCGAAGAATTCCGGTCGAGAACTGACGCGAACCCGAAACGATGCTGTCGGTCCACGGCACTGGCGGTCGTGCCCGGCAGCGTCGGTTCGCGCGGCGAGTGTAGCGCCCGCGGTTCGGCGAGCCCGCCGTCGCGGTCACTCGCGGGAGCACGGGAACGCGCGGCGCCCCCGCACGGCCCCATGGCGCTCGGGCCCGCGGGCTGGTGTTCGGCCACCCTTCCGCGCCGCGCGCCCGCCGCGTATGCTGGCGTGCCATGAACGTCCTGCGCGGCTGGCTCTTCGACAACCTCGGGCTCAAGCTCACGGCGCTGCTGCTGGCGGTCGCGGTGTACCTGAACGTCTACACCGACCGGCCCGCCACCATGCTGCTGTCGTTCCCGGTCGAGTTCACCGACCTGCCCGACTCGCTCGCGCTCTACGGCTCCGCGCCCGCCGTCGTGCAGGCGCAGATGCGCGGCACCGGCAAGCAGCTCATCGGCATGCGGGTGCGCGAGCCGCGGCTGAAGATCTCGCTGCTCGGCGCCGGCATCGGCCGGTTCAGCCGCGCGCTGACGCCCGCCGACCTGCCCATGTCGAACGAGGGGGTCACCGTCGAGAACCTGATCGGCCCGCGGATGATCGAGATCGACATCGACCACCGCGTGACGCGCCGCCTGCCCGCGGCCGCCCGCGTCGAGGGCGAGCCGGCGGCCGGGTATGCGTTCGACGGCTACGTCCGCCTCGAGCCCCCCACGGTCAGCGTCACCGGCGCCTCGCGTGCCCTCGCGGACCTCGACTCGCTCGTGCTCGCGCCCGTGAACGTGAGCGGCCGGCGGGACACGGTCCGCGACGAGGTCGGGCCCGAATCGCTGCCCGACTGGTGCGACGTGACGCCTTCCGCCGTTCGCGTGAACGTCGCGCTCGACCGGAAGTGACGACCGGGCGCCGCGCCCCGCGCGCGGCGCCCGGCGGATCCGTCAGTGCGCCGCCGCGCGGCGCCGCGCCCCGCGCACGAAGTCCTCGGGCGGGTCGCTCGGCCTCGTCTTCGCCTGCTCGATCGCCATCGCGAGGCTCTGCCTGCGCTCGCCCTCGGCCTTCTCGGACAGCTTCTCGAGCGCTGCGACGTGCGCCGTCCGGAGCGCTTCCCCGGCGGGCACGTCGACGTCCGGCTTCACCCCGACGCCCTCCCAGTTCGTCTTCGTGACCGGGTTGATGGCGCGGCCAGTCGCGATGAACGCCGCGAGGTGGTCGGTCAGGCGGAACAGCCCTCCCGGGTTCGCGGCGCCGGCGGTCGTGGCGCCCACGAGCGTGCCCAGCTCGTGCGTCTGCACGTCGTAGGCGAACTCCTCGGCCGCCGAGCCGGTGAGGTTGCTGACGAGCACGTAGAGCGGCCTGCCCGCCAGGCGCGGTCCCGGCACGTACGACGACGTGTAGTACTGCTCGATGCCGTCCGTCTCGCGCTGGTAGAAGTCGTTGATGTGCAGCCGCGCGCCCTCGGGGACGAAGTAGGTGAGGAGCGTCTGGATCATGCTCGGGCTGCCGCCGCCGTTGCGCCGCAGGTCCACGATGACGGCATCGCAGTTGGCGAGGAAGTTCATCGCCGCGATCGCCGTGGGCTGGGCCTCGGGCATCCCGGCGAACATGCGCAGCTCAAGGTAGCCTACGTTGCCCGCGAGCCGCTCCACGCGCTCGAACCCGTAGTTGCGCACGCGCATCTCCTCGAGCTGCCGGGCGCGCTCGGCGTCGCGCGCCGGCGAGTCCTCGTCCAGCTCGTCGCGCTTCGGGAACGGCTCGTAGCGGTAGTGGACCCGCATGTGCCTGTCGTGCGTGAACGCCTGCATGTGCGCGAGCAGCGAATCGGCGAACTCCTTCGAGCTCGTGATCCGGTCGTACTCGTGCCGCGCCCGGCGCTGCCTCAGGATCTTCGCGAGCTGCGCGCCCTTGTCCGCGAACACGTAGCGGTCGCGGACGGCGACGGCGAGCGATTCGATGACCGCCGCCTTCTCCTTCGCGGAGATCGGGGTGTCGGGCTGGTTCGGCCCGCCGAACATCTGGGCCGAGGCGGGCGTCGCGATCGCGAGCGCGGCGAGGGCGGCGAGGACGGTGCGGGGAATCATGCAGGCCTCCGGGAGCGGGGTTTCGGGGAACGGCGAGGGGGGGCGGGTGCGGCGAGCCCGGCGAGCAGCAGCTCGACGACCTCGTCGGTTCGCGACGCGAGGTCGGCGCGGCGACCGAGCTCGCGGACACTGAGGCTGTAGGGCAGCAGGGCGTTCGTGGCGGCGACGAGTGCTCGGCCGGGGGGGCTGCCGCCGGGGGCGAGCTCGCCGGCCGCCCGGCCCTCGGCGACCACGCGGTCGAGCACGGCGGCCTCGGCTTCGAAGTGGGCCGCCCGGCGCCCGAGCATCGCCTGCCGCATGACGGCGAGCTTCTGGTCGATGCTGGCGGCGTGCCGGCGCGCGTAGTCGAAGCGCAGGAGCACCCGCGCGCGCAGCATCTCGCTCAGGCGCTCGGGCGCCGGGGCGGACGTCCGGGCAAGGCGCTCGAGCTTCGCGACGACGCCGGCCGCCATGCGGTCGATGCACGAGAGCGCCACGTCCTCCTTGCTCTCGAAGTGCAGATAGACCGAGCCCTTGCCGATCCCCGCCTCGCGCGCGACCGCGTCGATCGTCATGCGCCGGAATCCGTGCCGGACGAGCAGCCGGTCGGCGGCGTCGAGGATGCGCGTGCGCATGGCGGGGTCGGGCGTGCGGGGCATGGCGGGTCCCGGGTAAGTGACCGCAATGGCGATTCGGTCAGTTTAGACGGACGCCAGGCTGCCCGGGTTGCAACGGGGGGGAGCCCGGGTCCCGGGCGCGCTCCCGGCCGAGGGGGCACCGCCCGCGGGCGGGAGGCCCGGACACGAAAACGCCGGCCCCGGGAGGGCCGGCGTGCTCGCGGAAGACTTCGCGGGAGCGCGAGCCGCGCTGGAGATGGCAGGCTCGGATGGTAGGACGCGACCCACGCGCCCCGCACCGGAGGACTCGAGCAATGGAGGTGCCACGGCGGGCCCGGAGCCGGCATCGCCCGGAAATCAAGGGGGATGGCCGCTTCGCGCCCTCCGGCACGAGCGAAACAACCCCGGTCCACCGATGCGAACCGCAGGCACGTTCGGCCCGGATTTGCACGATACCGATGGCCCGAATCCCCGCTGCAGGCGCGGCTCCCGCCCGCCGAAAACGGCTGCGTCCGGGCGAAATCGCCCGCAACCGCACTTCGCGCCCTTGACACCCCGGCAAGGCCAAACCTAAATTTCGCGCGTCGGTGAGCGGCGCACCTCGAGCTTCGCGCGCCACCGGCCCCCGCGAAGGGCCCATCCGGGCCGCGACCCAAGCCTTCCCGACATCATCCCGAGACGACCGACCGGTTCCCCCCGGTCCTCCTGATTCGACACCCGCTTCGAACCCCCGAGGAAAGTCTCCACCGCACCCGCCCGCGCCATCCGCGGGCCGCCCGAGCACACCCGCACCCATCCGGCCAGCGGCGCCCGTCGCCGTCCACGGCCAACCCGCAGCACCCGGGCCTTCGGTCCGCGGGGCCGCGGGCACCCACTCCACACTCCCCACAGGGCACGATCTGATGGAACCCCAGGAGATCCCGGCGGCACCCGAGACGAGCGTCACCCCCGGCGGTGCGACGAACGGCGACGGCACGAGCGCCGAGGCGCTCGAGCTGCAGACGCTCAAGGGCAAGACCATGTCCGAGCTCCTGCGCATCTGCCTGGAGCTCGAGATCCAGGGCACGAGCGGCCTGCGAAAGCAGGAGCTGATCTTCAAGATCCTCGAGGGCCAGACCGAGCGGAACGGCCTGATCTTCGCCGAGGGCGTGCTCGAGATCCTGCCCGAGGGGTACGGCTTCCTGCGCTCGGCCTCGTACAACTACCTGCCCGGGCCCGACGACATCTACGTCTCGCCCTCGCAGATCAAGCGCTTCGACCTGCACACGGGTGACACGGTGTCCGGGCAGGTCCGACCGCCCAAGGAGGGCGAGCGCTACTTCGCGCTGCTGCGCGTCGAGGCCGTGAACTTCGAGAGCCCGGAGGCGTCGAAGGAGAAGATCCTCTTCGACAACCTCACGCCGCTCTACCCGATCGAGAAGCTGAACCTCGAGACCAAGGACCGCTGCCTCGAGACGCGCATCATCGACCTGCTCTCGCCCATCGGGAAGGGCCAGCGCGCCCTCATCACCTCGCCGCCCAAGGCCGGCAAGACCGTCCTCATGCAGAAGATGGCGAACGCGATCGCCGAGAACCACCCCGAGGTCGTGCTCATCGTGCTGCTCATCGACGAGCGCCCCGAGGAGGTCACCGACATGCAGCGTTCGGTGAAGGGGGAGGTCGTCTCGTCCACCTTCGACGAACCCGCCGAGCGCCACGTGCAGGTGGCCGAGATGGTGATCGAGAAGGCGAAGCGCCTCGTGGAGCAGGGCCGCGACGTCGTCATCCTGCTCGACTCGATCACGCGCCTCGCCCGCGCGCACAACACCGTCGTGCCGCACTCCGGCAAGATCCTCTCGGGCGGCGTGGACGCGAACGCGCTGCAGCGCCCGAAGCGCTTCTTCGGCTCAGCGCGCAA
>CAZPVG010000012.1:0-82879 GCA_964589945.1 uncultured bacterium
CGCATGTAGGGCCATCCGTGGCGATCTGCTGCGTCCCTCGGGGCCTCTGCGGCCCCCACGATGTTCCCAAGGCGCAAGCCCGCGCTAGCGGTGGACAGGCGGTGGACAGGCCGAGAGCCTCTGCGAGGCAGGGGGTCCCCAGTCTAAGGAGGGGTCCGCATAGACCGGCGGAACGCCAACGGTGGACAGGGACTTACGCTGCGTCGCCATCACCTCCATTCCGACCGCGCTGCTCGCGGGCTCCAGAGGCCCAGTTCTACCTTTTAAGCAGGGTGTCGCTGGTTCGATCCCAGCACGGGTCACCACCACGTTCCGTCCCCGGCCCCTGCCCCCAAGCCGATGGAAGCACTTGATTTCCGCCCGCGGGGCGGCGAAGCTGCCGGACGGTCGGCCGCCCGCGAGCCGCGGTGGGGCCCCGCCGGAACCTGAACGTCCGAACTTCCACAAAACCCATCGGGCGTTGCCGCATCGAAGCGGGAAATCAGGCCAGCGCGCCCGAAAGAGGCCGGTCACGGGAGGAGAGTCCGAAAATGAAGCAGTTCGGTACGGCGCCGGCGTGGAGCGCGGCGTCGTGAAGAAGCTGAGTTGCCAGGAGGTGCTGGACCAGCTTTCCGACTTCCTCGAAGAAGACGTGGCCGCGGAGCTGCGCACCGAGATCGAGGCCCACCTGAACGGCTGCCACCACTGCCACGTCGAAGTGGATACCCTCCGGACGACGATCCAGCTGTACCAGTCCGACGACGGCGTCGGCACCCCGCTCCACCTCAGCGACCGGCTCCGCACGGCCCTCGAGGCCGCCTACCGCGAACGCGGTTGCCACTGAACCGGCCCGATTGACGGGCCCCCCGGCCCCCCTTAGAGTCCACGCCGATTCCCAGCTCGCCCGCGGGGGTTCCTCCGCGGGCGTTTCGCTGGCACTTCCCGAGCCGTTCCCACCCGCGACCGAGGCCATGAAGCGAGTCGGCATTCTCGGACTGCCCCAGTCCGGCAAGACCACCCTGTTCGAGATCCTCCTGCAGGGCGCCGCGGCCGCCGCGCCCCCCGGCGCCTCCGCGAAGGACCGGGTCGGCGTGGTCCGGGTCCCCGACGCGCGCATCGACCGGCTGACGGCGATGTTCCAGCCGAAGAAGACCGTGTTCGCGCAGATCCAGTTCGTGGACAGCGCGGCCGCCGGCCACGGCAAGCCCGGCAGGGGCCCCGACCTGTTCGCGGGGGTGCGGCAGTGCGACGCGCTCGTGGCCGTCGTGCGCGACTTCGAGAACCCCGCGGTGCCCTCGCTGAAGGGCGTGGATCCGGTGCGGGACCTGCGCGAGCTCGAAGCCGAGCTGGTGCTGAACGACCTCGCCATCGCCGAGACGCGGCTCGAGCGCATCGAGAAGGAGCTGCGCGTCGGCAAGAAGGAGGCCGCCGCCGAGGGCGAGGTGCTGAAGAAGTGCCGCGCGGCGCTCGAGGAGGAGCGTCCCCTGCGCGAGGTGGACTTCACGCCGGAGGAGTCGCGCCTGCTGCGGGGCTTCCAGTGCCTGACGCTCAAGCCGCTGGTCGTGATCTTCAACCAGGACGACCGCTCGACGCGCCGCCCGCCGGAGCCGCGGCGCGGATCGCTCGGCGTCGCGCTGCGCGCCGAGACGGAGCGCGAGATCGTCGCGCTGGCCCCGGAGGAGCGCGCGGCGTTCCGCGAGGAGCTCGGCGTCAAGGAGGACGGGCTCTCGCTCGTCATCCGCGCGTGCTACGAGCTGCTCGGGCTGGTCTCGTTCTTCACCGTGGGGCCCGACGAGGTGCGCGCGTGGGAAATCCGCCGGGGCGACACCGCGGTGGACGCCGCGGGCGAGATCCACTCGGACCTCGCGCGGGGCTTCATCCGCGCGGAGGTCATCGCCTACGACCTGCTCGTCGAGCTCGGCGGCCACGCGAAGGCGCGCGAGAAGGGGCAGCTGCGGCTCGAGGGACGCGACTACCTCGTCCAGGACGGCGACATCCTCGAAATCCGGCACAACGCCTGAGCCTGCGGGGTAGGACCGGGGCGTGACGGACCCGACAAAGGAGCGTGTGATGAATCGGATTCCCGGGCGGGCGCTGCTGCTGGCGCTCGCGGCCGTGCTTGCGGCGGCGCCCGCGAGCGCCGGGATGCGCCTCGACGCCTGGAAGGGCCACCTGTCGGTCGGCTACGCGAAGGTCTTCTCGGACTCGCTGGCGCCCGGCGGCTCGATCTCGGCCGGTGGCGGCATCGAGTACCCGATCGCGACGAACTGGCGGCTCGGCGGCGCGGTGGCGTTCAACCTGCTCGGCTCCAGCACGGTGACGCGGGGCAGCGTGACCGCGGGCCTGGACTACAGTCTGTTCGACGCGGCCCTGCTCGCCACCTGGCTGCCCCCGCGCGGCCCGGTGGCGCGCGTGTCGTTCGGCCCCGGCGTGGCCAGCGCCCGCGCCGAGCTCGCCGTCGCCGGCGGTGGGGCGCTGTTCCGCGACCTGCCGGTCGGGGAGGTCCGGCCGTGCTTCGCAGCCGAGGCCACCGTCATGTCCCGGCGGCAGAAAATCGTGGCCGTCGGCGCCGAGGTGGGGTTGCGCGTCGTCCCGGTCCAGCAGGGCACCTGGACGCTCCTCACCACGCGGCTCGCGATCCACTTCTGAACGCATGCCGCCGGGGCGCGAACCGGCGCGGGTCCGCCGTTTTGACCCGCCGGGTCCGCGCCCCGTATGCTGCATGCCGTTTTTCTCCTTCGGGGCGGGGCGGAAGTCCCCACCGGCGGTAGAGCCCGCGAGCCCGCGGCCACCCGGCCGCGCGCAGACCCGGTGAAACTCCGGGGCCGACCGTCAAAGTCGGGATGGAAGAAGGAGGGAAGGGCGGCCGCTCCCGTGGCCCCGGCTCGCCGGGGGGACGGGCAGCGCCGTCGTATCCCCCGTTCCGTCGCCCCGCGGGAGCACACCGCGGGGCTTCGTTTCGGCGGGAGCACGATGACGTTCAGCGAGTCGGACCGACAGCACATGCAGCGGGCCCTGCGCCTGGCGGGGCGCGGCCGGGGCCACACGGCCCCGAACCCCGTCGTGGGCGCCGTGGTCGTGAAGGACGGGCGGATCGTGGGCCAGGGCTGGCACCGGCGGCTCGGGGCGCCGCACGCCGAGGCCGAGGCGCTCGCGCGCGCCGGCCGCCGGGCGCGCGGCGGGACCCTCTACGTCACGCTCGAGCCCTGCGCGCACCACGGCCGCACGCCGCCCTGCACCGAGTCCATCCTCGCGGCCGGCATCACGCGCTGCGTCGTCGCGGTGCGCGACCCGCACGTGATCGTGAACGGCCGCGGCCTGCGGCGGCTCCGCGAGGGGGGCGTACGGGTCGAGACGGGGCTGTGCGCGGCCGAGGCCCGCGAGTTGCTCGCGGGCTACCGCCTCGCGCACGGCGAGGGCCGGCCGCGCGTGACCTGGAAGGTGGCGGCGACGCTCGACGGCCGGATCGCCGACGCCCGCGGTCGCTCGCGCTGGGTCACCGACGCCGCCGCGCGCCGCGCCGGCCACGCCCTGCGCGCCGCTTCGGACGCCAGCGTGATTGGCGCCGGCACCGCCCGCGCCGACGACCCGCGCCTGACGGCGCGGCTGGGCGCGGGCGCGGCGCAGCCGCTGCGCGTCGTCTGCGACACGCGGCTCTCGCTGCCGCTGCGCCTGCGGCTCTTCTCGCCGCCGCTCGCCCGCGGCACCGTCGTGGCCTGTTCGCGCCGCGCGAGCGCCGCGCGGGTGCGCGCGCTCGAGGAGCGCGGCGTCACCGTGTGGCGGCTGCCCGTCGCCGGCGGCTCGGTTTCGCCGCGGGCGCTCGCGGGCCGGCTCGCCGCGGCCGGCCGGCACGAGGTGCTGCTCGAGGGCGGCGCCACGCTCGGCACCGCGTGGATGCGCGCCGGGCTCGTGGACCGGGTCGCGCTCTTCGCCGCCCCGCTCGCGCTCGGCGAGGGCCTCTCGTGGCTGGGGCCGCTCGGCCGCACGCTCGCCTCGGCCCCCCGGGGCCGGATCGCGCGCCTCGAGCGCGCCGGGGACGGGGCGCTGCTCGTCGTGGACTGGAGGACCGACTGATGTTCACCGGGATCGTCGAGGAGCTGGGCCGGGTCGCCGCCGTCGAGGAGCGGCCCGACGGGAGGAGGTTCTGGATCGCCGCGATCTCCGTGCTCGAGGGCACCGCCGTCGGCGACAGCATCGCGCACTCGGGCTGCTGCCTGACCGTAGTCGCGGTCGCGGACGGCCGCTTCGCCGTCGAGGCCGTGCCCGAGACGCTGCGCCTCACGACCCTCGGCGACTGGCACGAGGGCGACGGCGTCAACCTCGAGCGCTCGCTCCGGCTCGAGCAGCGCCTGGGCGGGCACCTCGTGCAGGGCCACGTGGACGGCGTCGGCGAGGTGCGCGACGTGCGTCCCGAGGGCGACGGCCGGCGCGTGACGGTCGTGATCCCCCCCGGGCTGCGCCGGTACGTGGCGCACAAGGGCTCCCTGGCCGTGGACGGCGTCAGCCTGACGGTGGCCGCCCTGACGGACGACGGCTGCGAAATCGCCTACATTCCCCACACCCTCGCCGTCACCGCGGCCGGAAGCTACCGGCCGGGGCGGCGGGTGAACCTCGAAGTCGACCTGCTGGCGCGGTACCTGGCGAGACTGCTGGACGACGCCGGCCAGACGAGGAGGACGTCGTGATCGCCACGCGGGCATCCCGCGCGAAGAAGGCTCCGAAGCCGAGGCCCCGCCGGGCGGGGCCGTTTCTGGAGGTCGAGGAGGCCATCCGCCGGATCCGCGCCGGCCAGGCCATCGTCGTCGTGGACGACGCCGACCGCGAGAACGAGGGCGACATCGTCTTCGCGGCCGAGAAGGCAACGCCGGAGCTCGTGAACTTCGCCGTCACGCACGCGCGCGGCATCCTGTGCGCACCCGTCTCGGCCGAGATCGCGGACCGCCTCGAGCTGCGGCTGCTCGTCGCGAACAACACCTCGAAGTTCGGGACGCCGTTCACCGAGTCGGTGGACGCCCGGCGCGGCACCAGCACGGGCACGTCGGCGTTCGACCGCGCCCGGACGCTGCGCGCGCTCGCCTCGCCGCGCGCGAAGGCGGCGGACTTCGTGCGCCCCGGTCACGTGTTCCCCCTGCGGGCGATG
Source organism: uncultured bacterium (assembly GCA_964589945.1). Taxonomy (GTDB): domain Bacteria; phylum Eisenbacteria; class RBG-16-71-46; order RBG-16-71-46; family RBG-16-71-46; genus CAIXRL01. The sequence continues at coordinate 5,120 of CAZPVG010000012.1, forward strand.
CCGGGCGGCGTGCTGCGCCGCGCCGGCCACACCGAGGCGGCGCCCGACCTGTGCGCCCTCGCGGGCCTGCGGCCGGCGGCGGCCGTGTGCGAGATCCTCGCCGACGACGGCCGCATGATGCGCCTGCCCGACCTGCAGCACTTCGCGAAGCGGCACGGCCTCGGGATCCTGACGATCCACGACCTCATCGAGTGGCGGCGCCAGCGCGAGCGGCTCGTGCGCAAGCTCGTGGACGTGACGCTGCCGACCCCCGAGGGCGAGTTCCAGCTCCACCTCTACGAGAGCGTGCTCGAGGGCGACCACCACGTCGCGCTCGTGAAGGGCCGGCCCGTGCCGGAGAAAGCCACGCTCGTCCGCGTCCACTCGCAGTGCCTCACCGGGGACGTCTTCGGCTCGCAGCGCTGCGACTGCGGCGAGCAGCTCCACTCGGCGCTGCGCATGATCGAGAAGCGGGGCACCGGCGTGCTGCTCTACCTGCGGCAGGAAGGCCGCGGGATCGGGCTCGCGAACAAGATCCGCGCGTATGCGCTCCAGGAGCGCGGGCTCGACACGGTCGAGGCCAACCTGCGGCTCGGCTTCCCGGCGGACCTGCGCGATTACGGGATCGGCGCGCAGATCCTCGTGGACCTCGGCGTGCGCCGCATCGACCTGCTCACGAACAACCCGCGCAAGATCGTCGGGCTCGAGGCGTACGGCCTCGAGATCGCGCGCCGCATCCCGGTCGAGGTCCGGCCGAACCGCCACAACCGCCGCTACCTGTCCACGAAGCGCGACAAGCTCGGGCACCTGCTCGACCTGCGGCTGGGGGAGACGTGAGCGCGACCGAAGTCCGGCCCGGCGACGACGCGCGCGGCCTGCGCGTGCGCATCGTCGCCTCCCGGTGGAACGAGCGGTTCGTCGCGCGCCTGCTCGCCGGCGCGCTCGAGACGCTGCACGCCCGGGGCGCGGCCGACGCCGACGTGGAGGTGTGGTGGGTGCCCGGCAGCTTCGAGCTGCCGCTCGCGGCGCGCTGGGCGGCGGGCGCCCCGCTGCCGTCAGGGCCCGTGGACGCCGTCGTCGCGCTCGGCTGCGTCATCCGCGGCGAGACGGAGCACTTCCGGCTCGTGGCGGACGGCGCGGCGCAGGGCCTGATGCGCGTGGCGCTCGACACCGGCACGCCTGTGCTCAACGGCGTGCTGGCCGTCGAGGACGCGTCGCAGGCCGAGGCGCGCAGCGGCGGCGAGCACGGCAACGCCGGCTCGCAGGCGGCGCTGGGGGCCGTGCACATGGCGCGGCTGCGGCCGGCGCGGGAGGCCCGGTGAGCGGCCCGGCCACCGGAATGCGGCGACGCGCCCGCGAAGTGGCGTTCCGCGTCGCCTTCCAGGCGGACGTGGCCGGCGACTCGTACCCCTTCGCGTGGTCGCTCCGTCGCGAGGAGGAGTCGCTGACGGACGACCAGCGCGAGCTGATCGAGGACCTCGTACGGACGCTCGACACGCGCGGCCCCGAGGTGGACGAGGCGCTCCGCGCGGCGGCCGAGCACTGGCCTCTCCAGCGGCTCGCGGCGACCGACCGGGCGGTGCTGCGCATCGCCGTCGCCGAGCTGCTCGCGCGGCCGGGCTCGCCGGTGCGGGTCGTCCTCGACGAGGCGATCGAGATCGCTCGCCGCTTCGGCGGCGCCGAATCGGGCGGGTTCGTGAACGGCGTGCTCGACCGCGCCGCGCGCGCGCTCCGGCCGGGGGAGTTCTGATGCGGCTCGCGATCGTCTCCGACATCCACGGCAACCTCGAGGCGCTCGAGACGGTGCTCGCCGACCTGCAGGGGCGCAGGCCCGAGGCGATCGCGTGCCTCGGCGACTTCGTCGGCTACGGCGCGGCACCGAACGACTGCATCGCGCGGGTGCGCCCGCTGATCGAGGTCGCCGTCGCGGGCAACCACGACCTCGCGGCCTGCGGGCGGATCAAGCTCGGCTACTTCAACCCGGAGGCCGCGCGGGCGGCCGTCTGGACGACCGAGACGCTCACCGAGGAGAACCTCGAATACCTGCGCTCGCTGCCCTTCTCGGTGCGCTGGCGGGGCGTGCGCCTCGTGCACTCGTCGCCGAGCGATCCCGAGGAATGGCACTACGTCTTCTCGCCCGGCGACGCGGCCTACGAGATGGAGTCGTGCCTCGAGTCCGTGTGCTTCATCGGGCACTCGCACTACCCGGGCACCTTCGAGCTCGACGGCAGCCGCGTGACGTACACGCGGGACGCCCGCGTCGCCGGGCGGGCCGGGCGGCGCTACCTGGTGAACGTGCCGAGCGTCGGGCAGCCGCGCGACGGCGACCCGCGCGCGGGGTACCTCCTCTACGACGACGTCCACTTCACGTTCGAGCACGTGCGGCTCGACTACGACGTCCCGGCCGCCATGCGGCGCATCCGCGAGGCCGGCCTGCCGTCGTTCCTCGCGGACCGCCTGCAGTGGGGCGAATAGGAAAGGACGGCCGCCTGGTGCGCGCTTCGACGCTGGATCACTGGGAGTCCTACTGGAAGGGCCACCAGTCCGACATCGACGACACGTACTCGACCGGCGGGCGTCTCGTGCGCGAGGTGCTCGCCGACGGCCCGGTCGAGGGACGCGTCGTCATGGAGATCGGCGCGGGCTCGGGCCGCGACCTGATCGCGCTCGCGGGTCTCGGCGCGCGGGGCATCGTGCTCGACTACTCGCCGGCCTCGCTCGCGCTCGTGAAGCGCCTGGCCGAGGCGCGCGGCATCCCGGTGATGCTCGTGCAGGCCGACGCCACGCGGATGCCGTTCCGGGACGGGGCCATCGACGTCTCCTTCCACCAGGGCCTGCTCGAGCACTTCCGCGACCCCCGGCCGCTGCTGGACGAGAACGCGCGCGTCACCGCGAAGGGCGGGCGCATGATCGTGGACGTACCGCAGACGTTCCACCTCTACACGCTCATGAAGAACGCGCTCATCCTCGTGAACCGCTGGTTCGCGGGCTGGGAGACCCAGTTCACGCCGACGCAGCTCGAGCGGCTGTGCGCGGCGACCGGGCTCGAGGTCGTGCGCACGTACGGCGACTGGATGGTGCCCGGACTCGGGTACCGCGTGCTGCGCGAAGTGCTCAAGCGCGGCCTCCGGGTGCGGCTGCCGCTGCACCCGAAGGGGCCCGCGTTCTGGTCGGACGGGTGGGACGCCCTGCGCCGCGCGCTGCGCCGCCGCCGCTGGGCGCTCTGGACCTGTCACGTCATCGGCACGGTGGCGCGCCGCCGATGACGGGCCCGCGGCGCCTGCTCGCGGTGAACTTCCGCGATCCCGCCCACCCGGAGGCGGGGGGCGCGGAGCTGCACCTCGAGGAGATCCTCCTCGAGGCGGTCCGCCGCGGCTGGGAGGTCACCTGGCTCGCGAGCGGCTTCCGCGGCGGGGCCCCCGAGGCGGAACATCGCGGCATGCGGATCGTGCGCCGCGGCGACTGGTGGAGCTTCAACCTCCTCGTGCCCCGCGCGCTCGCGCGCGAGTTCTCCGGCGCGAACCGGCCGGACCTGGTCGTGGAGGACATCAACAAGGTGCCCTGCTTCACGTCCTGGTGGACGAAGGCCCCCGTCGCCGCGATCGTGCCGCACCTGTTCGGCACGACCGCGTTCCAGGAGGCGAACGCGGCGATCGCGAGCTACGTCGTCGCGCTCGAGCGGATGATTCCCGGCGCGTACCGCGGCTCGCGGTTCCTCGTGATCTCGGAGAGCACGCGCGACGACCTGGTCGCCCGCGGCGTGTCCGCCGGGAAGATCACGGTGGTCCACTGCGGCATGAACCACGACCGCTACTCGATCGATCCGTCCGTGCCGAAGGCGGCGGTGCCGACGCTCGCCTTCGTGGGCCGGCTGCGCCGCTACAAGGGGCTCGACTGGGTGCTGCGCGCGCTGCCCCGCGTGCGCGAGCGCGTGCCGGGGGTCGTGCTCGACGTGATCGGCGACGGGCCCTGGCAGGACGCCCTCGTGCGGCAGGCCCGCGAGGCCGGGCTCGCGGACGTCGTGCGCTTCCACGGCTTTCTGCCGGCGGCCGAGAAGGTGCGCCGGCTGCGCGAAGCGTGGGCGCTCGTGCAGCCGAGCCCCAAGGAGGGCTGGGGACTCACCGTGATCGAGGCCGGCGCGTGCGGCACGGCCGTCGTGGCCGCGGACAGCCCCGGGCTGCGGGACTCGGTCCGGCGCGACGAGACGGGCCTGCTCGTGCCGTACGGCGACGACGCGGCGCTGGCCGACGCGCTCGGGCGCGTGCTGGCCGACGCGCCCCTGCGCGAGCGGCTCGCCGCGGCTGGCGTGAGGTGGGCGGCGGGATTCCGGTGGGACGACTGCGCGCGGCGCTCGCTCGACGCGCTCTGCGGGGAGCCCTGCGATGCGGGCTGACGGCGGACGTCCCTCGATGCGCGCCGTGCTGCTGCTGGCGGCGAAGGTCCTCGTGTCCATCGCGCTCTTCACGTGGCTCTTCCGCCGGATCGACTGGAATCACGTGTGGATCATGGTCGAGCACGCGCGCGTGCGCTGGCTCTTCGGCGCCCTCGGGATCATGCTCGCGAGCAACGTGGCGGGCGGCTACCAGTGGAGCCGGCTGCTGCGCGGCGCGGGCATCCGCCTGCCGTTCTGGAAGGTCGTCTCCTACTATCACGTGGGCCTGTTCTTCAACAATTTCCTGCCCGCGAACGTGGGCGGCGACTTCGCGCGCATCCTCGACGCCTCGCGCGAAGGGGGCTCGCGCACGTCGGCCTTTTCGACCGTGCTGCTCGACCGGATGATCGGCACCGTCACGCTCGCCGGGCTCGCCGTCGTCACCGCGTTCCCGGCCATCGACCGCTTCCACCTCGGGATCGCCTACGCGGGGCTCGTCGGCATCTTCGTCGTCTCGGGAGGCCTGCTGTGGGCGATCTTCCACCCCCGGCTGCTCGCCGTCGTCGAGCGGCTGCTCGGGGCCGTGGGGCTGGGGCGGCTCAGGCCGGCCCTGGACGAGCTGGCGGAACGGCTGCACGGTTTTCGCCACCAGCGGCGACTCTTCATGGAGTTGTTCATCGTCTCGCTGTGCGTCCAGTTGATGCGCGTGGGCGTCCACCTGGCGACGGCGCGGGCGCTGGGCCTCACGGTCCCGGCGACCTACTTCTTCCTTTTCGTGCCGCTGCTGGCGGTGATAGTGTCACTGCCCATCTCGTTGAATGGCATCGGAGTGCGTGAGGCTGCGGGGATCCAGCTCTTCGGACTCGTCGGTCTGGCTCCCGGCAGCGCCTTCTCGCTCCAGTTCGCCACCTACCTCGTCGCCGTCACGATCAGCCTGATCGGAGGCGTGGTGTTCCTCGTGCGGATTCCACACCGACGCGCCGAAGCCCGGAGTTCCCGGAGGCTCCCCGAATGAACCTGAAGTCGAGAGTCCCGCTCCTGGGCGGACTCTTCGTGCTCCTCGCCACCGCGATCGCGTACTTCCGCACGCTCAACCCCACCGTCCCGTTCTGGGACGCCGGCGAGTTCATCGCCGTCTCGAAGATCCTGGGGATCCCGCACCCGCCCGGCACCCCGTTCTACGTGCTCATCGGGCGCATCTTCACGATGCTGCCGTGGGGGACCGCGGCGCAGCAGGTGAACGGCCTCTCGCTCGTCTCGGGCACGTTCACGGTGGTGCTCACCTACTTCGTGACGCTGCGCCTCGCGCGCCGCGCGTTCGGCCCCGAGCGCGAGCCCTGGCAGGAGTGGGCGGCGATCGGCGGCGGCATCTGCGCCGCGCTGATGCTCGCCTTCAGCGACAACTTCTGGGAGAACTCGGTCGAGGCCGAGGTCTACCAGATGATGAGCCTCGCGCAGATCCTGGTCTTCTGGCTCGGCCTGCGCTGGTGGGAGGCTCACGACAAGAAGCCCACGGTGGGGCCGCTGCTGCTCGCGACCTACCTCATGTGGCTGTCGGTCGGGCTGCACCTGGGCGTCGGCGTCATGGGCGCGCCGCTGATCGTGCTCGTCGCGTTCGTGGACTGGAAGGTCGCGCTGCTGTTCTCGATGCCGTTCCTGTCGCTCCTCCGGGTGCCGGCCGGGCTCGAGAAGATGGCCGGGGCCGTGCTCGTCCTGGGTACGCTCACGAACGTCTGGTTCGGCTTCGACCGCAAGCTGCCCGGGTGGCTCGTGCTGGCGGGCGCCGTGGGTGCCACGTGGGGCCTCTACTACGCGCAGGGCGACGCGAACTTCACGCCGCTCGCCGCGATCGTCTCGGTTGCCGCGCTGGTGGTGCCGTGGGCGGTGATGTCGAGGCGCCACCGCGAAGGACGCGTGCTGCTGCTCGCGCTGTTCCTCATGGTGGCGGGCTACTCGACGCACCTCTACCTGCCGATCCGGGCCGCCCAGCACCCGGCCATCAACGAGGGCGACCCGGAGACGTGGGACCGCCTGCGCGACCTGCTCGAGCGCAAGCAGTACGGCGCGATGAGCATGACGGACTCCGACCACAACGGGCAGTTCGACCGCCGCGGGATGACCGACCTGGGCCAGATCGTCGAGATCCAGCTCAACAAGGAGTTCTGGCGCTACTTCCGCCGCCAGTGGCTGCTCTTCGGCCAGGACGACTGGGACGCCGTGCAGAACTACGGCGCGAGCCACGCCGACGACCCGATGCCCGCACGACTCTTCGCCGGGCTCGACTACCTGAGGCGGCTGATGCTTCCGGCCGGGGCGATCGTGCCGCTGCTCCTGGGGATATTCGGCGCGTGGTGGCAGGCGAGGCGCGACCCGAAACACGGCTTCGCGTTCAACTTCGTCTTCTTCGGCCTGAACACCGCCGGCCTGATCGTGTTCCTGAACTTCAGCGACCATGAAGTCCGCCAGCGCGACTACTTCTTCCAGAGCGGCTACCACGCCTACGCGATCTGGATCGGGCTCGGCGCGACGTGGCTGATCGGCTGGGTGCGCGAGTCGTTCGGCGAGGGCTCGATGCGAAACCTCGCGACCTACGGCACGCTCGGCCTGATGATCGTGCAGCCGTTCCTGCTCATGAAGAACATGTGGTTCACGCACGACCGCTCCGGCAACTGGATCGCGCGCGACTACGCCTACAACATGCTCGCGCCCCTGAAGCCGAACTCGTTCATGTTCACGAACGGCGACAACGACACGTTCCCGCTCTGGTACATCCAGCAGGTCGAGGGGTTCCGCAAGGACGTGCGCATCGTCAACCTGAGCCTGCTCAACACCGACTGGTACATCCGCCAGCTGCGCGACGACCCGCCGAAGCTCGACGTCAACCTCGACGACCGCACGATCGACCAGCTGGGCGCGGGCTACGTCCAGGACTCGCAGGGCCGCATCATGTACACGAACGAATTCATGGTGCACGACCTGCTGAAGAACGACCGCAACCCGGACGGCACCTGGAAGAAGCAGCCGTACTTCGCCGTCACGGTTCCGGAGCACTACGGGTACGACAAGTACTTCGCGCTCCAGGGACTCGTGTACGAGGTGAAGACGGACTCGACCCAGGCCGGGCTCGACGTCGCGGCGACGGAGAAGGCCCTCTACCACACGTTCCTCTACCGCGGGCTGTTCCTGAAGGACGGCTCGTGGGACCCGAACGTCTACAAGGACGAGAACTCCGAGACGCTGTCGCGGAACTACGCGGCCGCGCACCTGCAGCTGTCGCTCTGGTACCGGCGGCACGGACAGCTGCCGAAGGCGATCGACGAGATGGAGCGCATCGTCCGGATGTTCCCGAACTATCCCGAGATCCAGACGCCGCTCGGCCTGTTCTACATGGAGGCCGGGGACACGATGAAGGCGTTGAACTTCTACCAGCACCTCAAGGAGAAGTTCCCCAACAGCCCGGAAGCCCGCTACTACTGGGGCGCCGCGCTGGCGATCGAGGGGCGATTGCAGGAGGCCGCCCGGGAGTTCGGCGCCGCGGTCGGCCTGGATCCGGGTTACTCCCAGGCGTACTACGGTCTCTACTCGAGCCTGTCGCAGCTCGGCGACCACGAGGGCGCGATCGCCGCGCTGCAGCGCTGGCTCCTGAACGTCCCGAACGACCAGCAGGCGCGCATGCTGCTCCAGATGGAGCAGGGGCTCGGGCGCAAGCCGCCGTCGAGCCGGCCGCCACTGGTGCCGCTGCCCTAGGAGACGCGTTGCCGACCCATGCGCTGGTGACCGGAGCCGCCGGCTTCATCGGCTCGACGCTCGCCGACCGGCTGCTCGCCGACGGCGTCCGCGTCACGGGCGTGGACTGCCTCACGGACTATTACGACGTCACGCTCAAGCGGAGGAACCTCGAGGGGGCGCTCGCGCACCCGGCGTTCACGTTCCTCGAGCTCGACCTCGGCTCGGCCGACCTCGCCGCGCTGCCCGGCGTGGACGTCGTGTTCCACCAGGCCGCGCAGGCCGGCGTGCGCGCGTCGTGGGGCCGCGAGTTCGCCTCGTACGCGCACCACAACGTGCTCGCGACGCAGCGGCTGCTCGAGCGCTACCGTGACGCGAATCTCGAGCGCTTCGTCTACGCCTCCTCGTCCTCCGTCTACGGCGACGCCGAGCGCTACCCGACGGACGAGACGATGCTGCCGCGCCCGTTCTCGCCCTACGGCGTGACGAAGCTCGCGGGGGAGCACCTCGTGCTGCTCTACGGCCGCAACTTCGGCGTGAACGTCGCCGCGCTCCGCTACTTCACGGTCTACGGCCCGCGCCAGCGGCCGGACATGGCGTTCCACCGGTTCTGCCGGGCGCTGCTGCGCGGCGACGAGATCGTCGTGTACGGCGACGGCCGGCAGTCGCGCGACTTCACGTTCGTGGACGACGCGATCGAAGCCAACGTGCGGGCCTGGAAGCGCGCGGCGCCGCAGGGCGTCTACAACATCGGCGGCGGCTCGCAGGTCGAGGTGCTCGAGGCGATCGGACTGCTCGAGGACGCCCTCGGCGCGAAGGCGAGACTGCGCTTCGAGCCCCGCCCGCCCGGCGACCCGCTGCGCACGCGGGCCGACGCCACGCGGCTCCGGGAGGACCTCGACTACGCGACGCGCACGGGCATCGCCGACGGCCTCGCGGCCGAGGCGGCGTGGGCGCGCGGGCTCTACGGGAGGACCGCGTGAGCGACGCCGCGCCGCGCCTGTCGGCCGTGGTGCCGGCGTACAACGAGGCCGAGAGCCTCCCGCAGCTCCACCGCGAGCTCGTCGCCGGGCTCGAGTCCACCGGCCTGCCGTGGGAGATCGTCTACGTGGACGACGGCTCGCGGGACGGCTCCGCGAAGGTCTACGAGGAGCTCTGCGCGGGCGACGCTCGCGTGCGGGCGATCCTGCTGCGCCGCAACTTCGGGAAGTCGGCGGCGCTCGCGACCGGGTTCCGCGCCGTGCGCGGCGAGTACGTGGCGACGCTCGACGCCGACCTGCAGGACGACCCGGCGGAGCTGCCGCGCCTGCTCGCGGCGCTCGAGGGCGGCCTCGACCTCGTCTCGGGCTGGAAGGTGAAGCGCCACGACCCGGTCACGAAGACGCTCCCGAGCAAGCTCTTCAACGCGGTCACCTCGGCCGTCGCGGGGGTGAAGCTCCACGACTTCAATTGCGGCTTCAAGCTCTACCGCCGCGAGGTCGTGGACGCGATCGAAGTGTACGGCGAACTGCACCGCTTCATGCCGGCCCTGGCGCACTGGCGGGGCTTCCGGGTGGGCGAACTGGGCGTGAACCACCGCGCGCGGCAGTTCGGCCGCTCGAAATTCGGCGCCGCGCGGTTCGTGAACGGCTTCCTCGACCTCCTCGCCGCGTCGTTCATCTCCACGTCGGCCCTGAAGCCGCTCCACGTCTTCGGCCGGATCGGCGTCGCGTTCCTGCTCGTCGGGCTCGGGCTCGGCGCGTGGTTCGTGGCGCAGTGGCTGCACGGCGAACCGCTGCGCGTGCGTCCGCTCATGCTCTTCGGAGCGGCCTGCGTGCTGCTCGCGATCCAGTTCATCCTCATGGGCCTGCTCGGCGAGATGATCGCCCACCAGCAGGCCCGCGCCGAGTACCCGGTGCGCAAGCGCCTGAACCTGGATTCGTGAGCGTGAAGGCGTTCGTGCTCGCGGGCGGCCTCGGCACGCGCCTCAAGCCAAGGTTCGGCGACCTGCCGAAGTCCCTCGCCCCGGTCCGCGGCCGGCCATTCCTCGCGCGCCAGCTCGAATGGCTGGCCGGCCGCGGGGTGCGGCGCGCGGTGGTGCTCGCGGGCTACGGGGCGGACCGCCTGCGCGAGGCGCTCGGCGACGGCGCGCACGGCGTGAGCCTCGAGTGGTCCGTGGAGCCCGAGCCGCTCGGCACGGGTGGCGCGCTGAGACTCGCGGCGCCGTTCGTGGACGGACCGGCGCTCGTCGTGAACGGCGACACGCTGGGCGAGTGCGATCCGTGGACGCTCGAGCGCGACCGCTGGGAGGCGGGCGCCGTCGGCGCCGTGGCGCTCTACCGCGTCGAGGACGCCGCCGCGCGCGGGCGCGTCGAGCACGCGGGCGGCCGCGTGCGGCGGTTCGTGGAGAAGGACCCCGCGTGGCGCGGGCCCGCGTGGGTGAACGGGGGGCAGTACGCGTTCTCGCCGCTCCTCTGGCGGCACCTGCCCCCGGGGACGAGCTCGCTCGAACGCGACGTGCTGCCGGGCCTCGCTGCGGCGGGGCTGCTGGCCGGCAGCGAGATGCCGGGACGGTTCTGGGACATCGGCACGCCGGAGGAACACGCGCGCGCCGAACGGGAGCTCTCGTGATGAGGAACGCGACGACCGGGCGGTACTACCGCGCGCGCGCGCCGCTGCGCCTGTCGTTCTGCGGCGGCGGCACCGACGTCTCGCCGTACCCCGAGGAGCACGGGGGCTGCGTGCTGTCGGCGACGATCAACCACTACGCCTACGCCTCGCTCCGGCCCCGGCGCGACTCGCGCCTGACGCTCGCCAGCCTCGACTACGACCTCGTCGCGAAGTACGACCACCCGCGGCGGCTGCGCTTCGACGGCCGGCTCGACCTGCTCAAGGCCGCCGTGCGGGCGCTGCGCGTGAAGCGCGGCGCCGACCTCTGGACGCACTCCGACGCGCCGCCCGGCTCGGGCCTCGGGGCGTCGAGCACGCTCATGGTGGCGCTCCTCGGCGTGCTGCGGGAGTGGCTCAAGGTGGACCTGAGCCCTTACGAGACCGCCGAGCTGGCCTACCGGGTGGAGCGCGTGGACCTGAAGCTCGCGGGCGGACGCCAGGACCAGTACGCGGCCGCGTTCGGCGGCTTCAACTTCATCGAATTCCACCCCGACGGCACCGTGGTGACGCCGCTCAAGCTGCGCCGCGACACGCTCGAGGAGCTCGAGTACCGGCTGCTGCTGTGCTACATGGGCCAGACGCGCCAGTCGGCGAAGATCATCGAGCGGCAGACGAAGTCCTACCAGCGGGGGCGGATCGAGACCGTGTCGGCGCTCGACGCGCTCAAGGCGCAGACCCACGAGATGAAGCGCGCGCTCCTGCTCGGGCAGATCGACGGCTTCGGCGAGCTGCTCCACGAGGCGTGGGAGCACAAGAAGCACCTCGACGAGGGCATCTCGAACCCGCGCGTGGACCGGCTCTACCAGTTCGCCCGGAAGGCCGGCGCGATCGGCGGCAAGATGACGGGCGCCGGCGGCGGCGGTTACTTCCTGTTCCTGACCCGGTTCGACCGGCGCCACCGCGTCGCCGAGGCCCTCGAGCGCCACGGCGGCCAGGTCGTGCCGTTCCAGTTCGAGGCCCGCGGGGTCACCTCGTGGTCGGTGGCGCGCGCGCGCTGAGGCCCGGGGCGCCGGCCGCATGAAGATCATGTCCACCACGTCCGCCAGCGGCGCCCTTCCCCGGCGCGTCGCGCTGCTCGGCCCGCTGCACCCGTGGCGCGGCGGGCTCGCGCAGTACCTCGGCCTGCTCGGCGAGGCGCTCGAGCCGTGGGGCGAGGTGCGCGCGGTCACGTTCACGCGCCAGTACCCGGACTTCCTGTTCCCGGGCACGAGCCAGCTCGACCCGGACGCGCCGAAGCCGCGCTTCCCGACGGCCGCGATGCTGGACTCGATCGGCCCGCTGTCCTGGCGCCGCTCGGCGTCCCTCCTCGACCGGTACGGGCCGGGGGTGATCGTGCTGAAGTGGTGGATGCCGTTCTTCGCGCCGGCGTTCGCGAGCGCGGTCGCACGCTCGCGCCGCCACGGCACGCGGGTCGTGCTCGTCTGCGACAACCTGGTGCCCCACGAGCCGAAATTCTACGACGGGTTCTGCACGCGCTGGATGCTGCGCGAGTCCGACGGCTACCTCGTCATGTCCGACTCGGTCGAGCGCGACCTCGATTCGCTCAAGCCCGGCGCGCCCCGCCGGCGCGTGCCGCACCCGTTCTACGCCCAGTTCGACCGCGGGCGCTTCACACGGGACGCCGCCCGGGAGAAACTGGGGCTCTCCGGCGACGTCGCGCTGTTCTTCGGCTACGTGCGCCACTACAAGGGGCTCGACACGCTGCTCGAGGCCTGGCCGGCGGTGCGGGCGCGGCGGCCCGGTGCGACGCTCGTCGTGGCGGGCGAGTTCTACGAGAAGGCGGCGCCGTACGAGGCGCTCGCAAAGGCGGCGGGAGAGGGAGCCGTGCGGATGCTGAGCCGCTACATCCCCGACGACGAGGTCGAGGCGCTCTTCCGCGCCGCCGACGTCACGGTGCTGCCCTATCGCAGCGCGACCCAGAGCGGGGTCACGCACGTCGCCTACGCGCTCGGCTGCCCGGTCATCGCGACGCGCGTGGGCGGCATCGCCGAGACCGTGCGCGACGGCGAGACCGGCCTCACGACCCCGCCGGGGGACCCGGGCGCGCTCGCGGACGCGATCGTGCGCTTCTTCGAGGGCGGCCTGGGCGCGACGATGGCGCCGCACATCGCCGCGCTGCAGGCCGAGCACTCGTGGGCGGCGCTCGCCGCCTCGACGGTGGACCTCGTGAACGAGCTCCGACCCGGGCGGGGCTGGGCGTGAGGACGAACGCCCCGATCCGGACCACGGCCCGTCGGCTCGCGCTCGCGTCGCTGCTGCTGTTCGTGCTCACCGGCGGCGGCCGCATCGTCGGCAGCGACGAGGTGACGATGTTCGACCTCTCCCGTGCGATGCTCCAGGGGCGGATCGACGTGCCCGAGGGCGCCACGATGCGCGGGCCGGACGGGCGCTTCTACACGAAGAACACCGCCGGCCAGGCGGTGCTCGCGCTGCCGCTCGTGGCCGCCGGCGAGGTCGCGGCGCGCGCAGCGGGCTTCGGTCCCGAGCGGCGTGAGCTCGCGGTCCGCTTCGTGGCGTCGTTCTTCAACGCGATCATCGCGGCGCTGCTCGTCGCGGCCCTCTACGCGTTCGCACGCCGCCTCGGCGCCGGCGCGAACGGCTCGTTCGCCGCGGCGGTGATGCTGGGATTCACGACACCGGTGTGGGTCTACGCGAAGAGCTTCATGGCCGAGCCGCTCGAGGCGCTCGGGTTGCTCCTCGTGCTCGGCAACGCCGCGCTCGCGTCGGAGGGCGGTGAGCACGAGCTGCCCGGGGAGCGCCGCCGGCTGTGGTTCGCGGCGCTCGGCGCGTTCCTCGCCGTCTCGTCCAAGGCGAGCATGCTGCCGCTCGTGCTCGTCGCGCTCGCGGCGCTCGGGCGCTCGCGGCCGTCGCGCTGGTTCCTGCCGCTCGGGGGCCTCGCACTCGCGGCGGTCGGTCACCTCGCCTACAACGTCGCGCGCTTCGGCAACCCGTTCGAGACCGGCTACGGCGCCCAGGCCTCGGCGGCCGCGTTCAGCACGCCGCTGCTGGTCGGCCTGTACGGCCTGCTCGTCTCCTCGGGAAAGGGCGTGCTCTGGTTCGCGCCGGCGGTCGCGCTCGCGCCCGCCGGCCTCGCGGAGATGTCGCGCCCGCGCGCGCATTCGGGCGGGCCGCGCCACGGCGTTCCCGCGCGCCACGCGGCGCTCGCCGGCGTCTCGGTCTGGTTCCTGGGCCTCATCCAGTTCGGGACGTTCCAGCACTGGGCCGGCGACGGCTCGTGGGGCCCGCGCTACCTCGTTCCGCTCCTGCCGCTCGCGTTCCTCGCCGTGGCCTTCGCCCTCACGGCCGCGACGCGCACGCGGCGCCGGATCGCCTGGGCGCTCGGGATCGTCGGGCTCGTCGTGACGGTGGGCGGCGTCGGCATCCACTACGGCGCCGAGATGCGCTTCGTCGGCGACTACCCGTACACGCGGGCGCTCGACGACCCGCGCTTCATGGAGGCCAGCCACTTCAACCCGCGCTTCAGCCCGATCGCCGTCAACCTGCGCATGCTCGCCGACAACACGATGGCCCACCTGCGCGGGGACCTGCCGGTGCTCGGGACGGGCGGCCCGCTGGACCCGCGTCTCGGAATCAGCGCGGCCGACCAGCACGCGCTCCTGCGCGCGATCGACGTCTGGTGGCTCTACGCACGCTACGCCGGAGTGCCGTGGGTGCCGCTCGCCGCGGCGGCGCTGCTTCTCGCGGCCGGCACCGCGGCCGCCGCCTTGTGGGCGCTGCGGGCCCTGCGCGCGGAGGGGGCGCGCCCGGCGTGAAGACGCTCGCGGTCGTCGTGCTCAGCTGGAACGGCCTGCGGCTCACGCGCGAGACGCTCGACTCGCTGCGTGCGTGCCGCGTGCCGGCGGGCTGGAAGACGCACGTGATCGTGGTGGACAACGCCTCCACCGACGGGTCGCCCGAGGCGGTCGGCGCGGAATACCCCTGGGCCGAGCTCGTCGCGCTGCGCGAGAACCGCCGCTTCGCGGGCGGCAACAACGCCGGACTCGAGCGGGCGCTGGAGCAGGGCGCCGACGCCGTCATGCTGCTCAACAACGACGTGCAGGCCGACCCGGGACTCTTCGAGAAGCTGCTGGCCGCGCTCGAGGAGACGCCGGACGCGGGCGCGGCGGCGCCGCTGATCTACCACGCGGCCCCCACGGACCTCGTCTGGTACGCCGGCGGCCGCTGCCTGACCGCGCTGGCGCACACGTCGCACCGCGGGCTTCGCGTCCGCGACCGCGGACAGTTCCGCGCGGTCGAAGACACGGGCTACCTCACCGGCTGCTGCCTGCTCGCGACCGCCGCGGCGTGGCGCAAGGTGGGCTTTCTCGACGAGGCCTACTTCATCTACGCCGAGGACGCCGACTGGTCGCTGCGCGCGCGCGCCGCGGGCTACCGGCTGCTGTTCGTCCCGACGGCGCGCCTGTGGCACCAGGTCAGCGCGAGCAGCGGCGGCGCGGCGAACCCGTGGAAGATCTACCAGCGCCTGCGCGCGAACGCGCGGCTGTTCGCGCGGCACGCCCGCGGCCTCGCCTGGCTCACGTGGGGCCCGGCGTTCCTCGCCCAGCAGGCCGCGCTGTGGGCCGTGCTCGCGCTGCGGGGCAACTTCGCCGCCGCTTCCGCGATCCCGCGGGCGCTGCTCGACGCGCTCACCGGGCGCGACCCGGCCGGGGTGAGGCTGTGAGCGAAGCCGTCGCGCACAAGCCGCTGCGCGCGGCGCACGAGCCGCCGGTGTTCCTGCGCGAGGTGATCGAGGCGCTGCCGCTGGGGGCGGGCGTGCTCGACGCCGGCTGCGGGCCGGGCTCGTGGCCCTACGCCGAGCGGCCCGATCTCGAGATCACGGCCTTCGACATCAAGTTCCCTCCGGGGCCGCCCGACCGCGCGTACGCAAGCCGCATCCTCCGCGCCGACCTCGCGCGGCTGCCGCTGCGCGACGCGTCGTACGACCTCGTCGTGTGCCACTACGTGCTCGAGCACGTCACGGAGCTCGAGGCGTGTTGCGACGAGCTCGTGCGCGTGCTGAGGCCCGGCGGCACGCTCTACCTGTCGGTGCCGCGCGCGGCGGCGTTCGACGACCGGCTCTACCGCTTCGCCGGCTACTTCGCGAAGGTCGCGCTGCTCAAGTTCCGCAAGCGGGTCGAGCACCAGCAGCGCTTCGACCTGCGCGGCGTGCTCGGGCGCTTCCGCCGGCGGGGCCTGACGCTCACGGCGCACGCGTTCGTGCCCGCCGGGTTCTCGTGGATGAACGACCCGCGCACGAAACCGCTGCAGGGCGCGTTCACCGACGCGCTCGCCGGGCTCCACCGCGCGACGGGGATCGACCTCGCGAGGGACGCGAACTTCGTCCTGACCTTCCAGAAGACGGGGCGCACGCACGGCGCCACCGGTGCGCCGGACGAGGCGCTCCCGGGACCGCGGCGCGTGACGCACGTCTGCCGCGAGTGCGGCGAGCACGCGGTCGTCGAGGCCACGAAGCCGTGGCCCGCGCGCTGGACCTGCCCCTGGTGCGGCAGGCCCAACCCGTTCGGGAGGCCGCGGTGAGCGCGGGGGAGGGGCGATGAGGGTCCTGCACGCGCCGTCCGAGATCGCCGGACAGGAGAGCATTCTCGCCCGCGGCCTGCGCGCGATCGGGATCGAGGCGTGGTCGCTCGCGACGAACCCGACGTTCGCGAACTACCGGGTGGACGAGTTGCGCCCCTTCGACGCGAAGGGCGTGCTGCCGCGCTACCTCGGCTACGCGGGGCTGGTCGCGAAGCACCTCCTGAAGTGGGACGTCTTCCACTTCCACTTCGGCCGCACGCTGGTCCCGCCGCACAACTTCGACCTGCCGCTCTACCGGGCGCTGGGCAAGAAGCTCGTCTTCCACTACCACGGCTGCGACGTGCGGAACCGCGCGCACATGCTCGCGACCCACGCGCACGCGACCTGCACCGAGTGCGATCCGCCGTTCTGCCTGCCCGCGCGGCAGCGCCGGATCCTGCGCGAGGCGGGGAAGCACGCGCACGCCGAGATCGTCTCGACGCCCGACCTGCTCGAGTCGGCGACCCGCGCCCAGCAGGTGCACGTCGCGGTGTGGCTGCCCGACTACGAGCCCCTGCCGTTCCGCGAGACGCCCCGGCTCGTCCTCCACGCGCCCACGAACCGGGGCATCAAGGGCACCCGCTTCGTCCTGAAGGCCTTCGACGCGCTGCGGCCGAAATTCCCGGGCGTGGAGTTCCGCGTCGTCGAGAAGCTCGACGGGGCGGCTCTGCACACGGCCATGGCCGAGTGCGACGTGTTCGTGGACCAGCTCCAGATGGGCTGGTACGGCATGGTGAGCGCCGAGGCGATGGCGTTTGCACGCCCGACGATGGCCTGGATCCGCCCCGATTTCGAGCCGCGGCTCAAGGACGGACCGGTCGTCCGGACCTCGATCGAAACGCTGGCGTCCGACCTCGAGGCCCTGCTGACCGACGCGCCCCGGCGCCGCGAGCTGGGCGAGCGGTCGCGCGCGTACGTCGAGCGCGAGCACGACGCGGTCGTCGTCGCGCACCGGCTGGCGGACATCTACCGCTCGGTGGGCGCGCGGTGAGCGTCCGCGACTCGCTCAAGCGGCTGTCCGGCGACTCGCTGGTCTACGGGCTCGGGCAGGTCAGCGGCAAGGCCGTGAACCTGCTGCTCGTGCCCGTGCTCACGCGCGTGCTCGTGCCGCAGCAATACGGCGTCGCGGACCTCGTCATCTCGTATTCGGCGAGCGCGCTCCTCGTGCTCGTCTTCGGCATGGACGCCGCTCTCGCCCGGTTCTTCTACGAGCAGGACGGGCGCGCCTCGCGCGTGCGCATGGTGTCGTCGTCGTTCCTCTTCCGGCTCGTGACCGGCGGCGGCGTGGCGCTCCTGCTCGTGGCGTTCGCCGAGCCGATCGCCGGCCGGCTCATGGGCGGCGTGGTGTACGCGAAGTACCTGCGGCTGGGCGCGGCCGCGTTGCCGTTCACCCTGTTCACGCTCTTCTCGAACGACGTGCTGCGCGTGACGTTCCAGCCGTGGAAGTTCATCTCGTTGAACGTCACGCAGACGCTGCTCGTGGGCGGCCTGACGATCTGGTTCGTGCTCGCGAAGCACCTCGGCGTCGCGGGCGTGCTCTACGGCAAGCTCTTCGGCGACGCGATGGCCGCGGCCATCGGGCTCGTGCTCTGCCGCCACAGCCTGCGGCCGGCGTTCGACGCGTCGGCGCTGCGCCGCATGCTGGCGTACGGACTGCCGCTCGTGCCGGTCTCGATCGCCTACGCGGTCATCGGCTTCGTGGACCGTGAGGCGCTGCAGCGCATGGCCTCGCTCGATGCCGTGGGCATCTACGGCGTCGCGATGAAGTTCTTCGCGGTGATCACCATGGGCGTCTCGGCGTTCAACCTGGCGTTCGGGCCGTTCGCCTATGCGAAGGCGGGCGAGCCGGACGCCCCGAAGCTCTACGCCCGCGTGTTCGCGCTCTACGTGGGCCTGGCCTCGTTCGGCGCGCTGGCGGTGGGTCTCTTCGCCCCGGCGATCGTGGACCTGCTGGCGACGAAGGGCTACGCGGCCGCGGCCGGTCCCGCGCTCTGGCTCGCGTTTGCCGCGGTCGCACAGGGCGCCTACTCTGTCGCGGCTCTGGGGATCAACCTCTCGCTCAAGACCCCGCTGCTCGGCGGCATCGCGGGCGCCGCGGCGCTCGTCGCGTTCGGCGCGAACCAGTGGCTGGTGCCGCGGCTGGGGGCGGAGGGCGCGGCGATGGCGACGTTCCTGGCGCACGGCACCTCGACGGTGCTCGCCTACGTCGTCGCCCAGCGCGTGCGGCCGCTGCCCTACCGGGGCGCGCGGCTCGCCCTGCTCTTCGCCGCGGCGCTGGGGCTCGGGCTGGCGGTCGTGCGCTGGGCGCCGGGGGGCGCGGGCGGCCTCGCCGCGCGCGGGGGTGCCCTCGCGGCGTTCCTGGCCCTCGCGGCGGGGCTCGAGATCTGGAAGGATCGCGGCGCGGTGCGGCATGGCCGGCCGGACGCCGCGAGCGGCTGAGGGGGAGGAGCCGAGCATGTGCGGAATCGCGGGACTCTACGACCGCCGGGGCCGTGCCGACCTGGGGCGCCTGCGCGCGATGGGCCGGATCCTCCGCCATCGCGGGCCCGACGACGAAGGCCTCGTGCTGATCGACGCCGGGCGCGGCGCCTGGCAGGCGCACGGCGGTCCCGACACGCCGGGCGACGTGTTCCGCGCGGAGCTGCCGTACGCGCCGGGGCGCTCGCAGGGCGGCCCGCGCGACGTCGTCCACCACGTCGGGCTCCTGCACCGGCGGCTCTCGATCGTGGACCTGAGCCCCTCGGGCCACCAGCCGATGAGCGACCGCGCCGGCCGGCGCTGGATCACCTACAACGGCGAGATCTACAACCACCCGGAGCTGCGCGAGGAGCTCTCGACGCTCGGCGCGACGTTCCTCGGCACGTCCGACACCGAGGTCATCCTCGCCGCCTACGACCAGTGGGGCGAGGACTGCCTGCGGCGCTTCAACGGCATGTTCGCGTTTGCTCTCTGGGACGCGGACCGCTCGGCCCTCTTCTGCGCGCGCGACCGGATGGGCATCAAGCCGTTCTATTTCCAGTGGGACGGCCACGCGTTCGCGTTCGCCTCCGAGCCCGGCGCGCTCGTGCTCACGCAGTCGCGGCGGATCGTCCCGCACCTCGGGGCCGTGCGAGACCTGCTCGCGCTCGACTGGGTGGACCACGAGACGCACACCTTCTTCGCAGGCCTGCGCCAGCTGCCCGCCGGGCACGCGCTGACCGTCGGCGGCGACGGCCTGCGCCTGCGCGAGTGGTGGTCGATCCGGCCGGGAACGCGGGCGACGGGCCCGCCCGAGGAGTGGACGATCGAGCTGGCGGAGCTGTTCACCGACTCGGTGCGGCTGAGGCTGCGCGCCGACGTCGAGGTGGGCAGCTGCCTCTCGGGCGGGCTCGACTCGAGCGCCGTCGTCACGACGGCGGGCCGGCTCGCGAACCGGGGGCTGCACGCGTTCTCGTGCGCGTACGACGAGGGGCCGGCGTACGACGAGCGCCCGTGGATGCGCGCGGCCGCCGAGGCCGCGGGGGCGAAGAGCCACCTCGTCGTGCCCGACGGCTCGGACTTCTGGGACGTCTTCGACGCGCTCACGACGGGCCAGGACGAGCCCACCGCCGGGCCGGGCGTCTACTCGCAGTGGAAGGTGATGGAGCTCGCGGGCCAGACCGGGCTCAAGGTGCTGCTCGACGGCCAGGGCGGCGACGAGCTGTTCGCCGGTTATTTCCGCTACCTGCCCGCGCGCCTGCGCGACCTCGCCGCCGCGGGCCACTGGGTCGCCTTCGGGCGGCTCTGGGGCGCCGTCACGGACCGGCTCGGGTTCGCGACCACGCTGCTGCACACGCTGGAGCCGTGGCTGCCCGCCCCGCTCGTCACGACGCTGCGCACGCGCTTCGGGCAGGGCAAGGACCGCGTGCTCTCGGCGACGCTGGCGAAAGTGCCCGGCAGCCGCCCCGCGCTGCCCGCCGCGAACCGCTCGTGGCTGTGGCGCCAGCTCGCGTTCGATACGCTCCGCCGCCAGCTGCCGGGCCTGCTGCGGTACGAGGACCGCAACTCGATGGCGTTCTCGATCGAGACGCGCCTGCCGTTCCTCGACTGGCGGATCGTCGAGCTGGCGTTCGCGCTGCCCGACGACCGCAAGCTCGAGGGCGTCACGACGAAGGCGATCGTGCGGCGCGCGCTCGGTGACCGCGTGCCCCCGAGCGTGCTCGCGCGGCGCGACAAGATGGGCTTCGAGACGCCCTCGGACCACTGGCTGCGCGGGCGCTACGCGGCCGAAGTGCGCCGCCGCCTGGCGCGGCCGGGACCGTTCCAGGACTGGGTCTCGCCGGCTTCGGTGCAGGCGGAGCTCGAGGACTACCTCGCCGGCCGTCGCGCGATCGGGCTGCAGGTCTGGCGCTGGCTGAGCCTCGAGGCGTGGTCGCAGCGCTTCGTCGCGCGCGATCCGCGCGTGCTGGACCGCCCGGACGAGGTGGTGCTGCACGCCGGCCGGCACCTCGGGTTCGTCGAGACCCAGCAGCTCGCCGCGCTCGCCGGCGCGGCGGACTGACGGGGCCCCGGCCGCGTGGACCTGCTCGTCCTCTCCGAGGTGCGCTGGGGCTACTTCCGGACGCGAAAGCAGTTCCTGCTGTCGCGCTTCCCCGACCGCTGGCGGGTGTTCTTCGCCCAGCCGCCGGCCTTCGGCGGCGACGACCCCTGGGAGCCGCGCCGGGAAGGCAACGTCACCTATTTCACCGTCCCGTTCCTCAAGCCGGGCACGCAGAGCGCCGTGTACAACCGGATGGCGGCCACGGCGCCCGGGCGGGCGGCGATCGAGCTGGGGGCGGAGCTCCACCTGGGCCACGTCCTGCGGCGGCTGGGGATGGGCCCCGAACCGGTCGTCCTGACCTCGAACGTCTACTGCCCGGGAGCGCTTTCGCGGCTGTCGAAGAAGCTGGTACTTTACGACTTCAACGACAGTCCCTTTCAGTTCTCCGTGAGCCCGCCGTGGGCCCACGACTACTGGCGCCGCACCGTCCGGCAGGCCCGGGCGGTCTTCGTGGTCTCGGAGTACTACCGCCGGCAGCTCGCCGGGGAGATCGATCGCCCCTTGATCCTGCTCGGGAACGGCGTGGAGATGGCCCATTTCGAGCCGCCGCGGCCCGCTCCGGCGGACCTGGCCGCGCTGCCCCGGCCGCTCATCGGCTACGTGGGGCTGCTGTCCCACTTCCTCGACTTCGACCTGCTCGAGGCCCTTCGCCGGAACCGCCGAGGGGGCACGGTGGTACTTCTTGGACCGGGCTCGCCCGCGACGGACGCCGCGGTGGCGGACTTCGCGGGGCGCGAAGGCGTGGCGGTCCTGGGGCCACGTCCCTACGTCGACGTGCCCGCGTACATGCAGGCGCTCGACGTGGGCGTGATCCCGTTCCGCGCGAGCGACCCGTTCGTGCAGGGCATCAACCCGAACAAGGTCTACCAGTACCTGGCCGCCGGGCTCCCGGTGATCACCACTCCCGTCCTCGACCTGCAGGAAGCCCCACCCGACCTCCTCTTCGCTACCACGACCGACGAAATCACGCGCGCCCTCGCGCGGGCCCTCGATGCGCCCGCCGACGCCGCGCGCCGACGCGAGCTGGCGCGGCCGCACGACTGGGACGTGCTGGCGGCGCGCATGGTCAACGAGATCGAGGCGCGGCTGACGGCCGCGTAGGACCCTTCCGACGGGCGGGAGCATGGCGAAAGAGAAGACGACCCCGAAACGCGACCCCAAGCCCGCGCGGCCCCTGGCGCTGACCGCCTCCTGGGCGGCCGTCGTGCTGGCGTTGCTCACGGTCCTGTTCTTCCACGAGGTCGCGATCGGGGGCAAGACGTTCGTCTCGCCGGACGCGACGATGCCCGCGGGCTTCGTGCGCATCGGCGAGCACGCGCTGTGGCAGGAGCACGAGTACCCGCTCTGGAACCCGTTCGTGTACCTCGGCATGCCGTCGTTCGCGAGCGGCGCCTACAACCCGCTGATCTACCCGCCCGACTGGCCGCTCGCGCTGCTGCACAAGGTGATCCCGCTGCCGGACCTCACGTGGCTGCTCCTCTACTACTTCCTGGGCGGGTTCTTCGTCTTCCTGCTCGCGAGGGAATGGGGCGCGAAGCCGGAGGGCGCCCTGCTCGGGGCGGTGGCCTTCGCGTTCGTGCCGAACCTCGTCGCGGTCGGCTCGCACGGCCACGGCAGCCAGCTGGTGGACTCCGCCTACCTGCCGCTCATGGTCTGGCTCGCGTCGCGCTGGCTGCGCCGCGGCTCGCTCACGGCACTCGGTTGGCTGGCGCTCGCGGGCGGCTTCCAGTTCCTGCGCGGCCACCTGCAGATCTGCGTCTACACGTGGATGGCGGTCGGGCTGCTCGCCGCCGTGGACGTCGTCGCGGCCGCGCGCGACCCGCGCCAGCTCGTCCCGCGGCTGCTGCGCGCTGTCGGCCTCGGCGCGGCCGCGGCGCTCGCGTTCGGGCTCGCGGGCTTCTACAACCTGCCGCTCAAGCACTACGCGCAGTATTCGATCCGCGGGAGCGGCGACGCCGCCGGCGGCGTCGGCATGGCCTACGCGACCCAGTGGTCGCTGGCGCCCTACGAGCTGGGCGAGCTGGTCTTCCCGAACTGGGTGGGATTCGGCGGCGCGACCTACTGGGGCGGCATGCCGTTCACGGACTACCCGAACGCCTTCGTCGGCATCGTCGCGCTGCTGCTCGCGGTGCTGGCGTTCGCGAGCCGCGACGGGGCCACGAGGGTGTGGGCCGTGCTGCTCGGCGTCTTCGCGCTGCTCGTCTCCTTCGGCAGTCACTTCCCGCTCTACGGCTTCCTCTACGACCACTTCCCGCAGTTCAACAAGTTCCGCGTCCCGGTCATGGTGATCCTGCTGTTCCAGCTCGCCGTCGCCCTCGGCGCGGCGTGGGGGTGGAGCGCCGTGATCGACTCGAAGGACGCCGGCGGCAGGCGGACGGCGCTCGACCGACTGCTGCTCGTGCTGGGCGGCCTGTGCGTCCTCGCCGGGCTGGTCGCGCTCTTCGGGGGCGAGTCGCTGCGAGAGTGGTACGTCGCGACGGCGATGGCCCTCAAGAAGTGGACCTACAGCCCGACGCCGTTCTCGATGCAGCAGGCGCAGGCCGCCTTCCAGGGCTTCGCGTCCGACCTCGGGCCGGTCTCGTTCACCGGGCTCTCCGTGGTGGTGATCGCGTGGCTCGCGAGGCGCGGGAAGCTGAACGCCTCCTTTGCGAGCGTGCTCGTGCTCGGGGCGCTGCTCTTCAGTCTGTGGCCCGTCGGCCGCCGGATCATGGACCCCGTCATCGGCAACCCGATGGAGAAGAGCCTCGACTACGGCCGCGACGACACCGTCGAGTTCCTCGAGAAGGCCGGCCCGTGGGGCTCGTTCCGCGTGCTCGCGCCCTACGAGCAGCAGCCGAACCGGCTCGCCGGCTTCGGCATCGCGACGCTGGGCGGCATGCACGCCGCGAAGCCGCGGCTGATGCAGGACCTGATCGACGCGCAGGCCGACGGGAAGCCGATCTTCTGGCGCCTGCTCAACGTGAAGTACCTCGTGCTCGACCGCCCGATCGACCCGTCGCGGGTGCCGCCCTACCTGCAGCTCGTGCACCAGGGCTCGACGGCGATCTACGAGGACCTGCTCGCGCTCCCGCGCGCGACCGTCGTCGGGGCCTACGGCGTCGTGCCCGACACGGGCCGCGCGGACATCGACTCGATCCTCGCCGGCCGGCACGACCCCGCCGACTTCACCTGGCTCGTGAAGGATCCCGGGGTGAGGCTCGGGCCGGTGGACGGCGCGACCGCGACGATCACGAAGTACGACCTGCAGGCGGTGGACGTCGAGGTGAACACGCCCGGGCCGGGCCTGCTGCGGCTCGCCGACATGTGGTACCCGGACTGGAAGGTGACCGTGAACGGCAAGCCGGCCGAGATGCTGCGCGCCGACCACGCGCTGCGCGCGGTCGTCGTGCCGGCCGGGAAGAGCGAGGTCCGGTTCCGCTTCGAGTCGGCGAGCATCCGGCACGGCCTGTGGCTCTCGATCGGCAGCGCGCTGGTGGCCCTCGCGCTGCTCGCCGTCGGCTGGCTGCGCGACCGCCGGCGCCCACCCGCGGGGGCGAAGGCCGCCTGATGGACAAGCTCGTCATCATCCCGACCTACAACGAGCGGGAGAACATCGAGCCGATGCTCGAGAAGCTCCTCTCGCTGCCGTTCGGGCTGGACGTGCTCGTCGTGGACGACAACTCGCCGGACGGCACCGCGGAGCTGGTCGAAGCGTGGGGCGGGAAGTCCGAGCGCGTGCACCTGCTCAAGCGGCCGGGCAAGATGGGCCTCGGCTCGGCCTACCGCGACGGCTTCCGCTACGCCCTCGAGCACGGGGCCGAGTACATCTTCGAGATGGACGCCGACTTCTCGCACGACCCGGAGGCGATCGGCGAGTTCCTGCACGCCGCCCAGGACGCGGACATCGTGCTCGGGAGCCGCTACCTGCACGGCGTCACGGTCGTGAACTGGCCGCTCAGCCGCCTGATCCTCTCGTACTCGGCGAACGTCTACACCCGCATCATCACCGGCCTGCCGCTCGCCGACGCGACGGGCGGCTTCAAGTGCTTTCGCCGCCGGGCCCTCGAGGGTATCCGCCTCGACCGGGTGACCTCGGAGGGTTACTCGTTCCAGATCGAGATGTCCTTCCGCTGCTGGAAGCGCGGGTTCCGGATCAAGGAGATCCCCATCCTGTTCGTGGACCGCCGGGCCGGCGTGTCCAAGATGAGCCGCAAGATCGTCTGGGAGGCCGCCGGCATGGTCTGGCGCCTCCGCTTCCTCGATCTCCTCGGCCGACTGGAGTAAGCCGTCATGATCCACCGATTCGGCCCCCTGCTGCTGCTCGCGTCGCTGGCGCTCCCGGCGCGCGACGCCGGGGCCTCGGGCGCGTGGACGAACTACGTGCGCGTCCGGACCTGCAACGACATCCTCGCGACCGCGGACACGGTCCTCCTGGCGACGAGCGAGGCGGGCCTCGTGCGCTTCCTGCGCGACTCCGGGACGTTCGAGTTCGTGACGCGCGGACCCGGCGGGCTCGCGAGCAACGACGTGACGGGGCTCGCCTACGACCGCTCGGGCCGGCTGTGGGCGGCCACCTCGGGCCGGGGCGTCAGCCGCCTGTCGGCGGACGGCTCCACCTGGGACCTGGTCAACGCGTTCGACGGGCTGCCGACCGACTCCGTCAACGTCGTGCGCGCCACCGGCGACTCGCTCTGGATCGGGACGACGGGCGGCCTCGCGCTGTGGGACGGCACGCAGATCGCGGGTTCGGTGCCCGACCTCGGCACGCCCTCGCCGTTCCGCAGCAACTTCGTCTCGGGCATCGCGGTCGTGGACGACTCGGTGTTCGTCGGCACCGCCGACGGGGCCTACGTCGGACGGCTCTCGGAGGGCCTCGCGAACTGGACGGCCCTCGACACGGGCCTGCCGGCGAACCGGAACATCCTCGCGCTCGCGACCGACGGGCACGAGGTGTTCGCGCTCGCGGAGTCCACGACCTACCGCTGGAGCATGGCTTCGGGGGCGTGGGCCGCGACGAACCCGGCGGCCACGTACGTGCGGAACCTGCGCGACGACTGGGGCGTGATCGTGTGCGGCACGCCCGCGGGCCTGCGCCGCTGGACGGGCTCGGACTGGAGCGCCATCGCGGGCTCGCCCGGGAGCGCGTCGGCGTACCCGAGCGAGACGGAGTGCGGAGTCGACCCGACGGGCGGCGCCGTCGCGATGCGTTCGGGCACGCTCCTGCTCGAGGGCACGCCCTGGACCTCGTGGATCCCGCCCGGGCCCGTCGGCAACAACCTCCAGCACGTCGTCGTGGACGGCTCCCGGATCTGGGTCAACTCGAACGCCAGCGGGGTGTCACGATTCGACGGAACGACGTGGCGGAACTGGCCCGCGGGCTGCTGCGGCATCGGCCAGGACACCTCGTTCGTGAACCCGGTCAGCGCGTTCGCCCTGCAGGTGGACCGGCAGGGCCGGAAGTGGTTCGCGTTCTGGGGGATCAGCGTCGAGCGCATGGACGACTCCGTGAACCCGCCGCATGTCGACCGCATCGTCTACCCGCCGTCGGGAGCCGACTCGCTCTACAACCACACCGCGATGTGGTCCTCGGCGGTGGACAGCAGCGGCTGGATCTACCTCGGCGGTGACACGTACAGCCGCGGCGTGCGCCCGCCGGTCGGCATCGACGTCTACGACACGACCGGTGTGCTCGTGAACGTGTGGAAGGCCGCGAACACGGGCCTGCCCGACGACCAGGTGCGGGCCATCGTCGTGGACGAGGCCGACGAGCAGATCTGGGCGGGCGTCGCCGGAACCGGCCTCGCGTACGCAAGCCTGCTGAACCTCGACCGGCGCACGCAGCTCCCGTCGTTCACCATCGTGCCGGGCACGAGCACGCTCGACGTCTTCGGGATGGTGTTGCGGAACGGCGTCCTGTGGGTGCTGTCCACCACGGGCCTGGAGCGCCGCAGTGCCCGCACGGGCAACCTCTCCTCGACGCTCGACCTGCCCGGCGCCCCTCCGCCGCTGGGCGCCATGCACCCGCTCGCGGTCTCCCCGGACGGGACGGCCTGGGTGGGCTCGGTGGACGGGGTGCGCCGCTACCTTCCCGGCGGCGGGTACGAGGACTACAAGACTTCGAACTCCCCGCTGCTCGACGACGAGGTGCGTGCCGTCGCGGTGGATCCGGCGACGGGCGTGGCGTGGTTCGCGACGGCGGGAGGGCTGTCGCGGTTCGATCCCGGGTACACGCCGCCGCCGCCACCCACGATCTCTGCGCTCCACGTGCTCGTCTACCCGAACCCGGCGCCCTTCCCGGCGATCGGCCTCGAGCTGCGGCTGAGCGGCAACGCCGCCTCGTACCAGGGCGAGATCTACGACCTGAACGGCCGCCTCGTGCATCGCTTCTCCGCCGGGGCGAACGGGCAGGTCGTCTGGGACGGCCGCGACCTCGACGGACGGCGCGTGCGTCCGGGCATCTACTTCGTCCGCGCCCACGGCGGCGGCCACGAGGGGAACGCGCGCGTCGTCGTGCTGCGCTGAATGGAAGCGACCTGGCGGGACGGGGCGCCGGAGGGCTGGAACGCGCTCGTTCAGTCCGACCCGTCCGCGTCGCCCGCGCACCGCCCCGAGGTCTGGGAGGCCTTCGCCGCGGTCGTGCCGGGCCTGCGGGTGAAGGTCGCCGCGGTCACGGACGGGACGGAGCTCGAAGGCGGCGCGCCGCTCCTGGTCGAGCGCCGCGGCGGCCTGAGCTGGCTGCACGCCCTGCCGATGCTCCTGCCCGGCACGCCGCTCGCGCGGCCGGGCGCGCACGCGAGCGTGGACGCCGCCGTGGCCGCGACTTTCGCGGATCTCGCGCGCAGGCTGGGCGCGGCGGGCGGCGAGTGGGCGCTCTGGCGCCCCGCCGGCGAGGCGCCGTCGGGAGCCGCGCTCGCGCCGCTCGGCGGCGAGATCCGGACGCTGGAGGCCGCGGTCGTGGACCTCGCGTCCGGGGCCGGCGCCGCGCTGCGTCGCGTGGACCGCAAGCACCGGCAGGAAATGCGCCGTGCGCGCGAGCGCGGGCTCGCGTTCGCCGAGGAGCCCGCCGCGCTCGAGGCCTGCTACGCGCTCCACGCCGCGCAGGGCTCGCGCTGGCCGGGCCACCGCGTGCTGCCCCTCGCGCTCTCGCGCCGGCTGCTCGCCTCGGGCGGGCCGGAGCCCGCCGCGCGGCTCTTCACGCTCCGGCTCGGCGGCGAGCTCGTCTCGGGCGCGCTCGCGCTCGACGGCCCGCACGAGACGTTCGTGTGGTGGAGCGGCACGCACGAGTCGGGCCGCCGGCTCCACGCGTTCCCGCTGCTCCTCGGCGGCATCGTCGAGTGGGCGGCCGCGGCGGGGCGCGCCCGCGTGAACCTCGGAGCGAGCACCGGGCTCGGGCCCGTGGCGGCGTTCAAGCGCTCGTTCGGCGCCCGGACGGTGCGCTACCCGGTCCTGTGGCTCGACGCGCGCTTTGCGCCCGCGCCGGCGCGCGCCGCAGCCTGGCTGCAGGCGCGGCTGCGCCGCGGCCGCCCGAGGGGGGAGGCCGCGTGAGGATCGCGATGCTGTCGAACGCCGCGGTCGTGCACACGCGCCGCTGGGCCGAGCACCTGCGCGGCCGCGGGCACGACGTGCGGCTCTGGTCGCTCGAGGCGGGACCGCCCGAGCTGGAGGCGCGCGCCCTGCCGGCCGCGCCGCTGCCGGGCTTCCTGCGCTATCCGCTCGCGGTGCCGGCGCTGCGCCGCGCCCTGCGCGCGTTCGCGCCGGACGTCGTGGACGCGCACTTCGTGCCGAACTACGGGCTCATGGGCGCGCTCTCGGGCTTCCGGCCGCTCTCCGTGGCGGCGTGGGGCAGCGACCTGCTCGTCTCGGGCGGGCGCGACCCGCTCCAGCGCGCGCGCACCCGGTTCGTGCTGCGGCGCGCCGGCCTCGTGATCGCCGACGCCGAGAACCTCGCGCGCGCCGCGCTCGCGCTCGGCGCGGAGCCCGGCACCGTGCGCGCGATCCCCTGGGGAGTCGACCGGGCGCGGTTCGCGCCCGCTCCGCAGCGCGAGCGCGGCCTGCTGCTCAGCACGCGGATGCACGAGACCGTCTACGACCTGCCGACGATCCTGCGCGCGGCGGCCGTCGCGCTCGCCCGGCACCCGCACGCGACGCTCGCGGTGGCCGGCGACGGTTCGCTGCGCGCGGCGCTCGAACGCGAGGCGGCCCGGCTCCTGCCGGCGGGACGCTGGCGGTTCCTCGGCCGGCTCGCGCCGCAGGAGCTCGCGGACTGGCTCGGGCGGGCGGACGCCTACCTCTCGGCCTCGCTCTCGGACTCGACCTCGCTTTCGCTCCTCGAGGCGATGTCGGCCGGCGCGATCCCGGTCGTGAGCGACATCGAAGGGAACCGCGAGTGGGTGGGCGAGGGCGACGGCGCACGACTCTTCCCGTGCGGCGACTCCGGTGCGCTCGCGCGCGCGATCGACGGCGTGCTGGGCGATCCCGCGTGGTGCGAGGCGGCGCGGGCGCGCAACGCCGCGGTGGTCGCCGAGCGGGGCGACTGGCACCGCAACTTTGCCCGCATCGAGGCGGCGTTCGAATCTCTCGCCGCCGGCCGGCCGCTGCCGGACGACCCGGGGGCCCCGCGATGAGCCGGAAGCGCCTCCTCGCGATCGCCTACTTCTTCCCGCCGCTCGCGGGCGGCGGCGTGCACCGCGTGCTGTCGTTCGCGCGGCACCTTCCCGCGCACGGCTGGGACGTGACCGTGGTGTGCGCGGGCGCGGGCGACTACTGGGTGCGCGATGAGTCGCTGCTCGCGCTCGTGCCGCCCGAGACGGAGGTGATCCGTGTCGCGGGCGGCAGCGCCCTCTCCGCGCTGCTCCGGGGCCGCGGGGGGGCGGGCCGGCGCCGGGGCGGCGCGTTCGCGAGGCTGCGCTCGCTCTCGGACTGGTGGCTGATCCCGGACTCGTACGTCGGCTGGGCGGGCCCGGCGCGCCGCGCCGCCGCGGAGCGGCTCGCGCACGGCGGGATCTCGGCGCTGCTCACGACCTCGCCACCCGACAGCGTGCACCTCGCCGGCGCTCCGCTCGCGCGGCGCTTCGGTCTCCCGTGGGTCGCCGACTTCCGCGACCCGTGGATCGGCCTCGGCTTCCGCCGGCCGCCGACCGCCTGGCACCGCGCCCGCCACCGCTCG
The DNA here is from genome assembly GCA_964589945.1 of uncultured bacterium. Lineage (GTDB taxonomy): Bacteria > Eisenbacteria > RBG-16-71-46 > RBG-16-71-46 > RBG-16-71-46 > CAIXRL01. Next base: position 35,126 of record CAZPVG010000012.1, read on the forward strand.
CTCGAGCGCGGCGTGCTCGCCGGCGCGGACCTCGTGCTCGCGGCCTCGCGCACGCACGCCGGCGACCTGATCGCCGGCGGCGCCGCGCGCCGCGTCGAGCACCTGCCAAACGGCTTCGAGCCCGCGGAAGCCGGTGCGTCGGCGGCCCCGGAGCCCGGGCGCTTCCGACTCGCGTTCACGGGCACGCTCTCGATGATGGACGACACGGTCACGCTGCTGGAGGCGATCGCCCGGCTCGTCTCGCGCGTCCCGGACGCGGGCGCGACGCTGCGCGTGGACCTCGCCGGGCCCTACGACCTCGACTACGAGACCCGGGCGCGCGACCTCGGCCTGGCCGGGATCGTGCGGTTCCCGGGGCCGCTGTCGCACGCCGATTCGCGCGCGCTCCAGCGCTCGGCCGAGGCGCTGCTGCTGTGGAAGCCCCACGGTGCGGGGTACCGCACGATGGTGCCCGGCAAGCTCTACGAGTACCTCGACGCCGGTCGGCCGCTGGTCGCGCTCCTGCCCGGCGGCGACGAGGCGGCGGAACTCGTCCGGCGCGCGGGCGGAGTGGTGCTGCCCCCCGGCGACGCGGCGGCGCTGGCGCGCGAGCTCGAAACGCGGTACATCGCTTGGCGCGAGCACGGCCGCACCCCCGGGGCGCGTCCGGAGTGGCTCGACGGGCACGCCCGGCCCCGGCTGGCGGCGCGGCTGGCGGGCCTGCTGGACGGACTGAGTGGAGGACGTGCGTGACCCGGACAAACGAGCGCCCCATCGCCCGCATCGAGGTCGCCGGCCTCGTCATCGCGCTGCTCCTGGCCATCGCGATGATGTGGCCGGTGCGCGGCTACCTGACCGACGACACGTTCATCCACCTGCAGTACGCGAAGCACCTCGCGCAGGGGAAGGGCTTCGTCTTCAATCCCGGCGAGCACGTCTACGGCAGCACGAGCCCCCTGTGGGTGGCGCTGATCGCCGACGGCATGGCGCTCGGGCTCAACGGCCTGTGGACCGCGCGCGCGCTCGGAGCCGTCTCGACCCTCGCCTCGGTCGTCCTCTTCTGGATGCTCATGCGCCGCAACCTGCGGCTGCCGGAGCTGCGCGCGCTCGCGACGATCGTGTGGGCCGCGCACCCGTGGATGATCCGCTGGTCGGTCTCCGGCATGGAGACGCCGCTCGCCGTCGCCCTCGTGATCGCGGGCTTCGTCGCGTTCACCGACGGGAAGAACTGGGGCGCGCGGCCCGTGCGGACCGGCGCGCTCTGGGCCCTGGCCGCGCTGACGCGGCCCGAGGCCGTGTTCCTGCTGCTCCTCTGGTTCGTCTTCCTCGTCATCGACACCGACTCGCGCGAGGGGGTGCGGCGCCTCATCGCCGGCACCCTGCCGCCGGCGCTCATCTACGGCGGCTGGCTGCTGTTCGCGCGGCTCTACTTCGGCACGTTCTGGCCCAACACGCTCTCGGCGAAGGCGGCGGGAGGCGTGGGCTGGCCCTACGTGTTCGACACGATCAAACGCCAGGTCGGCATCGTCGGGTACTCCGACGCCGCGCTCGGGGCCGCGATGTTCGCGGCGCTCGCGTTCGGCGGGACGCGGATGTGGCCGAGCCGGCCGCAGGCGCAGCGCCTGCTCCCCTGGGTCTGGGTGTTCGCGCTGCCGGTCCTCTACGTGATGCGCGGCGTCCCCGTCATCTCGCGCTACCTCGTGCCGTTGCTGCCGGTGCTCGCATGGCTCTCCTGGCGCTCCGTCGAGCGCTGGTGGGCGGGGGAGGAGCCCGAGCCGGGCGTGCGCCGCGGCGCCGCGGTGCTCGGCATCGGGCTCGCCACGCTGGCGCTCGTGCAGTGCTTCTCGGTCTACAACTACATGGTGCTCCCGCAGGTGCGCTCGTTCAGCTCCGGGCTGCGCCAGAGCCTCGTGCCGTGGGGGAAGTGGTTCGGGGAGCACACGCGTCCCGGCGACGTCATCGCCGCGCCCGACATCGGTGCGATCGGCTACTACTCGCAGCGGCCGGTGCTCGACCTCGCCGGGCTCGTGACGCCCGCGATGGTGCCCCTGCTCGAGCACGAAACGCCCGAGGACGTCGCGTCCAACTTCTCCTTCGCGCGCGTCGGCCGGCCGGCCTACCTGGTGGACCGCTCGCCGCAGCCGTACGAGCTCGCCTCCCGCAGCCCCTACGGGGCGGCGCTCGTGCCGCTCGGCGACGCCACCGTCCCGAACCTGGGGATCGCCCGACCCGGGGCGGTCGTCTACTCCTTCTACCGGGTGGACTGGGCCGCCTACGACTCCCTGGCCGCCCGGCGGCCGCCGCACGCGTCCGCCGCGGCGGGACCGGGGCCTCCGTGACGCCGGAGCGGCGCCGAAGCGAAACGCGCGCTGCACGCGCGTGCACCGCCGCATTTTTCCTCCCGACGGCATACGTTTTCGTTTGACCTGCGCAGGACACGACCTTAGTCTGCCGCGCGGTGGTAAAAATTGGGGATGCGGGGGGAATCGTGGTGGTGCGTGGAACCCCGCGGAAGAGAGCGAGCGGATGACGACCTTCTACGGGACCGAGCACTACTCGATCGACGACAAGGGGCGACTGGTGGTCCCCGCGTCGCTTCGTGCCGTTCCCGGCCGCAAGCTTCCCCTGACGACGTTCGTCCTCCTCTACGGCCTCGGCGGATGCCTGTGGCTCTACACGGAGGAGGGTTGGAAGAAGTTCGAGGAGAGGCTCTACGCGCTGTCGGTCGGCAATCGCCAGCAGCGGGACTTCGCGAGGGCCTTCCTCGTCGGTGCCAGCAAGGTGACGGTGGACAAGCAGGGACGCATCTCGATTCCATCGTCGCTGTTGGGCCGTGCAGGGCTCGGCAAGGAAGCCGTCCTGCACGGCCAGGTCGGACGCCTCGAGATCTGGTCGCCCGAGCGGTTCGAGCAGAACACCGCCGCGGTGCTCGACCAGCTCGAGGAGCAGTACGAACGGTCTCTCGGAGGTCTGGAGAAGCCCTGATGGTCGCGCCGATCCCCGCGCTCGATCCGCGCACGCCGGTCTCCGTGAACCTCCAGTTCACGCGCGGCCGCCATGGTGCGGCGGCACGCATCGAGTTCCACGACCGCCCCTCGGGGCGCGTCGCGCTGCTCGAGCTGCGCGGCTGGATCGACCTCTCGGCGGAGCAGCGCCTCGAGCAGACGCTCGACGAGCTCGCGGCACGGGGCGTCGGCCGGCTGGTCGTGGACTGCTCGCCGCTCCGTCACGTGGACTACCGCATGGTGCCGCGCCTCGTGGGCGCGCTCTCGCGGTTCGAGACGCGGTCCGGCAGCGTCCTGCTCTCGGGCCTCAGCCGCCACCTCCGCGACCTCTTCCGGCTGGCGGGTTGCGATCCGCACGTCGGAGCCTGGGCGTCCGCGGAACAGGCGCCCGCGGCGGACGGGGCTTCCGGTGAGCGTGCGTCATGAGCCGGTGCTGGTGCGCGAGACGCTCGGCTTCCTCCTGGGCGGACCGGGGCTCTACCTCGATGCGACGCTCGGCGACGCCGGGCATGCGTGCGCGGTGCTCGAGGCCGAGCCCGGCGCCCGGCTGCTCGGCTGCGACCGCGACCCGGCCGCGCTCGCGTTCTCGGCGGAGCGGCTGGCCCGCTTCGGGGAACGCGTGATGCTGCGCCACTCGACCTTCCGCGAGCTTCCGCTCGCGCACCGCGACGCCGGCGGTGAGCCGCTGGCCGGCGCGCTCTTCGACTTCGGGCTGTCGTCGAGGCAGATCGACGATCCTTCGCGCGGCATCAGCTTCTCGCACGACGGCCCCCTGGACCTGCGCATGGACCCGACCACGGGCGAGCCGCTCGCCGCGCGCCTCGCGAGCGCCGAGGCGGGCGAGATCGCTTCCGTACTGCGCGAGCACGGCGACGTGCGCCACGCGGGCCGGCTCGCGCGCGCGATCGCCGAGGCGGCGCGGGCCGGCCGGCTCGGGACCACGCGTCAGCTCGCCGAGCTGGTCGCACGCGTGCTCGGTGACGCGCGCCCGAAGACGCTGGCGCCCGTCTTCCAGGCGCTGCGCATCTGGACGAACGACGAGATGGCCGACCTCGAAGCCGCCCTGGCCTGGCTGCCGGACGCGGTGCGCGAGGGCGGCGTGGCCGTGACGCTGTCGTACCACTCCGGCGAGGATCGCCGGGTGAAGCACGCGCTGCGCGGTGCGCCGCGCGTGGTGCCGTCGCGCCGTCTCCCCCTTACGGACGAGGGGGAGACGGCAGGTCCGTGGGAAGAGCTCACCCGACGGGTCGTCGTTCCGTCGGACGAGGAGCAGCGGTCGAATCCGCGCGCGCGCAGCGCGCGGCTCAGGGCGTTCCGGAGGAAGCCGCGATGAACCGTCGAACCGTTTCCCCGTCCCGGCGCGCCGCGAGCCCGAGGCTCGTCGTTCGACCGGGCACGCGGCGCGCCACGGACGCGCCGGCGTTCCGGCCGCGACTGGCCCTGCTGGCGGTCGCGGTCCTCGGCGTACTGCTGCTCGAGGTCTGGCAGACCGCGACGGTGGCCAGCCTGAGCGTCCGGCTGGGCAAGAGCGTGCATGCCCTTCAGCAGGCCACGGCCGAGAAGGCCTGGCTGACGTCGCAACTCGAGCAGGGTACGAACCGCTCGGAGCTGGGCCCCGTGGCCGCTTCGCTCGGCCTGCGGCCCGTGGATCCGCGGCGCATCGTCACCCTTCCGGAGGACTACCTCGAGCCGGCACCGGGACGTCCGGCGTCGGCGCCGGTCGCCCCGCTGCTCGCGCTGGCGGACCGCGCACTCGAAGCGCTCGTGCCGGAAGCCGCGGCGCGGGGGCGTGACGTGAACTGATCCGGTCGAAACAGGCAGGGCGACCGGCGAAGTGAGCCGGCCGCGCCTCAGCACCGCGCACGTGGGGCTGGCGGTATGCGTGAACCGCCGTTCCAGGGAGGGAACGTGGCCCACAGGGAATTGCGCAAGAGTCGGGTGCTGCTGGCTGCGGCCGGCCTCTTCTTGGGGCTGCTGTGCCTGTGGCTGCGCGTGGGGTGGCTGCAGATTGCCCTCCACTCGAAGTTCCTCGCCCGCGCGGCCGAGAACCAGCAGCTCCGGCTCAAGCTCGTCCCGAAGCGCGGGGAGCTGCTCGACCGCAACGGGCGCGTGCTCGCGCACGACCTCGTCGTGAGCCGCGTGGCGGTGTACCGCCCCCAATTGAAGGACCTGACGCGGACGGCCGCGCGGCTGGCGCCGGCGCTCGGCGAGAACGTCGCGACGGTGCGGCGCCGCCTGCAGTCGGCGCGGGGCTACAGCTGGATCACGAGGGACGTGCCGCCCGAGGTCGGCGACCGGGTCCGCGCGCTGCGCATCGAAGGGGTGGACGTCGAGGACCAGACCCGGCGCCACTACCGGCTCGGTCCCGCAGCCTCCGAAGTGCTCGGGCGGACGAACGTGGACGACACCGGCGTGGACGGGCTCGAGTACGAGTTCGACGACCGGCTCGCCGGCCAGTCCGGCTGGGTGACGGCGATCCGCGCCGGCTCGCGCCGCACGCTGCGCCTGCCCGGCGCCGAGCAGCGCCCGGCGCGCGACGGCGAGTCGCTCGTGCTGACGCTCGACGCGGACCTGCAGTCCATCGTCGAACGCCACCTCGCGCACGCCGTCGACACGCTCCACGCGAAGCGCGGTTTCGCGATCTTCCTCGACCCGTGGACGGGCGAGATCCTCGCCGACGTGTGCGTGCCGCACCTGCCGCCCGGGCTGGCGAAGAACTGGAACGTGACGGACCAGTTCGAGCCGGGCTCGACGTTCAAGATCGTCGTCGCCGGGGCCACCCTCGAGGAGAACCTCGCGCGTCCCGACGACTACTTCACCGCGTCCGAGACGAGGACCGCCGAGATCTTCCCGGGCTTCCACCTGCGCGACGCCCATGCCGCGGCCGGCTACACGTTCTTCGGCGCGATCCAGCACTCGAGCAACATCGTGTGCGCAAAGCTGGGGCTGCGGCTCGGCAACGACCGCCTCTACCGCTACGCCACCGCGCTGGGCTTCGGGGGCCTCACGGGCATCGACTTCCCGGGCGAGATCGCCGGCAAGCTCCGCCCCGTCCCGTTGTGGCAGCCGCGCTCGTGCCCGACGATCTCGATCGGCCAGGAGGTCGCGGTGACGCCGCTGCAACTCGCGCTCGCCTACGGCGCCGTCGCGAACGGCGGCGTCCTCATGGAGCCGCGGATCGTGAAGGAGGAGCGCGCGAGCGACGGGCGGATCGTGCGGCGCTGGACACCGCAGCCGCGCCACCGCGTGTTCAGCGACGCCACGACCGCCGAGTTGCGCAGCATGCTGTGCGCGGTGGTGGACAGCGGCACCGCCACGAGCGCGCACCTCGACGGCTTCTCGATCGCCGGCAAGACGGGCACCGCCCAGAAGGTGGACCCGGCGACGCACCGCTACGGTCCGGGCATGTACATGGCCTCGTTCGCGGGCATGGCGCCGGCCGAGCACCCCCGGATCGTCGGCGTGGTCGTGATCGACGAGCCGGAGGGCGACGAGTACTACGGCGGCCAGGTCGCCGCGCCGGTGTTCCGCGAGATCGTGCTCGACCTCATGCGCCAGCGCGAAGGCCTGCTCGGGCCCATCGACGGTCCCGTGGCCGTCCGGCCGCCCGCGGTGCCGGCGGTGATCGCCCCCGACCTTCGGCTGCTGCCCCCGCGTGAAGCGGAGAGGCGCCTCCGCGACTTCGGCCTGCGCGCCCGCTTCGAGGGAAGCGGGCCGCGCGTCCTCTCCCAGTCGCCCGCGGCCGGCCAGCCGGTGGACCGTGGCGGCTCCGTCGTCGCCTGGCTCTCGGCGCCGAGCGATTCCGTGCACGCCCGCCTTCCCGACCTGGCGGGCCTCACGATGCGCGAGGCGCTGCGCCAGCTCTCGGTCCGCCAGGTCCGCCTCCGCCTGTACGGCCACGGCGTCGTCGTGCGCCAGGAACCGGCCGCCGGGACGCCGCTGCCGCTCGAGGGTGTCTGCCGCCTGTGGTGCGAGGTGCCGGACGCGCCCCCGCGAGCGGCCGTGACGGCGGCGGCCGCGGCGGCCACGGCACGCCACCCGTGACGTTGCGCGCGCTGCTCGCCGGGGTGGAGGGGGCCGTCGTGACGGGGCCCGACGACGTGGAGGTCGCGCGCCTCGCGCTGGACTCGCGGCGCGTGCAGCCGGGCGACGCGTTCTTCGCACTGCCGGGCACGCGCGACGACGGCGCGCGCTTCGTGCCCGCGGCGCTCGCCGCCGGCGCCGCGGTGGTCGTGGGCCCGCCGGGCACGCGCGCCCCGGGCGCGACGGTCGCCGAGGTCCCCGACCCGCGCCTCGCGCTCGCGGCCATGGCGTGCCGCCTGAACGGCGATCCCTCGCGGGCCATGAAGGTCGTGGCCGTGACGGGCACGAACGGCAAGACGACGACGACGTGCCTGCTCGAGGCCATCTTCGGCGCGGCGGGCTGGCGCCCGGGGCTCGCGGGCACGACCGGCGTACGGATCGCCGGCGAGGCGCGGCCGTCGGCGTTCACGACGCCGGAGGCCCCCGAGCTGCAGGCGCTGCTCGCCGAGATGCGTGACCGCGGCGTCGAGGCGCTCGCGATGGAGGCGAGCAGCCACGCGCTCGCGCAGAAGCGCACCTTCGGGCTGGCGAGCGACGTCGCCGTGTTCACGAACTTCACGCAGGACCACCTCGACTACCACGGCACCATGGAGGCCTACCTCGACGCCAAGCTCAGGCTCTTCGACGGGCGCAACGGGGGCGGGGGCAAGCGCGCGACGGCCGTCGTGTACGCCGACGACCCGGCGGCGCCGCGCGTCCTCGAGGCGGCGCGCCGCGGTGGACTCGAGCCCTTCACGTTCGGCACCGCGGGCGGCGCGGCCCGCCACCTGCGGCTCGAGCGCGTGACGCCGCGGCCCGGCAGGCTGGTGATACGCCTCGCGCCCCCCGGCGCGCCGGCGACCGAGGTGACGCTGCCGATGCTCGGGCGGTTCAACGCCTGGAACGCCGCCGCGGCATGGGCGTCCGCGCTCGCCCTCGGGGCGGCCCCGGAGGCGATCGAGCGCGCCCTGGCGGGCTTCGCGGGCGTGCCGGGCCGGCTCGAGCGGGTGGACGGCGGGCGCGCGTTCGCCGTGGTCGTGGACTACGCCCACACGCCCGACGCGCTCGAGCGCGCGCTCGCCGCCTGCCGCGAGCACGCCGCGGGCCGCGTCCTGTGCGTCTTCGGCTGCGGCGGCGACCGCGATCGCGGCAAGCGCCCGCTCATGGGCGCGATCGCCGCGCGGCTCGCCGACCTCGCCTGGGTCACCAACGACAACCCGCGCTCCGAGGACCCGGCCGCCATCGCGGCCGAGATCGTCGCGGGCGCCCCCGCGGGCCGGCTCGAGACCGTCCTCGACCGCCGCGAGGCCATCGCCGCGGCGCTCGCCGCCGCCCGCGCGGGCGACATCGTGCTCGTGGCCGGCAAGGGGCACGAGACGACGCAGACGATCGGTGCCGAGGTGCTCCCGTTCGATGACCGCGCGGTCGCGCGCGGGCTGCTGGGGGCGCCGGCGTGAACGCCCCCGGGGCCGCGACGGGGACCCGGGCGATCCCGCTCGTCCAGCTCGCCCAGTGGGCGAACGGCGACCTGATCGTGCGCGACGTGCCCCGCGAGCCGTCGGCGCGCGAGGCGTTCCTGAAGAACGGGGTGACCGGCGCCACGATCGACAGCCGCGCGCTCGAGCCCGGCATGCTGTTCGTGCCGCTGCCCGGCACGCGGACCGACGGGCACGCGTTCCTCGACGAGGCGTTCGCGCGCGGCGCGGGCGCCGCGCTGTGCGCGCGCGCCGTCCACCCGAGGATCGCGCACCTCGACCTCGGGCCGCTCGTGCTCGTGGATGACGTCACCGCCGCGCTCCAGCGGCTCGCGCAGAAGTACCGCGAGGCCTGGCGCGGCCTCCTGGTCGGCGTGACCGGCAGCGCCGGCAAGACGGCCACGAAGGAGCTGGTCGCGGCCGTCTTCTCGACCGCCGCCCCGACGCTGCGCACGCAGGGGAACCTCAACAACCACTGGGGCGTGCCGCTCACCCTGCTCGCGCTGCGGCCGGAGCACGAGGTGGCGGTCGTCGAGATCGCCATGAACCACCCGGGCGAGATCGCGGCGCTCGCGGGGATCGCGAAGCCCGACGCGGCCGTCGTCACGAACGCCGGAAGCGCCCACCTCGAGGGCGTCGGCTCGCTCGAGGGCATCGCGCGCGAGAAGGCCGCGCTCGTGCACGCGCTCGAGCCGGGGCGGCCGGCCTTCGTCGGCGCCGACTCGCCGCGCCTCGTGGCCGCGGCGAAGGGCGCGAAGGCCGCCGTCACGACGTATGGCTTCGCGAAGGGCGCCGGCGTGCGCCCGCGCGCCTGGAAGGACCTCGGCGCCGAGGGTTCGCGCCTCGAGGTCGAGGGCTTCCCGCCGGTGCACCTGAAGCTCGTCGGCCGCCATCAGGCCCGCAACGCCCTCGGGGCGCTCGCGGTCGCGCGGCACTGGCGGCTCGACCCGGCGGCCGTCGCCGCCGCGCTCGAGGCGCAGCGCCCGCTCGGGGGACGGATGGAGGTGCAGCGGGCCGCGGGGGCGGTGCTGCTCGTGGACTGCTACAACGCGAACCCGGACTCGACGGCGGCGGCGCTCGAGACGCTCGCCGCCTGGCCGGGCGCGAAGAGGAGGATCGCGGTGCTCGGTGACATGCTCGAGCTCGGCTCGACGGCGGCGCGACTCCACCGCGAGACGGGGGAGCGGGTGGCCGGGGCGGAGCTGTGGACGGTCGGGGCCCACGCGGGCGAATATGCCGCCGGCGCGCGCCGGGCCGGCCTCGAAGCGCGTGTCTTCCCCGGAAAGCCCGAAGTGGCGAGGGCGCTGCGCGAGGCACTCGCGCCGGGCGTGGTCGTGCTGCTCAAGGCCTCGCGAGGCGCGGCCCTCGAGGAAGTCCTCGAGGGTCTCGAGCGGGAGAACTGACGTGTTCTACGAGTGGATCTACCCGTTGCACCAGATTCCCGGCCTGTCGGCCCTGAACGTCTTCCGCTACATCACGTTCCGGGCCGCCTACGCCGCGGTCACGGCGCTGCTCATCAGCTTCCTGTTCGGCCCCGTCCTGATCGACTGGCTGCGCAGCGTGAAGCTCGGCCAGAGGATCCGCGAGGAGGGGCCGCAGACGCACCTGGGCAAGGCCGGCACCCCGACGATGGGCGGGCTGCTCATCGTCACGTCGATCACCGTGCCCTGCCTGCTGTGGGGCAACTTCCATTCGCGCCAGCTCTGGCTCGCGCTGCTGACCACCGTGTGGCTCGGCGGGCTGGGCTTCCTCGACGACTGGCTGCGCGTCGTGAAGAATTTCCCGAAGGGCCTGCTCGGCCGCTACAAGCTCGCGGGCCAGATCGCGATCGGCGCGATCGTCGGGACGCTCATCCTCCTCTATCCCGAGCCGGGGCTGTCTCCGACGGTGACGCACGTGCCGTTCCTCAAGCGCACGTTCCTGGACTTCGGCTGGGCGTTCGTGCCGTTCGTGATCCTCGTCATCACGGGCTCCTCGAACGCGGTGAACCTGACCGACGGGCTCGACGGGCTCGCTTCGGGCCTCGTCGCGATCGCCGCGCTCTCGTTCGCGGGCATCTGCTACGTGAGCGGCCACGCGAAATTCAGCGACTACCTCAACATCAGCTTCCTGGCGTACAGCGGCGAGCTGACCGTCTTCTGCGCGGCCGTGCTCGGGGCTTCGCTGGGTTTCCTCTGGTACAACTGCCATCCCGCGAACGTGTTCATGGGCGACACCGGATCACTCGCCCTCGGCGGCGCGCTCGGCGTGGTCTCGGTGCTCATCAAGCGCGAGTTCTGGCTCGTGCTCGTGGGTGGCGTGTTCGTGGCCGAGGCCGTCTCGGTGATGCTGCAGGTGGCCTCCTTCAAGCTCACGGGCCGGCGCGTCTTCCGGATGGCGCCGGTCCACCACCACTTCGAACTGATGGGCTGGGCCGAGTCGCGGGTCGTGCTGCGCTTCTACATCGTGGGCGTGCTCCTCGCGCTGCTCTCCCTGTCCACCTTCAAGCTCCAGTGACCTTCGACCGCCACCATCCCCTTCCGGGCCGCCGCCCGCTCGTCGCGGGGGCGGCGCGCAGCGGCGTCGCCGCGGCCCGGCTGCTCGCCCGTCACGGCGCCGAGGTGCGCGTCTGCGACCGCCGGGGCGCCGGCGAGCTGCCGGAGCCCGCCCGGGCGCTCGCGGGGGAGGGGATCGCGTGCGACTGGGGGCGGGACGACGCGGCCCTGCTCGACGGGCGCGACCTGCTGGTCTGGAGTCCCGGCATCCCGTCGGAACACCCGCTCGCGGAGGCCGCCCGCGCCCGCGGGATCCCGGTCGTGGGGGAGCTCGAGCTGGGGTTCCTCGCCGCGCGCGCGCCGCTCGTCTGCGTGACGGGGACGAACGGCAAGAGCACGACGACCGACCTGGCGGGCGCGCTGCTGCGCGCCGCGGGGCGCGAGGTCGAGGTCTGCGGCAACATCGGCCGGGCCGTGTGCGAGGTCGCCGAGTCGGTGTCCGACACGGGCCTGCTCGTCGTCGAGGTCTCCTCGTTCCAGCTCGAGACCGTCGAGCGGCTCAAGCCGTTCGTGGCGACCTGGCTCAACCTGACGCCCGACCACCTCGACCGGCACGGCTCGCTGGAGGCGTACGGGGCACTCAAGCAGCGGCTCTTCGAGCGGCAGGACGAGGGCGACTACGCGGTCCGCAACGCCGACGACCCCGAAGTCGCCCGCCGCGGCGGCGCGGCGTCCCCGCTCTGGTTCTCGGCGGCGCATGCGGTGGACGAGGGCGCGTTCCACGAATCGGGCGACCTCGTGCTCGCCTGGCGCGGGGGCCGGGAGCCGCTCATGGCGCGGCGGGAGGTCCGCCTGCCGGGCCCGCACAACCTCGCGAACGTGCTCGCGGCGCTGGCGACGGTGCTGCCCATGGAGCCGCCGCCGGCGGCGCTCCGCGAGGTGCTCGCCTCCTACGGCGGCCTCGAGCACCGGCTGGAGCCCGCGGGCGAGGTGAACGGCGTGCGGTTCGTGAACGACTCCAAGGCCACGAACACGAGCTCGCTCGAGGTCGCCCTGCAGAGCTTCGATTCGCCCGTCGTGCTCATCGCGGGCGGGCGCGACAAGGGCCAGGACTTCGCGCCGCTGGCGCCGCTCGTCCGGCGCCACGTCCGGCACCTCGTCCTGATCGGCGAGGGCGCGGCCGCGATGGAGCGGGCGTGGGCGGGCGTCCCGGCCGGGCGCGCGGATTCACTGGCCGAAGCCGTCGAGGTCGCGTACCGTGCGGCCGGAACGGGCGGCGTGGTCCTGTTGTCGCCGGGCTGCGCGTCGTACGACATGTTCCGCGACTACGAGGACCGCGGACGCCGCTTCAAGGAAGAAGTCGCCCGGCTCGCGCAGGGAGGCGTGAGGGCATGACTCGTGGGGATCGCTGGATCCTGCTGCTGGCCCTGGTCCTGACCGGGGTCGGCCTGGTGATGGTCTATTCGTCGAGCTCGTTCACCGCGTTCGTGCGCCGCGGCGACGAGAACTACTTCCTGCGCCAGCAGGTACTGCGCACGATCCTCGGGCTCGGCGTGCTCTGGGCCGCCGCGCGCTGGCTCGGCCCCCGCGTCCTGAGGAAGGCCGCGCCGTGGGCACTGGGCTTCGCGTGCGCGCTACTCGTGGTCGTCATCGTCATGGGCCACATGTCGAACGGCGCGACACGCTGGCTGCGCCTGGGCATGATGTCGCTGCAGCCCACCGACCTCGCCCGGATCGCCGCCGTCCTGTTCCTCGCGTGGTGGCTCGATCGCCGTCCGGTCGCCGACCACGGGTTCCTGCGTGGCCTGCTGCCGCCGCTGGCGATCCTGGGGCTCGTCGCGGGCCTGATCCTCAAGCAGCCCAACCTCAGCTCGGCCGCGTTGCTCTTCGCGACCGGCTTCGTGATGCTGTTCCTCTCCGGCGCGCCCCTGCGCTACCTCGCCGCCCCGATCGCGGGCGGCGTGGGCGCGGTGGCGCTCGCGCTCGTGACGCACCCCTACATGATGCGACGCGTCCAGACCTTCGCCGACTTCGTGACGGGCCGCCTCGACGTGCGCGACGCCGGCTTCCAGCTCAACCAGTCGCTCATCGCGATCGGGTCCGGCGGCCTCGCCGGCCGCGGCCTCGGGGCCGGGATGCAGAAGCTGCTCTTCCTGCCCGAGGCGCACACGGACTTCATCTTCTCGATCCTCGCCGAGGAGCTGGGCTTCATCGGCACGACCGCCCTTCTGGTCGTCGTGGGCCTCTTCCTCTGGCGCGGCATGCGCGTCGCGGCGCGCTGCTCCGAACCCTTCGCCTGCCTCGTGGCGGGAGGACTCACCGTGCAGATCGGCCTGTACGCGCTGGCCAACGTGGCCGTCGCGACCGGGATCGCGCCGACCACCGGGCTGCCGCTGCCGTTCGTCTCGTACGGCGGCTCGGCGCTGCTCGTGAACCTGGCGGCCGCCGGTATCCTGTACCGCATCAGCGCCCTGAACGGCGACCACGAGGCGCTCCGGCGCCAGCGCTGGTCGCGGGAGGGCGAATGAAGATCCTGATCGCCGGCGGCGGAACCGGCGGGCACGTGTTCCCGGGCATCGCCGTCGCCGAGGAACTGCGGCGCCTGCGTCGGGACTGCGACGTCGTGTTCGTGGGGACGCGGGGCGGCATCGAGGCGCAGGCGGTGCCCGAGGCCGGCTTCCGGATCCGGTACCTGCTCTCGAGCGGCTTCCACCGCCGCGCCTGGTGGCGCTGGCCGTGGGCCGCGGTCGTCAACGCGCTCGGGCTGCTGCAGTCGGTCTGGGTCGTGCTCGCCGAGAACCCCCGGGCCGTCCTCGGCACGGGCGGGTACGTGAGCGCGCCGCTGGCGCTCGCCGCGAAGCTGCTCGGACGCCCGCTGATCCTGCAGGAGCAGAACAGCATCCCGGGCCTCGCGAACCGACTGCTCGCGCGGATCGCCGACGAGGTCCACCTGTCGTTCCTCGAAGCGCGCGGCTGGTTCGCGCGCAAGGACCACCTCAAGGTGACGGGCAACCCGGTCCGCGCCCACATCCTGACGGGTGACCGCGAGAGCGCGCTGAGGGAGTTCCAGCTCAAGCCCGGGCGGCCGACGGTGTTCGTGTTCGGCGGCAGTCTGGGCGCGCGGCGTATCAACGAGGCCGCAGTGGACACGCTGCGCCGGCTCAAGGGCCGCGTCGAGGTGCAATTCATCCTGCAGACGGGCCGTGCCGACTACGATCGCGTCCGCGCGACCGTGCAGTCGGAAGACCTGCCCGCGTCGGTGCTGCCGTTCGTGAAGAACATCCACATGGCCTACGCCGTCGCCGACCTCGTCGTCTGCCGGTCGGGGGCCATGACGCTCGCCGAGATCGCGGTCTGCGGGCTGCCCTCGGTGCTCGTGCCGTACCCGTTCGCGGCGCACAACCACCAGGAGGTCAACGCCTCGAACCTCGTGGACCGGGGCGCCGCGGTCTGCATCATGGACGACGACCTGACCGGCGAGCGGCTCGCGAAGGAGATCGCGCACCTGCTCGCGGACCGGCAGGGCCTCTCGCGCATGTCGGCGAACGCGCGGCTCTTCGCGCGCCCCGACGCCGCCTTGCGGCTCGCGAAGCGGCTCCTGCGCTTCGCCGAGGGCCTGCGGACCGCGAACGAGGAGACCGCGGAGGGCGGACGCTGAATGTACGGACGCACCCGGCACATCCACTTCATCGGCGTCGGCGGCAGCGGCATGTCGGGGCTCGCCGAGGTGCTGCTCAACCTGGGTTACGCCGTCTCGGGCAGCGACCTGCGGACGACCGACGTCACCGACCGGCTCGTCGCCCTCGGCGGCCGCGTGTTCCAGGGCCACGCCGCCTCGAACGTCGAGGGCGCGCACGTCGTCGTGTACTCGTCCGCCGTGCGCCCGGACAACCCCGAGATGAGCGCCGCCCGTGACGCCGGCGTCCCGGTGATCGGGCGGGCCGACATGCTGGCCGAGCTCATGCGCATGAAGTACGGCATCGCCGTCGGCGGCTCGCACGGCAAGACCACCACGACTTCGATGGTGGGGGCCGTGCTCGAACGCGGCGGCCTCGACCCGACGATCGTGGTCGGCGGCCGGCTGCGCACCGTGGGTGCCAACGCCCAGCTCGGCCACGGGCGCTTCATGGTCGCCGAGGCCGACGAGAGCGACGGTTCGTTCCTGCGTCTCGCCCCCGCGATCACGGTCGTGACGAACATCGACCGCGAGCATCTCGACCACTACGCGGACCTCGGCGAGGTGCGGCAGGCCTTCGTCTATTTCGCGAACCGCGTGCCGTTCTACGGCGTGAGCGTCCTGTGCGCCGACGACCCCAACGTCCGCGCGATCCTGCCCGAGGTGGCGAAGCGCACGATCCTTTACGGGACGGGTGACGGAGCCGAGGTGCGAGCCCGCGACGTGGCGCTCTCGGGACACGGCGCGCGCTTCCGCGTCGAAGCCGGCGGGCGCCCGCTGGGCGCGATCGAGCTGCAGGTGCCCGGCAGCCACAACGTCCAGAACGCCCTCGCCGCGGTGGCCGTCGGGCTCGAGCTCGAGATCGGCTTCGGGCACATCGCCGAGGCGCTCGGAGGTTTCCACGGCGTGGGGCGGCGCTTCGAGACGCGCGGCACGGCCGGCGGGGTGCGCGTGGTGGACGACTACGGCCACCATCCGACCGAGGTGGCCGCGACGCTCGCCGCGGCGCGCCAGCTCGGCGGCCGCGTCCTCGTCGTGTTCCAGCCGCATCGCTACACGCGCACCGCCGCGCTGCGCGAGGAGTTCGGGCGCTGCTTCGGCGACGCCGACCGGGTCTGGGTGCTGGACGTCTACGCGGCCGGCGAGGCGCCGATCGCAGGCGCGACCGGTGGCGCCATCGCGGAGTCCGCCCGGGCCCAGGGCGCCCGCCACGTCTCGTACGCGGCCTCGGGGCCGGAGGCGGCCGAGGCCGCGGCCCGCGAGGCGCGGCCCGGGGACACCGTGCTCACGCTGGGGGCGGGGGACGTCTGGAAGCTCGCCGACGAGATCCTCGGGCGACTGGGCGCCGCCGCCACCGCCGCGGGGAAGCGCCCGTGAGCACCTACCAGGGCCGGGCGCTCGAGCGCGGGCCCCGCCGCCGGGGCCGCCACCCGGGCCTGCTCCGCCAGGCGCTGCGGGTGCTCCTCGTCATGGCCGCCCTCGGCCTGCTCGCGCTCGTGCCGTGGCGCGACCTGCGGAAGCGTTACGCCGTGCTCCAGCGCGTCGAGGTGAGCGGCCTGCGCTACCTCGATGCCGCCCGCATCCGGGCCCGGGCGGGCCTCGTGCCGGGCCAGGACCTGCTCTCGATCGACCTCGACCGCGTGCGCGCGCGCGTGCTCGCAGACCCGCGCGTCGCGCGGGCCGAGGTGCGGCGCTCCGGGCTGCGCGCCATCGAGGTGAGGATCATCGAGCGGGTGCCGGCGCTGGCGGTCCCGCACGGCGAGCCCTGGGAGATCGACACCTCCGGCGTGCTGCTCGAGCCGCTCCAGCACGGCGTCGTGGCGGACGTCCCCATCCTGACCGGGGTGGACATCTCGAAGGAGCGGCCGGGCACCCGGCTCGATTCTCCCCGCGTCCAAAGAGGCCTCGCGTGGGCGGCCGTTTTGAGCGAGAATGCCCTCCGGCTCGAAGGGCAGGTCTCCGAGGTGGACGTCTCCCGGGATCGCGTCACGCAGCTCGTGCTCATGAACGGCGTGCGGGTGATCGGGAAGGCCTGGCCGCCGGACACACGGCAGTTGTCCGGCCTGCGGGCCACGCTCGCCGATCTTCAGGCGAAGGGCATGATGCCCGGCGAGGTCGACGTGCGGATACCGGACCAGATCATCGTCCGCGACGCGCTCCCCGCGGCACCGGCCGGGAGCGAACGCGGCAGCAGCTGAGCGACAGGGCACGCAGCCGGCGGGAGGGAACCCCATGGCCCAGGCGACAAGGACGTTCGTCGGACTCGACATCGGCACCACCAAGATCCACTGCGTCGTGGCCGACCATGGTCCGAACGGCGACCTGCGCATCGTCGGCGTCGGCACGGCCCCCAGCGAGGGTCTCCGGCGCGGGGTGGTGGTGGACCTCGAGAAGACGGTCGGCAGCCTCGAGCGCGCGGTGGCCGAAGCCGAGCGGATGGCCGGCTTCGACGTCAAGGGCGTCTACGCCGGCATCGCGGGCGACCACATCCGCAGCATCAACAGCCGCGGCGTCATCGCGGTCGCGCGCAAGGACAACGAGATCGCGCCGGCCGACGTCGAGCGGGTGGTCGAGGCCGCCAAGGCGATCGCGATCCCGATGGACCGCGAGATCATCCACGTGATCCCGCAGGAGTTCCTCGTGGACGACCAGGACGGGATCAAGGACCCCGTCGGGATGAGCGGCGTCCGGCTCGAGGCCGAGGTTCACATCATCACCGGGGCGGTGACGAGCGCGAAGAACATCTGCCGCGCGATCCAGCGCGCCGGCCTGAAGGTCTACGACCTCGTGCTCGAGCCGCTCGCCTCCGCGCAGGCCGTGCTCGACGAGGACGAGCGCGCGCTCGGGGTGGTGCTGCTCGACATCGGCGGGGGCACGACCGACGTGGCCGTGTTCCACGAGGGCTCGATCCGGCACACGGCGATCATCCCGTTCGGTGGGGCCAGCGTGACGAGCGACATCGCGATCGGGCTGCGCACGCCGATCGACAAGGCCGAGTCCCTCAAGATCCAGTATGGCTCGGCGCTCGCCTCGCTCGTGCCCGCCGAGGAGGTGCTCGCCGTGGCCGGCGTCGGCGGCCGGACCGACCGCGAGATCTCGCGCCACGTGCTCGCCTCGATGATCGAGCCGCGCATGGAGGAGATCTTCGCGCTGGCAAACCGCGAGGTGCGCAAGAACCACTTCGCCGAGCTGCTCGGCGGCGGCGTCGTGCTGACCGGCGGGACGTCGCTGCTGCCCGGGGTGGCCGAGCTGGCCGAGCAGGTGTTCGAGATGCCGGTGCGGCTGGGAAGGCCGCGCGGCGTCGGCGGGCTGGCGCAGAACGTGGCCGACCCGCGCTGCTCGACCGGCGTGGGCCTGGTGATCCACGCGGCCCGCCAGGAGTCCGGCGACGGGATGTACACCGACACCGGGGCCCCGAAGGGCCGCCAGCGATTCGACCTCTGGAACTGGTTCACGAGCCGTTTCTAGCCATCACCCGGCGATCGCGGCCAGGACGGCCGCGGGTCCGGCACAAGGAGGGGTGCCCATGTCGATGTTCGAGCTCGAGATCGATCGCACGTCCGCGGCCAAGCTCAAGGTGATCGGCGTCGGCGGCGCCGGCGGAAACGCGGTGAACCGGATGATCGGCGCGGGCCTGCGCGGCGTCGAGTTCATCGCCGTGAACACGGACCTGCAGGCGCTGAGCGGCTCGCTCGCCGCGGCGCGCGTCCAGATCGGCCTGAACGCGACGCGAGGCCTCGGCGCCGGCGGGAACCCCGAGCAGGGCCGCCGTTCGGCCGAGGAGGACCAGCAGTCGATCGCCGACGTGGTCGCCGAGACCGACATGGTGTTCGTGACCGCCGGCATGGGCGGGGGCACGGGCACGGGGGCCGCACCGGTCGTGGCGCGCCTCGCGCGCCAGGCGGGAGCGCTCACCGTGGGCGTCGTCACGCGACCGTTCACGTTCGAGGGCCGGCGGCGCATGCGCCAGGCGGAGGAGGGCCTCGAGGAGCTGCGGGCCGAGGTGGACACGCTGCTCGTCATCCCGAACGAGCGGCTGCTCGCCGTGGTCGAGCGCGGCACCCCGCTCTCGGAGGCGTTCGGCGTGGCGGACGACGTGCTGCTCAAGGCCACGAAGGGCATCGCCGACCTCGTCACGGTGCCGGGCCTCGTCAACGTGGACTTCGCCGACGTGAAGGCCATCATGGCCGCGCGCGGCAACGCCCTCATGGGCACCGGGCGCGCGACGGGCGAGAATCGGGCGGTGGACGCGGCCAGCGCGGCGGTCTCGAGTCCGCTGCTCGAGGACGTCTCGATCCATGGCGCCGAGGGCGTGCTGCTGAACATCACCGGCGGCCGTGACCTGAGCCTGCACGAGGTGCACGAGGCCTCGAACGTCGTCACGGAGGCCGCGGGCGAGGACGCGAACATCATCTTCGGCGCGGTCATCGACCCGGCGCTCGACGGCGAGATCGTCGTGACCGTCGTCGCGACCGGCTTCGGCGTGACGGTGCCGCACCTGCGCGCCGCGGACCGGCCGGCGCGCCACAAGGAGGCCAACGCCGACGACGAGGCGAGCTACGACACGCCCGCCTGGCGGCGCCGCGACTCGCGCGGCCAGTGGGGGCGCGGCGGGACGAACGGCTCCTCGCTCGAGGTTCCGGCGTTCCTCCGCCGGCAGATGGACTAGCGTCGATGTCGTTCCTGTCCTCACTGGTCAAGTGGGGGCACACGCGCCACTACAACGCGGGAATCCTGCACTTCAACCGCGGCGAGTTCGCCCGCGCGGTCGAGTGCTTCGAGGCGGTCCTGCGCGAGGTGCGTGACCCCAACGACCCGGACCACTGCCTCGCGCGCGTGCACGCCGCCGAGGCCCGGGCGAACCTGGGGCTCGCGTACTTCCACGCCGGCGACTACGGACGGGCCGAGACCGAGTTCAGCCGGGCCCTCGAGGAGAACCCGACCTTCCCGGACCTGCGCTACTACCGGGCGCGCATCTACGAGCGCTCGGGGCGGATCGACGAGGCGATCGGGGACCTCGTGCGCGCGCTCGAGGAGCATCCGCACTACCTCGAGGGCCACCTGCTGCTCGCCGTCTGCCTGGGCCTGAAGGGGGACCGCGAGCGGTCGTCCGCCGAGCTGGCGGAGGCCCTCGAGCTGGGCTTCGACGCGCCCGAGTGGGTCACGCCTGCGGTCGCCCGCGAGTGGACGGGTGACCAGTGGCGCCGCCTGCTGCCGGGCGGGGTCCCCGCCGCGGAGGCCGGGGCGGCGCCGCCGCTGGACCGTGCGCTGTCGCGCCACCAGGCCGGCGACCTCGCGGGGGCGATCTCGGAGCTGGCGCGGGCGGTGGCCGAGCGGCCGTCGTACGCGGACCTCCGCTGCCGCCTCGCGGGACTGCTCCTCGAGGGCGGGCGGCTCGAGGACGCGCTGGACCAGCTCAAGGTGGCGCTCGAGCTGAACCCGCGCTACCTCGAAGCGCGGCTGCTCGCGGCCCGGATCGGGCTCGAGCGGGGCCGCGCGGCGGATGCCATCGCGCACGTCGAGGCGGCGCTCGAGTCGCACGGCCAGTACCCCGACCTGCACTTCTGGCTCGGGCTCGCCCGCTTCCGTGCGGGGGACCTCGCCGGAGCCGCGGGTGCGCTCGAGCGGGCGATCGAGATGAACCGGCAGTTCGCGCGCGCGAACCGGCTGCTCGGGCTCGTCTACCATGCGCTCGGCCGCGACGAGGACGCCCTGCGCGCGCTGCGGCGCGGCCTGACGCGGGACCGCGAGGTGCCGCGCAACGCGCTGCTCGACGCCCAGCTGCTCCTGGACTCCGGCGACCTCGAGGGCGCCGAGGCGGCCGTCCTGCGCACGCTCGCGGTCAACCCCGGCTACCCCGACCTGCATGTGCTGCTCGCGCGCATCCGTCGCGCGCAGGGCCGCCTCGAGGAGGCCGCGGCGTCCTGCCAGAAGGCCCTGGAGCTGCAGCCCGGCTACCGCGCGCCGGCGCTCGAGCTGGGACGGCTGTGGATCGAGCTGCGGCGCTTCGGGCCCGCCGAGACCGTGCTCGCCGATCTCGCGGGCTCCGCACCCGGCTGGGCCGACGCGCACGCGCTGCTCGGGCGGCTGCGGCTGCTTCGCGGCGACCCGCAGGGGGCGGAGGGCCCGCTCCGCGCGGCGCTGGCCATCAACCCCGCCTTCGCGGCCGCCCGGGCCGACCTCGGCTGGACGCTGCTGCGCCTGGAGCGGCCTTCCGAGGCCGACGAGGAGTTCGCCCGGGCACTCGAGCTCGACCCGCTCGGCGCGATGCCGCGCCAGCAGCTCGCCTGGCGGGACTGGCTCGCCACGGAGCGCGAGACGGCCGGGCGGGAGGCATGAAACCGGCCCGGTCCCCGTCGGGGCACCGGGCCGTTTCGTCGTCTCGGTGGGACGCGCGATCAGGCGGCGGGTGCCGTCGCCTTTCCTCCGCGGACGGCCTTCTCGATCCGGCCACTGCGGATGCAGCGCGTGCAGACGACGACCTTCCTGGCGCGGCCGCCGACCAGCGCGCGAACGGACTGCAGGTTGGGATTGAAGACGCGCTTGGTCTTGTTGTTCGCGTGGCTCACGTTCTGGCCGGCCATGCGGGTCTTGCCGCACACGAAGCACTTCGCCATGGGATTCTCCTGAAGAACGACGACACGCCCGGGGACGCCGGGGGACCGCACGACGGTCGGCCACGGACGCTCGGCACTGCCGAAAGAGGACGCGGGACTATACAGAAGCCCCCCCGAGGGCCGCAAGCCGGGCCCGCCGGCGGACCGCGCCCGGGACCGGGACGGTGGCCCGGCGCGGCGCCCGCGGCGTAACCTGCTGCGCGACGCACCATGAGCGAGAACCGAACGATGACCGACGCCCGCCGCGGCAGCCGCCCGCGCCCCGAGCCCTCCACCCGGATCCAGTTCCTGCCCGGCGTGGGGCCCGCGCGCGCCCAGGCGTTCGAGCGGCTCGGGCTGGTCACGCTCGAGCACCTCGTGCGCCACTACCCGCGCGACTGGCTGGACGCGAGCCGGTTCGCCTCCGTGAAGGACCTCGTCCCGGGCCAGCTCATGACCGTCAACGGGGTCGTGAAGCGCGCGGCGGCGCTGCGCACGCGCGGCGGGCGCGGCGACTTCGTCGCCACGATCGCCGACGGCACGGGCACGATCGGCTGCTACTTCTTCGGGCAGTCCTTCCTCGCGCGCACGCTGCGGCCCGGCACGAAGGTGGTCGTGAGCGGCGAGCTGGACCCGGCGGATCGCCGGATGCTGAACCCGATGTTCGAGGTCCTGCACGAGGACCTCGACTCGCTGCTCCACGCCGGGCGGCTCGTGCCGGTCCACGGCCTGACCCGCGGGCTCACCGGACACGCGCTGCGCACCGCCGTGAGCCGGGCCCTGGAAGCCGTCGCTGACCTCGTGCCCGACCCGGTCCCGCCGGAGGTGGCCGCCGCGCACGGGCTGGGGCCGCTCGGCGAGGCATTGCGCGCGATCCACTTCCCCCCGAACGCCGCGGCGCTCGAGTCGGCGCGGCGGCGGCTCGCGTTCGAGGAGCTCTTCGAGCTGCAGATGGTAATGGAGCTGCGCCGGCGCGTGCTGTCGGAGGAGGGCCGCGGGCTGGCCATGGCCTCGAGCGGCGAGCTGGCGCGCCGGGTCGAGGCGGCGCTGCCGTTCTCGCTGACCGCCGACCAGCGGGCGGCGGTCACCGACGTGGCCGCCGACCTCGCGCGCACGCGGCCCATGCACCGGCTGCTCATCGGCGACGTGGGCAGCGGCAAGACCGCGGTCGCGCTGCTCGCGGCGGCGCACGCGATCGAGTCCGGGCACCAGGTCGCGCTCATGGCGCCCACCGAGGTGCTCGCGCTCCAGCACGCGGTGAACCTCGGCCGGTTCACGCTCGGCACGGGCGTCGAGGTGGCATCGCTCACCGGCTCGACGCCCGCCGCGGCGCGGCGGCTGCTCGCCGCGCGGCTCGCCTCGGGCGAGCCGCTGCTCGTCGTCGGCACGCACGCGCTGCTCGAGGACCGCCTCTCGATGCCGAAGCTCGGGCTCGCGATCGTGGACGAGCAGCACCGTTTCGGCGTGCGCCAGCGGGCGACACTGGCGAAGAAGGGCGTGCTGCCCCACGTCCTCGTGCTGACGGCGACGCCCATCCCGCGCACGCTGCAGCTCGCGAGCTTCGGCGACCTCGACGTGAGCGTGCTCCGCGAACGCCCCGCCGGGCGGGGCCGACTCGTCACGCGCGTGACGGACGAGGGCCGGCTGCCGCAGGTGATCGAGTTCATTGCCCGCGAGCTCGCGGCCGGCCGGCAGGCGTTAGTCGTCGTTCCGGCGATCGAGGAGGGCCTCCGCGCCGAGGTGAAGGCCGCCGAGTCGGAGGTCGAGCGGCTGCGGGCCCAGCCGCTGCTCGCGCCGTACCGCATCGGGCTGCTCCACGGGAGGCTCAAGCCCGACGAGAAGCTCTCGGTCATGCAGGCGTTCCGCAACGGCGAGCTGCACGTGCTCGTGGCGACCACCGTGGTCGAGGTCGGCGTGGACGTCCCGAACGCGACGCTCATGGCGGTGCTGAACGCCGACCGCTTCGGGCTGACGCAGCTCCACCAGCTCCGCGGCCGGGTCGGCCGCGGCGAGCACCGCTCGGTGTGCGTCTTCGTCGGCAGCGGCGCGATGACGCCGACGGCGCAGGAGCGACTCGCGGTCATGGCGGGCACCGACGACGGGTTCGAGCTCGCCGAGGCCGACCTGCGCCTGCGCGGTCCCGGCGAGCTGTGGGGCGTCCGGCAGTCCGGCCTGCCGAGGCTCAAGCTCGCGAGCCTGTGGCGCGACGAGCCGCTGCTGCTCGAGGCGCGCGAGGCCGCCCGCGCGATGGTCTCGGCCGACCCGCAGCTCTCGCGTCCCGAGCACGCCGCGCTGCGCGCCGCCCTGCTCGTGAACTACCGCGAGCCCCTCGAGCTCGCGCTGGCGGGGTAGGGGCCGCCCGCGAGCCTCGCGCGGTCACGGGGGGTTCCCGGCCGAAGCCCGGGGGCTGTGGGGGCGGCCGGCGGTGCTATCCTGCCGCCCGTGACGCACGCCATCATCGTCCAGTGCCCCTCCTGCGACGCGGGCTACCTGCTGCCGAGAAAGCTCGTCGGCTCGCTCGGCGCGCGCGTGACCTGCCCGGTCTGCGACCGCGTCTTCGACGTGGACGTCTCCGGCACTCCCGTGGCCGCGACGGCGGCGCCGGGTGCCGACCCGGCCGCCGGGGACTCGGCGACCTGGGAGCCCCTGCGGCCGTTCTCGCCCGGGACGGACGCGACGGACGACGAGCGGGCGGTCGCGGCGGGCGTGCTGGACGAGCTGGACGCCCGGCTCGGGCCGGACCTCGAGCGGGCCGTGCGCGAGGGGCGGCTCTTCCGCGATCACGGCCCCGAGCTGATCGCGGCGTTCGACGAGTACCGGCACCGCGCGGGCGAGGCGGCCGGCCCGCAGGCGTTCCGCGAGGAGCTGCTGCGGCGCTGGCGCGTGGATCTCCTGCCCCTGGCGGAGGCGCGGCGCTGATCCGCGTCCCGGCCCGCGCTCAGGCGCCCGGGCCGGCCGCGCGCAGGGCGGCGGCGGCGCGTCGCGCGAACGCGATGGACAGCGCGCCGGCGCCGGCGATGAGCGCGGCCGCGATGAGCAGCGTGGGGCCCGTGCCGAACAGGGGCGTCGCGGCGGCGGCGACCCACAGCGAGAGCTGGAAGACGCCCCGCATGGCGAAGTCGCGCAGGCTGAACACGCGGCCGCGCTGGTGCAGGTCGGTGCCCTCCTGGAGCAGCGTCTCGGTGAGCACGAACGCCGGCGCGACGCACAGCCCGATGAGGAACGCCGAGGCCGCGAACACCGCGAAACGGGTCGTCACCGCGAACGCGACGAGGAACCCGCCCGCGGCGAGCAGCCCGGTGCCGAGCAGCATCCCGCGCGAGACGTTCCGACCGTGCGCGTTGACCCACCAGGTCCCGGCCGCCGCGCCCACGGCCAGCGCGGCCATGAGCAGCGAGAGCCGCTCCGCGCCCGGGATGCTCGCCGCGCGCTGGATGTGCTGGTTGCCCGCGACGTGCAGGAAGCCGCCTCCGGTCCAGACAGCCCCGAGGGCGATGAGGGCGAGGCCTACGGCGGGGCTGCGGCGCACGACGCGCAGGCCCTCGAGAATCTCGTGCAGGTAGCCGCTCGGCGCGGTCTCCTCGACGTGCCGGCGGGGGCGCTCGCGGTAGCGGATCGCCGCGAGCGAGCCCACCGAGACGAGGTAGGTCACGGCGTTCACCCACATCGCGGTGGTCCAGCCGTAGTGGTCCACGAGCCAGCCACCCACGAGCGCGCCCAGCGCGGTCGAAACGATGCCGGCGACCGAGAGCAGCGTGTTCGCGGCGAGCAGCTGCTCGGCGGGCACGATCTCGGGCGTCATCGCGCTCTTCGCGGGCAGGAAGAACACATTGCACGTGAAGAGCAGGAAGACGTTCACGAACACGACGCTCACCGAGTGCGTGGCGGCGTAGACGAGCGGGATGGTCACGACGAGCAGCGAACGGAGCGTGTCCGAGACGATGAGCGTGCGCCGCAGGTTCCAGCGGTCCACCCACGGGCCGGCGAACGGCGCGAAGAGCAGCACGGGCAGCAGCATCACCGTGCCGAAGACACCGAGCAGGACGCTGGACTGGGTCGGGTCGGCGAACGCGCGCGTGTGCTCGATGAGCAGGCCCTGGAGCGCGAAGTAGTTCAGGCGCTCGCCGAGGATCGAGATCAGCTGGCCCCACCAGAGCGACGCGAAGTCGCGCTGCGACATCAGTGGCCGCTGGTCGGCCCCCTCGCGCATGGCCTCAGGCGGCCGAGTGTCCGGTGAGCGACGCCCGGTGCTGGCCGGCGGCCTCGCGGTAGACCGTCTCGATGCGGTCCACGATGCGCGGCCACGCGAAGTCGAGCGCGCGCCGGCGCCCGGCCTCGGCGAGCCGCCCGCGGCGCTCGGGGTCGTCCACGAGCTGCGCGAGCGTGCGCGCGAGCGCGCGCACGTCGCCGGGGGGGAAGCACGCGGCGTCGCGGCCCGGCGTGACGACGCAGCGGTAGCCCGCGATGTCGGAGCAGGCCACCGCGCGCCCGGCGGCCATGGCCTCGGCCAGGACGATGCCGAAACTCTCGTTGCCCGTCGCCGGCGAGCAGAAGATGTCGCCCGTCGTGTACCAGCGCGGCAGGTCGGCGCTCGGCACGTGGCCGAGGAAGTGGACGTGGCGCCGCGCCACCGACGAGACCTGCGCCTCGATCTGCGGGCGCAGGTACGAATCGCCCACGACGAGCAGCCGCGCCCGGCCGTCCGTGCGTTCCAGCACCTCCGGCATCGCGGCGAGGAGGTCGGTGACGCCCTTGCGCGGGTCGAGCCGCCCGACGAAGAGGATGTTCACGAACGACGGGTCGCGCCATTCGGGGAACGGCGGCGCGAGCGGGTGGAACCGCTCGACGTCGACGCCGTTCGGGATCACGTCGTAGCGCCCGGGGTAGTAGAGCTCGGCGGTCTCGCGGGCGGTCTCGGACACCGCGATGCGGCCGTCGAGCCGTCCCATGACGCGCGAGAGGATCGGCTGGAAGAAGTCCTGGAGCGCCGTGCGGCCGCCGGTCGAGTGGAACGTCCCCACGACCGGCCGGTCGCAGACCTGAATCGAGAACACCGGCAGCGTCGGCGCCGTGGGGCAGTGGACGTGCACGAGGTCCAGGTCGAGCTCGCGGATCGCCCGCCTCAGCTGGCCCTTGAGGCTCCAGCCGACCGTGAAGTCCACGAACGCGCGGTTGAAGGGGATGAGGATGTTGTAGCCGATGCGGCGGACCCCGACCGTGTCGCCCTTTTCTCCGCTGCGGAAGCGGCTCGTGATCACGGTGACCTCGTGACCCCGGCGCCGCAGCTCGACGGCGAGCGCGTGGACGTGCTCGGTGACGCCGCCGTATCGCGGGTAGTAGGACTGCGAGACGATCCCGATCTTCACGCCTCGAGGCTCCGCTCCGCGCCCGCCGGCTCCTCGGCCGGATTCGGCGCCGCCTCCCAGATCGGGCGGAAGATGCACCACTGGTCGAGGTGCTCCCGGATGTGGCGTTCGATCGTGCCCGCCACGGCCTGGTTCAGCGTGGCGGTCGTCGGGAAGGTGGCCGGGTCGAGCGGCTTCTCCATCACGATCCGGAAGCGGCCGCGCGAGACGCGCTCGCAGTAGCCGCAGATGACCTGCGCGCCCGTGCGCTGCGCGAGCACGCCCGGACCGGCCGGGAAGCTGTAGGTGCGGCCGAAGAACTCGACGTCCACGCCGTGCTGGTAGATGTCGCCGTCCACGACGAGCGCCACCGGGTCGTTGTGCTCGAGCGCCCGCAGGAGCTTTCGGAAGCCGTCCTCCGGCGAAACCGTGACGATGCTCAGCTCCGACTTGGTCTCCCGCACCGCGCCCGACAGCCAGCGTCCCAGCTGGACCCCGGCCACCGCATGCAGGGTGTGGCCCCAGTGCGCGATCAGGACCGCGGCGAGCTCCCAGTTGCCGATGTGGGAGGAGGCGAGGATGGCCCCGCGCCCGCGCGCGACCGCCGCCTCGAGGTGCTCCCTGCCGACCACCTCGACCGACGAGAGGAGCTCGTTGCGGTCCAGGTGGGGCAGGCGGAAGAACTCGTACATCATCCGGTTGTAGCTGCGCATCATCCGCCGGGCGACGCGCATCCGCTCGCGGCGGGTGGCGCGCGGCAGGATGACCGCCAGGTTGGCCAGGGCCGCGTGGCGGCGCGCGGGGAAGAACCGGAAGTGGATCTCGGTCAGCAGGTCGGCGAGGAAATATCCGAGCCAGGCCGGCATTCCCGAAATGACCGCCGTCAGCCATCCATAGACCAGTCTCGACATTCCGTGCCTCGGGGCTCTGGCCGCCGCCCGCCGGGCGGCCGAAGATTGGGTCGGGGAGAACGCACCGGCACGGCCGGTCGGACCGGACCGTAGGCGGACGCCGAGGAGGGTGTCAAGCCTCCCGCACCCCGCGCCGGGGCCTGGCGTCGGGCCGCCTTCCCGGCCGCGAAGAGCGGCCCGGGACGGCCTCTCCGGGCCGCTTCGGCGTGGCGCCACCCGCACCACGGGGACTAGGATGGGGTGTCGTGCAGGGACGCCGGGCGCCCGCGGCCGTGCCGCGGACCGGGGCGCCACGAATGGGGCTGGACCTGGGAGGGACCGCGATCATGTCGAGCCAGAAGCTCGTCCGCTGCGAGCTGCGCCGGAGGGATACCGGCCGGAGCCAGATCCGCTACGTGCCGCTCGAGATCTTCGGGCTGTGGGAGCACCTCATGACCACGAGGCACGACTTTGAGGTCGTCCAGCCGCGCGCGTCGCTGTGGCTCGACATGGAGGACTCGCCCGACGCGGCCTATTCGGCGAGCCAGTACGAGCGGGTGACCGAGGTGACGGCGTTCGTCTACTCCGAGCGCGACGAGATGTTTACGCGGGCGCGGCGCTACTTCCCCAGCGGCGAGGCGGACGACCTCAAGCGCATCTTCCTCTCGCACTACTCCTCGCCCGAGGGCCGCATCCAGACCCAGGTGCACGAGCGGCAGGGCATCTGGATCCACCGCGACGGGGTCGGCACGCCGGCCTGAGGCCCGACCGCCCCCGTTCCGAACGCGCCCCGCGGGCGCGCCGGCCCCGGCCGGCGCGCCCCCCGCGTCTTCGGGCGGATTCCGGGTTTCGGGGCCCGGCCGACTCGCCCCCCGTCCCCAGAAATCCCTGAAGGCACCCGGGAGCCGCGCCGATACCGCCCGGGTGGATGGACAGGCCTCGGTGGTCGCATGGCCGAGCGCGCGTGGCGACCGGCACGGAGCCGGGCCCTAGGTGGCGACCCCATCCGGAGCCGGAACTCGTTTCGGCTTCCTCGGGGACCTCGTGGAGAAAGGGCGGCAAGGGGCTCCATGGGAACACCCTCGCGACAGGGTGGGGTCACTACAAGGAGGACATGAACCGTGGTCGTCGTGAGCTATTCGGGCAAGGAGATCAACGCCAAGCTGGTGTATTACGGCGCCGGCCTGTGCGGCAAGACCACGAATCTCGAGGCCATCTACGAGGCCGTGCCCGATACGAGCCGGGGCAAGATGGTCAGCATGAAGACGCAGTCCGACCGGACGCTGTTCTTCGACCTGCTGCCGCTCGACCTGGGCGAGATCATGGGGTTCAAGACCCGCTTCCTCCTCTACACGGTTCCCGGCCAGGTCTTCTACAACGCCACGCGCAAGCTGGTGCTGAAGGGCGCCGACGCGATCGTCTTCGTCGTGGACTCCGAAGTCGGCAAGATGGAGGAGAACAAGGAGTCGCTCGGAAACCTCCGCGCGAACCTCGCCGAGTACAACATCAGCCTCGATTCGCTCCCGTGGGTGATGCAGTACAACAAGCGCGACCTCCCGAACATCTACTCGATCGACGAGCTGAACGCCGAGCTGAACCCGGGCGGCAAGATCCCGTTCTTCGAGGCCGTGGCGCGTGAGGGCAAGGGCGTCTTCGAGACGTTCCGCGGCATCTCGCACCTGCTCATGGAGAAGGTGACGAAGGACCTGCGCCGCACCCCCGGCGGACGCACGAGCACGGCCCAGGACCATGCGGAGCCGCGCGAGAGCGTGCGTTCGACCGCGCCGCCGCCGGCGCCCTCCCAGGTCATTCACCACGAGGCACAGGCCACGCTGGGGGCCGTGGGTGGGGAGACGGCCCGCATCGACTACGGCCGCGAGATCGAGTTGCCCGGCACGCACTCCGCCGCCGCGCGCGCGAACGCCTCCGCGCCGGCGGGTACGCCCGCGCCGGCGAACTCGCCCGCGCCGCAGGTCGTCCCGGTGGGCAGCCCCTCGCTGATCATGCAGGTGCCCGCGGGGGCCCGCGCCGCCGCGCCCGCGCCCGCGTCCTCCCCGGCCGTTGCCGCGGCGCCCGCCGCGGCTCCGGCGCCCGCCGCGGCTCCGGCGTCCGCCGCGGCTCCGGTGTCCGCCGCGGCTCCGGTGTCCGCCGGCCAGGCGGCCCAGCGCGTCGTCGTGCCCGTCACGATCGCGAAGGGTGGCACCTACGAGATCGTGGTGAAGGTGCAGGTCGCGGACGGAGACTGACGAGTCGTTGACATCGGGCTTTCGGGAACCCGCGCGATCCCCAATCGTCCATTGACTTGGGGCGCGCGGGTTTCTAGTTTCGTGCGTACGGAGGTCCGAACCATGATGCATCGCGCAGCAGTCGTTCTCGTCGCGCTACTCGCCTTCACCGCGACCGGCGCCCGTGCCGGCACGATCCTCGATCCCGCGGCGGCGGGCTTCACCCCGCGCGTTCCGGTGAGCCTGCTGGCGGCGCCTGCGGCCTGGTTCGACGCCTCGCGGCTGCACATGAGCACCACGATCTCGGTGGGCTCGGGATGGGGAACGACGAGCGCGCTCCAGAGCACCAGCTTCCAGTACCAGTTCCGCGCGCCGGTCGCGATGAGCGTGACGCTCGGCAACCAGCTCGGTACGGGCCGCGTGGGCAACGCGTCGTCGTTCTTCCTGCAGGGCCTCGACCTCAGCTGGAAGCCCTCGGGCAACTCGATCGTCCGGCTCCAGTACCAGGACC
Organism: uncultured bacterium; assembly: GCA_964589945.1. Taxonomy (GTDB): domain Bacteria; phylum Eisenbacteria; class RBG-16-71-46; order RBG-16-71-46; family RBG-16-71-46; genus CAIXRL01. The sequence continues at coordinate 65,364 of CAZPVG010000012.1, forward strand.
TGCGCTCGCCGCTGCAGTACGGCTACGGCTACGGGTATGGCTATGCGAACCCGTACGGCCACGGCCTCGTCGGGGGACCCTACCCGGGCTGGTGAGCCCCGCTTGAGCGCTTCCCGTCTCCAGGCCGCGTTCGCCGCGCACGCCGGCCGCACCGGGTTCATTCCCTTCGTCACCGCCGGCTACCCGGACCTCGACGCCACGCTCGAGATGCTCCGGGAGTTCGCGCGTGCAGGCGCGCTCGCAGCCGAGGTGGGACTGCCGTTCTCCGACCCGATCGCCGACGGGCCCGACATCCAGCGCGCCTCCGAGTGGGCGCTGCGCGGCGGCGTGACGACCGACGCGGTGCTGGACCTGATCGCCCGGTTCCGCGCCGGGTCCGATCTGCCGATCGTCGTGATGACCTACGCGAACCCCGTGGTGCGCGCCGGCGTCGGGGCGTTCGCGAAGCGGGCGAAGGCGGCGGGCGTGGACGGGCTCATCGTCTCGGACCTGCCGCCGGACGAGGCACCCGAATGGTGGGCGGCCTTCGACGAGGCCGGGCTCGACACGGTCGTGCTCGTCGCGCCGACCACCGACGAGGCGCGGCTCCCGGTCCTGCTCGGGCGCTCGCGGGGATTCGTCTACTGCCTCTCGCGCACCGGCGTCACCGGACGCGGGGAGGGCTGGTCGGGCTCGCTGCCCGAGCGCCTCGCGGCGATCCGGGCGCACACGAAGCTGCCGGTGGCGCTGGGCTTCGGCATCTCGAGCGGCGCCGACGCGCGGGCGTTGCGCGGCACGGTGGACGCCGTCGTCGTCGGGGCGGCGTTCATGCGGCGGGTCGCCGAGGACCCCCGGCACGGAGCGGCCGGGCGGGTCGGGGCGTTCGCCCGCGAGCTCGCGGACGCGCTGCGAAGCTGACGCGACCGAGGCGGAGGTCCAGGGGCTCCCGGTGGGCGCACCGGGAGCCCCATCCCGGTCACTCCCTCAGCGCCTGATCCACCAGAGGAGGTCCAGCAGGACCATCACGAGTCCGACGTCCACGGCACACCTCCGACTTCGAGGGCCCGCATACGGCCTGTTGCGGGGTCAACCGCTACGATCGGCCGCCCGTGGGTTGGCTGCACGGACGGGGGAGGCGGCGTCCTGGTCGCCTCAAGGATCCGTATCGGCTCCCGCGGCGGCGGGCTTGAGGGCGGAATCCCCCGGCCGGGCCCGGCCGGCCGGACGGGTGAGCTGCTTGAGGACGACCAGGGTCAGGTCGTCCAGGGGCTCGTCGGCCCAGCCCCGGACGGCCGCGAGCAGCTCCTCGACGATGTCCGCCGCCCGGCGGTGGGCGTGGCGGGCCAGGACTGCGGCGGCCCCCTCGATCCCGAACATCCGGCCCTCCCGGCTGGCCTCGGTCAGGCCGTCCGTGTAAACGAGGACCACGTCGCCGGCTTCGAGGTCCACCCCCGCGGTCGGGTAGGTGGCGGCGGCGCTCACGCCCAGCAGCAGGCCGCCCTCGCGCACCTCCTCGACGGTGCCGTCCGCCGCCCGCCGGACCAGCGGCGGGGTGAGCCCGGCGTTCCCGAACCGGACCACGGCCCGGGTCACGTCCACCCGCGCGCAGATCAGCCCCATGAACCGCTCGGGCTGCTCGTGCGCGACGAGGTCCCGGTTGAGCGCCTCCAGCAGCTCGCCCGGCTGGCGCGCGCGCTGGGCGAGGTCGCGGAAGCGCGACTGGACCCCGGCCAGCACCAGCGCCGCCGGCACGCCGTGCCCCGCTGCATCGCCGACGGCGAGCGTGAAGTCCCGCGGGCCGGCGTCCACGAAGTCGTAGTAGTCGCCGCCCACCGACTCGGTCGAGAGCGTCAGCGCGGCGCAGTCGAGCGTCGGGTAGACCGGTGTGCGGCGGGGGAGGCGGTGCTCCTGCACGTGGTGCGCCTCGCGCAGCTCGCGCTCGAAGGAAGCGTGCGTGCGCGCCTCGCGGCGCAGCTCGGCGTTCTCGACGGCCACGCCGAGGTGGCGGGCCAGCCGGTCCAGCTCGCTGACCTCCGCCCGGTCCAGCCACGCGCCGGCGAGCCGCCGGCCGAGCAGCAGCACGCCGGCCACCGGCGCCCCGGGAACGGGCAGCGTCCAGTGGATGCCGGCCATCTCGAGGGCGTCGCGGTCCTCCGGTGCGAGGTCCGAGCCTGCGAGCGAGCGCGGGCCGTTGCCGCGGGCCATGGCCTCGGCGAAGCCCGGGCCGAGCGAAGCGGCGAGCGCCTCGCCCGCCCCGGTGCCGCCGTCCTGCCCCGCGAAGCGCGGCCCGCCGCCGTTGAAGACGATCGCGGTACAGCTCTCGAGCCGCAGCGCGTGCCGCAGGAGACCGCAGGCCTCGAGCAGCATCGCGCCGGCACCGCCGGAGCGCGCCGCCTCCTCGCTCGGCGACCAGGACGCGAGCGGCACCTCGCCCGCGATCGGGACCACGCGCGCGCCGAACGCCGCGACCCGCGTGCGCGTCGGCCCCGCCAGCGCCGCGACGAGCGCGAGGAAGGCGAGCGAGACGCCGGAGACGTCTCGCCCGAGCGCGGGCCAGAACGTGGCCGCCATCCAGTCGCCCGCGGCGAACGCGGCCACGGCGAGCAGCGCGAGCCCGGCGACGGTGACGATGGCGCGCAGGGCGACCCGGAAGTCGAACACGCGGTGGATCGAGATCGCCCAGGCGAACGAGGCCGGCACGAACAGCGTCGAGGCGACGACCAGCCGGTCCCCGGGCAGCTCGGCGCCGGGCGAGACGTTCCGCCACGCGACGATCGCCGCGAACGGCGCCGCGCCGAGCAGCGTGCCGAAGAACGCGACGCGAAGTCGCCGCCGGGCGTCCGGGTCGCGGGCGCGCGCGAAGGAGATCGCGAAGAGGACGAGCCCGCCGAGGATGCCCGCGACGAACAGTGCGAGGTGCGCGGCCTCGAGGATCCCGAGCGCGCGGCCCCAGTGACCGGGCCCGAGGCGGGACTCGAGGTCCACGGCCACGACCGCGAGGAGCAGGCCCGTCGCGATCACGTAACCCGCGCGCACCAGCGCGAGCGCCCGCGGCCTCGGCGCCGGCTGGGGGAAGAGCGCGAAGAAGTGCATGAACAGCACGGCCATGTAGACCTGCGCCGCCATGAAGGCGAGATCGTAGAGCGACTGCCATCCGCCCGGAGGCAGCCAGGGGGCGGGCGCGAGGCTGGCGGCGAACGCGAGCCCGAGCAGCACGAAGACGCGCGTGAGGTGATCCCGGCGCTCGCTCCACACCCAGCCGGCGAGCAGCACGAAGACGCACGCGACCGCCAGCAGGAACGCCCGGTAGCGGCGCTCGCCGGCGGGCAGGGGTTCGGGCGCCAGCCAGACCGCCTCGACCTTCCCGTCCCGCCCCAGCCGCAGCGGGAGCGGGACCCCGGGCTGCGCGTGCCTCAGCAGGTCGGTGTCCAGGAAGCCCGGGGGAGGCGAGCCCGGCCCCGGCAGGAGGCGGTCCCCCGGACGGAGACCGGCCCGGGCGCCGGGGCTGCCCGGCTCCACGGTCGCGACCCGGTCCCCCCGCAGCGAGACGCCGGTGTAGGCCTGCCGCGAAAGGGTCAGCGCGGAGACCACCAGCCCCACGGTGGCGGGGATCATCAGCCAGGTCAGCCAGCGATTGACCATCCCGCGTTCCATCGGTCGCCAATCCTCCCGGCAGAGAACAGGATGGAGGCTATCAGTGGTGCCCTCGGGCACCAAGCCCACATCTTGCTTGGTGCGCTGGGGCCCGACCGGTATTCTCGATCAAGTCCCATTCCCGCCATGCCGATACGCATCCCGTCGGGAAGACGGTGCCGCGTGGCCGCGGTGCAGTGCAGCGGAGGCTCGAGACGATGCTGGTCCTAACAAGGAAGTTAGGAGAGAACATCCGGATCGGTGATTCGGTGAAGATCACCGTGCTCGAAGTGCGCTCCGGGCAGGTGAAACTCGGCATCGAGGCGCCGCCGGAAGTCAAGGTGCACCGCGAGGAGATCTACGCGCGCATCCAGGAGGAGAACCGGCGGGCCCTCGAGGGCCAGAAGCCGGCAGGACCTGCGGACCCGGGCACGAAGCCCTGAGAGCGTGAAGTCGTATCGGCACGAGCCCGGGCGGCACGAAGCCACGGGAGGCGCCGGAGCGGTTCGAGGACCCATGACCACGACGCATCGCCGTACGAGCAGCAGCCGCCGGAGTTCCGCATCGCGCAACGTGCCCGTCGCCGCCGGGACCCTCGTGCGGCTCCCGAGGGTGAGGACGGCGCAGAAGCGCATCGAGTCGGGCTACTACGATCGCGACGAGGTGCGCGACCGCCTCGCCAACGCCGTGCTGAAGGTGATCCAGCGGGGCTGACGCGCCCGTTCCGCGCGCGTCCGGCCTGCGGCCGGCCTCCGCGGGTCGTCCTCGCCGCGCCCTCCCGGGCGCGGCGTCCGCGTTCCGGGACCTTTCCGCGCTTCGCGCCGCCCCCGCGCTTCCCTATACTGGCGCGCGCGACGGAACGCACATGACCGAACGAACCCCGCGCGCTCGCCGCGCGCCACCCTGGGAAGCGCTCGTCCGGGCGCTCATGGACGACGCCGAGACGGGGATCCTCGTCCTCGACGCGCGCTCGCGCGTGGCCGAGGCGAACGCTGCCGCCGAGCGCATCCTCGCGGTGCCGGTCTCGAAGCTGCGCCGCGCGGACGCCGCCGAGCTGCTCCGGACGGTCGTGGCCGGCGACGACCTCGTTCGCGACGCGTTGCGCCACGCGCGCACCGAGCGCGAGGTCGTGCTGCACACGCCCCGTGCGGGGGACGTGCCGGCGCTCGTCCGCACCTACCGCGCGGGCCGGCCGGCCTGGGTGCTCGTGACGCTGCACGACCTGACCCAGGTGCGGCGCATGCAGCACGAGCTGCGCCGCCACGAGCGGCTCGCCACCCTGGGCCAGCTCTCGGCCGGCGTCGCGCACGAGATCCGCAACCCGCTCGCCGGAATCGGCACGAGTGCGCAGGTGCTCCTCAAGCGCTTCGAGCCGCGCGACGATCGCGCGCGGTTCGTGCAGGTGATCCTCGACGAGGTCGCGCGGCTCGACCGCATCGTCACGAGCCTGCTCCAGTACGCTCGGCCCCGTACCCCGGAGCTCCGGCAGGCGAACCTGTTCGAGTGCGTGGACCGCGTCCTCGCCCTGGCCGCCGACGCGATCCAGCAAGCGCACGTGCGGGTCGAGGTCGAGGTGGCGCCGCGGCTGCCGGCCCTCTACATTGACCCCGATCTCGTCACCCAGGTGCTGCTGAACGTGACCCTGAACGCGGTCCAGGCCATGTCCGAGGGGGGTACGCTGCGCTACGAAGTCCGCCGCGTGCGCCGGCGCCGGCCACCGCGCGGACCCGGGCGGCGTGCCGAGGACCGCACGCGCTCACGCGGCGGCGACCGGGGCTGGATCGCCTACGAGCAGGTGCGGGTGATCGACACCGGCGTCGGGATCCCGAGGGGCGTTCTCGCGAAGCTGTTCGACCCCTTCTTCACGACCAAGGCCACGGGCACCGGGCTCGGGCTCAGCATCTCGCAGACCATCATGCAGGAGCACGGCGGCTCGATCGCCGTGGACAGCCGCGAGGGCCGGGGCACGACGGTCCTCCTCAACTTTCCGATGGAGAAACGTCATGGCGAAAGGCGACAGCCCGACCCGCGTCCAGGCCGCCCAGACGCTCCTGATCGTCGATGACGAGCGCTCGCTCCGGTTCAGCATCGGCGAATGGGCGCGCGACACCGGCTTTGCGCCGCTCGAGGCGGCCACGAGCCGCGAGGCGCTCGAAGCGGTGCGCGAGCGGGGGGTGGACGCGGTCCTGCTCGATCTCAAGCTCGGGGACGAGGACGGGCTGAAGGTCCTGAAGGCGCTGCGCGAGACCGATGCGACGCTGCCGGTGGTCATGCTGACCGGCCACGGCACGGTCGAACACGCCGTGCGCGCGATCAAGATGGGCGCCTACGACTTCATGCTGAAGCCGCCCGACCTCGACCACCTCGGCGTCGTGCTCGAGCGCGCGCTCGAGCACGCGCGTCTCAAGCGCGAGGTGGACCACCTGCGCTCGACCTCGCCGAACGCCCAGCCGATCATCGGGGCGAGCGATACCCTCCAGCGCTCGATGCACCTGCTGGAGCGGGCCGCGAAGAGCGGCACCTCGACCGTGCTCGTGCACGGCGAGACGGGCTCGGGCAAGGAGCTCATGGCGCGCTACCTCCACTCGAAGAGCGCGCGCGGGGGCGGCCCGTTCATCGAGCTCAACTGCAGCGCCATCCCGGAGCTGCTCCTCGAGAGCGAGCTGTTCGGCCACGAGCGCGGCGCCTTCACGGACGCGAAGCGCTTCAAGAAAGGCCTCTTCGAGCTCGCGGACGGCGGCACGCTGTTCCTCGACGAGATCGGGGAGATGGCCCCCAATCTCCAGTCGAAGCTCCTGCGCGTGCTCGAGTCGCGCAGCTTCCGCCGCGTCGGGGGGCACGCCGACATCACCGTGGACGTCCGCGTGGTCGCGGCGACGCACCGGGACCTGCACAAGATGGTCGCCGAGGGTCGCTTCCGCGAGGACCTCTACTTCCGCCTCAACGTCGTGCCGATCGCGGTTCCGCCCCTGCGCGAGCGCACGAGCGACGTCGGACTGATCGCCGAGCACTTCGTGCAGCGCTTCTGCCGCGAGCTGGGCCGCCCCGCGGCGCGCGTGCACCCGGCCGCGCTCGCGGTGCTGCAGCGCTACGGCTGGCCGGGGAACGTCCGCGAGCTGAAGAACGTCATCGAGCGCGTCCTGCTGCTCGAGGCGGACGACGAGATCCTGCCCGAGCACCTGCCGCCCGAGCTGACGCGCGCGGCCGGAGGCACCGTGGCGGAGGGAGGGAAGGACCCGTTCCCGCCGGGGCAGGTTCGGCCGCTGGCCGAGATCGAGAAGATGGCGATCGAGCACGCGCTCGGCGTGTGCGGGGGCAACAAGACGCGGGCGGCCACGCAGCTCGGGATCTCCCGGCAGACCCTGCGAACGAAGCTCAAGGAATACGCCCTCGGTGACGATGCTGAGGAGGGTGAAGGCCCGGCCTGACCGCCGGCCGGGCGACCAAGAAGCAATCGCACCGCTGCGCCCTGCGGTGCGAGGTTGAGCGGCGCCTTCGGCCCCGGCGCCCGGCCGCGCCGGCGGCCCGCGGACCCCCGGCCGTGCGCCGGGAACGCGCGCCCGCCCCCCAAGTGCTTTCGCGCGAACGACCTGCCGCGGTCTTGCGACCTCCTTCCCGCCGCCGATCCGGGGCATTTGGCGCGGCGCCCCGCCGCGCCCGTGCAGCGCGCCTGCGTGGCACGCGTGCTGCAAAACCACTCCGTCGTCACGTCCGCTTCGTACCCGACGACGGAGCCTCCCGAGATGCCGCACATCCTGATCGTGGAAGACGAACCGACGACCTCCTGGGCGCTGGCCGAAGGCCTGTCGGACGACGGCTTCACCATCGACACCTTCCGGTCCGCCGAGGAAGCGCTCGCCTGGCTCGAGACGCACGACAGCGACCTCGTCATCTCGGACCTGCGGCTCCCGGGCATGAGCGGCCTGGAGCTCGCGCGCAAGCTGCGCCGCGGCCGCCGCGCCCAGCCCGTCATCCTCGTGACCGCCTACGGCTCCGCCGAGACGACCGACGAGCTGCGCCGCGCGGGCATCGCGGACGTCTTCCCCAAGCCGTTCCACATCGACGCGCTGCGCCGCTCCGTGCGCCGCGCCCTGCTCGAGTCGGACGGGCGCCGCCGCCCGCCCATGCGAAAGGCCGCATGATGAAGCGCTCCTCCGCGTCCCGTCCGCGCCGGATTCGGCGCGTGCTCGAAGCCATCGACGAGCTTCCCGAGCGCGAGCGGCTCGCGCTCACCCTGCTCCTCGTCGAGCGCCTCACGGTGCTCGAGGCCGCCGGCGCCATGCGCACGACCATGCGCGAGGTGGGCGAGCTCTACGCCACCGCCCTGCAGCGGATCGCCCGCGGCACCGGGCTGTACGCCCAGCGGAGGGCCGCGTGAGCCCGTTCGTCCCGCTGACGCGCGCCGCCGACCCGTCGGCGCCCATGCCCGAAGGGCGGGGCGCGCGACGGGACGCCGCCCGCGCCGCCGTGGGCTCGCTGCGCGAGGAGCAGCGCCGCCTCGAGCGGCTCGGCTTCGAGCTGCCGCTCGCCCGCTGCGACCGCCAGCTGCGCTTCTGGCGCTTCGTGTCCGTCCTCTGCGAACTCGAGCCGGAGTCGCGCGCGTGACCGCCCGGCGCTCCCGCCGCGCGGCGTCCCGTCCGCCGATCCAGCTCGTGCCCGTCGAGGGTGCCGCCGTCCCGCTGCCCGAGAGCGAGCACCCGGCCCGCCTGAGCCGCCCGCGCGCGCGCACGATCGTGGTCGCGAGCGGAAAGGGCGGCGTCGGCAAGAGCAACCTCGCCGCCAACCTCGCGGTCGCGCTCGGCGAGCGCGGCGCACGCGTGCTGCTCGTGGACGGGGACCTCGCGCAGGCGAACCTGGACCTGCTGCTCGGGCTGCATCCGCGCTACGACCTCCAGCACGTGCTCTCGGGCCAGAAGACCATGGACGAGATCGTGGTCAACGGCCCCGAGAACGTGCGGCTCGTGCCCGCCTCCTCCGGCGTGGAGGAGCTGGCCGACCTCGACGACTTCCGCCGCGAGGCGCTGCTGCGCGGGCTGAGCACGCTCGACCAGGACGCCGACCTCGTGATCCTCGACACGGCCTCCGGCGTCACTCGGCAGACGACCGAGTTCTGCCGCGCCGCGCACGAGGTGATCGTCCTGACGACGCCCGAGATGCCGGCGTTCTCGGACGCCTACGCGCTCGTGAAGCTGCTCCAGAAGCAGGGCGGCCTCGCCCGGGCGCCGCACCTCGTCGTGAACATGGCGAACGGGGCCGAGGAGGCCGAGGACACCGCGCACCGCATCCGGCTCGTCGCCCGCCGCTTCCTGCGGATCGAACTCGACTGCCTCGGCGTCGTCCCCTTCGACACGTCGGTTCCGCGCGCCGTGCGCCTGCAGGAGCCCGTGCTCTCCGCCTTCCCGAAGTCGCCCGCGTCTGCGGCGTACCGCGCCCTGGCCGCGAAGCTGTGGAAGCCCGCCCCCACCGGCCCGAAGTCGCTGGTCGAGCCGGTGCCCTCGCAAGAGCGCCTCGAAGCCTAGGAGGTCCCCGATGCCCCGTGCCGCCGTGGCCACGTCCCGAAAGAACAGCTCCAAGCGCACCTCCGCCAAGCCCGCGCGCCGGCCCGTCCTCCGGGTCGTCCAGGGCCGCAAGCCGGCGGAGCCGGCGCCGGCCCCCGTGACCTACGGGAAAAACGACCTGCTGAAGCGCTTCGCGCCGCTCGTGCGCCACGTCGTCGAGCGAGTCGCCGCGACGCTGCCGCGGAACGTGGACCACGAGGACCTCTACTCGGCGGGTGTGCTGGGCCTGCTCGACGCGCACGAGAAGTTCGACACGCGCAAGGGCGTCAAGTTCGAGACGTACGCGGTCTGGCGGATCAAGGGCGCCGTGCTCGACCAGCTCCGCGCCCTCGACTGGGCCTCGCGCTCGATGCGGCGCAAGGCGCGCAACCTCGACGGCGTCACGCGCCGGCTCGACCAGAAGCTCGGCCGCGCGGCTTCGGAGGAGGAGGTCGCCCGTGAGCTGAAGATGTCGCGCGACGACTTCTACCGGCTGCTCGACCACGTCCGCGGCGCGGTGCTCGTCTCGCTGGACGAGTCGCGCTCGAACGACGGAGAGGACCAGGGCACGCTGGCCGACCACCTCGCCGACCCGAACGCGGAGGATCACGAGGCGGCACTCGAGGACCGGCAGCAGCGAGCGGTCATGCTGGACACGATCGACCACCTGCCCGAGCAGGAGCGGCTGGTCGTGGCGCTCTACTACTACGAGCACCTCACGCTGAAGGAGATCGGGCGCACGCTCGGCATCTCGGAGTCGCGGGTCTCGCAGGTCCACACCCGCGCGATGACGCGGCTGCGCCTGCGGCTGCAGAAGGCGATGACGATCCGGGAAGAGGCGGCGTGAACCCGGACCCGGCGGAACGGGCGAGGCCCCCGTGGGAGACCCTGCGGGACCGGCTGGAGGCGGAGGCCGGGCAGCGGGCCGCGGCGGGCGACGCCGTGGCCGCCGCGGCGATCCGCGCCCACCTCGCCGTGTGGTGGGAGGAGCAGAGGGCGTGGAACGCGCGGCTCCTCGAGAGGCTCTCGGTGCATCACGAGATCAACAACGCCCTGGTCGGCGTACGGGGCAACACGCAACTGCTGCTCATGAATCCGGCGGCCCAGCAGCCGGGCATTCGCGAACGTCTGGAGGTCGTACTCCGTGAGTCGAGCCGAATCCAGGAAGCGGCAGGTCGCATCGCCGAGCTCAAGGCGGGGCTCGGTGGCGGCGCTTCCCACTCGCAAGCGGCCTGAGGCCGGCACCCCGCGGACCCACGAAGGTCCGCTCGAGCGCAAGGGCGACGCCCGCGGCGCGATCGCCGCGACGCGCCGCGGCGACCGGCGCGCGGCCTCGGGCTGCCTGTGGGACGCCTGCGAGGCGCTGCTGGCCTCGCTGTCGGACCCGAAGGCGCTGCCCCGGGCGCTGGACTCGCTGCGGGCGGCGTTCGACTGCGACGGCGTGGCGCTGCACGCGGTCTCGCCGGATGGCGCGCTCGAGCCCTGGTGCGCGCGCGGCGAGTGGAAGACCGAGGCGGGCGACCTGCGCGAGTGCATCGGCACGCCGCTGTTCCGGGGACGCGAGCGCGTCGGCGCGCTCGACCTGCGGGCGCGGCGCGGCCAGCGCTGGACGCCCGACCAGATGACGCTCGTGCGCACCGCCTCGGGCGCGCTCGGCGCCGCCCTCGGCGCGCGGCTCGAGCTCGAGCGGCTGCGGCGCGCCCCCGGGCGGGACCCCGTGACGGGCCTGACGGACGCGCGCGGGCTGCACGCCCGGCTCGTCGAGGAGACCGGGCGCGCGCAGCGCACCGGACAGCCGCTCGCCGTGGTGGCGCTCGACCTCGACCACTTCGCCGGGCTCAACGAGCGTTACGGCCGCACGACCGGGGACGAGGTCCTGGCCGAGGCCGCCCTGGTGCTGAAGGTGGCGTTGCGCGAGGGCGACCTGCTCACGCGCGTCGGCGGCGACGAGTTCGCGATCGTGCTGCCGGACTGCGACCTCGCGCCGGCCCGCCGGCTCGCGGAGCGGCTGCGCCACGCGATCGAGGAGCATCGATTTGCCCGCGCCGGGCGGCTGAGCTGCTCCGCCGGGGTCGCCTCGTTCCCGCGCGACGGACTCGACGGCACCGAACTGCTCGCGGCCGCGGAGCAGGCGCTCGGGCTGGCCAAGAAGGCGGGCCGGAGGCGGACGGCGCAGAGCGGCCCGGGACACACGCACTAGCGCGCGGGAGGCGCGGACACGAAGACCGACATGGACGACCTCAGGGGAGACGGTACGGGAACGGACGGCAACGTCCGGGCCGTGGACGAATCGGCGGGCTTCCGCGCGCCGGTCCAGCCGCGCGTGCTCGTCGTCGAGGACGACGAGACGGTGGCCGACGTCCTCCGCGAGGTGCTCGTGGACCAGCCCTACCAGGTCTCGTTCGTCTCCTCGGCGGAGGAGGCGCTCGCGCGCCTCGCGCTCGAGCCGCCCGACCTGATCCTCACGGACATCTCGCTGCCCGGGAAGAGCGGCCTCGACGTCATGCGCGAGGCCCGCGCGGCCGATCCGGAGCTCGCGGTCATCCTCATGACCGGCTACGCCTCGGTGCAAACCGCGATCGACGCGCTGCGCCAGGGCGCCGACGACTACGTGACCAAGCCGTTCGACGACATCGCCGACCTGCCCGTGATGGTCGAGAAGCGCCTGCGCAACCGCCGCCTGCGCGCGGAGAACCGCGCGCTCATGGAGGAGCTGCGCATCAAGAACGAGGTGCTGCAGCGCCACGAGCAGGAGTTGCGCGAGAAGGTCGCCCAGGCGACCTGGCAGCTCGAGACCCTCTACCGGGTTTCGATGGAGATCGGCGCCGGCATCGACCTCGAGCCGCTGCTGAAGCGCATCGTCGAGACGACCGCGCAGATCATGGGCGCGCACGGCGCGGTCGTGTACCTGCAGAACGAGGAGACGGCCGAGTACCGGGCCGCGGCCGCGCACGGCGTCGAGCTCGAGAGCGCCGACGACCTCGGGCCGCACGTGCTGGCCGGCAGCGGGCCGATCGGGAAGACCGCGTTCGACCTGCGCCCCGTGCGGCACGGCGAGACCGGCAGCGTGCCGTTCTCCGTTCCGGGCGTGCAGGGTCGCGCCGCCTCGATGCTGGCGGTGCCGCTCGTGCAGGGCAGCCAGGCGCTCGGGGTGCTCGTCGCGCTCGACAAGACGGGCGGCTTCACGAACGACGACCAGGAATTCCTCTCGCTGTTCGCGTCGCAGGTCGCGGTGCAGATCCGCAACTCGCAGCTCTTCGAGCACACGAAGAGCCTCGACCGGCTCAAGTCGGAGTTCGTGGCGGTCGTCTCGCACGAGACCCGCACCCCGCTCACGTCCGTGAAGGGCGCGCTCGAGCTGCTCGTGGACGAGCGGTACTTCAAGAACAACGAACAGCAGGTCAAGCTGCTCACGATCGCCCATGCGAACGCGGAGCGCATGCTCCTGCTCATCAACGACATCCTCGACTTCTCGAAGCTCGAGTCGGCCTCCCTGCCCATGACGATCGAGCGCCAGCGTCTCGAGCCCGTCGTGCAGCAGGCGGCGAACAACCTGCGGATGCTGATCGAGGAGCGCCGCATCCAGCTGGAGCTCGACCTGCCCTCGAACCTGCCCGACGCGCTCATCGACGCGCACCGGATCGCGCAGGTCCTCACGAACCTGCTCTCGAACGCCATCAAGTTCTCGCCCGCGGGCGGCTGCATCGAGGTCGCGGCGCGCACGGTCGGCAAGGAGGTGCGCGTCGAGGTGCGCGACCACGGCGAGGGCATCGCGGCGAAGGACGTGCCGAAGCTCTTCCGCAAGTTCCAGCAGATCGACTCCGGCGCCACGCGGAAGGTGGGGGGCACCGGGCTCGGCCTCGTGATCTGCAAGGGCATCGTCGAGCAGCACGGCGGGCACGTCGGCGTCGAGACCGAGCCCGGCGAGGGCAGCGCGTTCTGGTTCACGATTCCCGCCGCCGAGGCGCACGTCGCCGAGGCGCGCGGCGCCGCCTGAGCCCGGTCGCCCCGCGCCGGCGGGACGCGCCCCGGACGGCGCGGTCCGCTTGACCGTCGCCGCGGTGCGAACGTAACGTGCCGGCGCGGTCCCGCAGGATGCGGGACCCGATCACTCCCTCCCCGCACGGTCCCTCGATGAGCGCCAGGGAAGACGCGATCCAGACCCCCGCCCGCACGGGCCGCCGGCCCGCCCCGTTGGTCGTCGCGACCCTCGCCGGGTTCGCCACGGGCCTCGCCGTCGCCCTCGTGCTCGCCCCTGAGTCGCTGCCGCTTTTCCGTGCCCGCGTCGCCTGGACGGGGCCCGCGCCGGCCGCGTCCGAATGGCCCGAGCCGGCGCGCGCAGGTGAGAGCGCCCGCGTCGTCCGGGTCCCGGGGGGCCACGAACTCGAGGTGCGGACCCCGCGCGCGCCCCGCGCCCGGCGCATCGCCGCCGCGCTCGCCGCGCGCCGGGCGGGGGGGATCGACGCGCTCGAGTCTGCGCGCGCCTCGCTCCTCGAGGCGTGGGGCTCGCAGGTCGAGCCCGCGCCGCTGCCGCCGTTCACGCCCGCGGCCGAGTGCGCGTCCTTCCTGCTCGCCGACGCGCAGCGCCGCCGCGACCTCGCACACGCGCTGCCGATGCCGTACGCCGCGGGCCTCGCCGCCGGCCCCGTCGGGCGCGACCCCGCGGTCGCGCGCGCCGAGGAGGCGCTGGCGGCGTCGCTGCGCGCCGCGGATCCCGCGGCCTGCCGGAACGCGCTCGTCGTGCTCGCGGCCGCCGAGGACGCGCGCTTCGCCCGCGGCGTGCCCGTCCCGGGCGCGCCGGCCCCCGAGCGCGGGGCGGCCTGGCGCCGGGCGCAGGTCGAGCGCGCCGACGCGCTCGAAGTGCTCGCCGCGCGCGCGCTGGAGGACCAGACGCCGTTCCAGAACGAGCTGGCCGAAGCGGGCGCACCCGAGCGCGTCGTGCGGCTCGCGGCGGCGATGGGTGACCCGTACGCGCCGCTCGTCGCGGCCGCCTCGCCGCCGCCCGTCGAGCTCGGGCCGCTCCCGGGCCCATGGGCACGCCTGCTCCTGCTCGGCGGCGGACTCGGCGCGCTCGTCGCGCTGCTCGCGGCCTGGCTCGGGCTGCGCGGCCGTCCCGTGCGCGCTCCCGGCCGCGCGCCGTTCGTGCCCGCGCGCGACCCGGCCGAGGCGGCGCCCTGGCTGCACGTCGTGGCGGGGCCGTCGCCCGTCGCCGCCGTCCGGGCCGCGCTCGAGCTGGCGGCCCACGCGCTCGCGCGCCGCGAGCGGGTGCTCGTCGTGGACGCGGGCGGCACGAAGCTGCACGAGCGGCTCCGCCGCGACTCGCGCTGGGGCCTCGAGGAGTGCCTCCACGGCGCCATGCCGGTCCTCGGGCTCGTCCAGTACGCGGGGCGCCCCGGCTTCTACCTGCTCGCCCGGGGGCGCTCCTCGCGGGCGGCGACGTGGGCAGGGCTTGGACGGTGCCTCGACGAGGCCCGGCAGCACTTTGGCCGGGTGATCGTGGTCGTGGACCGCACGACCCCGCGCGAGTTCGGCGACTCGGTCGCCGGCCGGCCGCTCGAGGGCTGGTGGGCCGCCCCGGTGGGCCGGCTGCCGGAGCGGGCGATCGAGCTCACGACCCGGCTCGGTATCGCGTTTTCCGGCATCGGCTTGAAGCAGGTTCCCGAGGTCTCGCTGGAGGTCCTCGGGGCCCGCGTCGCGGCCCTCGCGGCGACCCTGCCGATCGCGGCCGAGCCGCCTGAGCAAGTCGTGGCCGAACCGGCGCCCCTGCCGGTTCCGCCACCCCTTCCGGAGCCCATCGTGCTGGACTGCGACTTGCAAGTGCGCCAGCGGCTGCGGTTCCTGGCGTGGATGCGCCGGGTGCAGTCGGAGAGCCGCCAGGGCTCGCCCCGCGCCGCGTCGCACTGACGCGCGCCCCTGGGCCCCGGTGGCCGGACGGAAGACCCGCTCCACGGAACGGAGCGCGTCGCGTCGCACCCGGTGACGGCCCGGCGACTCGGGACCGCGCCCGCGACGGGGCCGTCGCAGGCAGGCCGGCGCGAGGCGCGCCGCCCCGCGACAGGCGCCGCCGCGCCGGGAACGCCGCGGCGGCACACGCACGAGGCACGATTGAACTCGAGGACGCGCGTCCTGCTCGTCGAGCACCTGGACGCCACCGGCGCCGCCCCCGCGGACGCCCGCGCGCGCGCGCTCGCGCTGCGCAAGGCCGGCTGCACCGTGGAGGTGGTCCTCCTCGACGGCCGCGCCGACGACGACCTGCTCTACCGCTCGGCCGATCGCCGGACCGGGCCCGGCACCGAGGCGCTGGTGCCGAACGCGAACGGGCTGCGTGCGCTCGCCGCGCGCGTGCGCGACTCCGGTGCCCCGCTCGTGCTCTGGGCCGGGGCCGCCCCGGGCGGCGGGACCGCGGCCGCCGCGCTGGCGGGTATCCCCGGGGCGCGCTGGTGGCCTTCCGGGCATGCGCCCGCCGGAACGGCCGCGGGTCCGCTGCGCGCCCTGCCGGGCTTCGGGCCGCCGTGCGGCGCGAGCGCCGTCGAGGCGCCCCGCTCCTCGCGCCAGCGGCTCTCGCTCTGGGACGGACCGTTCGTGCTCGTGCCCGCGCCGCTCTCCGAAGCGACCGCGCGCGAGACCTTCGACGGCTTCGCCGCCGCGGCCGCCGGACGCGACGAGGTGGACCTCGTCGTGCTCGACCATCCGCGCCGGCGGCTGGAGTCGCTGGCCCGCGCGGCCGGCATGGACGTGCGCACGCACTTCGTCGGGCCCGCCCCGCGCGAGGCCGAGGTCGCGTGGCTCGTCACCGCGGCGGCCGTGCTGGTGCCCGGCGACGCGCCGGTTTCGGGCGGCCTTCTCCTGCGCGCGCTCTCGGCCGGAACGGCGCCCGTGCCGGTCGGCGCCGCCGCCGGGCCGATCGCGGACTGGCTCGGGACGACGGGCTGCCTGTGGGCGCGGCCGCGCGACGCGGAGGGGATCGCCGGCGCCCTCGGCCGCGCGCTCGACCGCGAGGACGGGCCGCGACAGGCGGGCGAACACGCCCGCGAGGCCGCGCAGGCCTGGCGGCCCGCGGCCCTGGCCGCGCGGATCGAGGCCTCGCTCGGCGCCTCTTCTCGAAGCGCCGAGGCTGCATGAGCGCTTGCGCCCGGATTCGGCCGCGCCTTAGCGTGCGCGCGATCCCGCGCCGGGACCCGGCGCGCTTCCACGGAGGACCGACGTGCGCATCCTGGTGACCGGTGGCGCCGGCTTCATCGGCTCGAACGTGGCGGACCGCTTCGTCGCGCTGGGCCACGAGGTGGCCGTCTTCGACGACCTCTCGAGCGGCTTCCGCGAGTTCGTGCCGCCGAAGGCGAAGTTCTACGAGGGCGACCTCGCGGACGCGATCGCGGTGGACGCCGCGGTGGCGGACTTCCGACCCGACGTCGTGGACCACCACGCCGCGCAGATCGACGTCCGCAAGTCGGTCACCGACCCGGTCTTCGACGCCCGCGTCAACGTGCTGGGCTCGATCGGGCTCCTGCAGGCCTGCACCGCGCACGGCGTGCGCAAGTTCGTCTACGCCTCGACGGGCGGCGCGCTCTACGGCGAGGGCCGGCAGCTGCCGGCGACCGAGGACCACCCGGTGAACCCGGAAGCGCCCTACGGCGCGAGCAAGCACACGGTCGAGCACTACCTCTACCTGTGGAAGCTGCTCCACGGGCTCGACTACACGGTGCTCCGCTACCCGAACGTCTACGGCCCGCGCCAGAACCCCCACGGCGAGGCCGGCGTGAACGCGATCTTCATCGGCCTCATGCTGGCCGGCCAGCCGCCCAAGATCTTCGGCGACGGCCACGCGGTCCGCGACTACCTTTACGTGGACGACGTGGTCGAGGGGAACGTGCTCGCGCTCACGAAGGGGAGCGGCGAGAGGGTCAACCTGGGCACGGGCGTCGGCACGTCGGTCAACGACATCGTCCGAGAACTCAAGGCGATCACCGGCTTCCCGGGCGAGGCGATCCACCTGCCCGCGCGCCCGGGCGAAGTGCAGCGCATCTACCTCGACGCGACGCGCGCCAGGAAGATCCTCGGCTGGGAACCCAAGGTGACGTTCCGCGAAGGCCTCCGCCGCACCGTCGAGTGGTCGAAGGCGAATCCGCTCCCGACGAAGCACTGAGGGGTCGCAGCCACTCGTCGCGGTACCCGCACCACCTTCCCGGCAGCCGTCGTGGGGGAGGCCTGCTCCGCCGCTGGGGCGAGAGCGCGGGGATGGGACTCTCGGGTCGGGAAGGGAGCGACGGGGCCCCGGGCGAGGAGCAGGCCACCCCCACGGCCGCGGCGCCCCCGCGTCCCCCGCGGGCAAACCTTCTCGCCGGAGAGCCGGGGCGGCGGCGGTGGCGG